>JACKLQ010000002.1:0-600000 GCA_024235835.1 Thiobacillus sp. | reverse complement strand
TTCCGCATGTTCGAATTTTCTCAAGTGAACCAACAAAGGAAGCAAGCCATGAAAAAGACCGCCCTGATCTCCCTGATGTCCGCCGCCCTCCTCGCCACCGCCGCCCAGGCGGGAGACCCCGTCGCCGGCAAGCAGATTGCCACCGGCTGCACGGTCTGCCACGGCAACGAAACCTTCGGCGGCATCTTCTACGCCCTGCAGCTGGCCGGCCGCGATGCGGACAAGCTCGCCATCAAGACCAACAAGTACAAGACCGGCAAGATACTGCACCCCATGATGAACCTGGCCACGGCCTTCTACACCGAGAAGGAAATCGAGGACATCTCCGCCTACTACAAGTCCCTGGGCAAGCCCGCCTTCAACATGCCCTATGTGAAGATCAAGGGCGATGACGACGCTGACGTATCCGTGAGCGTGGATGCCCCTGTCGGCAACCTTGGCAAGGTGGCTGCCAAGTACTAACTTCCGACCCCAGCGCGGAAGCTAGAGTCCGCGTGGCGGAGGCCATGGCCTCCGCCACGCTTTTTTCTCCCCGGCCCCGGAGATGTCATGAAGAAATTCGATTTCCCGTTCAGCTTGGGCGTACTCATGGGTGTTCTCATGGGCGCCCCCCTGGTGGCCATGGCCGACACCCCCGCCCAGATACTGGCCCGACTCCAGGCCGATGCCGGCGGCAGCGCCTCCCTTGAGCGGGGCAGGCAGCTGTACCACGGCAAGTTCCCCGGCGAAAAAGCCGAGTCCTGTTCCACCTGCCACACCTCCAGCCCCAAGGATGGAGGCCGTCATGTGCGCACCAACAAGGCCATCGAGCCCCTGGCCCCCAGCGTCAGCCCGGAGCGCTTCACGGACATGGCCAAGGTGGAAAAGTGGTTCAAGCGCAACTGCAACGAGGTGCTGAACCGGGCGTGCACTCCCCAGGAAAAGGCGGACTTCACCGCCTATGTCCTGTCGGTCAGATAAACCCTACGGATGACGGACATGCATCGAATCCTCATCACGGCCCTGGCTGCGGGCCTGTTCTCGTTGCCGGGCTGGGCCGGCCAGGTCAACGAAGTGCTGCCCATGCCGTCCTCCCGGCTTTATGTGGAGGAATGCGGCAGCTGCCACACGGCCTATGCCCCCACCTACCTGCCCGCCCGCGCCTGGCGCAAGCTGATGCTGGAGCTGGATCGGCACTTCGGCGAGGACGCCAGCCTGGCCAAGGCGGACAGGGATCTGCTGCTTGAACAACTGGAGCAACTGGCCGGGGATGGCCCCCGGGCGGTGCAGGCCATCGCGTATCGAAATGTCCGGGCTGCCTCCAGCGCGCCTTTGTTACGGGTCACGGAAATGCCGTTCTTCGGCTACATGCACGACGAAGTGCCGCCCTCCATCTGGCGCCGTGCCAAGGTGGGCAGCCGGTCCAATTGCATCGCCTGCCATCCCCGGTCGGACGAAGGGCGTTACTTCGAGCGGGAAATCGTCATTCCCAAGTAGCCCGAAGGCCCCTTACGCCTCAGGCTGGGATTTTCTGCGCCTGCCCTGGCGCCGCTTGCGCATGACCCGCAGGTACCAGACCAGGCTGATCAGTCCGTAGCTGGCCAGGCCCATGAGGGTGGCGGCGATGGCCAGGCCCACCAGCAGGGGCAAACCCAGGGCACGCAGGCGCTGCCAAACCCCCAGGTTTTCCTCGTCCACGGCGGCCTGGCTTTTTTCCAGCGCCTTGGGCCGGGCCTCCTGGCCTGTGACCCAGGCACCCAGATGGTAGGCGGCGTAGTAGATGGGGCCGAAGGTGACCGGATTGGTCACCAGGGTACTGGCCGCGGCGGCGGGCACATTGGCCCGCAGTAACACGGCGGCGGCGGCGGACAGGGGGATCTGGGCGATGGGCACCAGGAGGCCGAAAAACACGCCCAGGGCCACTCCCATGGCCACGCCCCGTCGGGACCAGTGCCACAGGCGTGGATGATGGAAATACGGGCCCAGCCAGCGTAGCCAGCGGTTTTGCTGCAGGTGTTCCCGCTTGGGGATCAGGCGACGCAGGCGCTCATCCATGGAAAGGCTGGTATCTCGCGGGAGTTGGAAGTTATGAGCAAGGCGCGAAGCATGTTCGGGAATCTGGCGGACAGGCAAGGAGATTGTGGACGGGGACTGCCAGCAAGGCCCTGTCCGGGTTGGACGGACGGGCGGAAAATAAAATCCTTTATCGCTCAATAAAAAAACCCTAGCCCATCCGGGGCCGAGGGCCGGTAAAGTTCCATACTTTCCGTTTCACGCTGATTTTTCTGGAGATTTCCATGGCCAACCGTTCCACCCTTGAGCCCAAAGTAGCCGCCGCCGGCAGCGCGGCAGATCTCTTCGCCCTGGCCCGCGAGTGCTTCGAGGCGCCGGCGGACATGGCCTACGCCAAGGACATCCTCACCGGCGCCGCGTTCACCGGCGCCGCCGATGCCAAGGCCGCCCTGGACAAGGTGGCGGGCGATGCCATGTTCACCAAGGATTTCGTCACCCTGGCCATCGGCTACCAGGCCCTGGGTGACGCCGGCAAGGCCGGCGAGATGCTGGGCCAGGGTGCCGACTTCGCCATGGATGGCAGCGAGAAGGTGTCCGTGGGCATGGGCCAGTGGCTGGCCCTGGGGGATGCCGCCGCCGCCGGCAAGGCCTTGGCGGGCGCCCTGAAGGAAGTCTCGGCCACTGAGGAACTTTACGGTCTGGCCTCCGTGGTGGGCGAGCTGAACAACGCCGAGCTGTTTGGCCAGATTGCCGACAAGATCAAGGCCAAGGCCGGCCGTGCCGGTGACTTTGCCCGTTTGGCCAAACTGCTGGCTGCCAGCGACAAGGCCAAGGCCGTGGAGATCATCAACGAGGGTGCCGGCAAGTACGGCAGCCCCGCCGACCTCATCGTGCTGTCCGGCGCCATGGGCGAGATCGACCCCGCCGCCGCCGGCGCCCTGTATGAGAAGGCCCTGGATTCCGCCAAGGACTTCACCGCCCTGATGCAGGTGCTGGCAGCCGCCGCCGGCAACGCCGAATTCACCAAGGCCGTGCTGGCCAAGGCCGGCGCCGTGGCCACCGTGTCCGGCGAGCTGATCCAGCTGGCTGACGCCTACGCCGGCATCGGCGATGCCACCGGCGTGACCGACATGCTGGACAAGGCCGAGGAGGCCGTGGCCAACCTGGACGAGATGCGCAAGGTGGTGGAAGCCACCAACAAGCATGCCGCGGGCGATGCCGCCCGGGTGGCCCGGGTGGCCGAGAAGCTGGCCAAGCGGGAAGCCAACCAGGCCAAGTACGTGGCATTTCAGAACGAGGAGCCCAAGTGCACCACGGTCAAGCAGATCATCAATCTGGCCGACCGCATCCTGGCCGAGCTGGATGACAAGTCCTACGCCGGCAAGATGCTGGGCATCGCCGAGGCCCAGATGCGGGAGGACGGCTTCCACTTCGGCCGCTTCAAGCCCCTGATCCTGGCGGTGGACCGCCTGGGCGACAAGGCGTGGCTGGGCAAGCTGCTGGACGAGAGCGTGGCCAGCACCGGCGACGACTTCGTCTGGTTCCGCGAGATCGTCCTGGCCTGTGCCCGGGAGATGACGGACGCCGAGTACGGCAAGGCCCGCGCCAAGGCCTACATGGACGGCCGCGCCCTGGGGGACAACCCCTACGACTACACCAAGATGGCCGAACTGGCCGCCGACGGACTGCAAGACGCCTCCCTGGCCGCCAAGCTGCTGGCTGACGGCGCCTCCCGTGCCAAGGACCATTTCGCCCTGGCCCACATGGGCAAGCTGTACCGGGACATCAACGACAGCGCCAGCGCCAATGCCCTGTTCGCCAAGGCCGTGGACACCTGCGCCAGCGGCGACGATTGCGTGCAGCTGGCCAGTCGCCTCAAGGCCTATGAACTGCCCGTCTCCGAGATCGCCCCCCTGATGGACGGCTGCGGCGCCAAGCTGGGCTCCAACACGGACAAGCTGCGTTGGGCCGAGGGTGTGGCCGACCTGCTGCTGGATGATGCCTGGGCCGAGAAGGCTTTCAACGGCATCGCCGGGAGCTTTGCCGACGGCGCCGAGAAGAAGCGCTTCGAGCGCAGCCGGCAGATGCGCATGGGTTACCGGTTCTTCGGGCCCGGGGTGCAGGCCCACTAAGGGTACTTTCGCTCCCCATGAAGCGGCCGGTCATCCGGCCGTTTTCTTTTGTGAATAGCGATCTCGCAACAGAGCCAGGCCAGCCTCAAGATTATGGGTCGCCTGGAGGCTCGGCGCCTCGCCCAATGCGAAACCGTATCCCCGGATCGCCAGGATGAGGGCCGTTTCCGGCGGCGTGATTCCCACCCGGCCGCAAGCGGCCAGGACGGCCTCAGGGGAAAGGACATGGCTGGTATGGCTATTGCCGCCAACGCGTCCCACCGGGCGGAAATCATAGGGCTCCGGTCCTGACGCGGCCGCATCCACAAACACAACCTCCCGCCGCCCGGCCAGGTCCAGGGCGAACTCCACCTGGAGCTGGAAGTCCGTGAGCAGTTCCACGTCCGGCAGTTGCATGGCTTCCAGGCGCTCGATGCACAGGGGCCCCAGGGCATCGTCACCCCGGCTGGGGTTGCCGATGCCGATGATGAGGATGGGGGCCGTCACCGGCCGGTGCTGGCCAGGGTATCGATGCACCGGCCGGAGGCGTCCACCAGTTCCAGCTCCAGGGGCATCTTGCCCAGGGCGTGGGTGGCGCAGGACAGGCAGGGGTCGAAGGCGCGGATGGCCACCTCGATGTGGTTGAGCAGGCCTTCCGTGAGCTCTCTGCCGTCCAGGTGCTCCCGGGCCACCACCCGGATGGATTCGTTCATGGCCTGGTTGTTGTGGGTGGTGGAAACGATGAGGTTGCAGCGTTCCACCAGGTCGTCCTCGTTCACCTCGTAATGGTGGATGAGGGTGCCCCGGGGTGCCTCGAGGACGCCCACGCCCGTCTTCTGGCGTTCGCCCTGGACCAGCAGGTCCGGCCCCATCAGGTCATCGTCGTGGAGCAGGTCCTTGATGGTCTCGGCGGCATGAAGCAGCTCGATCATGCGCGCCCAGTGGGTGCCCAGGGTGGAGAGGGCGGCCTTGCCGCCATCGAAGGCCATGAAGTCCCGGCGCTCGTGGTCGGCGAAGGGTGTGGGGATTGAGTCGCACAGGGTCACCCGGCTCAGCGGTCCCACCCGGTACCAGCCCTCCTCCGGCCCCATCTCCATGAAGTAGGGGAATTTCATGTAGGACCAGGCCTTCACCTCTTCGTGGATGTGTTCCCAGTAATGACCGTAGTCCACGTGGTCGAACAGGGTGGAGCCGTCCATGCGGCGGGCCCGCAGGCCGCCGTGGTACAGGTCCATGGCGCCGTCGGCCCGGATCAGGCCCAGGCTGTGGGCCGGGAAACTGCCGAAACCCTCATATAGGGCCAGGTTCTGCTCGAACAGTTGCCGGGCCAGGGCAACGGCCTCCCGGCCCCAGGCGATGACCTGGTAGGCGTCCTTGAGCAGGGTGTCCCGCTCTTCCCTGCTCAGGTTCTTGTTCACGCCGCCGGGCACGGCGCTGGTGCCGTGGACCCGCTTGCCGGCGGTGACGCGGATCACCTCCTGGCCGAACTTGCGCAGCAGCACGCCCTTCCTGGCCACGTCCGGATGGGCCGCCGCCACGCCGACGATGTTGCGCCTGGCCACGTCGGAGTCGAAGCCGAACAGCAGGTCCGGCGAGGACAGGTGGAAGAAGTGCAGGGCGTGGGATTGCAGGATCTGGCCGTAGTGCATGAGGCGGCGCAGCTTCTCCGCCGTGGGGGTCAAATGGTGGGCTCCGACCACCTGGTCCATGGCCTTGGCCGCCGCCAGGTGGTGGCTCACGGGGCAGATGCCGCACAGGCGCTGCACCATGACGGGGATTTCCCAGAATGGCCGGCCCTGGACGAACTTCTCGAAGCCGCGGAATTCCACGATGTGCAACCGGGCCTGCCGCACGTGGTTGTCCTCGTCCAGCAGCAGGGTCACCTTGCCGTGGCCCTCCACCCGGGTCACGGGCTCGATGGCCACCCGGCGCAGGGTTTCGGGGTGTTGGGCGGTTTCCAGTTCGTGGCTCATAACTTCAATCGTAGGAAATCAGGCCATGGCCCAGGGCGGGTTCCTTGCCCTCCATGAGCTGCACCAGGAAGGTCCAGATGGCCTCGGCGGATGGGGGGCAGCCCGGGATGAAGTAGTCCACCTTCACCACTTCATGCAGCGGATGCACTTTGTCCAGGGGCAGGGGCAGTTCCGGATCGTTGGGAATGAGGCCGTGTTCCATGCCCTGGCCCGTCAGGTACACCTCGGACAGGCAGGCCCCCAGGTCCAGATGGTTGCGCTGGGCGGGCAGGCCGCCGGTGACGGCGCAGGCCCCCAGGGCGATGAGAATCTTGCAGTGCTTCCTGAACTCCCGCAGCACCTCCACGTTCTCGGCGTTGCACAGGCCCCCTTCCACCAGGCCGATGTCGCAGGGTCCGCAGTGCTTGATGTCGGTGAGGGGGGTGCGGTCGAACTCCACCAGCTCCAGCAGGGGGAACAGGCGCTCGTCGATATCCAGGAAGGACATGTGGCAGCCGAAGCAGCCCGCCAGGGAGGCGGTGGCCACCCGCAGCTTGGGTTTGGCGGCGGCGTTCACGCGCCGCCTCCGTTGTGCTCGCTGGGCCGGGGCGCATCCGCCAGGGCCTGCTCGCTGATGGGCGACTTGTCGTAGCGCCGCTCGCCGATGGGCACGGCGAAGCCCACCCGTTTTCTGATGATGGCGCCCACGGGGCAGACATCCATGGCCTTGTCCCCCAGGGCCGCGTTGGTGTCCGCCAGGCGGCCGGAGGGGGCGTTGACGATGAGGCGCTTGTCGATGCCGCGGCCGGAGAAGGCGAACACGTCCTTGCCGTCCACCTCCCGGGAGGCCCGCATGCACAGCTCGCACAGGATGCAGCGGTTGGCGTCCAGCAGGATGTCCGGATGGGAGGCGTCCACGGGCCGGTCCGGGAAGAAGTGGCGGAAGCCGGCGGTCATGACCCCCAGGTCGTAGCCCAGGGCCTGGAGCACGCAGTTGCCGCTCTGCTCGCAGGAGGGACAGAAGTGGTTGCCCTCGGCAAACAGCATCTGCACCAGGGTCTTGCGCAGGGCCCGCAGTTCCTCCGTCTCGCTTTCCACCTCCAGGCCCGCCTGGGCCGGCAGGGTGCAGCCCGTGGCATTGCGTCCGTTGGCCTTCACGGTGCACACCTTGCAGCTGCCGTGGGGACGGAATTCCGGGTGGTAACAAAGATGGGGAATGTAGCGCCCCGCCGCCAGGGCGGCCTGCACCACGGTCTGGCCCGGCGCGAAGGGTACCGCTTCGCCATCCAGCAGAAAGGTGTCGGTCATGGTGTCGCCTCTCCCGCAGGCATCTCTCCCCCCTTTGCCAAAGGGGGGTTGGGGGGGATTCCAGCGGCGGCTCCGGACGTGAGCCACTCCAATCCCCCCTGCCCCCCTTTTTCACAGGGGGGTAAAGACCGGGCCAGACTGAGCATCATTCGCTGACCTCAGTGGAAAGATGGGCGCCCGCGTCGTCCCGCCCGGTCATCTGCCGGGCCCGGGCCAGGGCGCCGTCCAGGTCGAAGGCGGGCTCGAACTCCAGGGACTTGAGGCGCCGCTCGTAGGCGGGCCGGAAGCGCTTGACGGTATCCAGGGTGGGATTGCAGGCGGTGTGGCCCAAGCCGCAGTGGGCACTCATCTGCAGTACCTTGTCCAGGCGCTCGATTTCCCTCAGGTCACAGGGTGTGCCATGGCCTGAGGCGATCTTGTCCATGGTGTTCCTGAGCATGGCCGTGCCCACCCGGCAGGGGGTGCAGAAGCCGCAGGATTCATGGGCGAAGAAGTGGGTGTAGTTGCGCGCCACCTCGAACATGTCCCGGCTGTGGTCGAAAACGGTGAAGGCGCCGGCCGTGGGCAGGTCCTCGAAGGCGATGCGGCGGTCGAATTCGTCGGCCGCGATGCAGACGCCGGAGGGCCCGCTGATCTGCACCGCCTGGGTATTCTCCGCGCCGCAATCGGCCAGTATCTGGCATACCGGTGTACCAAAGGGATACTCGTAGATGCCTGGCCGGGCACAGTCGCCGGATACGGAAAGAAGCTTGGTACCAGCGGATTTCTCCGTGCCGATGCCCCGGTACCAGTCGCCGCCGTGTTTGGCGATGAGGGCGGCGGCGCAGAAGGTCTCCACGTTGTTCACAACCGTAGGCCGCTGCAGGTAGCCGTGGGTCACCGGATATGGGGGCCGGTTGCGGGGGATGCCACGCTTGCCTTCCAGGGACTCGATGAGGGCGGACTCCTCGCCGCATACATAGGCCCCGGCCCCCAGGTGGATCTCGATGTCGAAGTCGAAGCCGGCCTGGCCCAGTATGGAGAGCCCCAGCAGGTTTTCCGATCGACGCCTGGCAAGCACCGCGTTCAGCGGCGCCAGCAGGAATCTGTATTCCCCCCGCAAGTAGAGGAAGCCCTTGCGGGCGCCGATGGCGTGGGCCGCCACGGTCATGCCCTCGAACACCAGGTCGGCATGGCGGGAAAGCAGCACCCGGTCCTTGAATGTGCCGGGCTCGCCCTCGTCAGCGTTGCAGACCACGTAGCGGTCCGGGCCAGTGGCGTTGCGGCAGGCCTCCCACTTCAGGCCCGTGGTAAAGCCGGCTCCGCCCCGGCCCCGCAGGTTGGAGCGCTTGATCTCTTCCAGGGTGGCCATGGGAGCGCAGAGGGCGCCGCTGGGGATGCCTTCGCGCCAGGATCGCTCGTTGGCGGCGGCTTCCACCGGGCTGCCGGGTTCACAGTCCCGGCCCATGGCGCTGCGCAGGGCATCACCGGGAGCCAGGCCATGGTTCAGCAGGATGTCACGGCGGCGGATGTTGTCCTGGACGGCCATTAGCTCCGGGGGCCAGTTCTCCACCGGTACCTTGGCCAGGATCAGTTCGGCGATGAGGCCCAGCCGGTCTCCGGTCACATTGGGAATGGCCCAGCCGTTCACCAGGATGGCGGGCCCCTGGTCGCAAAGCCCCGTGCAGGAGGTGGTATCCACGGACACCAGGCCGTCTTCCGACACCCTGCCCCGCTCCACCCACAGCTTTTCGCACAGGGCCGCGAGGAGGTCCATGTTGCCCAGCATGCGGTCAGTGATGTTGTCGGAAAACAGCACCCGGTAACGACCCGCGGGGGTGGTGGACAGGAAGGCATAGAAACCTGCCACCCCCAGCACACGACCCAGGGGCTGCCCGAGGGCAGCCGCCACTTGTTGCGCGGCTTCGGCAGAGATGCAGTGCTGTACTTCCTGGATTTCCCGCAAGACCTGCAACAGCGCCTCCGGGCTGGAGCCATGCCGCTCGCAGGCCTCGGAAATCAGGATGGATGGATCGGCAGGCAACTTGTGCTCGGTTTCGGATTCGCGGCTCAGCGTTCTTAATCTATGCAACAGGTTCCCGCTCGCCAATTAAAGTATCGTTACAGGCCATAAGTTTTTCTGTCATGGCCTACAGCCCCCTATACGCCCCCTATACGTCCAGGGGATCCACATCCAGTCCCCATCGCAGCCCTCGGGATGGAAGTTCGCCCAGGACAGGCACCCAGCGATCCAGAAAGGATTGCAGGCGCGGCCGGGAACGGGACTGGACCAGCAGCTGCAAGCGGTGGCTGTTGGCCACCCGGCTCATGAGGGCAGGTACCGGGTCGAATATACGCACGCCGGGATCCAGGGCCTCACCCTGTTCCCTGGCGGCCATGAGAAACCCAAGCACTGCCTGCTCGTCCCGTCCCTCCGCCCGCAGCAGCACCTGGCTGACATAGGGCGGGAAATCCGCGCCTCGTCGCTCCCGCAAGGCCTGCCTGGCATAGCCTGGATAATCGTGGGCCACCACGGCCTGGTAGAGGGGATGGCGGGGATAGGCGGTCTGGATCAACACCTCGCCGGGGTGTTCCGCCCGGCCGGAACGGCCCGCCACCTGCATGAGCTGGGCGAAGAGCCGCTCGCCGGCGCGGAAGTCCGGTGACACCAGGGCCTGGTCCGCGCCGATGATGCCCACCAGGGTGAGATGGGGGAAATCGTGCCCCTTGGCCACAATCTGGGTGCCCACCAGGATGTCCACCTCCCGTGTCGCCACCTGCTCCCGCATGGCTGCGAAGGCCCCCTTGCGGGCAGCGGTGTCCCGGTCTATCCGCAGCAGGCGGGCCTGGGGAAACTGTGCCGCCAGGGCCTCTTCCACCCGCTGGGTACCCTGGCCCGCGGGGCGCAGGTCCAGCCCGCCGCAACTGGGACAGGCTTCCGGAGGCGGCACGGACAAGCCGCAGTGGTGGCACAGCAGCCGATAGCCCGGCGCCTGCGGTCCTCCTCCCCGGCGATGCAGTACCAGGTGGGCGGAACAGCGGGGACAGGGGAAGACATGGCCGCAACCGTTGCAAAGCAGGGTGGGGGCATAGCCCCGGCGGTTGATGAACACCAGGCTCTGCTCGCCCCGTTCCAGACGCAAGGCGACGGCCTGGACCAGGGCCTGGGTGAGGCCCTGGCGGGGTCGGTCCGTGCGGCTGTCCACCAGACGGACGGTGGGGAGCGCCGCGCTTTCCCGGGCCCGGTGGGTGAGGCTCACGAGCCTGTAGCGTCCTTCCTGGGCATTGCGCCAGCTTTCCAGGGCGGGCGTGGCCGAACCAAGGATCACCGGCACGTTCCGCTGCTTGCCCCGCCACACGGCCACGTCCCGGGCGGAATATCGCATGCCCTCCATCTGCTTGAAGGCCGGGTCGTGCTCCTCGTCCACCACGATGAGTCCCAGGCGGGGCATGGGGGCGAACACTGCCAGGCGAGTGCCCAGCACGATGTCCGCCCGACCTTCCAGGGCCGTCAGCCAGGCTTCCCGCCGCGCCCCTTCCGCCAGGCCGCTGTGCAGCCCCACCAGGCGGCGACCGGGAAACCGGCGGGCGATGCGCTCCGTGAGTTGGGGGGTGAGGTGGATCTCCGGCACCAGTATCAGGGCCTGGCGCCCCATTTCCAGCATATCCGCCACCCGACGCAGGTAGATTTCGGTCTTGCCGCTGCCGGTGACGCCATGCAACAACCAGGTGCCGAATCCTACGCACCCCTCCAGCTCCGCCAGAACGGTGACCTGCTCCTGGGTGAGGCCCGGCGGCTCATCGCCCGACTTCGGGATGCCATCTTCCATGGGTTGCTGGGTCAGCCAGCCTTTTTTCAGCCAGTCCCTCACCAGCCCCTTGTCCCGCGTATCCAATTCCTGCCGCGCCAGGGGACCGGACGCCAGCCTGTCCCCCAGGGCACGCTGGGCGGTGGCCCGCCGGGGCAGCTGGCCCAGCTGATCCTGCCCCAGGGCGGTGAGAACATAGGCAACGGGGCCGGTATCCCGGCCGGGGCCGCCCATGCGCCGCAGGGCCGGCGGCAGGATGGCGGCCAGCACCGCGCCCAGGGGGTGCCGGTAATAGCCTGCTGCGAACCGGGCCAGTTCCATGAGGTCCGCTGGCAGGGGCGGCGTTTCCCGGTCGACCTCCTGGACGGTCTTCAGGCTCTCCCTGGGGAGTTCGCTGTGGGCCACCATGCCCAGCACCACACCCACCACCTTCTGGTGCCCGAAAGGCACCAACGCCCTGCGGCCAACGTCGCTGTCGTCGGCCCCGGGGGCCAGATAGTCAAACACCCGGTCCAGAGGTGTATCCAGGGCCACCTGGATGATGGGCGTGGAAGCTGATGTGGGCGTGGTGGAGCTCGTCATATGTGTTGCAGAAACTCAACAATCACCGCAAAGACTTAAAGTACTTTGGCAGAAGTGCGGACAAACCAGCTAGTACTAAAGCGACTTTTGAGGTTGTCCACGGAACCTGTGGATAACCATGTGGAAAATGCGTCATGAAACCGTAAAAAGGCCTGCGGTTACGCGGGCTTAGCACCTCGGCATAAAAAATATGCACAGAATAATTCTATATAAAACAATGTGTTATAAAGCACCCCTTGCCGAGGGCGGCTACTTTGGCAGGAAAGCCCTGTCAAGCCCAAAAATGTGCATAAGTTATTGCTGATTTACTGCTTTGGCACCACCTGATTGCGAAGTAATGGTGTAGGCGTGGACCCATTTCACCAAGGCCTCCTGGGCCACCATGGCCGCACTGGCCCTGGGGTGATTGATGAAAATCACCAACGCCCGGCGCACCCCATCCTGCCCCAGAACATAGCCCGCCAGGTTGCGGGCGCCATTCAGGGTTCCCGACTTGAGCCAGGCCTTGCCGACCAGGTCCGGACCCCCTGCGCCATTGCCATTGAAACGGCTTCTTTGTGTACCCTCCAGGCCCACGGCGGGCAGGGAAGCCGCAAACTCGAAATAGGCCGGCTGCCGGGACGCCCACGCCAGCAGCGACGCCATGGCCGCGGCGGATATCCGTTCGATGCGGGAGAGGCCCGAGCCGTTGTCCAGCACCAGTTTCGGCACCGCCAGGCCCTTCTCCTCCAGCCAGGCCCGCACGGCCCGCTCTGCCTTGTCCCAGGTGGCGGGCCCGCCGAACCGGGCCACCCCCATATTTAGATACAGCATCTTTGCCATGACGTTGTTGCTGTGCTTGTTCACATCCCGCACCAGCAGGCTGAGGGGCACGGAATCAAATACCAGGAAGAGGCCGGCGTCGGGCCCCACCACTCCCTCCCGCACCGCGCCCTGGTGGATGCCGCCCAGTTCCCGCCAGGTGTTCTGGAACCAGGCACCAACGTTGGCCGGGGGCGGGTCCAGGTTCAGGGACAGGGCCCGGTCGCCGCATTGGCTGGACAGGCTGCCCTCGAGCACCAGCGTGTTGCCCTCAAGCCGGGTGGACACCCGCTCGCCCCAGGCATTGCAGGGGGCATCCGCGGGCTGCATCCGATTGTCCAGAGCCAGGGCGTCCAGGGGTGGATCCAGCCGGGCGATGACCCGGTCCTCCCGGGCGCAAAGGCGCAGCAGGCGGGTGTTGAAATTCACCAGCAAGGCAGCGGGCTGGGCGTTGTAGGGCCGCAGGGGTGACTGGTCGAAGGCCCCGGGGTTCCGGGCCTCGATGGCGTAATAGCTGTTGTCCAGCAGCACGTCGCCTTGGATCTCGCGCAGGCCCCGCTGGCGCAATTCCCGCAGCAGCAGCCAGAAACGCTCCGGCGTCATGCCCGGGTCGCCGCCGCCTTGCAGCACCAGGTTGCCCGTGAGGACGCCGTCTTTCAGTTCGCCGTCCAGCCACGCCAGGGTCTTGAACACATGGGCCGGCCCCAGGCTGTCCAGGGCCGCCAGGGTGGTAACCAGCTTCATGACCGACGCGGGGTTGAAGGCCCGATCCGCGCCGTGGAACAGGATGGGGGTACCGTCCAGTTCCTGGACAGACACGCCCACATGGGTGTCCGGAATACCCGCCTGTTTGAGGGCCTGGGTGAAGGACTCCGGCAGGTCGGCCTGGGCCGAACACCAAATCGTCATGCCGGCGAAGGCCGAAATCCAGATGCGTAGCCAACTCCCTGTACCCCGGCCTTCGCCAGGGTGATGCCCAACGAGGAATGTCCTGCCAGCCCCGCCCGTCCGCATCAACGCCCGGTCAGGTCTTGCACGTACCAGTCCATGGCCTCCGCCAGACCTTCCTTGATGCGGTGGCTGGGCGCGTAGCCGAGCAGGGTACGGGCCTTGGAGATATCCGCCAGGGAATGGCGCACGTCGCCGGCGCGGAAGTCCCTGTAGCTGGGCTTGAAGCCTCTCAGATGCGGGAAGCGGGGCTCCAGGGTGGTGCGGATGGCCTCGAACAGGTCGTTCAGGGTGGTGCGGTCCCCCACGGCCACGTTGTAGACCTGGTTGGTGGCTTCCTCGTTTTCCGCCGTGGCCGCCAGCAGGTTGGCCTGGACCGTGTTGGCGATGTAGCAGAAGTCCCGGCTGGTTTCGCCGTCGCCGTTGATCCACACGGGCTCGTTGTGGATCATGGCCGAGGTCCATTTGGGTACCACGGCGGCGTACGCGCCCTCCGGGTCCTGGTGGGCGCCGAAGATGTTGAAGTACCGGAGGCCGATGGTACGGAAGCCATAGGCCCTTGTGAACACGTCGGCGTACTGCTCGTTCACCAGCTTGGTCACCGCATAGGGCGACAGGGGTTTGCCGATGACGTCCTCCACCTTGGGCAGGCCCGGGTGGTCGCCGTAGGTGGAGCTGGAGGCCGCGTAGACGAAGCGGGCCACCTTCGCGTCTCGCGCCGCCACCAGCATGTTTAGGAAGCCGTCGATGTTGGCGGTGTTGGTGGTGATGGGGTCTTCCAGGGAGCGGGGCACTGAGCCCAGGGCCGCCTGGTGCAGCACGTAGTCCACCCCGGCGCAGGCCTGGCGGCAATCCGCCAGCGTGCGGATATCTCCTTCGATGAACATGAAACGGGCCCATTGCTCCGGCGTCACCGCCGCCCGGATCTGCTCCAGGTTGTGGCGGTGTCCGGTGGCGAAGTTGTCCAGGCCCACCACGTGCTGGTCCAGGGTGAGCAGGCGCTCCAGCAGGTTGCTGCCGATGAAACCGGCAACACCGGTTATCAGCCAGGTTTTCGGCTGGTTCGGGAGGTTTTCGAGGAGGTCCGAGTAGGCGGTCATGGAAAGAGCCAGGTGCAAGATTCAAGATGCAAGATACAAGGTAAGCCCGTCAGTAACCGGCGTGCGGGGCGACTGAATTTCCTTGTCCCTTGAACCTTGTGCCTTGCGCCTGCATTACATCCGCCAGAGGGTAGCCCCAGCAGCACGAATGGCCACCGGATCGTAGGCGGACTTCACGTCGGTGAACACGCCGCCCTTTTTCAGCCTGCCAAGGATGTCGGAGAGGGGCATGGCCTTGTACTGCTTGTGGGACACGGCGGCGACGATGGCGTCGGCGTCGGTGGGCAGCTTGTCCCAGGGCGTCAGGCTGATGCCGTATTCGTGCTCGGCCTCGTGGTTCTCGGCGATGGGGTCGTGCACGGCCACGTCGCAGCCGAAGGATTGCAGCTCCTTCACCAGGTCCGCCACCTTGGAGTTGCGCAGGTCCGGACAGTCTTCCTTGAAGGTGAGGCCCAGGACGATGACCTTGGCGCCCTTCACGGCACTGCCGTTGCTGATCATGTTCTTCACCGTCTGCTGGGCCACCCAGGCGGCCATGCCGTCGTTGATGCGCCGGCCCGCCAGGATCACCTGGGGGTGGTAGCCCAGGGCCTCGGCCTTGTGGGTCAGGTAATACGGGTCCACGCCGATGCAGTGGCCGCCCACCAGGCCGGGGCGGAAGGGCAGGAAGTTCCACTTGGTGCCGGCGGCCTGGAGCACTTCCAGGGTGTCGATGCCGATGCGGTCGAAGATCAGGGCCAGCTCGTTCATGAGGGCGATGTTCAGGTCCCGCTGGGTGTTCTCGATGACCTTGGCGGCCTCGGCCACCTTGATCGAGCTGGCCCGGTGCACGCCGGCGACGATGACGGATTCATACAGGTCGCCCACGGTCTTCAGTGTGGCTTCGTCGTCGCCGGACACCACCTTGACGATGCGGGTGATGGTTCTTTCCTTGTCGCCCGGGTTCACCCGCTCGGGGGAGTAGCCCACGTGGAAGTCCTGCATCCACTTCATGCCGGAGTGCTGCTCCAGCAGGGGGATGCAGACTTCTTCGGTGGCGCCGGGGTAGACCGTGGATTCATACACCACGATGGCGCCCTTCTTCATGTGCTTGCCCACAGTGGTGCTGGAGCCCACCAGAGGAGAGAAGTCGGGGATGTGGGCCTCGTCCACGGGGGTGGGCACGGCGACGATGATGACGTCGGCCTGGCCGATGCTGGCGGGGTCGGTGCTCACTGTCAGCCGGGTGGCCGCCTTGAGATCCTCGCTGCTGACCTCGCCGGTGGGGTCGCAGTAGTTCTTGTAATGGGCGATCTTGGCTTCCGACAGGTCGTAGCCAATGGTTTCGTACTTCTTGCCGAACTCGACAGCCAAGGGCAGGCCCACATAACCCAGGCCCACAACAGCGACAGTGGTCATGACAACTCCTTTAATCACAATAGCAGGATGATAAAAATCAGGGGCATTCTAATGGTTAAGGTCCATGGCATCATGGGCCATGCTTCAATGCGGCAACCAAAACAGGACTTCTTCATGCAGATTCACCTTGTCCAAGCCCTACTATCGGTCTGTACTTGCCTTTTATTGAATGTTTTTCCCGCCAGGGCGGATATCGTGACCCTGCTGCCCGGCATCAAGCCTGCCATCGTCGGCGTCGGCACCTTCCACCCCCTTGCCGCACCCCGCGTGCGCCTCATGGGCACGGGCTTCGTGGTGGCCGACGGCCGGCACGTCATCACCAACGCCCACGTGCTGCCCTCCATCATGCAGGAGGAAAAGGGCGAATCCCTGGCCGTATTCATCCGTGACGGCGCCGAAGTGCGCACCAGAAAGGCCGAAGTGGCGGCCAGGGACGTGGAGCACGACCTGGCCCTCCTGCGCCTGGAAGGCACACCGCTGCCGGCCCTGCGCCTGGGTCGCTTCTCGGACGTAAGGGAAGGACAGGTCTATTACTTCACCGGTTTCCCCGTCGGCGCCGCACTCGGTCTCTACCCCGCCACCCACCGTGCCGGCCTGGCCGCCATCGCCCCCATCTACAGCCCCCCCTCCAGCGTGAAGAAGCTCACGCCCAAGCTCATCCGCCAGGCCGATGACCCCTTCCTCATGTTCCAGCTGGACGCCGTAGCCTACCCCGGCAACAGCGGCAGCCCACTGTACGACGGCGAAACCGGCGAGGTCATAGGCGTCATCAATGCGGTGTTCGTGAAGGGGGCCAAGGAAAATGCGTTGAAGGACCCCACCGGCATCACCTACGCCATACCTTCCAGGTATGTGCGGACCCTGATCGAACAGGCAGATCTGAAGCCCTGATCGACGATGTTTCCGTTGCCACTCACCCTCGTCGCAGCGCCCTCGAAGGCACTGCGAAACGGCCTGCTGGGCATGCACGCCATCGGCCTGGTTGCCCTCTGGCTGTCGGACTTGACCACTCACCTCCAGGCAATGCTCGGCCTGTTACTCCTGGCCAGCGGCACCTGGCGGCTCAGGACCCCACACTCCCTGACGCTGGCTTTCCACCGGGACGGGCAGTTCGCCATCCAAATGCATGGGGCACGCCTACCATCCGCGCTGGGCCTCCAGCAGGCCATCCTGCCCTGGATCGTCGTACTCCGCTATCGCCTGGGCGACAGAGGACGTACCCGGCAACACCTCCTCCTCCCGGACTGCCTGCCTGACCAGGATCTGCGGAGGCTGCGGGTATGGTTGAAGTGGAGGGCCAGGAAGGGGAGGATGTTTGGCGGGATAGATACCAAGCGTGAGCCTTAAGCGACCGCCTCACCCAATCGAGTCATTTCCATGGCATAGAATGCGGCTCATGCGACTCACCCCACAAGCCAGTGAAATCATCCGTAGCAGCGCAGTGGAAGAGTTTGGCCTGGAAACCTCCTTGCAGCCCATACTTATGCAGGCCGCCTCCACGGGAATTTCCTTGTTAATCGCCCGGATGACGGTTATCGGTCATTTCATCTCCACACTTAGCATCCTGGCCAAGGAAGCACATTACCTCGAATGGAGCATGGCCCGCCTGTTCGCACGAACCATCCACAGCCAGTGGATTGATACCCAAGATGACAAGCCAGTTCGGGCTGAACAGTTCGGCGTGGTAGGGGTAGTAGCGACATGGCCGGAGGCTTGTCAGTCAGGTTAGCCAACCTAAGCCTCCAGGACCATGATCAGATAAGGCATGGGGATATAGTCAAATGTTGTCAAACATCATCAAATCGCTTTTCACTAAACCTACGGCACCCCTCCAAGACAATGAGAAGGTTTTAGAAGAACTTCGGCATACAGCCCGGCACTATGAGGCATCCCTGCCTTTGGTAAGCGTGAGCGTAGGCGGACACAAAATCAGATTCGCTATCCTCAATGAAAAATGCCTCTACTTCGCCCTGAGCCTGGAGCGCCGCGAGCCCATGACGAACAAATGGATTCTCGCGTTCGACCGGGATGACGTGTTCTTCGACGTGGGCAGCAACAACGGGGTCTTCGCCCTCATGGCCGCCGTGGTGCCCGGGTGCCGGGTCTACGCCTTCGAGCCCCATTTCGCCAGTTATTACACCCTGGTCCACAACGTCTATGCCAATGACCTGCAGGAACGGGTGCATGCCTATCCCCTGGCGGTGTCTGACAAACTGGGCTTCGACAACCTCTACCTGTCCGCCATCACGGCCGGCAAGTCCCTCAACAACTACGGCGACGCCCGCCCCAGCGAAGAAGAACTCTGGCACGCGGTGATTCCCCAGGCGGCGGTATCGGTGTCCATCGACGAGTTCGTGCGCAACACCGGCGTCGTGCCCAACCACATCAAGGTGGACGTGGACGGCATCGAACCCAAGATCGTGGCCGGCGCCCGGGAAACCCTGGCGGACGCCAGACTCAAAAGCATCATGATCGAGATCGACGAGAAAGACCCCCAGCACATGGCCATCCACGACGTGATGAAGGACTCGGGCTTCAACCGCTTCCTCAAGGACGAGGCAGGCGTGTTCTTCTTCCGCGACTGAGGAGCAATTTGCCGTGAACCCCTTCGCCGCCCCCCAGCGCCTGGCCAAGCTCACCATCGAGATCACCACCCTGTGCAACCTCAAGTGCGCGGGCTGTCCCCGCACCACGGCCATGGCCCAGGGGGCCTGGGCCGACCTGCACATCCCCCTGGAGCGCTTCCAGCGCATCCTGGATCACATCCCCTTCACCGAGTTCGTCACCCTCCACGGCATCGGCGAGCCCACCCTGCACCCCCAGTTCACCGAGCTGGTGGCCATGGCCAGGCAGAGTGGCAAGTTCGGGCGCATGAAGATGACCACCAACGCCCTGTCCCGCACGGTGGACTACTACGCCCAGTCCGTGGCGGCCGGTCTGGACGAATTCTGGGTGTCCGTGGACAGCCTGGACCAGGGCATCGCCGACCAGATGCGGTTCGGCACCAAGGTGGAAAAGCTGGAGCGGCAGGTGGGCGGCTGCCTGGCCGCAGGCCTGCCGGTGCACATCTCCATGGTGGTGAGCGCCGTCAACTACAGGGACATCCCCGCCACCCTGCTGAAACTTCATGCCCTGGGAGCCCCGCCGGTGCACATGCAGGAATTCCAGGACTTCGGCGACCCCTACGGGCTCATGAGCCAGGCCCAGCGGTTGGAGTTCCTCAATGCCCTGGCCGCCGTGCTGCCCAGGGTACCCGGCATGAAGATCCTGCCGCCCAACTTCGCCCGTCCCAAGGGCGACATATGCACCGCCCCCTGGTTCCGCCCCGCCATCTCCGTGGAGGGCTTCCTCACCCCCTGCTGCACCACCTTCGACCCGGAGCAGTTCGGCCGCGTGAACCTGGTGGACCTGACGTTCCAGGAGGCCTGGCAGCAGCCTTCCCTCCATGCCTGGATCCGGCGCTTCATCCAGGATCAGACCGAGATCTGCCACGGCTGCGGCCTCAACCCCCGGGGCTTCGGCACCGGCCAGGTGCTGGGCCGTTCCGGCAAGACGGGGCAGGAGGCCCACGTGCTGAAAGCCGAACCGCGCGGATAAGGAAACCCGAGGCTCCGCCATGTTCTTCAACAAACTTGTCCCTGCCGACCACCCCAACAAGAAGTGGGAGGTGCTGTTCAAGTCCGGCATCCTCACGGTGGGCAACAAGCACGTCTTCAACACGGGGCAGAAGTTCTTCACCATCGGTAGCTGCTTCGCGGAGGAGATCCGCAAGGCTCTCACCTCCCGGTACGTGACCTGCTATCCGGAATACAGCCGCATTCGGCTGGACCCGGACCGCATGCAGATCGACACCCTGCCCCAGCGGGAGCACATGAACTATTACAACACCTTTTCCATCCGCCAGGAGATCGAGCGTGCCGCCGGCCTATGGGTACAGGACCGGGACGACATATGGCCCCTCAAGGGCCGGACCATCGAGAACGGCAAGCTCACCATGCGGCAAGACGGCAGCGTCTGGCAGGACCCCTACCGCCGCTTGGTCTTCGGCAAAACAGAGGCCGACCTATGGTCCGCCATCGACCAGATCAACACCGTCATGAAGGAAGGTATGGCGCAGTCCGACGTCCTGGTCATGACCCTGGGGATGACCGAGGTCTTCCGCAAGAAGAACAATGGACTGGTGTGCAACCAGATCCCCGTCTACGGGGGTGGCGCGGGCCTGAAGGAAACCGAGTTCCATGCCAGCGACTATGAGGAGAACCTGGCCAACCTGCGCCGGGCCTTCGCCCTGTTGCGCCAGATCAACCCTGCCATCCAGGTGGTACTCACCGTTTCCCCCGTGCCACTGCAACGGAGCTTCGGCCCCCATGACATCTTCGTGAACAACTATGAAAGCAAGTGCACTCTGCGAGCCGTGGCTGCAAAGATCTGCCGTGAATTGGACTGGGTACATTATTTCCCCTCCTTCGAAATTGTCTGGGGAATCGGCGACACAGCCTACCAAGCACGGGACCGACTGCACGTAAAGGAAGAGGTGGTAGGGCGCATCATCGATGTGTTTTTACAGACACATTTCGAGTTCTGACTTATTGGGAGTATCGATTATCCACAGCCAATAACACTTCGATTTCAGTATCCCAATGATATGGACTGAAACCCCCATCTTTCGCGTTGGGCTTGACGAAAAAGCTCTCAATGAAGCCGGCTTAAAACTCCTCTCTATCTAATCCGAAGGAATCAAGGCACCTCATGTTGCTGAAAATAATTAAGCGGTACTTCGCTTCATATCCCACCTCTCCACCACCTGCGGTTAGTGAGGAGATGGCTGTGTCAAGTCATCAGACTGATAACTTAGTGAGTCTGATAGAACATGCCGCGACACTGTGCACGAACACCATCTCTCATCAAGCTACATCTAGATTGCATACGATGGCGGAACGCTTCGGCACGTTCACCTCTGATAATGTAAACTCTCCCAACATATTTGTATACCACGTAGACCTAGGCGAAAGAAGTCAACTAAATTACCGAGACGTTGCTTTTGATGCATCAAGGTATGACTATGAAGTCGTCATCGACACTTTCCTCAAATGTATTCATTCCTGGCTCACAGATTACACGGTCTACCTAGTCACTCAAATTAATTCTCCATTAAAAAGATTCGCATCAAGACACGTTCGCGTTGTTGAACTTGACCTAGATACCGAGCGGCCCATGTATGAGCGTGTTTTTGCCATGTGCGCTTACACCCATTCAACCGCTTTCGCAAATGACACACTCTTTTTAGACAGCGACGCTTTCTTGAATGCAGACATCAGGCCTTATCTTGAGGCTGACTTCGATGTCGCCATAACAACCCGTGATATACCGGGTCTCATGCCAGTAAATGAGGGTGTAATCATTGCTCGTTCGGAACGGACCGAGTCCGTGAAGGCCTTTTTCCTACGCTATTTATCCACCTATGAAGCTCTTGCCGAGGATTCGGCCACACAGACATTTTATGGAGACATCCGTAAATGGCGTGGTGGCCAACTTAGCCTCAATGCGATTACCTATAATGTAGCCCCATTTTCCCCTTACCGAACTCTCAGCATTGATGGCACACGAATTCGCCCCCTACCGTGCGAAGTCTTCAATTATTCTCATGAATACGGCGCTTCTTTGCGAGCAGAGAAGCTCAACGAAAAAATATTTGTTCATCTAAAGGGATCACGCAAGGATGTTATCGAACAGTTCCGTGCATATATTGAAAGGAGAAAGGCCAGCTCTGAGTTCCTACAACCTCAATTCGCCATGTTCAACAAGATGTATCGAGAGGCCCCCTTTACGACACCGGATTCTCGCACCGCTTTCGCCAATCACCTTGTTGCCTGTGCGCAGGCCACTGCCGCCAATACTCCTGGCTCTAGCGCTTTGCTTGCTGATGACCAGTTCGTCTGGTTTCGAAACCTGGGTTTCCTGACCGACCTAGAATTTACTTCGGCTTTCGCCCCTTATCGTGAGGATAGCGTTTTGCGGGCACGCATCTGGCGCGTTTACATGCTCTGTTGGGCCGCCCGCACTTGCATGAATTTGCCAGGGGACTTTGTAGATCTGGGTTGTTACGACGGACGCACTGTTGACATTGTAAGCAGATATATACGCTTCGAAAAGTCCAATAAGCATTATTACCTTTATGATCTGTTCGATAACCCAACCCCGGAAAGTCGAAAGTCCGCCCATGGACCAAACCTGTACGGCACGGTATGCGATCTGTTCGCGGACCGGATCAACGTCCATGTCATTTCAGGCGCAGTTCCGCATAGTTTTCAAAAAGGCTTGCCTGATCATATAGCATTTGCACAAATAGACTTGAATGAAGCGGATGCCGAAATTGCCGCTTTGGAAATCCTATTCGATCGCGTTGTCCCTGGCGGTATCCTCATCTTGGATGACTATGGCTTCAAACGCTATGCGGAAAGCCATATACGTGAAACGGAATTTTTTAGCTCACGTAGCCACTTTGTGTTCGAATCACCCACGGGTCAAGGCCTGGTCATAAAACGGAGCTAAGTCATGTGCGGTATCGCAGGCCTGATTTCCACCACCCCAACCAATAATTCCGCGCTGAATGCTGAAGCCATTGTACGGCGACTTTGCCACCTCCAGGCCCACCGGGGGCCTGATGCCGAAGGTATTTGGATTGACCCTTCCCACCGAGTTGTGCTGGGCCATCGTCGCCTTTCTATTATCGACCTTGATGCACGTAGCAATCAGCCCATGCAAAGCTCGGGTGGGCGGTTCGTACTGAGCTACAACGGTGAAATCTATAATTTTCCCGAATTGCGACGTGAAATGGAGCAAACCGGCTCGATTTTCCGTACCACTTCGGACAGTGAGGTTCTGCTGGAAGGGTACGCCCGTTGGGGCTATTCAGTTTTCGAACGGCTTGATGGGATGTTCGCCCTTGCCCTCTTCGACACCCACACGGGGAACTTGCTACTCGCTCGGGACAGGCTAGGCGAGAAACCCCTGTTCTATGCCCACACCACCGACTATATCGGCTTCTCTTCGGAGTTCCGGCCTCTATTGAGCTTGCCAGGTGTTTCGCGCGAAGTCAGCGAAACCAGCCTCTATGAATATTTCGCGCTGCGGTACATTCCCGCCCCCAATACCTTGTTCGGCAGTATTCATGCCGTTCAGCCCGGTGTGGTATGCACAATCTCGCAGGATGGGTCTATCAATGAACGGTCCTTTTTTGCCTTCGACCTTTCAAATCAACGCGGTCCTTACGAGAAGGAGTCCTACCTGGACACATTGGAAGAAGCGCTCGTCGCATCGATCCGCAGCAGGCTCATCGCTGATGTACCTCTCGGCGCATGGCTCTCCAGCGGCGTTGATTCCAGTCTCGTATGTGCCTTGGGCGCCCGTCGCCTAGGCAAGGAACTGCACTGTTATAGCGCGGGGTTTATGGGAGAGGAAGACGAAACAACGTCTGCAGAAAAAATTGCCGAGGCGCTCGGCCTCCCTTTTACTCGCTACCTGATCACTCAGGACGATCTGCTTTCTACCATTTCCCGCTTCGGTACCTATCTAGACGAACCCAATGGTGACCGTAGTTGCGTCCCTACCCTCCTTCTTTCAGAACAGATGCGTCGCCAGGTAACAGTGGCACTTTCAGGTGATGGCGGTGATGAATTGTTTTGTGGGTATGGCCGTTATCTCGGCGCCTCCCAGTCATCTGAAGCACCGAATAACCCCTTTGAAACCCTCAATGATTATTTCTCACGTTTGTTGCCAGTTTTTCCATGGCATCAATTGGACCTTGCCTTCCCTGAACAGGCTCTAAATTTTCGGCGGCGTTTTCTTTCACGCTTTACCGCCGTCATCGCGCGTCATGATTTGAACGCATTCGATCGCCTGCGCTTGGTGGACCTACACAGCTACTTGCCTGGTGCCGTGTTAGCCAAGGTGGACCGCATGAGCATGCGCCATGCATTGGAGGTCCGGACCCCATTTTTCAGTCCCGCCATCCTTGCCACAGCCTCTCGACTGCCTGCCTCACTGTGCGCTTCTGGCGGCACACTCAAGCTAGCGTTGCGTGCTGTCCTGGCTCGCTATCTGCCAGATTCCCTGATTCGCCATGACAAGCGCGGTTTCGGCATGCCTCCTGCCTTCATGCATCAACATGCCGAGTTCTTTGCTGAAATGGCGCGCGCAGCCGATGAAACCTTGCATGATTGGTACCCCTTCCGGGACAGAACGAAGGCCTATGACATCTTACATTCCGCTTCGCGTGCGAACGTCAACAGTTATTGGGCATGGATTGCCTTGGGCCAATGGGTGGACTCAAACCAAAGCCATTGATCTGTCGCATACCCTGAACGAAACCAAATTTGTCCATGCTTTTGCGAACGTTTAAGTCTATTTTGTTTCCTGCAACGGAAACAATAAAAGAATCCATTCCAGATCAAGTCCGCCGTTTGATTCGGGAGAAACGCGCGCAGGAAGCACATGCCCTGCTCCTGCCTCTGCTTGGTAAGGCAGGCCAGGCACCCGAAGTCATGGCCCTCATTGGAGAAGTGGAATACCACCTCAAGCACATAGCGGAGGCGGAAGACCTCTTCATGAAAGCGCTCCGTGAGAAACCAGGACTTGCCATGGCACATTATGGTTTGTCGCTTACATACTACGAATCGGGCCGCTACTTCGATGCCTTGGCTCAAGCGCAATACGCCTGCAATCTCAGTCAAAGAACTGCGCGTTACCTGGCCCAGCTAGGCTTGTGCCAAATCGCCACGAAATCTTACGGCCCCGCGCGTGACACCCTCCGCCAGGCCGTGCTGCTCGACCCTGAAAATGTTCCCGCGCTAAATAATTTTGCCATTGCCCTCCAGGTCCTTGGCGACACCGACGATGCCTTACGCCATATCCGGCGCGCGCTGGAACTTGACCCCGACTATGAACCCGCGCAACAAAATCTGGCCCTTTTCGCCGCTCCACCGGACTATTCAACCCATTTCGACGCCGAGGCTGGCGTAATCGAACTGCATCCCCACGCACATGACCGTCCACCAAGCTATGGCCTCTCGAGCGATGACATATCCCGGCTGGAATCTCAGTTCAGCGCGCATCCCGATGATGTGGACCTCGCCTCCCGCCTAATTCAAGCCCATATGAATGCCTTGCGTGTCGAGGATGCCCGCGACATCCTGCGCATCGCCCTGGCGCACCACCATGAACATGTGGATTTGCTCGTGCTGAAAGCCAAAATTGCCTCGCAGCTTGGCCAGCTTCGCTTGGCGCGTGATATTTACGAACGCGTCGTGGCCAGATCCCCCGACCATGTGGAGGCCCTGCTCGGGCTGGGCCAGGTGTTGCGCGATCTTGGCAAAGTCAATGACGCGGTAGCTCCAACCGAACGGGCCGCGGCCCTGTCCGACAAACCGGAAACCCTCATCCAACTCGCATTCACATATTCAAACGCCTGTCGCTACCCTGAATGCTTGGCCACCTGCGACCGGGTGGAAGCCCAGGCGCCCTCCGTGGCTCCTTTTCTTCTTTCAAGTCGCGCAGTCTCCCATGCCTATCTTGGCAATTTCGATGAAGCCATGAAGCTGGTTCATCAGGCCCAGCAGCATGAAGCCACTTCCGCGGGTTTTCAGGTTTTCCTGGGGATGCTGCAACTTCAGAATGAAGATTACGCGGCCGGCTGGGAAGGTTATCGGCACCGCGCGCTGCTGGATGCCGAACACCAACGCCTGCTGCCCTATCCCCATTGGCAAGGCGAAGACCCCGCCGGAAAGACCATTCTGATACTGGCCGAACAAGGGCTGGGAGACCAGGTGATGTTCACCTCCTGCCTGCCCGACCTCCTGGCGCTCCACCCCAAGCGGGTGTTACTGGAGGCGCATGAACGCGTGGAGAGAACCCTCGCCCGCTCGTTTCCCGAGATCCAGGTCTTCGCCAGTGGGCAAAAAAACTTCGACTGGCTGCCTGCGGGACTGGAGCCTGACTATTACCTGCCCATTGCCGACCTTCCTTATTATTTCAGGCGGAACCGAGAGGCATTCCCCAAGCATCGAGGTTATCTGTCGGCGGATCGCGAAAGGGTCGCCTACTGGCGAGAGCGCCTGGGAACAGGCCGTCCAGCCATTGGTTTCACCTGGCGTGGAGGTCTGCAAAGAACCCGCCAGGCCATACGCTCACTCGCGCTCGATCAGCTAGCTCCCCTACTCTGTGATCCGCACGCCCGCTTCGTGAACCTTCAATATGGTGATGTGGCCGAGGAAATCTCCGCATTTGCTGGCAAGCAAGGCTTGGATATTCTCAATTTCCCCGAGGCCATGGCCGATCTCGACGAATTCGCCGCCCTCATCTGTGCACTGGATATGGTGATCACTGTCTGCAACACCACAGTCCACTATGCCGGTGCGCTGGGCAAACCCTGTTGGGTGTTAACCCCCCACGTTCCAGAATGGCGCTATGGCCTCACTTCACCCAGCATGCCTTGGTACCCTTCGACCCGCATGTTCCGTCAACCCATGCCAGGTGACTGGGATGCCGTCCTCCAGCAAGTCCAGGTAGCATTGTCAGCATGGTTGCAGTGCCCTCGAAATGAGGCATGAAGCTTGCTTAAGGCCAGTGCCACATCGGCCCCACAACACAAGGAGTCTCTTATGAAGAAATCCATGCAAAAGGGTTTTACCCTGATCGAGCTGCTGATCGTCGTGGCGATCATCGGTATTCTTGCCGCCATCGCCGTGCCCGCGTACACGGACTACCGCATCAAGGCGCGTGCCTCGGAATTGATCCTAGCCGCCTCTTCGATGCGCACCGCCGTTGCCGAACAAGTCCAGAGTGGCAGGGATCTGGTGGATATTGATGGCCTGGCTGCCGGAGCTACTCAATACGTCGCCGCAGTCTCCGTAACGAACGGCATCATTGGTGTCGTCGGCATCGATGCTGCCATTGGCGTAGCGGCAGCGGACCACATTTCAATTGTGATGACCCCCAGCGTGAGCGCGGTTGCCCCCACAAACGTCGTGGCTTGGAGCTGCACGATGACCCCCACCAAGTACGCCCCTGGCACTTGCGCCGGTTGATCTTCGCTTTTTCTAGAACCAGTGGCCTGACAATTTTCGTCAGGCCACTGTCACTTTACGGCACTCTGTATGGTATTAAGACTACTTAACAACCTGCTAGGCAAAGCCAGCGCTGAGTTCGGTTCCAACCTGGCAAATCGCTTATCCCTGCTCTACCCGCCTTCCTTGGATAAGCCTGGCGACCATAAAATATCTGCCAATCGAATTGCCAACATCCTTGAGGGTCTCTATGGGGAAGCCCAGTCCTTCCGCTACAACAACAAACTCGGGCTCATTGGGCGTACGCGACTGAGCCATGCTTTCAAGTGGCGTTTGATCGAGCACAACTACAGCAAGGAATTCATCGATATGGCTACAGAAGGGTTGGTTGTTTACCTGCATAAGCCACTTAATTCTGCTGAAAACCCTAAGAAATCCCCTAAACGGTAAATCACCCTAGGATGGATTGGGCTTACCCCCCCGAATCATTCGACCGCTACCTGGCCCTGAAGCCCACCTTCCTGCTGGTCGCGATCATGATCTACTGCACCTTGCCCCTGGTGTTCATCCTGCTGGCCTATAACCCGAGCCCCAAGTTGCAGGTGGCGTTCATGCCCCTACAACACTACGCCACGCCCTTCTCCTTGTTGTGCGGCCTGCCCGCCGCCCTGGTCATCGGGGCGTGGGTCAAGCGTTTGCCCGATTCAGGCAACGCGTGGCGGCATATCTGGCGGCTGGGGAAATGGCTGCTCAGTTTGTCCCTGGTTTCCCAGTTGCTTTTGCTGTACTCCCAGGTGCACGCCTCGCTCTGGGCAAGCTACGCCCTCACCACCAAGGACCGTTTTCTGCTGGTCCAGATGGGCCTCTCTCTCCTGGCGCTCTACTACCTGTGGCGCGTGCGCAGGGTTTCGGATGTCTTCGACGATTTCCCGTCCAAGCCCCAATAGCCCTGACCGTATTCCCGCATCCCATCGCCCGAGTTTTCTAATTCCGGCCGTGCCGTTAAATTGGGGCCGATGGATGCCCCCGAACTTCTCGCCGCCCTTGATCCCAGCCATAGCTCTATAGTCGAGGCCTGCGCCGGCAGCGGCAAGACCTGGCTGCTGGTGTCCCGCATGCTGCGGCTGATGCTGGCGGGCGCCGAACCGTCCGAACTGCTGGCCATCACTTTCACCCGTAAGGCGGCGGAAGAGATGCGGGCTCGGCTGGATGCGTGGCTCCAGGACCTGGCCCTGTTGCCTGATGACCAGGCCATGGATTTCCTCATGCAACGTGGCTTGGGCGAGCAAGATGCCCGGGCGGCCCTGCCCTGTGCACGCGGCCTGCTGGAGGCGGTGCTGACAGCCCGCCCGGGCCCCCTCATCACGACATTCCATGGCTGGTTCTTTCATCTCCTGGACCATGCCCCCCTGACCCGGCAGATCGCGCAGGAACTGGTGGAGCACCCTGCCCTCCTGGGGGAGGAGGCCTGGTTCGATTTCACCGAGTCACTGGGCAAGACCCCAGGCACGCCCCCAGTCCAAGCCTTCGAGGAACTGGCACACCACTTCCCCCTGGGCAGTTTCCGCGATCTGCTGGATGCCCTGCTTGAACGGCGCGCGGAGTGGTGGGCCCATGGCGCCGACAGGGACCGGGCCCAGGCTGACCTGGAGACGCTATTGGGCGTCACCGAGGAGGCATCCCCCCTGGACGATCTCTTCAATCAGCCGGGCCTGGCGGCCCATGTGGAGGAATATCGCCAGCTCCTCGGCCAGGAAGCCGGGCGGCTGAAGTCGGAAGCCAAGCGCGCCCAATCGCTAGACGCCGCCCTTGACGCTTGGTCCACGTGCCGGGATACCTGCTTCGAGAACCTTTGCCGCTGTCTGCTCACCGATGGGGAGCCCCGGGTGCTCAGGCTCACCCGGACGCTGGATGGCAACCTGGGCCCGGAGGCGGCACAACGTTATGTGGCCCTCCACCAGCAGTTGGCGGAGGAACTGGTCCGAGCACGCCAGCGTCTGGCCGAGCAACGTGCCTTGCATTTAAACCGCCTGGGCCTCACCGTCGGGCTGGCTTACCTGGAGCATTTCCAGCGCCTCAAGGCGGATCAGGGGGCCATGGACTTTACCGACGCCGAGATGGAAGTGGCCCGGCTGCTCTCTGACGAAGCGGCTGCGGCGGCCGTATTCATCAAGCTGGATGCCCGCTGGAAGCACCTGCTGCTGGATGAGTTCCAGGACACCAACCCCTTGCAATGGGGCATTCTCAGGGCCTGGCTGGATGCCTACGGACAGGACGGCAGCCATCCCACGGTCTTCCTAGTGGGAGACCCCAAGCAATCCATTTACCGTTTCCGTCGTGCCGAGCCCCGCCTGTTCCAGGCTGCGGGTGCCTGGCTGGCGGAACATTATGGGGCCCGGCACTTCCCCCAGAACGAGACGCGCCGTTGCGCACCCCGGGTGGTGGCCTGGGTGAACGCGGTGTTCGCCCAGCGCCCGGACTACGCAGGGTTTGCCGCCCACACGGCCCACCAGGCCCAATTGCCCGGCTGGTGCGAGTTATTCGCTACCGATCCCGCAGATGGCGTGCCCCAGGCGCCGGGGGAATGCCGCCTTCCACTGACCACGCCCCCTTTCAGTCCCCCACATCGGCGAAGCCATGAAGCCGCCTGGGTGGCCCGTCGCATCCATGAAATCGTCGGCCGGCTGGAAATCCGGGACACCCCGCCCCGCCCCGCCCGATATGGCGACATCACCCTGCTTTATGCCAAAAGGGCCGATATCCAGGTCTTCGAGGATGCCTTCAAGGCTGTAGGCATTCCCTACATCACGGACCGCCGGGGGGAACTGCTGAACACCCTGGAGGCCCGGGACTTCACCGCCCTTCTGACCTGCCTGGTGGATCCCCGGGACGACCTGGCTCTGGCCCATGCCCTGAAATCCCCCATTTTCGGCCTGGGCGACCAGGACCTCCTGGCCCTGGCCCAGGATGAGGAGACTTCCTGGTGGGATCGTCTTGCCGCCTGGGCAAACCGGCCCCAGGCACCCGAGTCAATCCGCCGGGCCGCCCTTCTGCTGGGCGAATGGCATGCCTTGGCCGGCACCGTGCCCGTCCACGACCTGCTGGACCGTATCTATCATCAAGGCGATGTGAGCGCCCACTACGCCATGGCTGTCCCGCCCGCCCTGCAGGCTACCGTGCAGGCCAACCTGGAGGGCCTGCTGGGCCTTTCCCTCTCCCTGTCCGGGGGGCGTTATCCCAGCCTGCCCCGTTACCTGGACGAGTTGCGGCGCCTGCGGGACAAGGCAGGACAGGAGGGTCCCGACGAGCCTCCTGCCGCCGCCGGCGACCGGGTGCGCATGCTCACCATCCACAGCGCCAAGGGCCTGGAATCCCCAGTGGTCTTTCTCATCAAGGCCGACGCCACGGCGGGACAGGACACGGCCTACGGGGTGCTCATGGACTGGCCACCCGACGCGGAGCGCCCGGCCCATTTCTCCCTATACGGGCCCAAGGAGTGGAGGGGCCCCGGCCGGGATGCCCTGTTCCAGCGTGAGAAGGCACAGGCTGACACCGAGCGGCTCAACCTGCTCTACGTGGCCATGACCCGGGCACGACAGGCCCTGTTTGTCTCCGGAGTCCAGTCCCGCAAGGAAGAGGACTCATCCTGGCTGGCCCAGTTAACTTCAGCCCTGTCGCAATGCGACATGGCGGCATTGCCTGCCATGACCTGGCGGGAAAAAGCCCCCCCGGCAATGGCTGCAGCCCAGGCCATGGCGGGCATGCCCCCACCGGCCGGGTGGCCCGGCATCGGCAGCCGCCGTCCCCTGGAGGGTCCGGAAGCCACTCTGGGCACCCTCCTTCATGCCTGGCTCGAACATCGCACCAACGGCATGGACGAAGCCCAGGCCAGGGTCCAGCTCGGCCTGGCCCCAGCCGAGGCAAATAGAATCGCGGCCATGGGCAGCACCATCCTTTCCCTGCCGGACCTGGCCCCGGCCTTCGATTCCGCCCGGTTCCTGCGCGCCCACAACGAGCTGGAATTCCTCGATGAGGCAGGCCGGTCGGCACGCATGGACCGGCTGGTGGAATTCGAGGCGGAGGTATGGGTACTGGACTACAAGACCGGTGGCCTGGGGGAGGTGGACCTGGGCCGCCGGGCCGGACCCCACCTGGAGCAGATGGCCCGCTACGAACAGGCCGCCCGGGGCCTGTTCCCCGACAAGACGGTGCGTACCGCCCTGGTGTTCGGGGATGGCCAGGTGTACTGGTGTCCGCAAACACCCACCTGACCGGCACATCCCCCGGACGCGCTGGCGCATTTCCGGGATACCGGGGTGGTCCCCGGTAACCTGGAGGAGGCGAAGCCGAGTCCGGGGCACTGGATATTTCCCATTAAAATGGCCGCATCTTTTACAGGAACCACCGCCATGCCCGTCAACCTTCCCACCCCAGACCCTGCCGCCCTCCTGCCCGTGCCCGGCGTGGAGCTGGGCATCGCCTCCGCCGGAATCAAGAAGCCCGGACGCAAGGACGTGCTGGTCATGTCCATCGCCCCGGATTCGGAAGTGGTGGGCGTGTTCACCCAGAACCGCTTCTGCGCCGCGCCGGTGACGGTGTGCAAGGAACACCTCCACGGCGAAGGCCACATCCGGGCCCTGGTGGTGAACACCGGCAATGCCAACGCCGGCACTGGCGCAGACGGACTGGCCCGGGCACGCCAGACCTGCGCCGCCCTGGCTGAGCGGATGGGCATCCAGCCCGAGCAGGTGCTGCCCTTTTCCACCGGCGTCATCCTGGAACCCCTGCCCCTGGAAAAGGTCGTGGCCGCCCTGCCCGCCGCCATCGCCGACCTTAAACCGGCCAACTGGGCCCAGGCGGCGGAAGCCATCATGACCACTGACATCGTGGCCAAGGCCGCCTCCCGCAAGGTGGCCCTGAATGGCGTGGACTTCGTTGTCACCGGCATCGCCAAGGGTTCCGGCATGATCCATCCCAACATGGCCACCATGCTGTCCTTTCTGGCCACGGACGCCCCCGTGTCCTGCGAGGCCCTGGAGGCCATCCTGCGCCACGCCGTGAACAAGTCCTTCAACTGCATCACCGTGGACGGCGACACTTCCACCAACGACTCCTGCATCCTCGTCGCCACCGGCGCCACTGCAGCACCGGTGATCATGGACGACGGCGACCCCCGATTCGCCTCTCTCCAATCCGCCGTCACCGAGGTCATGATCCAGCTGGCCCAGGCCATCGTGCGGGACGGCGAAGGCGCCACCAAGTTCATGGAAGTGCGCGTGGAAGGCGGCCGCGACGAGGCCGAGTGCAAGCAGGTGGCTTATGCCATCGCCAGATCCCCCCTGGTGAAGACCGCCTTCTTCGCCTCAGACCCCAATCTGGGCCGCATCCTGGCAGCCATCGGCTATGCGGGCATCGACGATCTTGACGTGGACCGCATACGGCTCTGGCTGGGCAACGTGCTGGTGGCCGAAAACGGCGGTCGGGCCGGGTCCTACCAGGAAGCGGAAGGCGCCCGGGTCATGGCCGCGCCGGAGATCAACGTGCGTGTGGACCTGGCCCGTGGCAATGTCGTGGCCACCGTGTGGACCTGCGACTTCTCCTACGACTACGTGAAGATCAACGCAGAATACCGGACCTGACCAACATGCCCGGCGAAGACTACGACGAGCTAGACGAACTCCTGGGCGAGGCCGCCGACGCTGCCCCGGTCTACCGGGTGTCCCCGGAACTGGCTCTGCTCATAGCCCGGGGCAACGACCTGCTTAACCGGCTGGATGCCTGGCTGCCGCCGCCGCCACCCGTCATCGACTGGCGCACTGCCCTGGCCTGTCGCTGGCGCGCCGAGCCAGGCCGGGGCAGGGGCCGATTGGTGCCCGTGACCACCCTCAACTGCCCACCCTGGGAGGCCCTCGCCCGCATCGACGAGCAGAAGTCCGCCCTGGAACGCAACACGCGCCAGTTCCTCAAGGGGCTGCCGGCCAACAACGTGCTGCTTACCGGCAGCCGGGGTTGCGGCAAGTCCTCTCTCATCAAGGCCCTGCTGCCTCGCTTTGCAAGACAGAAATTGCGATTGGTGGAGGTGGACCGGGACGACCTCATCCATCTCCCGGACATCACCGAGCGCCTTGCGGACCAGCCCTGGCGTTTCATCCTGTTCACGGACGACCTGTCCTTCGAGCCCGGCGACGCCGCCTACAAACCCCTCAAGGCCGCCCTGGATGGCTCCGTGGCGGGGCTGCCGGAGAACGTGCTCATTGCCGCCACGTCCAACCGGCGCCACCTCATGGCGGAATTCATGGCTGAAAACACGGCAGCCAATTCCGACGAGCGGGGCGAGATCCGGCCCGGTGAAAGCACCGAGGAGAAGGTCAGCCTGTCGGACCGCTTCGGCCTGACCCTGACCTTCTGGCCCTTCAGCCAGGACGACTACCTGGCCATCGTCGCCGGCTGGGTGGAGGCCCTGGGTGGCTCCGCCACCGGGGCCATGAACCAGGAAGCCCTGCAATGGGCCATACAGCGGGGCGGCCGCTCCGGCCGGGTGGCCCAGCAGTTCGCCCGGGACTGGGCAGGCCGTCAGGGACTGCGAAGAAAGCGTTGAGGCCGCAAAGAAAATGACAGGGAGAGAATATGTCGCTAGCCGTTGTCAGGAGCCGCGCCCTGGCGGGCATGGAGGCCCCGGAAGTCGTCGTTGAGACCCACCTGGCCAACGGCCTGCCCTCCTTCACCCTGGTGGGCCTGCCGGAAGCGGAGGTGAAGGAGGCCCGTGACCGGGTACGGGCCGCCTTGCTGCAATCCGGTTACGAGTTCCCCCAGCGCCGCATCACTGTCAACCTGGCGCCCGCCGACCTGCCCAAGGAGTCCGGCCGTTTCGACCTGCCCATCGCCCTGGGCCTGCTGGCCGCTTCCGGCCAGTTGCCCATCCCCGCCCTGGACGGGTACGAGTTTGCTGGCGAGCTGGCCTTGACCGGAGCCCTGCGCCCCATCCGGGGCGCCCTCGCCATGATGCTATCCGCCAGCAAGGACCGGAGGGCCTTCATCCTGCCCCTGGACAATGCGGAGGAGGCCGCCCAGGTCCAAGATGCCCGGGTGTTCGGCGCCCGGAGCCTGCTGGAGGTCTGCGCCCACCTCATGGACCATACGCCCCTGGTCCAGGCTGTTCCACGTGAAACAACCACTGACCTGCCCTACCCCGACCTGGCCGACGTGAAGGGCCAGCAGGCGGCCCGGCGAGCGCTGGAAGTCGCCGCCGCCGGAGCCCATTCACTTCTCATGAGCGGGCCGCCGGGCACGGGCAAGTCCATGCTGGCCCAGCGCCTGCCGGGCATCCTGCCCCCCATGACCCAGGAGGAGGCCCTGGAGTCTGCCGCCGTGCTGTCCCTGTCCAGCGTGTTCCGGCCCGAGGCCTGGGGACGGCGGCCCTTCCGCTCACCCCATCACACGGCCTCGGGCATCGCCCTGGTGGGAGGAGGCAACCCGCCCCGGCCCGGCGAGGTGAGCCAGGCCACCCATGGCGTGCTATTCCTGGACGAGCTGCCCGAGTTCGACCGCAAGGCCCTTGAAGTGTTGCGGGAACCCCTGGAGAACGGCCGCATCACCATCTCCCGGGCTGCTCGGCAGTCGGATTTTCCCGCACGCTTCCAGATGGTGGCGGCCATGAACCCCTGCCCCTGCGGTTTCCTGGGGCATCCCTCGGGCAAGTGCCGCTGCACGCCGGAACAGGTGGCCCGCTACCGGGGGCGTATTTCCGGTCCCCTGCTGGACCGCATCGACCTGCATATCGAGGTGCCCGCCCTGCCCGAGGCGGACCTCATCCGCATGGGGGATAACGAAGGCTCCGCCGAGGTTCGCGCCCGTGTCATACGGGCCCGGGATATACAGCTCCAGCGGCAGGGAAAACCCAACGCCCATCTCGCGGGGCAGGAGATCGAGCGCCATTGCCTGGCGGATGGCGAGGCCCTGGCCCTGCTGAAACAGGCCATCGCCCGCCTCAATCTTTCCGCCCGGGGCTACCACCGGGTGCTGCGCGTGGCGCGCACCGTCGCCGACCTGGCAGGCACCGAGGTGATCCGCCCGTCCGATGTGGCCGAGGCGGTGCAATACCGTCGTTTGGCCAGCCCGGCTTCTGGTTGATAATCCATTTATGAACGCACTGGAAAACTGGACCGAGGAAAAGCGCTCCGCCTGGCTGTACCGCATCGTCTCCGACGCGGAATCGGGTTCGCCTCGCCAGGTGCTTTTCCTGGAATTGGCCCAGGTGGCCGAGCGCCAGGCGGGCATCTGGGGCGAGGCCGTGGTCAAGGCTGGCCATGCCGTTCCGGCGACCTACCGGCCCGACCCGCGCACCCGCTTCATCGGCTGGCTCATCCCCCGCCTGGGGGTGCGCGCCATGAAGGGCATCCTCGCCGCCATGAAGGTGCGGGGCATGAGCCTGTACCACGGCCCCAGGCCCCGGAGCATACCCACGCGCCTGGACCAGATCGACCCCGACCTGCACAAGTCCCCCGGTGGCGGCAACCTGCGGGCCGCCGTGTTCGGGGTCAACGATGGCCTCATCTCCAACGCCAGCCTGATCCTGGGCGTGGCGGGGGCCGGGGCCGACGCCGATGTGATCCTGCTGTCCGGGATGGCAGGCCTCTTGGCAGGCGCCTTCTCCATGGCGGCAGGAGAATATGTTTCCGTGCGTTCACAACGTGAGTTCCACGAATACCAGATGACCCTGGAGCGGGAAGAACTGGACCAATACCCCCAGGAAGAGGCGGCGGAACTGGCCCTGATCTACGAAGCCAAGGGCATCGACGCCGCCCAGGCTCGGCAGATGGCCGACACCCTGCTGCAGGACCCGGACCGGGCCCTGGATACCCTGGCGCGGGAGGAATTGGGGCTGAATCCGGATGATCTGGGCTCGCCCTGGGGCGCCGGCATCAGTTCCTTCATCTCCTTTGCCTTCGGCGCCTCCCTGCCGGTGATGCCCTATCTGCTGCTTTCGGGTACCAGCGCCTTCGTGGGCGTGTTGACCTGTACTGGCATCTCCCTTTTCGGCGTGGGCGCGGCCATCAGCCTGTTCACCGGACGGCACGCTTTCCTGGGCGGGTTGCGCATGCTCTTCATCGGCGCCGCCGCCGGGGGGGCCACCTGGGCCATCGGTCGGGTCCTGGGTGTGGCCCTGGGTTAGAATCGCCCCACCCAACAGACCACGCAGCGCCATGACCTTGCCCACCTACAGCATTGAATTTTTCCCTCCCAAGACCGAGGAGGGCATGGCCAAGCTGCGGGAGACCCGTCGCCAGCTGGCCCAGCTCAAACCCAAGTTCTTTTCCGTGACCTTCGGTGCCGGCGGCTCCACCCAGGAACGCACCCTGGAGACGGTGCTGGAAATCCAGGCGGAGGGCCTGGCCGCCGCCCCCCACCTGTCCTGCGTGGGCTCCACACAGACCAAGATCCGGGAAATCCTGGATATCTACAAGTCCCACGGCATCCGACACATCGTCGCTCTGAGGGGCGACCTGCCCTCCGGCATGGCGGACCCGGGTGAATTCCGTTATGCCAATGAACTGGTAGGTTTCATCCGTCAGGAGACCGGTGACTGGTTCGAGATCGAAGTGGCCGCCTACCCCGAGACCCACCCCCAGGCCCGCAATTACCGCGAGGACCTGCTCAACTTCAAGCGCAAGTGCGATGCGGGGGCCAACTCCGCCATCACCCAGTACTTCTTCAACGCCGACGCCTATTTCAACTTTATCGACGACTGCGCCGAACTTGGCGTGGAACTGCCCATCGTGCCCGGCATCATGCCCATCTCCAACTACAGCCAACTGGCCCGATTCTCGGCCATGTGCGGCGCGGAAATTCCCCGCTGGCTGGCACGCAAGATGGAAAGCTACCTGGATGACACGGCCTCCATCCGGGCTTTCGGGCTGGACTACGTCTCGGGACAATGCGAACGTCTGTTGTCGGGCGGAGCGCCGGGTCTGCACTTCTACACGCTGAACCAGGCGGGGCTGACCAGCACCCTCTGGCAACGCCTTGGCCTGGAATGATGAAATCCCCTGTACCTGCATGGGCCTGGAAATTGACGGCGCGTGCGGCAGGAGCGCGGAGAACCCAGGTCCAGGTTGCCTGTTGCTCTTCTCCTCGGGAAAAGGACAGGTTCGGTTGAACAGAACAAATGCATGGACGAACATGTAGACAACGGAGGCCTTCATGCGGATATTGTTGGCGGATGATCACCCCTTGTTCAGGGAGGGATTGAAGCCGGTCCTGGAAAAGCTGGAGCCCGATATCGAACTGGTGGAGGCCATGGACTATCCCTCCTCTTTCGAGGCGATGCATCAGGCAGGCTACATGCAAGGCGGTGTGGACCTGGCCCTGATGGACCTTTACATGCCCGGCATGGACGGTATTGAAGGCATCACCCGTTTCCGTGCCGCATTCCCCGATATTCCCGTGGTCGTGTTGTCCGCCTCGGAGCAGACCGAGGATATCCAGCAACTGCTGGCCGCCGGCGCCCTGGGATACCTCACCAAATCCTCCTCCAGCGAAGTGATCCTGGGCGCCCTGAAACTGGTGCTGGCGGGCGGCGTATACGTCCCTCCCAGCATCCTGGACCGGAACGAGGGCCAACCCTACGTACAGGAGAATATGCGCCATGCCGCCCTCACCTCCCGACAGATCGACGTCCTCAGGGAACTGGCCAAGGGCGTCAGCAACAAGCAGATTGCCAAGGCCCTGGAGGTGACCGAGGGTACGGTGAAAATCCATCTGGCCGCCATTTTCCGCATCCTCAAGGTCAACAATCGAACCGAGGCGGTATTGGTGGCCCAGAAGATGGGGCTGCACAACTCCCTCTAGCCTGTTACCTGGACGCTCCTTTTCTAGCGACACCGCTCCACGTGCTGGCTGCGCCTGGCAACTCCCCTACCCTGAGCCTGCGGCTGCGCATCCTCATCGTGGCCCTGCTGCCTCTGCTCGTGGCCGTGGGTCTTTTTGCCGCGTACTTTGCCCATCGCAGCACCAACGAGGCGGAATCCGCCCTGACCAGCAAAGGCCGTGATTCTGTTCGGCGCCTGGCGGAAGGGATCGCTTTCGACCTGTTCACGGGCAACCTGCCCTACGTCAAGCGCCAGATGGACCTGGAGCGCCACAGCATCGGCGCCCAATCCGTGGCCATCACTGACGGCCAGGTTTGGACACTGCTCAGCGGGGCCCCCGGCCCCCTCCCTGACCTCAAGCAGGCCATTCCGCTCCAGCAGCGCAAGGAACGCTTGTACTTCTTCTCTCATCCCGTTAATCCACCGACTCCTCAGGAGAGCGATCCCTACCTGGAACCCATGACCAAACCCCACGTGCCAACGGCCTACGTGGTCATCTCCATGACCCGCATGCCAGTTGAACTGACGCGTTCCCAAGTGGGGCTTGCAGCGGCCGGCATGGCTTTCCTGAGCATTAGCTTGGCCTTGGTCCTCGCGTGGCGCCTATCCGGAGTTGTAAGTGAGCCCTTACATGAAATTACCCGGACCGTGGGTCTGATCGCCCAGGGCAACCTGGATGAGCGGGTCCAGCAGGATTCGCCGGGAGAATTGGGCATGCTCCAGCAGGGCATCAACCAGATGGCCTCCCGGCTGGAGGAGAACCAGCGCATCCTGGCCCAGCGCATCGAGGAGGCTACTGCGGAACTGCGTGCCCAGAAAGCCCAGGCTGAATCCGCCACCCTGGCAAAGAGCCGATTCCTGGCTGCAGCCAGCCACGATCTGCGCCAGCCCCTGCATGCCCTGTCCCTCCTGGTGGAGGCGCTCCAGGAACGGGTGCCTGAAGGCGAGGCAAAACGACTGGCGGACCACATCGAATCCTCGGCCACCACCATGGAAAACCTCCTGAACGCGTTGCTGGACCTCTCGCGCCTGGAGGCTGGGGTAGTGGAGGCCAGGCCGGAATGCTTTCCCCTGGCCCGTGTGCTGGACAACCTTGAGCGTCAATTCGCCCCTGTTGCATCGGTCAAGGGCCTGCGACTGATCATCCATCGCTCCAAGGTATGGGTCTACAGCGACCCGGCTCTGCTGGAGCGTATCCTGGCCAACCTGATCTCCAATGCCCTGCGCTATACCGACACCGGCGGCGTATTGTTGGGCGCTCGCCGGGTGCAGAAGGATTGGTTGCGACTGGAGGTATGGGACACGGGCAAGGGCATTCCCGCCGAATTCCAGGCCAAGGTATTCGAGGAATATTTTCAGCTGGCCAATCCCGAACGCCACCGCGACAAGGGCCTGGGTCTGGGCCTTGCCATCGTCGCCCGCCTGGCCCGCCTCCTGGGCAGCAGCGTCCAGGTGCGTTCCAGGGTAGACAGGGGGTCCTGCTTTGATCTTCGCTTTTCACGTTGCCATGCTCAGCGGACGGACATGCCCAAACCCGCTGCCAGGACCCTGGGCGTTCCCCTGGAGCATGCCCTGGTGGTCTTCATCGACGACGATGAATCCATCCTCGAGGCCATGGCGGAGGTGTTCGGCCAATGGGGGGTTGGCCTGGCCGCCGGCGAGGATGCCGACCAGGTGCGGCGGGAATTGGATGAACTGGGACGCAAGCCGGACGTCATTCTCTGCGACTATCGCCTGAAGGATGGGCAAACGGGCATAGAGGCCATCGCCATCCTGCAGGCCGCCTTCGGTCCGGTTCCCGCCGCGCTGATCACCGGCGATACGGCGCCGGAGACCATCCAGACTCTTCGCAAGTCTGGCATGCCCATACTGCACAAACCCCTGAAACCCGCCAAACTACGAGCCTTTCTTTCCCACCTCCTGGCGAACCCGGTCAGCCACATCGAACCATGATCAAGAAATTTTCCTTCACCCTCATATTTCTGGGCCTTATCCTGGCCCCTGGCTATTGGATCCATGCCAAGTTCTATACCGGCAGCCAGGCCAGCCTGCTCACTCTGGCGCCGGCCGAATCCGTGGAAGGGGGTCTGCCTGCATGGCGGACGGGGCCTTTCAGCCTGAACGAATCCATGGCACCCACTGGATTGATCCTGCTGGCCCAGGGTCATTTCTCCCCCAACATGGATGATGCCAAGCCACCCAAGGACCTCTACACCGCCACCCTGTACCGCGGGGAAGAAGCCGCCAAGCCCCTGGGCTTCGCCCTGGGGGTAAAGAGCGTGTCCAACTCAAACCCTGTATTCCGTGAACACCTGCTGCTCATGCAGCAGGTGCTGCCCGGCAACTACCGCCTGGAAATCAATGCGGTGAATCCCCTCGTGATCCAGATCGACCGGATGGAACTCCAGGTACGGCAGAACCTCCATGAACCCGATCCAAACGTGGTCACCGGCGGCGTGGTGCTGTTCATCCTGGGTATCCTGGGCCTGGTGATGAGTTGATGCATGGTCGGATGATCGCCCCGTACATAACTCGGTCCGGACTCAGGTCATCCCATGGCCGGCAGCGGACGTTATGTCTCGTGTATGTCATTCCGGAGCCCCCATGAACGCCCAGACCTCCCTCGCCATGACCTGCGCCGCCCTGTCCCTGGCCGGCTGCATCTCCTTCAGTTCCAGCGAAACCCCCGCCCCAGCCTACCTGGACGCCTGTCTCAACAAGGAAAGCCAGTGCCGCGAGATCTGCGGCGACAGGGGAGTCCAGGCCTTCAGTTGCAGTGCCCGGCCCGGCGAGGGCGTGAATCTGAAGTGCGAGTGCCGGCGGGCCGCACTGGCTATGTAGCAGCTCTCTCAGAGCTTCAGGGCAGCCGAGGAGCGATTCGCCCCGGGGCCTCGGATTGAACCCCAGGAGATAATCAGTCCGGCTGAAACCGGGCAAGGTCTTCCGCCTCCAGCCAGCGCCAGGCACCAGGAGGCAAATCATCCGGCAGGCCGAGGCCACCGATGGCCACCCGGGCCAATGCCTCCACCCGGTTGCCAGCGGCGGCCACCATGCGTTTGACCTGGTGATAGCGCCCTTCCGCCAGAGTCAGAGTCAGTAAGCGATCGCTCACTTTCTCGCAATTCATGGCAGCCACCGGTTCTGTCTCGTCATGCAGCAATACGCCTTCGAGCAGGGCGGCTAGCTGATCCGCGCTGACCGGGTGCTTGGCGGTCACCCGATACACCTTGGGCACCTTGTACCTGGGGGAGATGAGGCGGTGGATGAAATCGCCATCGTCGCTCAGCAACAGCAGGCCCGTGGTGTCCTCGTCGAGCCGCCCCACGGGCTGCACACCTCGTCGCTCCAGGGGTTCGGGCAACAGGGTTAGCACGCCGGGATGATGCCTGGGCGAGCGGGAACACTCGTAGCCCTCCGGCTTGTGCAGCATCACATAGGCCCGGGGCCGGTAAGTCCAGGCCACGCCATCCACGGTGAACTCCATGCCATCCACCGCCATGTTCAAGAAGGGTTCCTGTACCACCCTCCCCTCCAACTCGAACCGACCGTCACGGATCAGTTGCCGGCATTCCTTGCGGCTGCCGAAGCCCTGGGATTGAAGCATGCGCTCCAGTGCGACCATATTTGCCATGGATCAGTTTGCTCAGCGATCGCCAACGGTGAGGGACTGCCCGTTGTCCCCGGGCCCCAGCCCAAGCAGGTAGGGCACCGCGGTCCTGGCCCAGGCTTCTGGTCCCGGGTACCGGGACGCTTCGGCGCCGAAACAGGATCGCAGCATGTCCGTGTCGATGATGCCCGGTGACAGGGGTATGGCTGCCATGCCCCGGGGCAGTTCCTGGGCCAGGGCCTTTGAAAGGCCTTCCATGGCCCATTTGGTGGCGCAGTAGGGGGCCACTTGGGGGTCCGTTTCCCGTCCCCAGCCGGAACTGAAATTGACGATTACACCCTCGCCCCTGTTCACCATGGCAGGCACGAAATGACGGATCACGTTGGCCACGCCCTTGATGTTCACATCGATGAGCGCATCGAATTCCTGCCGGGGGACCTGCCACAACACGTCGTTGCGATTGATGAGGGCGGCGTTGTTGACCAGGAGGTCCGGCGGGCCCATGACAGGGAGCACTTCCCGTGCCCAGGCTCCCACGGCCGCGTCGTCAGCCACATCCACCACATCAAACCGGCTTTCGGGGCCGTAAATGCGGGTCAGTTCCGCCATGGCCTCTCTGTCGCGGGCACAACCGGCCACCCGGTGTCCCAGGCGTATGAATTCCACGGCCATGGCCCGGCCCAGACCCTTGCTTACGCCGGTGATCAGGATGATCTTTGCCCTCATGCAAATACCTGCCCTCAGGGAGATTTCGGCATCCGGGCCAGGAAGCGGTCCAACTGGTTAGCAAAGGCCTGCCTGTCGGCCTGGGCAAAGGGCGCCGGCCCAGACACTTCCACGCCGCTACCCCGCAATGCTTCCATGAAGTCCCGCATGTTGAGGCGTTCGCGGATGTTATCCAGGCTGTAGAACTCGCCTCTCGGATTGAGCGCATGGCCGCCCTTCTCGATAACCTGGGCAGCCAGGGGAATGTCGGCAGTGATCACAAGATCCCCCGCTGCCATGCGTAGAGCGATCTCGTTGTCAGCCACGTCGAAGCCGCCGGGCACCTGGAGCGCCCGAATGAAGGGGGATGGCGGCACTCTGAGCAGCTTGTTGGCCACCAGGGTCATGGGAATCTGCTTCCTGTCCGCGACGCGAAACAGAATCTCCTTGACGACTCCGGGCGTGGCATCCGCATCGACCCAGATGCGCATGGGCGCGTCAGACGTCCAGGTTCCTTACCCCCAGGGCATTGGATTCGATGAAGTTGCGGCGGGGCTCCACTTCTTCGCCCATCAGGGTGGTGAAGATGCCGTCCGCGGCAATGGCATCCTCAATCTGCACCCTCAGCAGGCGTCGCACGCTGGGGTCCATGGTGGTTTCCCAGAGTTGTTCCGGGTTCATCTCGCCCAGGCCCTTGTAGCGCTGGATGCCGATGTTCTTCTTCACCTCTCCCAGCAACCAGTCCATGGCCTGGCGGAAATCCTGGGCCGGGGACTTTGCCTCGCCACGACGGATTTCTGCGCCCTCCCGCAGCAGGCCCAACAGGATGTCGGACGTGCGGCGCAACTGGTCGTAGTCGCCCCCTTCGATGAAATTGGCGTCAAGATAGCTGGTATGGCCGATGCCATGACGGGTCTTGGTGATCTCCAGGCGCCAGCTCCGCAAATCCGCGTTGTCTCCTTCCGGCGCTTCGCCTTCCAGCAGGGGGGTGATCTTCACCGGGCCCAGCTTGACAAGTTCCTTTGTCAGCGCATCCGCCGCAGCCTTGACAGCGTCTTCGTCGGCCATGGAGACAGGTGGCACCTTGAGCAGGCTGTAGAGCACGTCCGCATCCATGCGCCGGGACAAGCGCTCGATCATGGCCTCGGACAACAGGAACTCCCGGGCGATGCCCTCAAAGCTCTCCTTGGCCAGGGGCTCGGCTCCGGCGGCGGGGATCAATTCCGCGCCGTTGAGGGCTTCCCGCAGCAGATACTGCTTCAGCTCGTAGTCGTCCTTCAGGTAGGTTTCCCGCTTGCCCTGCTTGACCTTGTAGAGGGGCGGCTGCGCGATGTAGATATGTCCCCGCTCCACCAGTTCACCCATCTGGCGGTAGAAGAAGGTGAGCAGCAGGGTGCGGATGTGGGAACCGTCCACGTCCGCGTCGGTCATGATGATGATGCGGTGGTAGCGCAGCTTCTCGGGGTTGTAGTCGTCCTTGCCGATGCCCGTGCCCAGGGCGGTGATGAGGGTGGCAACCTCCTGGGAAGACAACATCTTGTCGAAACGCGCCTTCTCCACGTTGAGGATCTTGCCTTTGAGGGGCAGGATGGCCTGGAACTTGCGATCCCTGCCCTGCTTTGCGGAGCCGCCTGCGGAATCACCCTCGACGAGATACAACTCACACAAGGCCGGATCCTTCTCCTGGCAGTCCGCCAGCTTGCCTGGCAGTCCAGCTGAGTCCAACACCCCCTTGCGCCGGGTCATTTCCCGGGCCTTGCGGGCTGCTTCCCGGGCTCGGGCGGCCTCCACGATCTTGCCGCAGATGGTCTTGGCATCCAGGGGCTTTTCAAGCAGGAATTCCGCCAGCTTGCTGGCCACCACCTCCTCCACCGCCGGACGGGCCTCGGAAGACACCAGTTTCATCTTGGTCTGGGAAGAGAACTTGGGATCGGGCATCTTCACCGACAACACGCAGGCCAGTCCTTCGCGCATGTCATCTCCGGTGATGTCCACCTTGGCCTTCTTGGCGATCTCGTTTTCCTCGATGTACTTGTTGATCACCCGGGTCATGGCCGCCCGCAGGCCCGTTAGATGGGTGCCCCCATCCTGCTGGGGGATGTTGTTGGTGAAACACAGCACCTGTTCCTGATAGCTGTTGTTCCACTGCATGGCCACTTCCACGCTGATGGGGATCTCGGTGCTGCTATCTCCGGTTGAATAGAACACATTGGGGTGCAGCACGGTCTTGTTGCGGTTGATGTACTCCACAAACCCCTTCACTCCGCCGGAAAATGCGAAGTTCTCGGAACGGCCGTCCCTTTCGTCAACGAGTTCTATCTTCACCCCATTGTTGAGGAAGGAAAGCTCGCGGATACGCTTGGACAGGATGTCATAGTGGAATTCCACGTGGCCGAAGATATCTTCATCAGCCAGGAAATGTACTTCCGTACCCTTGCGGATGGTATCGCCTACAACCCGCAGCGGTGATACCTCCACGCCATTCTGCACCTCGATGGCCCGGTTCACAGCATGGCCGCGTTCGAACTCCATGACGTGCTTCTTGCCGTCCCGGTTGATGGTCAGGCGCAGCCACTTGGACAGGGCGTTCACGCAGGACACACCTACGCCGTGCAAGCCACCGGACACCTTGTAGCTGTTCTGGTTGAATTTGCCGCCGGCATGCAGCACGCACATGACGATCTCGGCGGCGGAACGCTTGGGCTCGTGCTTGTCGTCGAACTTGATGCCGGTGGGGATGCCACGTCCGTTGTCGCTGATGGATATGGAGTTGTCCGGATGGATGATGACCTTGATGTCGTCGCAGTAGCCGGCCAGGGCCTCGTCGATGGCGTTGTCCAGCACCTCGAAGACCATGTGGTGCAGGCCGGTGCCGTCCGAGGTGTCGCCGATGTACATGCCGGGGCGCTTGCGCACCGCCTCCAGGCCTTCCAGTTGCTGGATGCTGTCCTCGTCGTAGCCGCCGTTTTCGCTGCCTTGTTCCACGTGAAACCTCTCTTGCTGGTGAATCGTAGCCAGTAATTCAAGGGCAAGGCTGCCGTCCCGGCACCTTACCGCCGCGGGTACCCGCTTACTGGATCAAATACGCATCGGCATGACCACGTAGCGGAAGTTCTCGTCTCCCGGCACGCTGATCAGCATTGAACTGGTTGGATCGCCGAAGGAGCAGTTCACAGACTCTCCCTCCAGGTTGTTGAGGGCGTCCTGCAGGTACTGGACGTTGAAACCGATGTCCAGCGGTTCGCCAGTGTAATCGATGTCCAGCTCCTCCTGGGCTTCTTCCTGCTCGTTGTTGCTGCAGGCGATGCGCAGGCTCCCCCCGGTCAGGGCCAGCCGCACGCCGCGGTACTTGTCATTGGTCAGAATGGCGGCCCGGGTCAGGGACTGGGAGAGACGCTGGCGTTCGATGTCGAAACTCTTGTCGTGTCCCACGGGAATGACCCGCTGCCAGTCGGGAAACTTGCCGTCCACTACCTTGCTGCGCAACTCGAAGTCCGGGCGGCGAAAAACCGCCTGGCTCTGGTTCACCTGCACGTGGATGGACTCTTCCCCATCACCCAGGAGCTTGATGAGTTCCAATACGGTCTTGCGGGGCAGGATCACATCCACGCCCTGGCTCACCTCTTCCGGCAGGTCTGCCGCATCGACGGCCAGGCGATGTCCATCCGTTGCGGCCACGGTGAGTCGCTTGCCCTGGACTGACAGCAGCATGCCGTTGAGGTAATAGCGGATGTCCTGCACGGCCATGGAGTATTGCACCCGGGAAAGCAGCTTGCGTACGAGGGCCTGGGGCAGGCTGAAGGAAAGTCCCTGGCCGTCGGGTATCTGCAGTTTCGGGAAATCCCTGGAGGGGAGGGTCTGCAGGCTGAAGCGGCTGCGGCCGGAATTGACCTTCAACTGCTCTCCGGCCAGTTCCAGTGAAATGGGATCCACACCGGCCAGGGAACGGCAGATGTCCAGGAATTTACGAGCCGACACCGTAAAGGCAGCGTCAGCAGCTCCTTGCTCCTCAGCCCAGGTGGTGATCTGCAGCTCCAGGTCAGTGGCGACAAAGGCCGCGCGACCGCCAACAACCTCCACGAGTACATTCGAGAGGATGGGTAGGGTGTGCTTGCGCTCCACTACGCCGGCCACGGCCTGCAGGGGTTTGAGCAAAGCGTCCTTGGAGGATTTCAGTACAAGCATTTGTCTCTTCCTGATGTTCTTAATGAGTCCGGGTGTTTACTGTTAACAAGTGGGAAAAGTGTACCAAGATCATGGGCTTAAGCTGTTGAAAATAGAGTGGACCACTCTGTGGGCAGCCAGGGGAGGAATTGTGGATAACTTTTTTGAAATATCGAAATACATGACTTGTCCCCAATTCTTGCAGCGTTTATCCACTGGATCACCCACAGATTGTCCCATGCCTAGCCCGTCAGTACTTGGATGAGGAGGTTGTAATCCCGGCGCAGGGTCTGATCGGTGGCCTTGAGTTCCTCGATCTTGGCGCAGGCGTGGAGGACGGTTGTGTGGTCCCTGCCGCCAAAGGACTGGCCTATTTCCGGGAAGGACAGATCCGTCAGTTCCCTGGCCAGGTACATGGCCATCTGCCGGGGCCGGGCCACGTTGCGGGTGCGTTTCTTTGAGAACATGTCCGCCACCTTGATCTTGAAGTAGTCGGCCACCGTCTTCTGTATGTTGTCGATGGATACCTGTCGGTTCTGCACGGCCAGCAGGTCCTTGAGGGCTTCCTTGGCCACTTCAACGCTGATGGACAGCTTGTTGAAACGGGAATAGGCGATCACCCGCTTCAGGGCCCCTTCCAGTTCCCGTACGTTGGAACGCACCTGCTTGGCGATGAAGAAGGCCGTGCCTTCGTCCAGGGACACCTTGTCCTGGCGGGCCTTGTCCAGCAGGATGGCCACGCGCATTTCTAGCTCGGGCGGTTCCAGCATGACGGTGAGGCCCCAGCTGAAGCGGGATTTCAGCCGTTCCTCTATGCCTTCCAGGTCCTTGGGGAAGGTGTCGCTGGTGATGATGACCTGCTTGTGTTCCTCGATGAGGGTGTTGAAGGTGTAGAAGAACTGCTCCTGGGTACGCTCCTTGCCGGCGAAAAACTGGATATCGTCGATCAGCAGCAGGTCCAGGGAGTCGTAGCGTCGTTTGAAGGCATCGTAGGAGTTGGCGCGCACCGCCCGCACCATGTCGGAGACATAGCGGTCGGCGTGGATATACAGCACCTTGGACTTGGGGTTCTGCTGCATCAAACGATTGCCGATTGCCTGAATCAGGTGGGTCTTGCCCAGGCCCACGCCACCGTAGACGAAAAGGGGGTTGTAGCCGGAGCCCGGGTTGTCGGCCACCTGCAGGGCGGCGGCCCGGGCCAGGTCGTTTGCCTTGCCGGCAACGAAGTTGTCGAAATTGAACTGGTGATTGATGCGGCTTTCGTTGACTTGAGTTGGCTCCGGGGCCTGGGCGGCTTCCACCTTGCTGGATGGGACCTCCGGCGTGGTCGGAACCTTCACTGCCCTTGTCTGTTCCCTTGGTGCCTGGGACTTTCCGGCGGCAATGATCAGGGATACCTCGGTTTCTTCCTGAAAGAACTCCCTGGCCAAGCCTTGCACTTCAGTCAGGAACTTGTTGCGGACCCACTGGGCAACGAAATTGTTGGGGGCGGTCACCACCACCTTGCCGGGGCTTTGCTGAATGGAGAGGGGGCGTATCCAGGTGTTGAGTTGTTGAGGGTTAAGGCTCCGCTCGAAATGGGCGAGGCAATGGCTCCAAAAGTCGTCCATGAGCGGGGCTGTCGATCCGGGAGTAGAGATGGCAATGGGGGCACAACCGAGTGCCGAAGCATTCTAGCACCGCCCCGGGAAAGCCTGGAAAAGATTGACAAATCATGCAGCTATGAGTCTAATACGCCGCTTTTCGCCAGGCTCTTCCTGGTCATATCCATTCTGAGGTTCCGTCATGAAACGTACTTACCAGCCCTCCGTCGTCCGCCGCAAGCGCACCCATGGTTTTCGCGCACGTATGAGCACCAAGGGCGGCCGGGCCGTGATCAACGCCCGTCGCGCCAAAGGCCGCAAGCGTCTGGCTGTCTGAGGTTGGCTGTCGAGCCGGAATGTAACGGGCTTCCTGCTCGTGCCGGCGGAATCCAGCATGGCCTGGACGTGGCGGATAGACATTTCGGGTGGCATAAGAAACTGCGCATAACGGATGATTTTTCATCCGTTTTTAATTTCCGCTGCAGCCATCGGGGCCGCCTGCTGGATGTCAGTGCCGGACCGAATACGCTTGAACATCCACGCTTGGGCATGATCGTGCCGAAGAAACTCCTGTCCACCGCGGTGGCTCGCAACCGCGTCAAGCGCTTGTTGCGGGAGTGGTTCCGACAAAATCAGGAAAACCTGGCGGGTTTGGATATCATTGCCCGCCTCAAGCGGAATTCCGGCGCCAATGTCCTGGATGAAACCGTCCTGAGGCAAGATTTTCTCGCCGGCCTTGCCGCTTGTCTGACCTGCGTCATGAGCCGCAGGTCTGCCCCTAACGACACCGTTTAGCATTCATGGATACCCAGCGCATCATTGCCTTCATCGTGCTCTCCTTCTCCCTGCTGTTGTTGTGGGAGAACTGGCAGGAATACAACAATCCCAAGCCGGCAGTGAGCGCAGCTGCGCCCGCGGTCCAAGGCCAGGCCAATGACGTGCCCACGGTGCCCGGCAAGACCCTGGGCACCAGTTCAGGCGGCCAGGTTGAAGCGGGCCAGTCCCAGCGGGGCGAGCGTGCCAGGGTGGTAACGGACCTCCTGACGGCGGATATCGATGCCAACGGCGGTGACATCCGCTCCCTGCTCCTGACCCACTACCGCCAGGACGACAACGCCAGCCTGCCCCTGCACCTGTTCGAGGAGCGTGCTGAGCGCAATTATTTTGCCCAGGCCGGCTTCATTGGCGGCCAGCTACCCACGCACAAGACCCAGTACAAGCTGTCGCCCGGAGAATACCGGCTCCAGGATGGCCAAAACGAGCTGAAGGTGGTCCTAACGGCCGACCTCAACGGCGTGCAGGTGGAACGCACCTATACCTTCCACCGGGGCAGCTACGTGGTGGATGTGGCCAACCGCATCGTCAACCACGGTGCCGCCCCCGTGACCGGTGAGCCCTACTACCAGTTCCTTCGACATGGCAATGCGCCAGAAGGCGAATCGGCTTTCATCTACACTTACACCGGTCCGGCCATCTATACCGAGGAAGGCAAGTTCCAGAAGGCCAGCTTCGAGGATATTTCCAAGGGCAAGCAGGACCATGTGAAGCAGGCCAAGGATGGCTGGATGGCCATCGTGCAGCACCACTTCTTCGCTGCTTGGCTTAGCCCGGACCCGGCCGACAAGGCAGAGCGAGCCTTCTACACTCGCTCCCTGGACAATGGCCAGTACACCGCAGGGGTCATCAGGCCGGCTGTGACGGTGAATCCGGGGGAAGAGAAGACCGTTTCCATGCGCCTGTACGCTGGCCCCCAGGAACTGGAGAAGATAAAGGAACTGTCCCCCGGCCTGGACCTGGTGGTGGACTATGGCTGGCTCACCATCATCGCCTATCCCATCTTCGTGGCGCTGAGCTGGCTGCACAAGCTGGTGCAGAACTGGGGCGTGGCCATCATCCTGCTCACCGTGCTCATCAAGCTGGCCTTCTACCCCCTGTCTGCAGCCAGCTACAAGTCCATGGCCAAGATGCGCAAGCTGGCGCCCCGCTTGCAGCACCTGAAGGAACGCTACGGCGACGACCGCCAGAAGTTGCATGAGCAGATGATGAAGATCTACCAGGAGGAGAAGATCAACCCCCTGGGAGGCTGCCTGCCCATCCTCATCCAGATTCCGGTGTTCATCGCCCTCTACTGGGCACTGCTCGGTGCCGTTGAACTGCGCCAGGCCCCCTTTGCCTTGTGGATCACCGACCTGTCCAAGCCTGATCCCTACTACGTGTTGCCCATCGTCATGGCCATCACTTCGTACATCCAGGTGAAGCTGTCGCCTTCATCCCCGGACCCGGTGCAGCAGAAGGTGATGATGGCCATGCCCCTCGTCTTCTCGGTGATGTTCATCTTTTTCCCCGCCGGCCTGGTGTTGTACTGGCTGGTGAACAACGTGCTGTCTATCCTGCAGCAATGGCGCATCAACAAGGTGGTTGAGAGCGCAGGCAAGGCAGCCAACGATAGTAAGCACTAACCACAAAGCGGGGACGGCGGGCCCGTACCAGGCATGACCCTGCCTCCTGCCGAGACCATCGCCGCCATCGCCACGGCCCCGGGCAGGGGCGGCATAGGTGTGGTCCGGGTGTCGGGTCCCAAGCCCGAGGCCTTCATGCAGGGCCTGCTGGGCCGCACCCTCCAGCCCCGTCATGCCCACCGTGCCCGGTTCCTGGACGCCCGGGGCGAGGTGCTGGATGACGGCATCGCCCTGTGGTTCCCCGCCCCCCACTCCTTCACCGGCGAGCATGTGCTGGAATTCCAGGGCCACGGCGGTCCCGTCGTGCTCCAGGCGGTGCTGGAGCGCTGTCTGGAAATAGGTGCGCGGCTGGCAGCGCCGGGTGAATTCAGCCGCCGGGCCTTCCTCAACGGCAAGCTGGACCTGGCCCAGGCCGAGGCCATTGCAGACTTGATAGATGCCGGTAGCCGCCAGGCGGCCCGTTCCGCCCTGCGGGCCCTGGAAGGGGAGTTTTCCCGCCGCGTCACGGAACTGAAGGATGCCCTGGTGCAGTTGCGCATGTTGGTGGAAGCCACCCTGGATTTCCCCGAGGAGGACATCGATTTCCTTGAACAGGCGGATGCCTGGGGCCGGCTGGAGGCCATTTCGGAGCAGTTGAAGTCAGTACTCGCTTCCACCAAACAGGGCGTTCTTCTAAGGGATGGCCTCAACGTGGTGCTGGTCGGCCAGCCCAACGTGGGCAAGTCCAGCCTGCTCAACCAGCTGGCCGGCTTCGAGGCTGCCATCGTCACCGACGTGGCGGGTACAACCCGGGACACCCTGCGGGAAGCCATCCAGATCGAAGGCGTACCCCTGCACATCATCGACACCGCCGGGTTACGGGAAACGGTGGATAAAGTTGAGCGCCTGGGCATCGAGCGCACCTGGGCGGCGGTGGACAGGGCGGATATGGCCTTGCTGCTGATCGATGCCCAGCACGGCGTGGGTGCTGCAGAGGCGGCAATCCTGGCGCGCCTGCCAGAAATTCCCGTGCTGACGGTACATAACAAGATCGACCAGACCGGTGAATCCCCGCGGCTGGGCGCCGATGGCCAGGAAATATGGCTGTCGGCCAAGCTGGGCCTTGGCATGGATGTGCTGCGGCAGCGCCTGCTGGAACTGGCGGGCTGGCAGCAAAGCGGTGAGGGCGTCTATACAGCCCGGGCGCGACACCTGGAAGCCCTGAACCGGGCCCAGGGCCATTTGCGGAGTGCTCGGGAAGCAGGCAGACAACTGGAGTTCTTCGCCGAGGAACTGCGCCTGGCCCAGGAGGCCCTGGGTGAAATCACCGGAGAATTCACGGCCGATGACCTGCTGGGCGTGATCTTCGGCCAGTTCTGTATCGGAAAGTAGTGCTAAATCAGGATCCAGGAACCGGACGTGCCACAACGGCGGAACTCGGCCTCGTTGGTGGCCGCGAAGGAAAAGACGTCAGGCCTCTGGAAATCCTCCACGACCCCGATGTGATGCATGTGCCAGAGCATGCCTGACAAGAACATGAGTTCGTCCAGCACGTCTTCAGGAAAACCCTGACGCCCACCCCGGTTGTCGATGAGAAGGCTGTCCATGTACAGGGAAATCTGGGTGGTGTGCCAAAGGGCTGTCAATTCCCGGGCGATATGGGGAAACCGGGCCTCTATGGCAGAGCGGGACTTGTCCGCAGGCACCGGGACAGGCATGGGTTTGAGCTGGCTGATCTGGTCCCACATGATGAGAACCTCAATAATGGTTTAACCTTTACTTGCAATTGCCATGCCTGTGGACAAACCATGTATTGACTTAATATTCAATGACTTGGAATTTACCCCGCAGTGGAGCCAGGAATAAAAAGCCCCAGAATTGACAGAAGTGACGATAAATCGACGATGACTTACGAATCCACCCTGACCTGGCATGACATCCTGGAGGAGTTGGGACCCCACAGGAAAACCCTGGTCAAGGGCAACCTGATCGCCCTGCTGGCGGTGGCCTGCGCCGTGCCCGTGCCGCTGTTCCTCCCGGTGCTGGTGGATGAGGTCCTGCTGCACAGTCCCGGCGGCTTCATGGCCTACTTCGGACCCTGGTTCCCCCAGACCTGGCATGGACCCGTGCTGTTTGTATCCATCGCCCTGGTGCTGACGGTGGGCCTGCGCCTGGCCTCCATCCTGCTCAATGTCTGGCAGACCAGGACCTTCTCCCTGATCTCGAAGGAGGTGGTGTACCGCATCCGCGCCCGCATGCTGCAACGCCTTTCCGGCATTGCACTGTCCGAGTACGAGACCCTGGGTTCCGGAAGGGTCACGTCCCATTTCGTCACGGACCTGAATGCCGTGGACAGCTTCCTGGGTTCGTCCATCTCCGGTTTCATCGTGGCAACCCTCTCCCTGGTGGGGGTGGCCGGGGTGCTGGTATGGATGCATTGGCAGCTGGCCCTGTTCATCCTGCTCCTGAACCCGCTGGTCATTGCCTTCTCCTCCCGCCTGGGCAAGAAGGTGAAGGAACTGAAGAAGCGGGAAAACGCCGCCTTCGAGGTGTTCCAGGAGGCCCTCACGGAAACCCTGGATGCCCTCAACCAGATCCGGGCCATGAACAGGGAGCGCCATTACCTGGCCCGGGTGGCCGGCAAGGCCGCGAATATCCGCCAGCATGCTGCGGCCTATGCGTGGAAGTCGGATGCCATGAACCGGGTGTCGTTCTTCATCTTTCTCACCGGCTTCGACGTCTTCCGGGCCGTGGCCATGCTCATGGTGGTTTTTTCCGACCTGACCATCGGCGAGATGCTGGCCGTGTTCAGCTACCTGTGGTTCATGATGTCGCCGGTGCAGGAGATCCTGAACATCCAGTATGCCTGGTACGCCGCCAACGGGGCCCTGGGCCGCATCAACGGACTCCTGGCTCTGAAGCCTGCCGAGGCAACCCATGCCCTGGAGGATCCCTTCGCGTCGCGGGCAACGGTAGGGGTGAAGCTGGAAACGGCCACCTTCTCCTATGGCGATGGCGAGGCGGTGCTGGACGGCGTGGACCTGGACATCGCCCCGGGGGAAAAGGTCGCCCTGGTAGGGGCGTCGGGGGGCGGCAAGTCCACACTGGTCCAGGCCTTGCTGGGTCTTTATCCCCTGCGCGCGGGGGCCATACGGTACGGCGGCGAGGACGTGAGGAACATCGGCTGGGACCGCATCCGCGATCACGTGGGCGTGGTGCTGCAGCATCCCGTGCTGTTCAATGCCACGGTGCGCGAGAACCTGACCATGGGCCGTCCCGTGACGGACGAGGACATGTGGCAGGCCCTGGAGATAGCCCAGCTGCACGGGTTCGTCGCGGATCTTCCGCAGCAACTGGACAGCATGGTGGGCAAGAACGGCGTGCGCCTGTCCGGAGGGCAACGCCAGCGCCTGGCCATCGCCCGCATGGTGCTGGGGCGGCCCCAGGTGGTGATCCTGGACGAGGCCACCTCGGCGCTGGATAGCGATACCGAGCGCCGACTCCATGGCGCGTTGTCGGCCTTCCTCGCCGGCCGCACCACCCTCATCATTGCCCACCGCCTCTCGGCGGTGCGCCAGGCCGACCGTATCCTGGTGTTCGAAAATGGACGCATCGTCGAGGAAGGAGACCACGACAGCCTGATGCGCCAGGGCGGCCTGTATCACAAGCTCTACGCCCACGCATAGGTGGTCGCCGGTGTTGTTTCACGTGAAACCCGCCGGCACATACCCACCTACCCATGAGGCGAATACCCCGGCTGGGCAGGGGTTGGGATAATCTCGGGCGATTGAAATGGTTTTAGAGGTTCGCGCATGATCGCCCTGCCCCAGGACAAGGCCCAGCAACGTCGCGTTCGCCAACTGGTGCTGTTGCTCAACCGCGTGCTGAAAAGGCAGATGGCGCCTTCCACCTATGCGGCCCTGAAGGCGTTGCGCCTGGGTTTCTCCGCCCTGCGCCAGGAGGACGATCCCGCCGAGCGTGAGTCACTCATGGCTCGCATCGACAGGCTCACTCCCGAGTCCCTTTCCCAGATCGTCCGGGCCTACAACATCTACTTCGGTCTGGTGAACCTGGCAGAAGAAAGCCACCAGCTCTCCGCAAGGCGCAGGGCAGTGCGTGGCGGGCGCCATATGTGGAAGGGCTCCTTCCACGACATCCTCATGGCCCTCAAGGAGGATGGGGTGGAAATGGAGGATCTGGCTCCCCTGCTTGCGAAGCTGCGCTTCATGCCGGTCATCACCGCCCATCCCTCCGAGGCCAAGCGCCGCACGATCAAGGGTGCCCTGCGGCACCTGTTCCTGAGCCTGGAAACCCTGGACGATCCCCGGGTGACGGGCATGTACAAGGATGAGGCCCTGGCCCAGATCTCCAACCAGATCCAGGTCTTGTGGAAGACCGACGAGGTGCGCACCAACAAGCTGGAGGTGCGGGACGAGATCCGGGAGGGACTGTCATATTTTCCCCAGTCCCTGTTCCAATCCTCGGTGGCCGTGTACCGGAATTTCCGCAGGGCCCTGCGGGACACTTACGGCGAGGCGGGCAGGAGCATCGAGACGCCGGCCTTTCTGCGCTTCGGCTCCTGGATCGGCGGCGACCGGGACGGCCACCCGGGGGTGACCGCGGAAGTGACGGCCCTGGCTTGGCGCATGCAGGCCCGAACGGCCTACCAGGAATACATCCACAGGGTGGAGCAGCTCTCGGGGCAGTTGTCCTATTCCCTGCGTCTGTGCAAGCCCACGCCGGAGTTCATGGAGACGCTGGAGGGGGACAACGCGGAATACGGAACGGCGTTCCAGCACTGGCCCCATCGCTATACCCAGGAACCTTACCGTCGCAAGCTGGCCATAGTCCGCCATCGTCTTATGCGCAACCTTGAGCTGGTACAGCGGGCAATCGAGGGCCAGGACATCAGCTACGAGACACCTGGCTACAACAGTGCGGAAGGCTTCCTGGATGACCTGCTCCAGGTCAGCGACTCACTGCGCAGCCATGGCGACGAGGATGTGGCGAACCGCGAGCTGCAAGACCTGATCATGCTGGTACGTACCTTCGGCTTTCACTTGCTGCAACTGGACGTGCGTCAGGAGTCAGGGCGCCACACCGAGGCGGTGGCGGACGTGCTGCGCCAAAGCTGGGGCGTTGACTACGCCGTCCTGGACGAGGCAGCCCGCCTCCAGCTCCTGCAGGAGGCCATTACCCAGTCCGGGGCCATGCATGTGGACGCCGCGTCCCTGTCGGCGGATACCCAGGAGTGCCTGAAGGTCATGCGTGTCATCGCCCAGATGCAGCGCAGCCTGGGCAAGCTGTGCTTTGGCCGTTACGTCATCTCCATGACCCATTCCGCCTCCCACATACTGGAGGTGATGTTCCTGGCCGCGCTTTCGGGTCTGGCGGGGCGCATGATGGGGCGATGGTATTGCCACCTCGGTGTAAGTCCCCTGTTCGAGACCATCGACGATCTGCATCGCTCGGAAGAGGTGCTGGCCACCCTGTTCCGCCTGCCGGTCTACCGGGGTCTGCTGGAGGCCTACCACGAAGGCCAGGAAGTGATGCTGGGGTATTCGGACTCCTGCAAGGATGGTGGCATCCTGGCCTCCTCCTGGGGCCTTTACGAAGCCCAGAAGCGCATCACCGCCCTGTCCGAGGCGGAAGGTATTCCCTGCCGCCTGTTCCATGGCCGGGGCGGCACCATCGGCCGTGGCGGGGGTCCCACCCACGACGCCATCCTGGCCCAGCCCCCCGCCACGGTGCGCGGCGAGATCAAGTTCACCGAGCAGGGCGAGATGCTGTTCTACAAATACAACAACATGGAGACGGCTACCTACGAGCTCACCATGGGGGTCAGCGGCCTGATCAAGGCCAGTGCCCACATGCTGCGGCCCGTGGCGCCGGACCGGGCCGAATATCTGGGCATCATGGACGAGATCGCCCGGGTGGGCGAAGACCACTACCGCCAGCTCACGGAGCGCACCGAGGGTTTCCTGGACTACTTCTACGAGGCCACGCCCGTGCGCGAGATCGGCCTCATGAACATCGGCTCCCGTCCCTCCCACCGCAAGGCGGGGGACCGGTCCAAGGGCTCGGTGCGTGCCATCTCCTGGGTCTTCGCCTGGGGCCAGTCACGCCATGCCATCCCTGCCTGGTTCGGCATCGGCGCGGCGCTGGCCGCCTGGCGCAATGCGGACCCGGTGCGCCTGGCCAAACTTCAGGTGATGTACCGGGGGTGGCCTTTCTTCCGCACCCTGCTGTCCAATGCGCAGATGGCACTGGCCAAGACGGACCTGGGCATCGCCGGGGAGTATGCCGAGTTGTGTGAGGACGAGGCCGTGGCAAAGCAGGTGTTCGAGCTCATTCACACGGAGTTCGGGCGAGCCAGGAGCGAGATCCTCGCGGCCGCCGATAGCCGCTCCCTGCTGCAGGAGAACCCAGCCCTGGCCATATCCCTGGCCAGCCGCAACGAGTACCTGGATCCCCTCAACTCCATCCAGGTTGCCCTGCTGCGCCGGATACGGGAACTGCCCGCCGAGGAGCAGGCCGGTAGTCCCTGGATGGAGCCCCTGCTCAGGTCCATCAACGCCATCGCCGCAGGGATGCGCAACACCGGTTAAGAGGCCGTTTACCCTGTTTCACGTGAAACCTGCGCCGGGGGGTTCTACAATGCGCCCCCTTGGCAAGTTGTTTGGGGCCTGAATTTCATGATTTTCCCGGAGGTCTTCGATGTGATCGTGGTGGGTGGTGGCCATGCCGGCACCGAGGCTGCCCTGGCGCCCGCGCGCATGGGCCTCAGGACCCTGCTGCTCACCCACAACATCGAGACCCTGGGAGCCATGTCCTGCAATCCATCCATTGGCGGGATCGGCAAGGGGCATCTGGTGAAGGAGGTGGACGCCCTGGGCGGAGCCATGGCCCTCACCACGGACGAGGCAGGCATCCAGTTCCGCATCCTCAATGCCTCCAAGGGGCCGGCGGTGCGTGCCACCCGGGCCCAGGCGGACCGGGCACTCTACAAGCAGGCCATCCGCGGCCGCCTGGAGAACCAACCCAACCTCACCTTGTTCCAGCAGGCCGTGGATGACCTGGTCCTGGAGGGGGATGCCGTGGCCGGGGTGCGCACCCAGCTGGGCATCACCTTCAGGGCAAGGTCCGTGGTGCTGACCACGGGCACCTTCCTGGCTGGCCTGATCCATGTGGGCCTGGAAAACTTCCAGGCCGGACGCATGGGTGATCCGCCTTCCGTATCGCTTGCTTCCAGGCTGCGGGAGCTGAACCTGCCCGTAGGCCGGCTCAAGACCGGCACGCCGCCCCGCATCGACGGCCGCAGCATCGATTACACGGTGATGACGGAGCAGCCCGGCGACGACCCCGCGCCGGTGTTTTCGTTCATGGGCCGGCGGGACATGCACCCCCGCCAGCTACCCTGCTGGATCGCCCAGACCAATGCACGGACCCACGAGATCATCCTGGCTGGACTGGACCGATCGCCCCTGTACACTGGCGTGATTGAAGGCGTGGGCCCCCGTTATTGCCCCTCCATCGAAGACAAGATCCACCGTTTCGCCGACAAGGCCAGCCACAACGTTTTCCTGGAGCCGGAGGGCCTGCATACCCACGAGATCTATCCCAACGGCATCTCCACCAGTCTGCCCTTCGACGTTCAGCTGGACCTGGTGCGATCCATCCGGGGCCTGGAGCAGGCCCATATCCTGCGGCCCGGCTACGCCATCGAATACGACTACTACGACCCCCGGGGCCTGAAACCCAGCCTGGAGACCAAGGCCATCCAGGGCTTGTTCTTCGCCGGCCAGATCAACGGCACCACGGGCTACGAGGAGGCCGCGGCCCAGGGCCTGCTTGCGGGTCTGAACGCGGGCCTCTTCGTTGAGGATAAGGATGCCTGGTGGCCCCGCCGGGACCAGGCCTACCTGGGCGTCATGGTGGACGACCTCACCGCCCGGGGCGTGCTGGAGCCCTACCGCATGTTCACCAGCCGGGCGGAGTATCGGCTGTCGCTGCGGGAGGACAACGCCGATGCCCGCCTCACTGAAAAGGGCCGGGAGCTGGGCCTGGTGGACGACGGGCGCTGGGCCCGTTTCCAGAGAAAACAGGAGGCGGTGGCGCTGGAAACCCAGCGCCTCAAGTCCACCTGGATCAATCCGTCGCTCTTGCCGCCGGAACAGGCTGAAGCTGTGCTGGGCAAGGCCATCGAGCGGGAATACAACCTGTTCGAACTACTGCGCCGACCGGAAGTGGATTATGCGGATGTCGTCACCCTGCCCGGCGGCAGTCCCGGTCTGGAGGACGAGGAGGCCCGGGAACAGGTGGAGATCGCCGCCAAGTATGCCGGCTATGTAGCCCGCCAGCAGGAAGAGGTGGAACGGCAACGGGCCCTGGAAGATCAGCCTTTGCCCGAGGATTTCGACTACATGTCCCTGGGTAGTCTGTCCATCGAGGTACGGCAAAAGCTGAATGCGGCCCGGCCGGCCACCCTGGGGCAGGCCTCCCGGGTCTCCGGTGTGACGCCGGCGGCCGTATCCGTGCTCATGGTTTACCTGAAACGGGGCGAACTGATGCAGAAAAGCGCCATGAAGAAGACCGCGGCATGATGCACCTGGCCGGACACCTGACCGAGGCCATCGCCGCCATGGGCCTGTCCCTGGACCCCGGGCAAGAAGTGGCTCTGCTGGATTACATGGCCCTGCTGGAAAAATGGAACCGCACCTACAACCTTACCGCCATCCATGACCCCGAGCGCATGCTGACCCACCATCTCCTCGACAGCCTGGCCGTGCTGCCCCACATCGGTCCGGGCCCCCTGCTGGACGTGGGCAGCGGTGGCGGCTTGCCGGGCATTCCCCTGGCCATCGCCAGGCCGGATCTGGAGGTGACCCTGCTGGACACCAGCCAGAAGAAATGCAGCTTCATGCAACAGGCCGCCATTGAACTGAAGTTGCCCCAGGTGCGCGTGGAGCATGCCCGGGTGGAGGCGTTTCGCCGGGAGGGGCAGTTTCCCCAGATCGTGTCCAGGGCCTTCAGCGAGCTGCGGGAGTTCGTGGCCCTGACCCGGCACCTGTTGGCGCCCGGCGGCGAGTGGCTGGCCATGAAGGGCCTCTACCCCAACGAGGAAATCGCGCATCTCAAGGGCGCCCGCTTGAAGCGGGATACCAGGCTGCACGTGCCGGGCCTGGAAGCGGATCGACACCTCATTGTTATGGAAGCGGAATGAACATGACGCGCATCCTGGCGGTCACCAATCAGAAAGGCGGGGTGGGAAAGACCACTTCGGCTGTTAACCTGGCGGCCTCCCTGGCCCATCTGGGCAAGCGAGTCCTGCTCATCGACATGGACCCCCAGGGAAATGCCACCACCGGCAGCGGCGTGGACAAGCAGAAGCTGGCCTTTACGGTCTATCACCTGCTGCTGCGGGAAGCCTCCTTCGCCAAGGTGCGCGTGAAATCCGCCACGGGAGACTACGATGTGCTGCCCGCCAACCGGGATATGGCCGGTGCGGAGGTGGAACTGGTCCAGGCGGACGAGCGGGAATTCCGCCTCAGGCAGGCCCTGGAACAGGAGTCGCCACAGTATGACTTCATCCTCATCGACTGTCCCCCCGCCCTCAATCTGCTGACGGTGAATGCCCTGTCAGCCGCCCATGCGGTCATCATCCCCATGCAGTGCGAGTATTTCGCCATCGAGGGCCTGGCGGACCTGGTAAACACGGTGAAGAAGATCAAGACCCGCCTGAATCCGAGCCTGGTCATCGATGGCGTGGTGCGGGTGATGTTCGACAATCGCAACACCCTGGCCCAGCACGTGTCGGACCAGCTCAAGGCCCACTTCGGCGCCAAGGTGTTCGACACCGTGGTGCCCCGCAACGTGCGCCTGGCAGAGGCCCCCAGCCACGGCTTGTCCGCGTTGCACTATGACAAGGGCTCAAAAGGCGCCCAGGCCTATCTGCAGATGGCCCAGGAATTGATCGAGAAACAGGAAGCAACAGCAGGAGGGAACCGGCATGGCTAAGTTGAAGGGATTGGGGCGCGGTCTGGATGCCCTGTTGGGCGAAGGCGAAACCGCCGAGGGCGAGCGCCTGCTGACCCTGCCCGTGGAAAGCCTTGTGCCGGGCAAGTACCAGCCCCGCACCCGCATGGACACCGAGGCCCTGGCGGAACTGGCTGAATCCATCCGCTCCCAGGGACTGATGCAGCCGATCCTGGCCCGGGCCATTCCCGGGGGTCGCTACGAGATCATCGCCGGTGAAAGGCGCTGGCGGGCCAGCCAGCTCGCGGGGTTGAAGCAGGTGTCAGTCCTGGTGCGCGAAGTGCCGGACGAAGCAGCCCTTAAGATGGCCCTGATAGAGAACATCCAGCGGGAGAACCTGAACCCCCTGGAAGAAGCCCAGGGGTTGCACCGCCTCATCCAGGAATTCAGCATGACCCACCAGACCGCCGCCGAGTCCGTTGGGCGATCCCGGGTGGCGGTAACCAACCTGCTGCGCCTGCTGCAACTGGCCAAGCCGGTCCAGTCCCTGCTCATGGGGGGCGACCTGGACATGGGTCACGCCCGCGCCCTTCTCCCCCTGACCCACGCCAAGCAGGTGGACGCCGCCCACGAAATAGCCAGACGTGGCCTGTCCGTGCGGGAAGCGGAACGCCTGGCCACCCGCATGCTGAAGCCTGCCGCCAGCGCGCCGGTGCAGCGGGACCGGGACGTGGTCCGCCTGGAAGAGGAATTGTCGGAGCGACTGGCGGCCAGCGTGCATATCAGCGCCAACCGCAAGGGCTCCGGCCGACTGACCATCGAGTTCACAGATCTGGAACAACTGGACGGCATACTGGGCCGGATCAATTGAAGACCTGCTGTCAATAGGCCTAATTCATCAAAGCCTTTGATGATTGCATTAGCCTCTCTAATTGAAATATAATTATCCGCTAATGTTTTTAGCCTTGTCGGTCCAGGGCGTAGTCGTCGTGCTTGGCGCGCTGGCGGGCTGGTGGATCTGGGGCTTGCGGTTCTGGCCGGTGTTGTACGGTGGCATGATCGCGATGGCGAATGCAGGGCTGTTGACTTGGCGTTGGCACAGGGGCTTGCGGGACTTCCACTGTGATGGCAGGAAGCACCTGGGCAGTTTCCACCGTTCCTTGATGGAACGGTTTTTTGTTGTCGTGATGTTGTTGGCGGCGGGATTCGCCTACGGCCTCTTGGAGCCTGGTTTCCAGCCGTTGGCCGTCTTGATTGGGTTTGTGGTGGGGCAGCTGGCGTGGGTAATCGCGTTGGCCGCCCTGAAAACTGAATAACAGGTTACGAGCTATGTCCGCGGAAGCGCACTCCTCGACGGAATACATCAAGCACCACCTGCAGAACCTGACCTATGGTCAGTTGCCCGCTGGTTATCAGCGCGCCGATGGCGAAGTCCTCCAGCAATCCACCTGGACCCTGGCTCATTCCCCGCAGGAAGCCAAGGACATGGGCTTCATGGGCATCAACCTGGACACCATGGGTTTCTCCATCATTTTGGGTGCCCTCTTTCTCTTCTTCTTCCGCATGGCCGCGAAAACCGCGGTGACCGGCATTCCCGGCGGACTGCAGAATTTCGTGGAGTGGGTGGTGGAATTCGTGGATTCCAGCGTGAAGGGTTCCTTCACTGCCCGTAATCCCATGGTGGCTCCCCTGGCCCTGACCATCTTCATCTGGATCTTCCTGATGAACCTGATGGACCTGCTGCCCATCGACTGGCTGCCTGGCCTGGCTGGCGCCCTGGGCCTTCCCTATATGAAAGTGGTGGCCTCCACCGACCCCAACGCCACCTTCGGCATGTCCCTCACCGTGTTCGCCCTGGTGCTTTACTACAGCGTCAAGATGAAGGGCGTGGGCGGCTTCCTGGGCGAGCTCACCCTGCAGCCCTTCGGTAAGTGGGGCATGCCCGCCAACCTGCTGCTGGAAGGCGTCAACCTCATCGCCAAGCCCGTCTCCCTGGCCTTGCGACTCTTCGGCAACATGTATGCCGGCGAGATGATCTTCATCCTGATCGCCATCATGTTCTCCGGCGGTGCCGTGCTGGCGCTGACGGGCGGTGTGCTGCAATGGGCGTGGGCCGTGTTCCACATACTGATCATCACCCTGCAGGCTTTTATCTTCATGACGCTGACCATCGTCTATCTGGACATGGCGCATCAGGAACACCATTGATTTTCGATTTCTGAATTTGAATTGTCTCTAGGAGAAAACCATGACTGAAGTTCAAGCTCTGTTGTTCATCGCCGGCGCCATCATGATGGGTCTGGGTGCCCTGGGTGCTTCCGTGGGCATCGGCATCCTTGGTGGCCGTTTCCTGGAAGGCGCCGCACGCCAGCCCGAACTGATCCCCATGCTGCGTACCCAGTTCTTCATCGTAATGGGTCTGGTCGACGCCGTGCCGATGATCGCCGTGGGTCTGGCCATGTACGTACTCTTCGCGGTTGCCGCCTAATCCGCGCTTCATTGCGCACTAGCATCAACCTGCGAGAGGACCGGTCATGAACATGAATTTGACCCTGATCGGGCAGTCCATCACTTTTGCTGTCTTCGTGTGGTTCTGCATGAAGTTTGTGTGGCCGCCCATCGTCAATGCGCTGGAAGCCCGCAAGAAGCAGATCGCCGATGGCCTGGCCGCCGCCGACCGTGGCAAGCATGAGCTGGAACTGGCCGCCAAGCGTGCCAGCGAGAGCCTGCATGAAGCCAAGCAGAAATCCGCCGAGATCATCGCCCAGGCAGAGAAGCGGGCCACCCAGATGATCGAGGAGGCCAAGAACGACGCCAAGGAAGAAGGCGAACGCATGATCGCCGCCGCCAAGGCCGAGATCGAGCAGGAAAGCCACCGTGCACGGGAAGCCCTGCGTGGTGACGTCGCTGCCCTGGTGGTGGCTGGCGCCGGCAGGATCCTGCGCCGCGAGGTGAACCCCCAGGCCCATGCGGACCTGCTGGAAGCCATCAAGAACGAGCTGTGAGCGGGGCCTGAAGAGACATGGAACGCGCGACCCTAGCCCGACCCTACGCCGAGGCCCTCGCCAAGCTGGCGGCCGAAGCCAATGCCTGGGGCCCCTGGTCAGAGCGCCTGACCTTGCTGACCGCTGTGGCAGGCGACGAGCAAATCCAGGCCCTGGCCGGCAATCCCGCCGTGGACAGCGACCGGGTGGCCGATGTGGTGCTGGCCGTGTGCGGCGAGCAACTGGGCGCCGATGGCGGCAACCTGGTGCGACTCCTGGCCGAGAACAAGCGGCTGGTCCTGGCAAGTGAGATCGCCGCCCAGTTCCAGGCCCTGAAGGCGGCCCAGGAAGGCGAGCTCAATGCCCACGTCACCAGTGCCTACGAGCTGACTGCGGCCCAGATGGCAGGTCTGGTGGAGAAACTGGAAATCAAATTTGGACGCAAGATCAAGGCCACCCAGTCCACGGACGCCGAACTCGTCGGCGGCGTGATAATCCAGGTGGGCGACGAAGTGATGGACGCGTCGGTGCGCGGTGGGCTCGAGGCCCTCGGCGTCACCCTGAAGGCTTGAATAGAGAATCGGAGTAGCTATGCAACTCAACCCGTCAGAAATCAGCGAGCTGATCAAGAACCGGATCCAGAACATGGAGTCCGGCTCCGAGCTGCGCACCCAGGGGACCGTGGTCTCCGTCACCGACGGCATCGTCCGTGTCCACGGCCTGGCCGATGTGATGCAGGGCGAAATGCTGGAATTCCCCGGCAACACCATGGGCATGGCCCTTAACCTGGAGCGGGACTCCGTGGGCGCCGTGGTGCTGGGCGAATACGAACATATCTCCGAAGGTGACACGGTCAAGTGCACCGGCCGCATCCTGGAAGTGCCAGTGGGCGAAGCCCTGCTGGGCCGCGTGGTGAACGCCCTGGGTCAGCCCATCGACGGCAAGGGCCCCGCCGCCACCAGGGAGACCTCTCCCATCGAGAAGATCGCCCCCGGCGTCATCGCCCGCCAGTCCGTGGCCCAACCCATGCAGACCGGCCTCAAGTCCGTGGACGCCATGGTGCCCATCGGCCGCGGCCAGCGGGAATTGATCATCGGCGACCGCCAGACCGGCAAGACCGCCGTGGCCATCGACACCATCATCAACCAGAAGGGCACCGGCATCCTGTGCATCTACGTGGCGGTGGGCCAGAAGGCCTCCTCCATAGCCAACGTGGTGCGCAAGCTGGAAGAACACGGCGCCATGGACCACACCATCGTCGTGGCCGCCACCTCCTCCGACCCGGCCGCCATGCAGTTCATCGCCCCCTACGCCGGCTGCACCATGGGCGAGTACTTCCGCGACACCGGCCGCGACGCCCTGATCGTCTATGACGACTTGACCAAGCAGGCCTGGGCCTACCGTCAGATTTCCCTGCTTCTGCGCCGTCCCCCGGGCCGCGAGGCCTACCCCGGCGACGTGTTCTATCTGCACTCCCGCCTGCTGGAGCGCTCCGCCCGCGTGAATGCCGACTACGTGGAGAAGCTGACCAACGGCGCCGTGAAGGGCCAGACCGGTTCCCTCACCGCCCTGCCCATCATCGAGACCCAGGCCGGCGACGTGTCCGCCTTCGTGCCCACCAACGTGATCTCCATCACCGACGGCCAGATCTTCCTGGAATCCGACCTGTTCAACGCCGGCATCCGACCCGCCATCAACGCCGGCCTGTCCGTGTCCCGCGTCGGCGGCGCGGCCCAGACCAAGGTCATCAAGAAGCTGGGCGGCGGTATCCGCCTGGCCCTGGCCCAGTACCGCGAGCTGGCCGCCTTCGCCCAGTTCGCCTCCGACCTGGACGAAGCCACCCGCAAGCAGCTGGAACGCGGCAAGATGGTTACGGAACTGATGAAGCAGTTCCAGTACACCCCCATGAACGTGGCGGAGATGGCCGTGACCCTGTTCGCCGTCAACCGTGGCTACATGGATGACGTGGATGTGAAGCGCGCCCTGGCCTTCGAGGCCGCCCTGCAATCCTTCATCAAGGGCAAGTACGCCGCCATGATGGAAAAGATCCAGGGCACCGGCGACCTGGACGGCGAGGCCGAGAAGCAGCTCTCCGCCGCCATCGAGGACTTCAAGGCCTCCGCCGCCTACTGATCAGGACTGAACGATGGCCGCCGGAAAAGAAATCCGCACCAAGATCAAGAGCGTTGAAAACACGCGCAAGATCACCCGCGCCATGGAGATGGTTGCCGCCGCCAAGATGCGCAAGGCCCAGGAGCGCATGAAGCATGCGCGGCCCTATGCCGAGAAGATCGCCCGCATGGCGGCCCACTTCAGCCAGGCCCATCCCGAGTACAGGCACCCCTTCGTGGTGCCCCGGGAACAAGTCAAGCGCGTGGGCCTCATCCTGGTGACCACCGACAAGGGCCTCTGCGGCGGCCTCAACACCAACGCCCTGCGCCTGGCCTTGGGCAAACTCAAGGCCTGGGACGAGCAGAAGGTGGAAGCGGACGTATGCGTCGTGGGCAACAAGGGTTTCGGCTTCGTGCAGCGCCTGGGTGCCAACATCGCCTCCCAAGTCACCGGGCTGGGTGACACCCCCCACATGGAACGCCTCATCGGCCCCGTGCAGGTGATGCTGGACGCCTACAAGGAAGGCCGCATCGACGCCCTGTACCTGATCTACAGCCGCTTCGTCTCCACCATGAAGCAGGAGCCCGCCTTCAAGCAGCTGGTGCCCCTGTCGGGCGAGGAGGCCATGGAGAAGGCAGAGCACCATTGGGACTACATCTACGAGCCCGAGGCCAAGTCCGTGGTGGACAGCCTCATGGTGCGCTACATCGAGGCCCTGATCTACCAGGCCGTGGCCGAGAACATGGCCTGCGAGCAGTCCGCCCGCATGGTGGCCATGAAAGCGGCCTCCGACAACGCCAAGAACGTCATCGGCGAGCTGAAGCTGGTCTACAACAAGACCCGCCAGGCCGCCATCACCCAAGAGATTAGCGAGATCGTCGCCGGCGCCGCCGCCGTGTGAGTCTCCACGCAACGAATTCGATATCAGAGACTAGGAAACAACCATGACCGAAGGAAAAATCGTTCAGATCATCGGTGCGGTGGTGGACATGGAGTTCCCCCGCGGGTCCATGCCCAGGGTCTACGACGCCATCACCATGGACGAGCCCAAGCTCACCTTCGAGGTGCAGCAGCAGCTGGGTGACGGCGTGGTGCGCACCATCGCCATGGGGTCCACCGACGGCCTGCGTCGCGGCGCCGCGGTGAAGAACAGCGGCAGCCCCATCTCCGTGCCCGTGGGCCAGGCCACCCTGGGCCGCATCATGGACGTGCTGGGCGATCCCGTGGACGAGGCCGGCCCCGTGGAAGCCGAGACACGCATGCCCATCCACCGCAAGGCCCCGGCCTATGCCGACCAGGCCGCCTCGGTGGAGATCCTGGAGACCGGCATCAAGGTGATCGACCTGGTAATGCCCATCGCCAAGGGCGGCAAGGTGGGCCTGTTCGGCGGCGCCGGCGTGGGCAAGACCGTGACCCTGATGGAACTCATCCGCAACATTGCCGTGGAACACAGCGGATTCTCCGTGTTCGCCGGCGTGGGCGAGCGTACCCGCGAGGGCAACGACTTCTACCACGAGATGAAGGAAGGCGGCGTGCTGGACAAGGTGTCCCTGGTCTACGGCCAGATGAACGAGCCCCCGGGCAACCGTCTGCGCGTGGCCCTGACCGGCCTGACCATGGCCGAGTACTTTCGTGACGAAGGCCGCGACGTGCTGTTCTTCGTGGACAACATCTACCGCTACACCCTGGCCGGTACCGAAGTGTCCGCCCTGCTGGGCCGCATGCCCTCCGCCGTGGGTTACCAGCCCACCCTGGCCTCCGAGATGGGCGCCCTGCAGGAACGCATCACCTCCACCCGCACCGGCTCCATCACCTCCTTCCAGGCCGTGTACGTGCCCGCCGACGACCTGACCGATCCGTCTCCGGCCACCACCTTCGCCCACCTGGACGCCACCCTGGTGCTGTCCCGACAGGTGGCCGAACTTGGCATCTACCCCGCCGTGGACCCCCTGGATTCCACATCCCGGATCCTGGACCCCCTGGTGGTGGGCGAGGAGCACTATGGCGTGGCCCGTTCCGTGCAGGCCACCCTGCAGCGTTACAAGGAACTGCGCGACATCATCGCCATCCTGGGCATGGACGAACTTTCTCCCGAGGACAAGCTGGCCGTGGCCCGTGCCCGCAAGATCCAGCGCTACCTGTCCCAGCCCTTCTTCGTGGCAGAGGCCTTTACCGGCGCCCAGGGCAAGTACGTGTCCCTCAAGGACACCATCTCCGCATTCAAGGCCATCGTCGCCGGCGAATACGACCACCTGCCCGAGCAGGCCTTCTACATGGTGGGCACCATCGACGAGGCCGTGGAAAAGGCCAAGACGCTTCAGTAAACCTAGTGAAATGTGAAGTGTGAAAAGTGAAAGGGTAAATACCCTGGAGCCACCCCCCACATTTCACGTTTCACGTTTCACAGGATTAACACCATGGCCATGACCATTCATGTCGACATCGTCAGCGCCGAGGCCGCCATCTACTCCGGCCTGGCCGAGTACGTGATCGTGCCGGCGGAAATGGGCGAGGTGGGCATCTATCCCCGCCACACCCCCCTGCTTTCCCGCCTGAAGCCCGGTTCCGTGCGCATCAAGCAGCCGGACAAGGCTGAAGAGGACGTGATCTACGTGTCCAGCGGCATGCTTGAAGTGCAGCCCGGCGTCATCACCATCCTGTCCGACACCGCCATCCGCGGCGCGGATCTGGACGAGGCCAGGGCCCTGGACGCCAAGCGCATGGCCGAGGAAGCCATGAAGGACCGCGGCGCCGCCATGGACTACGCCCGTGCCCAGGCCGAGCTGGCCGAGGCCGTGGCCCAGCTGGCCGCCATCCAGAAACTGCGAAAGATCAAGCACTGATCCCGGCAAACACACCGGAAAACGGCAGCCAAAAGGCTGCCGTTTTCTTTTACGGCACTGCATCACGGCCCCGAAGGCTCTTATACTTACGCCGCAAACAACCGCCCCTCGTGCCGCCGCCATGACCGCACCTCTCAACGTCATCATCCTCGCCGCCGGCAAGGGCACGCGGATGAAGTCCGACCTGCCCAAAGTCCTGCATCCCCTGGCAGGCAAGCCCCTACTCTCCCACGTGCTGTCCGCCGCCGACAGCCTGGCACCGGAACGCATCTGCGTGGTCTACGGCCACGGTGGCGAAACCCTGCCCCAGGCCATCGGCCCGCTTTTTCCGGACCTCGAGCTGGCCTGGGCGCGGCAGGAACCCCAACTGGGCACCGGCCATGCCGTGCAGCAGGCCGTTCCCCACCTGAACCCGGAGGCCAACGCCCTCATCCTCTACGGCGACGTGCCCCTCACCCGGCCCGAGACATTGCGGGAGATGGTGATGATCGCCCGGGGCGGCGCCATCGCCCTGCTCACCGTTCGCCTGAGCAACCCGGCGGGATACGGCCGCATCGTGCGCAATGCCCGGGGCCAGGTGGAACGCATCGTGGAGCATAAGGACGCCAGCCCGGAAGAACTGGCCATCAACGAGGTGAACACCGGCATCCTGGCCCTGCCCGCCGGCAAGCTGGCCGGCTGGCTGGCCAGGCTCACCAACCAGAACGCCCAGGGGGAGTACTACCTCACGGATGTCATCGGCATGGCCGCCGCCGAAGGTGAGAACGTCATCCCCTGCCATCCCGCCGCCGAGTGGGAAGTGCTGGGCATCAACAGCCGCCAGCAGCTGGCGGAATTGGAGCGCACCCACCAGCGCAACATCGCCGAGGCCCTCATGACCCAGGGCGTCACCCTCATCGACCCCGCCCGCCTGGACGTGCGGGGCAGCCTGGTATGCGGCCGGGACGTACTCATCGACGTCAACTGTGTGTTTGAAGGCCTAGTAACTCTGGGGGATGGCGCGAAAGTGGGCGCTAACTGCGTGCTCAAGGACGTGGACGTGGGCCCCGGCGTGGAGATCAAGCCCTTCTGCCATATGGAGTCCGCCAAACTGGGGGCCCGGGCCCTCATCGGCCCCTATGCGCGCATCCGCCCGGGGACGGAGCTGGCGGAGGAAGTCCACGTGGGCAACTTCGTCGAACTCAAGAACGCCCAGGTGGGCTTCAACAGCAAGATCAATCACCTGTCCTACGTGGGCGATGCCACCGTGGGCCGCAAGGTGAACATCGGCGCCGGCACCATCACCTGCAACTACGACGGCGCCAACAAGCACCGCACCATCATCGAGGACGAGGCCTTCATCGGCTCCGACACCCAGCTGGTGGCGCCGGTGATCGTGGGCAGGGGCGCCACCCTGGGGGCGGGCACCACCCTCACCCGGGATGCCCCGGCGGGGGAGCTCACCCTTTCCCGCGTCAAGCAACAAACCCTTCCCGGCTGGCAGCGGCCGAAAAAACCGGGAAAGGGGAATGGGTGATGGGAAATGCGATACAGGTTGTTGCGCTCTTCCCCATCCCCCATTCCCCATCCCCCATCACCGGAGGTTAAACATGTGCGGCATCGTCGGCGCCATCGCCCAACGGGACGTGGTCCCCATCCTGCTGGAAGGCCTGCAGCGGCTTGAGTATCGCGGCTACGATTCCGCCGGCCTGGCGGTGCGGGGCGATGACGGGGCCATGCGCCGCATCCGTTCCGTGGGCAAGGTCTCCCGCCTGAAGGAAATGGTGGGTGTGAGCCCGGTACCGGGCCACCTGGGCATCGCCCACACCCGCTGGGCCACCCACGGCATGCCTGCCGAGCGCAACGCCCACCCCCACATGAGCGGCGAGAAGGTGGCCGTGGTGCACAACGGCATCATCGAAAACCACGCCGAATTGCGGCAGGAACTCTCCGCCCAGGGCTTCAGTTTCACCTCCGAGACGGACACCGAGGTCATCGCCCATCTGCTGGCCCATATTCTTGAATCCACGCCGGACCTGCTGGCCGCCGTGCAGGAAGCAGTCAAGCGCCTGGTGGGGGCCTATGGGCTGGCGGTCTCCACCCCGGACGATCCCGATCGCCTGGTGGTGGCCCGCTCCGGCAGCCCCCTGGTCATCGGCCTGGGACTGGGGGAAAACTTCATCGCCTCCGACGTGTTTGCCCTGCTGCCCGTGACCCAGCGCTTCATCTTCCTGGAGGAAGGCGACATCGCCGAGGTCACCCGGGACGGGGTGCGGGTGTTCGACGCGGAAGGCAACCCGGTGGAACGGCCCGAGCGACTGTCCCAGATTTCCGCCTCCACCGCGGAGAAGGGTCCCTACGCCCACTACATGCTCAAGGAAATCTTCGAGCAGCCCGCCGTCATCGCCGAGACCCTGGAAGGCCGCATCCACAAGGGCCGCCTGCTGGAAGAAAGCTTCGGCCACAAGGCCCAGGAGTTGTTCAAGGTCACCCAGGGCGTGCACATCATCGCCTGCGGCACCAGCTACCACGCCGGCCTGGTGGCCAAGTACTGGCTGGAAGAAGCCGGCGTGCCCTGCCACGTGGAAGTGGCCAGCGAGTACCGCTACCGCAAGGTGGTGGTCCCCCCCGGCACCCTGTTCCTGTCCATCTCCCAGTCCGGCGAGACGGCGGACACCCTGGCCGCCCTGCGGGGCGCCAAGAAGGCCGGCTACGTGGGGTCCATGACCATCTGCAACGTGCCCGAGTCCTCCCTCACGCGGGAATCCGACGTGGCCCTCATGACCCGGGCCGGCCCGGAGATCGGCGTGGCCTCCACCAAGGCCTTCACCACCCAGCTGACCGCCCTGCGCCTGCTGACCCTGGCCCTGGCCCGGCGCCGGGGCATGACGCCGGAACGGGAGGAGGAACTGGTCAACGAGCTCCACGCCCTGCCCCGCCAGGTGGAAGTGGTGCTGGAGCTCTCCGACGCCATCAAGGGCATGTCCGAGGCGTTCACCGACAAGGTCCACGCCCTGTTCCTGGGACGGGGCCCCTTCTACCCCATCGCCCTGGAAGGCGCCCTGAAGCTGAAGGAGATTTCCTACATCCATGCCGAGGCCTACCCGGCGGGCGAGCTGAAGCACGGCCCCCTGGCCCTGGTGGATGCCACCATGCCCGTGGTCTGCGCCCTGCCCAACGACCCTTTGCTGGACAAGGTGCTGTCCAACCTCCAGGAAGTGCGGGCCCGGGGCGGCGAGCTGTTCCTGTTTTCCGACCACAACGTGAAGATCGAGCTGGACCGCTTCCAGAACCTCACCCTGGCGGACATCTTTCCCAGCACCGCGCCCATCGTCTACAGCGTCCCCCTGCAGCTGCTGGCCTACCACGTGGCCGTGCTCAAGGGCACCGACGTGGATCAGCCCCGCAACCTCGCCAAATCTGTCACCGTGGAATAGAAAGGCGTTCCGATGGCCGTCATCGCCGTGTTCAACCAGAAGGGCGGGGTGGGCAAGACCACCACCTGCCTGAACGTCGCTGCCTCCCTGACGCTGCTGGAACGCAAGCCCCTGGTGGTGGACCTGGACCCCCAGGCCCACGTGAGCCTGGCCCTGGGTGTGCGTCACCTGCCCGGCAACGCCACGGTCTCCGCCTTCTTCCGCGAGCAGGTGCCCATCGAGCGCCTGCTGCGCCGCCTGCCCAGCGGCCTGCGCCTGCTGCCCGGCCACCCGGACCTGTCCAAGGTGGATGCCCTGCTTGGTTCCACCCCCGGGGTGGCCGGCACGCTCAAGAAAGGACTGGCCGAGATCCGTGCCCTGGACGACGCCCCCATCCTCATCGACTGCGCGCCTGCCCTGGGGGTGCTGTCCCTGAACGCCCTGTTCGCCGCCGACCGGGTGCTCATCCCCGTCACCGCCGACTACCTGGCCATCCAGGGCCTCAACCGCCTGGACCTGGCCTTGAACGTACTGGAAGGCCCCCTCAAGCGCCGCATCGAGCGCCGGGTGGTGCTCACCCGCTTCGACGAGAACAAGCCCCAGTGCCGGGAGGCCCTGGCCAGCCTGAAGAGCCGCTACGGCGACAACCTTTGCGAGACCCGCATTGCTGACGACCCGGCCCTGTCCGAGAGCCCGGCCCACGGCATGGACATCTTCACCTACGCCGCCGAGTCCGCCGGCGCCCACGACTACCGGCTGCTCACCATGGAGCTCCTGTCCAAGGGCTTCTTCCAGTAAGCACTGAAACCACAGCGGCATGAACAACGCCGACTGGCTCGACCGCACCCGCGCCGCCCTCTGGCATCCCTGCACCCAGATGAAGCACCTGGAGCAGGCGCCCCCCCTGCCCATCGCCCGGGGGGAAGGCCCCTGGCTCATCGACTACGATGGCCGGCGCTACCTGGATTGCATCTCGTCCTGGTGGGTCAACCTCTTCGGCCACGCCAACCCCCGCATCAACGCAGCCATCACCGACCAGTTGGGCAGGATCGAGCACGTCATCCTGGCGGGATGCACCCATGCCCCCGTGGTGGAGCTGTCGGAGCGTCTGTCCCGCCTCACCGGCCTTTCCCACGCCTTCTACGGTTCCGACGGCGCCAGCGCCACGGAGATCGCCCTGAAGATGAGCTTCCACTATTGGCGCAACCGGGGCCACACGGAGAAGACCGGCTTCATCAGCCTGCAAAACGGCTATCACGGCGAGACCCTGGGGGCCCTGTCCGTCACCGACGTGGCCCTGTTCAAGGACACCTACGCCCCCCTGCTGCGGCATACCCACCAGGTACCCAGCCCGGACGCCCGCCTGGCGGCCCCCGGGGAGGGCGACGAGGCCTATGCCCTGCGGGCGGCGGCGGCCCTGGAGACCCACCTGGCCCAATGCGCCGACAGTACCGCCGCCCTCATCCTGGAGCCCCTGGTGCAGGGAGCCGCCGGCATGGCCATGTACCACCCGGTCTACCTGCAGCGGGCCCGGGCGCTGTGCGACCAGTACCAGGTGCACCTCATCGCCGACGAGATCGCCGTGGGCTTCGGCCGCACGGGCACCATGTTCGCCTGCGAGCAGGCCGGCGTCCGCCCCGACTTCATGTGCCTGTCCAAGGGCATCACCGGCGGTTACCTGCCCCTCTCCTGCGTGCTCACCACGGACAGCGTCTACGCGGCCTTCTATGACGACGCCACCGCCCGGGGCTTCCTCCACTCCCACTCCTACACCGGCAACCCCCTGGCCTGCCGCGCCGCCCTGGCGGTTCTGGACATCTTCGCATCGGACGACGTAATCGCCGCCAACCGGGCCAGGGCAGAACGCTTCAATGAACTCCTGGCCCCCGTGGCCGTACATCCCAGGGTGGGGCACTTCCGCCACCGGGGCATGATCTGGGCCTTCGACGTGAAGGACGCCCAGCCCGGCTTCAGCCAGGGCTTTCACCAACGGGCCCTGGCCCGGGGCCTGTTCATCCGCCCCATCGGACCCACGGTGTACTTCATGCCGCCCTACGTCATCGAGGAAGAGCACATGCGGCTCATGGCCCGAGTGGTCAGGGGACTGCTGGACGACGCCTGAGCCCGGCCCTCAGGCCGGTTTCTGGGCGCAGAGGAGGTGCTGCCGGGTTTCCCGGGTCTGCTTGCGGGCCTCCGTGTCGGCCACCACGGGCTTCAGCACGTGGTACCCGTACAGGGTGGCCACTGTGAACAACAGCATGCCGATCAATTCCGGCAGCAAAGCCTTCAGGCGTGAGCCCTCCATCCGTTCCCCCTTTTTCATGGAGTCAAAGTGCATCAGAACCGTGCCAGCGTCAACTTGCCGGTCTGTCCCGGCGGGGCCCGGGCCGTGGTACTTTTCAGGCCATGCCACGCCACGTAAGCGATACGGCGTGCTGTTTCCCGACTGACCCGAGACCCTGACCCGAGAACCCGCCCATGACCCGACTGCTTGCCCTGCCGCTCCTCGTTCTGGCCACCTTCCCCGTCCTGGCGGCCGAGGCCGCCCACGACCATGATCACGGCCACCCCCCCGCCCAGTCCCTGGAATACCGCCAGGCGCTGATGCTGGATGCCGAGGAGGCCGCCCACATCCGCCTGGAGATGCGCGGCTTCCTGTCCGGTGTGCAGAAGATCGTCACCGGCGCCGCCCACGACGACATGAAGATGGTGGCCGAGGCCGCCTCCACCCTGGGCATGGCCGCCGCCCACGAAGTGCCGCCCCAACTGCGGCGGAAGCTGCCTCTGGAATTCAGGAAGCTGGGCCACGCCACCCATACGGGCTTTGATGACCTGGCCCGGGACGCGGCCAGCATGGGCGATGCCAACCTGGCCCTGCGGCAACTGGGCCGGGTGATGTCGAATTGCGTCTCCTGCCACGCCACCTATCGCATAGAACCGGCGTCGAAGAAACGCTGATTCGGCCGATATCAAATAAATACAGGGAGACAAGGCCGTGACCCCCCAGGACTTCATCGCCAGATGGCAGGGCAGCCCGCTGAGCGAAAGGGCAGGTGCCCAGGCCTATTTCCTGGACCTGTGCGACATGCTGGGGGTGGACAAGCCCAACGACCCGGACAACTACTGCTTCGAGCGCGGGGCGACAAGAACGGGCGCTGGCCACGGCTGGGCCGACGTGTGGAAGCGGGGCTGCTTCGCCTGGGAGAACAAGGCCCCGGGCCGGGACCTGGGCGCCGCCCTCAAGCAGCTCATGACCTACGCCCTGGCCCTGGACAACCCGCCCCTGCTGGTGGTGTGCGACCGGGAGATCATCCAGATCCACACCCACTTCACCGGCACGCCTTCCGAGGTCCACACCATCCTGCTGGCGGACATCGGCCTGCCGGACAACCTGGACAAGCTGCGCCGCCTGTTCCAGGCCCCCAACGGCTTCCGCCCGGACCGCTCCACCTTCGCCGTCACCGAGGAGGCCGCCGCCCGCATGGGGGCCATCGCCAAGCGCCTCGCGGAACGGGGTAACGACCCCCAGGAAACCGCCCACTTCCTCATCCAGTGCGTGTTCTGCATGTTCGCCGAGGACGCCCGCCTGCTGCCGGAAAAGCTGTTCGAAACCGTGCTGGACAAGTCCAACCCGGACGGCGCCAAGGCCCAGTCCCGCCTGGCGGAACTGTTTTGCGCCATGCAGGCCGGCGGCGACTTCGCCCTGCACGACATCCCCCGGTTCAACGGCGGCCTGTTCGCCCGCATCCAGGTGCCCGCCCTCACCACCCCCGACGTGGTGGAACTGCTGGCCGCCGCCCGCATGAACTGGCGCGCCATCGAACCCGCCATCCTGGGCACCCTGTTCGAGCGGGGCCTCAACCCGGACATGCGCAGCCAGCTGGGGGCCCACTACACGGACCCGGCCACCATCATGAAGCTCATCACGCCGGTCATCGAGGCGCCCCTGATGGCCGAGTGGGAGGCCGCCAAGGCCGCCATCGCCAAGGCGAAATCCGTGAAGGCGAAGAACGCCGCCTTCATCGCCCACCTGGAACGGCTGAAGCACTACCGCGTGCTGGACCCGGCCTGCGGTTCCGGCAACTTCCTCTACCTGGCCCTCAAGACCCTCAAGGACCTGGAACACCGCGCCAACCTGGAGGCGGAAACCCTGGGCCTGCACCGCCAGGTGGGCATCGAGGCCAGCCCCGCCAACGTGCTGGGCATCGAACTCAACCCCTACGCCGCCGAACTGGCCCGGGTGACGGTGTGGATCGGCGAAATCCAGTGGATGCTGGACCACGGCTACGCCATCCCCCGGGACCCCATCCTGGCGCCCCTGGACCACATCGAATGCCGGGACGCCATCCTCACCGTCACCCCGGCGGAAGCCGGTGTCCAGTCAAAGGCCCTGGATTCCGGCGTACGCCGGAATGACGTAGCGAGGGTGGCTGAACCCGAGTGGCCCGCCGTGGACGCCATCGTCGGCAACCCGCCCTTCCTGGGTGGTAGCAAGAAGCGTGGCGAACTGGGGGATGCCACCTTCGAGGCCCTGAACAAGGTCTACAAGGATCGTGTGCCCGGCGGCGCCGACCTGGTGACCTACTGGTTCGAGAAGGCCCGGGCCCACATCGTCGCTGGCAAGGCCAAGCAGGCCGGGCTGGTGGCGACCCAGGCCATTCGAGCCGGTTCAAACCGCAAGGTGCTGGAACGCATCATTGCCGCCATGCCCATCTTCGCCGCCTGGTGCGACGAGGAATGGATCAACAACGGCGCGGCGGTGCGGGTAAGTCTGGTGTGCTACGGCGGAATCCCCCCCTGCCCCCCCTTTAACAAAGGGGGGGCAGGGGGGATTTGGCTGGACGGCCAGCCGGTGGCGGCGATTCACGCCGACCTGACGGCGGGGCAAGGTCTGGATTTGACACAGGCCAAGCCACTGGCTGAAAACGCGGCGACCACTTTTGAGGGCACCAAGAAATACGGCGACTTCGATATCCCCGGTGAATTGGCAAGGCAGTGGTTGCGGCTGCCCAACCCGAACGGCAGGCCGAATGCCGAGGTGGTCAAGCCGTGGGCCAATGGCAAGGACCTGACCGGGCGGCCATCGGATACCTGGATCATCGACTTCGGCACCGATATGCCGGAAGCGAGCGCTGCCCTGTATGAAGCACCGTTTGCCCAAGCTGCAGCAAAGGTTAAAGGCCATCGTACGGACTTAAAGTGGTGGTTGCATGAGCGTCCTCGGCCTGAATTGCGCAAGGCATTGAGAGGACCGCCCAGATACGTAGCCACGCCCCGAGTGGCAAAGCACAGGTTCTTCGTGTGGTTGCCTGCGGGCATTCTGCCGGACACCCGGTTGAATGTTATTGCCACCGACTTGGATACCGACTTTGGCATCCTCTCCAGCCGCATCCATGTGGCCTGGGCACTGGCCCAGGCCAGCATCCACGGCGATGGCAGTGAAGGTGGCCGTCCCACATACAACGCCAAGTCCTGCTTCGAGACCTTCCCCTTCCCCGCCGGCCTCACGCCCCGGGACACGGCGGCCCCGGCGGAGCGCTCTTCCCCCACCTGCCTGGCGGACTCCATCGTCGCCCAGAACATCGCCGCCGCCGCCCGTCGCCTGGACGAGCAGCGCAATAACTGGCTGAACCCGCCCGAGTGGGTGGACTGGGTGCGCACGCCGGAAGAGGAACAGGCCGGCTTCCCCGCCCGGCCCGTGGCCAAGGCGGGCCACGAGGCGGAGCTGAAGCAGCGCACCCTCACCAACCTCTACAACCAGCGCGCGGAGGGAAAAATGAGCTGGCTGGACCATGCCCACCGGGCCCTGGACGCCGCCGTGGCCGCCGCCTACGGCTGGACGGACTACACCCCGGACATGCCCGACGCGGAAATCCTGGCCCGCCTGCTGGCCCTGAACCTGGAGCGGTCCGGCGGGGACTGAGCCGGAGCCCCAGGCCGGGGCCGGCCATTCGTGACAACTGGGCGTCATCCCCATGAAGGCGGGTTCAAGAATCCTTCATGGGAATGTCACCCGCCGTAACTAGAGTGCCTGGAATCCTTATTCCGGAGTGCTCCCATGTCTTCCCGCAACGACTTTTCCCGCCGCGACTTCCTGCGCGGCGTGGGTGCGGCGGCCCTGGCCGCTTCCGCCGTGGTCCGTTCCTCCGGCGCCCTGGCCGGTCACCGCGCCGACCCGTTCCAGCATGGCGTGGCCAGCGGCGATCCCCTGGCGGACCGGGTCATCATCTGGACCCGCGTGACGCCCCACCACCACGGACCCGTGCTGGTGCACTGGGAGGTGGCCCTGGACCCGCGCTTTCGCCGCGTCATTCGCCGCGGCCGCGTGCTGACCAACGCCCACCGGGACTACACGGTGAAGGTGGACGTGATGGGGCTGCGGCCCGATGCCCGCCTGTTCTACCGCTTCCGCGCCCTGGGCGATGCCTCCCCCGTGGGCCGCACCCGCACCCTGCCGGCGGCTGGCGTGGAGCAGGTGAAGCTGGCGGTGTTCTCCTGCGCCAACTATCCGGCGGGCTATTTCCACGCCTACGGGGACGCCGCCCGCCAGGAGGATGTGTTCGCCTCCGTGCACCTGGGCGATTACCTGTATGAATACGAACGCGGCGGCTATGCCTCCGAGGATGCGGAAAACCTGGGCCGCCAGGTGGAGCCGGCCGGGGAGTTGCTGACCCTGGACCACTATCGCCGTCGCCATGCCCAGTACCGCACCGACCCGGACTTGCAGGCGCTGCATGCCGCCATGCCCATGATCGCTGTGTGGGACGACCACGAGATCAGCAACGATACCTGGCGCGACGGGGCCGAGAACCACGACGAAGCCACGGAAGGCAGCTTCGCCGACCGTCGCTCCGCCGCCATCCGCGCCTACCACGAGTGGCTGCCCACCCGCGTGCCGGACCGGGACAGCCCGGACCGCATCTACCGGGCCTTCCAGTTCGGCGACCTGCTTTCACTTTACATGCTGGATACCCGGGTCATCGGCCGCGACCGGCAGCTGGACTACGCGAATTACTTCGGCCCGGCCGGTTTCGATGCGGCGGCCTTCGCGGCGGACATGGCGGACCAGGGCCGCCAGATGCTGGGCATCGAGCAGTCCTACTGGCTGCAGCAACAGATGGCCCAGTCCACGGCCACCTGGGACCTGCTGGGCCAGCAGGTGCTGATGGCGCGCATGGACATCCCCGCGCCCCTGGTGCTGGGCCAGATCAGCTTCACCGACTATTCCACCCTGGTCTTCAAGGCCCAGTCGGGGCTGCCCCTGACCCCCCAGGAGCAGGCCATCCTGGCCCAGCCCGCCATCCCCTACAATCTGGACGCCTGGGACGGTTATGCCGTGGCCCGGGAGGCCGTGCTGGGCACGGCCCGCGCCCTGGACAAGAACCTGGTGGTGCTGGCGGGCGACACCCACAACGCCTGGGCCAGCGACCTGGACGACCATGCGGGCAACGCGGTGGGTGTGGAATTCGCCACCCCCGGGGTGTCCTCGCCGGGGCTGGAAGCCTATTTCCCCAATGAGAACCCACTGGCGGTGGCCGCCGGGCTCACCCAGATCATCGGCCCCCTCCAGTACGCCAACACCCACCAGCGTGGCTACATGATCGTCTCGGCCACCCCAGATGAGTGCAGCGCCGAGTGGCGCTATGTCAGCACCGTCAAGCAGGCCGAGCACGACATGATCCAGGGGCCCACCCTGCGCACTCTGCCCGGAGCGGGTAACCGGCGCATCCTTTAACCCTCGGGTGGCCCGGGGCGGCACGGCTGGCGCCCCCGTAGCTGCCCGACGGGGCCACGGGGGCGTCGTTGACGGCGCTGGACACCACTCGGTGTGTGGATGCCCCGGTTGAAAGGGGCCGCTCAGTGCTTGTGGTAGCGCTCGTCCAAGCTGACAAGCATGGAACAGGGGCCAAGTCGGCTTGTAGTGGCCGGGCTGCGATTCATGGCAACAATAAGCTTCCTGGCGAAGACACACGCACGGGATTTGAGCCGGTCGAACCAACGCGTATGGGTGACTTTCATGTCACGACCTCCTCCAAGAATCTTCATGTGCAGACTAACGACCCAAATTCACCAAACTTTAGCGTGATCAGTCTCATGGGCAGGGAGGTGAACATGGCCCGGTGCATCCATGGCGGAGAGGAAGGCGTTCCCTTGCCCGCCGATGGGCGGGGAATGGACGCCTGTGGCTTATTCGAACAGCAGAGGGGCGCCATCTCTCCACCCGGCGGGATTGTTGCATTGCGACAGATGCTATTTGGGAGGACATGTATTCCCCCCTGGCGAAAGCCACAAAGCCTTGGGTGTGAAACACACTGAAACACACCCGCCCGATTGCGCAACCATTCGGATACGCATGTCCTCTAGCCTGAAAACGTACCGAATGATTCCAGCCAGGCCACGGGGCCTGGACATTCGGCCTCGTCAGTACGTTTAGGAGGGCATCATGAAATCCCGTAAATCCATGTTGTTGGTCTCGCTCCTGGGTATCGCCCTGCTGGGTAGCGGCGCGGTGCTGGCGCGGGGTGGCGGGATGGGCGGCGGCTACAGGGCCGACTGCCCTTACAGCCAGGCGCGGACGCAGCAGTTCAAGGCCCAGGTGCAATCCCAAGTGAAAGCCCAAGTGCAACCTCAGGTTCAACCCCAGGTTCAACCCCAGGCGCGGCAACGCCTGCGTGACCCGGCCAATTGTGCCCAGGCGCCGCGGAATTGCCCCAGGGCCCAGGCCCGGCTGCAACAGCAGATCCCGTCCATCAAGTGAGGTCTGGTGTATTGAGGGGCCTTAATCCCGACGATATTTGTCGACTATAGACCCGGGCTCTAAACTGGCCGCTCCCCTGCAAGGAGCGGCCCATGCCCAATCACCTGGCGGCTGAAACCAGCCCCTACCTCCAGCAGCACAAGGACAACCCGGTAGACTGGTACCCCTGGGGCCCCGTGGCCCTGGAGCGGGCCCGCGCCGAGGACAAGCCCATCCTCCTTTCCGTGGGCTATTCCACCTGCCACTGGTGCCACGTCATGGCCCATGAGTCCTTCGAGGACCCGGCCACGGCGGCGGTGATGAACGCCCATTTCGTCTGCATCAAGGTGGACCGGGAGGAGCGGCCGGACCTGGACCAGATCTATCAGGCCGCCCTGCGGATGCTGACGCGGCGGGCCGGAGGCTGGCCCCTGACCATGTTCCTAATGCCGGACCAGACCCCCTTCTTCGGCGGCACCTATTTTCCCCGGGAGGCCCGCTACAACCTGCCAGCCTTCGTCGGCCTGCTGCAGGGCGTGGCGGCAGCCTTCCACCAGCGTCGGGCCGAGATCGAGGCACAGAACCAGGCGGTTCGGGCGGCCCTGGCGGAAACGTCGGCCACCGTGGCCGGTGCCGGGGCATTGGATGTAGCCCCGATTCGCCAGGCCCTGGCGGACATCAAGCAGGGCTTCGATGGGGTGAGTGGCGGCTTTGGCGGCGCCCCCAAATTCCCTCGTCCGGCGGAACTGGATTTCCTGTTCTGGTCCGGCGACACAGAGGCGCGGAACATGGTGCTGCTGACCCTGGAGAAAATGGCCCTGGGGGGCGTCATGGACCAGCTGGGCGGGGGGTTCTTCCGCTATTCGGTGGATGCCCAATGGCAGATCCCCCACTTCGAGAAGATGCTGTACGACAACGGCCCACTGCTGGGCCTGTATGCCGATGCCTGGGCGGTAACCGCCAACCCCCTTTTCGCCCGGGTGGCAGAGGCACTGGTGGCCTGGCTTGAGCGGGAGATGACTTCACCCAAGGGGGCGTTCCATTCCGCCCTGGATGCGGATTCCGAGCACGAGGAAGGCAAGTTCTACGTCTGGTCGCTCCCGGAGGTGGCGTCTTTGCTGACCCCCGAGGAGCATGCCGTGGCCCGGCTGACCTGGGGCCTGGACAGCACGCCCAATTTCGAGAACCACGCCTGGCACCTGAATGTGGTGCGGGGGCCTGCGGAGGTGGCCCGGGGCCTGGGATGCCAGGAAGAAACGGTGGCGATCCTGGTGGATTCGGCGCGGGCCAAACTGTTCGCTGGCCGGGAGGGGCGCGTGCGACCCGGCCGGGACGACAAGGTGCTGACCAGCTGGAATGCCCTGATGATCAAGGGGCTGGCCCGGGCCGCCCGGCGCTTCAGCCGGCCGGACTGGATGGCCCTGGCACGCAGGGCGGCGGATGCCCTCCACGCCGCCGTGTGGAAAAGCGGGCGCCTTCTGGCCAGCCACAAGGATGGCCAGGCGAAGCACAATGCCTACCTGGACGATTACGCCTTTCTCCTGGACGGCCTGCTGGAACTGCTGCAAGCCGGGTGGCGAGACCAGGATTGGCAATGGGCCGTGGCCCTGGCGGACGCCCTGCTGGACCACTTCGAGGATGAGGTGGCGGGGGGCTTCTTCTTCACCAGCCACGACCACGAAAAACTGATCCAGCGCGCCAAGCCCGGCTACGACAACGCCCAGCCCTCGGGCAATGGCGTGGCCGCCCGTGCCCTGAACCGCATGGGAGTGCTCACGGGCGAGGCGCGCCATGTCCGGGCGGCGGAACGCACGGTGGGGGCCTTCATGTCAGCCATGGTGGCCCAGCCCGCCCCCCACCCTTCCCTGCTGGGGGCCCTGGAGGACCTGCTGAAGCCGCCCCGTCTTGCGGTGCTGGGGGGGCCGGAGCCGGAGCTTTCGCACTGGAAGGTGGCGTCAAACCGGTTGGCCTCGGCCCGGGACCTGGTGCTGGCCCTGCCGGACGGGGCGACGCGGGTGCCGCCGGGCCTGGACAAGCCCCGTGGCGGTTACGTCAACGCCCATGTGTGCAGCGGCGTTACATGCATGCCGGAAATATTCCAATTGACTGATCTGACGGATGTTTTCAGGACCGGGGATGTTCAGTAGCATCCCCACCCGCAACGCTCGTTGCCTTATTGCAAAAAGGAGATATGACATGAAAGCTGTTGTGATCGCTGCCGCCGCTGCCCTGGCCCTGTCCGCCGGCATGGCTTCCGCCGACGAGGCCCTGGCCAAGAAGAACGCCTGCATGGGCTGCCATCAGGTGGCCAAGAAGGTCGTGGGCCCCTCTTTCAACGACATCGCCAAGAAGTACAAGGGTGATGCCAAGGCCCAGGCCCATCTCGAACATGTCATCACCAAGGGTGGCAAGGGTGTGTGGGGCCCCGTGCCCATGGCTCCCCAGCCCAAGGCTGCTGGCGACGCCAAGGCCCTGGCCGCCTGGATTCTGTCCCTCTGAGTCTGCGCGTCTGAGGAAAGGGAGCCGGCCTGGGCCGGCTCTTTTCATTTCCGGTCTGGTCAGGACGCGGTCAACCCGGGCACCCCGGGGAGCGTTGGAATACCACCCTGGATAGTCCAAATATCTGATCTTTCGTACGTTTTCAGGGTATGGGATGTCCAGTAACATCCCGCTCGCAACTAAGGGTCCATTCGAATTGGCTCGACGGGTTGTCTTTTTGCAAAAAGGAGATATGACATGAAAGCTGTTGTGATCGCTGCCGCCGCCGTCCTGGCCCTGAGCGCCGGTGCTGCTTCCGCGGACCAGGCCCTGGCCCAGAAGAGCGCCTGCATGAGCTGCCATCAGGTGGCCAAGAAAGTGGTGGGCCCCGCCTTCAAGGATGTGGCTGCCAAGTACAAGGGTGACGCCAAGGCCGCCGACCATCTGGTCAGCGTCATCAAGAAGGGTGGCAAGGGCGTCTGGGGCCAGGTGCCGATGCCCCCGCACCCCCAGGTGTCTGACGACAACGCCAAGAAGCTGGCCAACTGGGTTCTGTCCCTTTAAGCCTGCTTCGACGCGGGAAAAGCCGGGTTCGCCCGGCTTTTTTTATGGGCGCACGAGTGAACGCGGTGCCGGCCCGGACATCCCCGGCCAGAGCGAATCTTCGCCTTGCCCGTTTTTCCCGTTCCCGTGAGGGGCGGAATCCGCGCAACGGCTTCCGGGAGGCACTCTATGTTATAAACGCCCTGATTTTTCGGGCATTTCGGAGGACTCCGGTGAATTCTTTCAAGTGGTTAGCAAGCGCGATTCTGTTGGGCGTCCTGGCGGCGGGTTGCGGCCAGAAGGCCGAAGAAGGCAGCACGATCCGCATCGGCTCCGTGTCGCCCCTGACCGGCCCCCAGACCCACATCGGCAAGGACAACGAGAACGGCGCGCGCCTGGCGGTGGACGAGATCAACGCCCAGGGCCTGGTGCTGGGCGGCAAGCCGGTGAAGCTGGAACTCATCGGCGAGGACGACCAGGCGGAACCCAAGACCGCCACCATCGTCGCCGACAAGCTGCTGGATGCCGGCGTGGTGGCGGTGATCGGCCACCTCAACTCCGGCACCACCATCCCCGCCTCCAAGCGCTACCACGACGCGGGCATTCCCCAGATTTCCCCTTCCGCCACCGCCGTGGCCTACACCGCCCAGGGTTTCAGGAACGCTTTCAGGGTGATGGCCAACGACGCCCAGCAGGGCAAGGCCCTGGGCCAGTTCGCCGTGGGCAAGCTGGGAGCCAGGAAAGTGGCCATCATCGACGACCGCACCGCCTATGGCCAGGGCCTGGCGGACGAGTTCGAGAAGGCCGCCAGGGAAGCCGGCGCCGAGGTGGTGGCAAGGGAATTCACCAACGACAAGGCCACGGACTTCAGCGCCATCCTCACCAGCATCAAGGGCAAGAGCGCCGACCTGGTGTTCTACGGCGGCATGGACCCCCAGGGCGGCCCCATGGCCCAGCAGATGAAGCGCCTGGGCCTGAACGCCCGGCTGCTGGGCGGCGATGGCCTGCAAAACGCAAACTTTCTCAAGCTGGCCGGCGCGGACGGCGAGGGCGTGGTGGCCTCCTCTCCCGGCCTGCCCCTGGAAGGCATGCCCGGTGGCAGCGCCTTCAAGGCCAAGTTCGAGGCCAAATATGGCCCCATCCAGCTTTACGCCCCCTATGCCTACGACGCGGTCTATATCCTGGTGGAGGCCATGAAGCGGGCCGATTCCGCCGAGCCCGCCAAGGTCGTGGCCGCCCTGCCCCAGACCGACTACCAGGGCGTCACCGGCCCCCTGAAGTTCGATGAAAAGGGTGACACCGTGGGCGGCGCCGTGACCATGTACGAGGTGAAGAACGGTGCCTGGACCGTGCTGGAGACGGTGAAATAACAGTGGGCAGTCAGCAGTAGGCAGTCCGCAGAAAGAACTGCCCTACTGAAAACTGTCGGCTGCCAACTGCCGACTTGACCATGGAAATCTTCACCCAACAGCTCATCAACGGCCTGGTCCTGGGCAGCATCTACGCCCTGGTGGCCCTGGGCTACACCATGGTCTACGGCATCCTGGAGCTGATCAACTTCGCCCATGGCGAGGTGACCATGATCGGGGCCATGGTGGCCTTGACGGTGATCGGCGCCCTGGTGGGCCTGAACCCGGAACTGCCGGGTCTCATCGTGGTGCTGGGGGGCGTGCTGGTGGCCATTCCCGCCTGCATGGCCCTGGGCTTCGCCATCGAGAAGGTGGCCTACCGGCCCCTGCGCCATGCCCCCCGCCTGGCACCCCTCATCACCGCCATCGGCATGTCCATCATCCTGCAGAACGCGGCCATGCTCATCTGGGGCCGGCAGTATGTCTCCTTCCCGCCCCTGCTGCCCCAGGAACGGCATGAAATCCTGGGGGCCCACATTACCGACCTGCAGATCTTCATCGTGGTGCTGTCCTTCGCCATCATGGGTGGCCTCTGGCTCCTGGTGGAACGTACCCGCCTGGGGCGGGCCATGCGCGCCACGGCCCAGTCCAAGGAAGTGGCCCAGCTCATGGGCGTGAACGTGGACCGCATCATCTCCGCCACCTTCATCATCGGTTCCGCACTGGCCGCCATCGCCGGCGTGATGGTGAGCGCCTACTATGGCCTGGCCCATTACTACATGGGCTTCATGCTGGGACTGAAGGCCTTCTCGGCGGCGGTGCTGGGGGGCATCGGCAACATTGCCGGCGCCATGCTGGGGGGGCTGTTGCTGGGGGTGATCGAGGCCCTGGGTGCGGGGTATATCGGCGACATCACCGGGGGGTTCCTGGGCAGTCATTACCAGGATGTGTTCGCCTTCTTCGTGCTTATCGGCGTGCTGGTGTTCCGGCCCTCCGGCCTGCTGGGCGAGCGCGTCGCCAACCGGGCCTAGGCGGGGCCGAGCTGTGTTGCGAGTTCCCGGCCTGGCCTTTCTCTACAGCCGCCCCGGACTGGCCTTCGTGCTGCTGGCCGTCCTGCTGGCGGCGTTGCCTTTCATGGTGGGAGGCGGCCTGGGCAATTCCTGGGTTCGTGTGCTGGATTTCGTCCTGCTCTACATGCTGATGGCCATCGGCCTGAACATCGTCGTGGGCTACGCGGGCCTGCTGGACCTGGGCTACATCGCCTTCTATGCCCTGGGGGCCTATTTCTACGCCTGGCTGGCCAGTCCCCATTTCGGCCTGCACCTGCCCTTCTGGATGGTGCTGCCCATGGGCGCCGCCTTCGCGGGCCTGTTCGGCGTGCTGCTGGGGGCGCCCACCCTGCGCCTGCGGGGGGACTACCTGGCCATCGTCACCCTGGGCTTCGGCGAGATCATCCGCATCTTCATGAACAACCTGAACGCCCCCTTCAACCTCACCAACGGGCCCCAGGGCATGAACCTCATCGATCCGGTGAAACTGGCTGGGGTGTCCTTCGGCAAGCCGCTCCATGTCCTGGGCATGACGGTGCCCCCCACCTACCTCTACTACTACCTGTTCCTGGCCTTGACCCTGCTGGCCATCGGCGTGGCCATGCGCCTGCAGGATTCCCGCGTGGGCCGGGCCTGGGCGGCCCTCAGGGAAGACGAGATCGCCGCGGCGGCCATGGGCATCAACACCCGCAACACCAAGCTGCTGGCCTTCGCCATGGGAGCCACCTTCGGCGGCCTGGCTGGCGGCCTGTTCGCCGCCTTCCAGGGCTTCATCAGCCCGGAGAGCTTTACCCTGTGGGAGTCCATCCTGGTGCTGTGCATGATCGTGCTGGGGGGCATGGGCAACATCGCCGGGGTGCTGCTGGGCGCGGCCTTGCTAACCATCATCCCCGAGGCCCTGCGCTATCTGGGAGACCTGCAGCGGGCCACCATCGGCCATGTGGTGGTGGATCCTGCCGACCTGCGCATGCTGCTGTTCGGCGTGGCCCTGGTGTCCATGATGCTGTTCCGGCCCTCCGGCCTCATGCCTTCCCGCCAGCGCAAGCGGGAACTGGCCGCCGAGGACGGCGTGGCCGAGCAGGAGCGGGCCGACCTCTATGACAGCAGGGCATGAGCATGGGCACGCTGCTTTCCGTGGAGGGTGTCACCAAGCGCTTCGGCGGCCTGGCGGCCCTGGAGGACGTGTCCCTGAGCGTGAAGGAAGGGGAGATCTACGGCCTCATCGGCCCCAACGGCGCGGGCAAGACCACCCTGTTCAACTGCATGACCGGCTTGTACACCGTGTCCTCCGGCCAGGTGCTGCTGGATGGCACGCCGGTGCACAACCGCAAGCCCCACGAAATCGTGAAACGGGGCTTCGCCCGCACCTTCCAGAACATCCGCCTGTTCGCCAACATGACCGCCCTGGAGAACGTGATGGTGGGGCGCCACGTGCGGTCCCGGGCCAATGTGCTGGGGGCGGTCATCCGCTGTGCCCGCACCCGGAGCGAGGAAAAGGCCATCCGCGACAAGTCCAGGGAACTGCTGGACTACGTGGGCCTGGGCCACAAGGGCCGCCATTTCGCCGGCCACCTTTCCTACGGCGACCAGCGCCGCCTGGAGATCGCCCGGGCCCTGGCCACGGAGCCCAGGCTGCTGGCCCTGGACGAGCCCGTGGCGGGCATGAACCCCGCGGAACGCCAGCAGATGGGTGAATTGTTCCTGAAGTTGCGGGCGGGGGGCGTGACCCTGCTGCTCATCGAGCACGACGTGAAGCTGGTCATGGGCCTGTGCGATCGGGTGGCGGTGCTGGACTACGGCCGCAAGATCGCCGAGGGCGATACCGGCACGGTGCAGCGGGACCCGGCGGTGATCGCAGCCTACCTCGGGGATGAGGGATGAGCCCCCAGTGTTGCATGCATTGCGCGGCAAAACTGCATTCCGCATTGCGGGACTTACCTCCGGCTGTCCAGCGGCCTACAGCCTGGTCGCGGCCCACCAGGGGAGCCCACGCCAGCCTTGGGCCGGCCCGGCGAAAGGCGATCGCATGAGCCTGCTTACCGTGAAAGGCCTCAGGGTCGCCTACGGCGGCATCCAGGCGGTGCGGGGAATCGACCTGGAGGTGGGCCAGGGGGAGCTGGTGTGCCTCATCGGCCCCAACGGCGCGGGCAAGAGCAGTGCCCTGAAGGGGCTCATGGGGATAGTGGCCCACAGCGGCACGGTGCATTTCGACGGCGCCAGCCTGACCCGGAAGGCCACCCACGAAATCGCTGCCCAGGGCATGGCCCTGGTGCCCGAGGGCCGGGGCATCTTCGGGCGGCTGACGGTGGCCGAAAACCTGGACATGGGCGCCTACACCCGGCGCGACAAGGCGGGCATACGCGCCGACCTGGACCGGGGCTACGACTTGTTCCCCCGCCTGGCGGAGCGCCGACACCAGCTGGCCGGGACCCTGTCCGGCGGGGAGCAGCAGATGCTGGCCATCGCCCGCGCCCTCATGGGGCGGCCCCGTCTGCTCTTGCTGGACGAACCCAGCATGGGCCTGGCCCCCCTCATGGTGCGGAAGATCTACGAAACCGTCACCGCCATCGCCCACGAAGGGGTCACCATCCTGCTTGTGGAGCAGAACGCCCACCTGGCCCTGCAGATCAGCCGTAGGGCCTACGTCATGGAGACCGGCACCATCACCCTGGCGGGCGATTCACCGGATCTGGCGCGGGATCCCCAGGTGCGGGCGGCCTATCTGGGGGAGTGAGGAAACCCGTGTGTTGCAAAAGCGCAACACAAAAATCTGGGGCATCTGGCGTCCACGGTAAAACATTCCGATGTACTAATGTTCCTACCTATACTTCAATCCCACGCAGCACAGATTAAAGTTTTCCTTTCTTATCAACCGCTTAGGAGTAGATGCAATGAAGAAGCTGTCCGCCCTCGTTCTGGCCCTGGTTGCTCAGGTTGCTTTCGCCGACCAGCCCACCCCCGAAGCCACTGCCACCCAGTTGCTGGATCCCGTCAAGTCCGCTCAGATCGCTCAGGACCCCAAGGCTGCCGTTGCCGCCATGACCAACCTGATGGACCCCGCCACCTCCATCATCATGATGCAGAAGGGCATGGACCCCGCCACCTACACCAAGATGGCCCAGGCCGGCATGTCCCCCGACATCCTGAAAGCCTACGCCGCCTTCGCTGATCCCGCCGTTTCCATGAAGTGGCTGGCCGCTGGCATGGACCCCAACTTCTACATGGCCGCCATGGCTCCCTTCCTGAACCCCAACATGTACATGAAGTGGATGATGTCTCCCCTGGACCCCCGCGTCATGAACATGGCCCTGTCCGGTCTGAACCCCAACATGTACATGAACTGGGCCGTGGCTCCCCTGGCTCCCGCCAACATGAACCTGATGATGGCTCCCCTGAACCCCAACCTGTACACCCAGTGGGCCGGCGCTGCTGCTAACCCCGCCACCTACGGTACCTGGGGCTCCTTCCTGAACCCCGCCACCTACGGCAACATCGCCAACCCCTTCGCCGCTTTCATCCCGGTGCCGGCTGCTCCCGCTGCCAAGTAATTCCGGCGGTTTAAGCTAGCAAGAAAGGGCGGAACGCAAGTTCCGCCCTTTTTCTTTGCCTTGGGCAGGGGAGACCCCATGCTAAGATTTGCCGTGAATTCATGAACTTCCTCGGCAAACTCCCATGTTTTTCCACCGTATGAAGGCATCTTGCAGCGTGGCGCTGGCGACCATCCTGGTGGCCACGGCCCAGGCTGGCCAGGATGCGGACGACGGCAGGGATGGATTTCCTAAGACCAGGGTGGTGAAGCGGGCCGACGGCAGTGAGGTGGTGCGCCTGGCCACCCTACAGCACGAGGCGGCGATGCGGATGGATTCCCCCTCTTCCCTGCCTCCCGGCGTGATTTCCTGGCTGGCCTCCTTGGAACCCCGTCCCACGACAGCCCTGGCCACCCTCCCGGCCAGATCACGCCAGGAAGCGCGGAACCTGCCGGCGGGAGTGGATCCGTCCCGGGTACGCAGCTGGGCCGAGTTCACCGATCCGGCACTGGCTTTGCAAGGGCTGGTCCTGGCTCGCCTGGGCGGGTTTTCCGAGGCCCTGCTCCAGCGCCCCGACCCTGGCGTCCGGGCCGAGCAGACGGGCATTTCTCCCCAGGGGACGACTGTGGTCAGGACGGTGAGCGAGGGAGCGAAACCTTCCCTCAGCGGCCGGCTGGCCATCCAGGCTTGGCTGACGTTGCCCAGGTTGGAACCCAGGGCCAATCCCTGGCTGTCGAACCTGGGCAGTTACCGCTACTGAGGCAAGCTTCAAGCCGTCCGGTGCCGGGGGCGCAGCAGGCCATTTTCCGTGAGAATGCCGTTCAGGGGCACGTCCCAGGGGTCGTTGGGAATGCGTTGCACCTGTTGCACGGAAAAGGCAACGCCGATGAGAGCGGGCGCGCGCCAGACCCTGCGGGCTGCAAGGAAAGCCAGGCTGGCGTCGTAGTAGCCGCCCCCCATGCCGATGCGATAGCCCCGGGCGTCGAAACCCAGCATGGGCATGAAGACCTTATGCAGGCCGGAACCCCTCAACCTCAGGCCCCGGGGGGCGTGGTACTCGGGGATGCCGAAGCGGTTCAGGCGCCAGTGGCGGGGCAGATGGGGCCGATGCTCCAGGCGGGAAAACCACATCTTGAGCTGCCCCCGGCCGGGCACGATGGGCAGGAAACACTGCACCCCCATGGCATAGGCCCGGTTGAGCAGGGGCATGACGTCGATCTCGCCATTGGCGGGGATGTAGAAGCCGATGCGCTTGCGGGCGACCAGCAGGCGGTGGCGCAGGGCGGCCCTCACCAAATCCCGGCCCGCTTGTCGCCGGGCCCGCTCTGGAACGGACTTGCGCAGGGCGCGAAGTTGCCGGCGCAACGCAGCCTTGTCCGGCGTATAGGCTATGGGGCTGGGTGATGCCATGGGCATGTAAGGGGTCTCCCCGCTTGCGCCGTCCGGGACGCTATCTTGAACCCTTGGGTTCAAGGCGGTCGGGCGCATCCGCATCGGGTACATGGGCAAAGCCACGCGCGCACCAGCGGGATAGACACCCAACCTTACGCAGAGCGTATCGGTTCAAAGAATGTACGACCCTCGCGAACGCAGCAGGGAGATTGGTCAGAAAAGATTGTCCTGCTGGGCCAGTGCCTGATCAAGCATATTGGTGATGCGGGCCAGGCGTTCCCGGTACTCCGTGTCATTGGCTTCCGGGGGACGGGCGCTGAGGAAATCGTGGGTGATGTTCAGAGCCGCCATGATGGCGATGCGTTCCAGGCCGATGACCTTGCCCGTGTCCCGGATTTCACGCATCTTGCGGTCCAGGTAGGACACGGCCTTGAGCAGGCCTTCCCGGTCATCCTCGGGACAGGCCACGCGGAACTCGCGGCCCATGATGGCCACATCCAGACTGACGTTGTGGGGCGAGGAAGGCATGTCAGTTCGCACCGGGCAGCCCCAGGCGGACCGAAGCCCCCTCGGGGAACTCGGAACGGCAAGGGCTTGAGGGGCGTTTCATCTCAGTCCGGCATCTTGTTGAAGAGGGATTCCATGCGGCCCCGGGCTTCATCCAGGCGTTCGCTCAGTCGCTTGTTGGCATTCTCAAGGCTGACCACCTGTTGGCGCAGCTTTAGATTTTCGCCACGCATGGCCTGATACCGCTCCAGCATTTGAGCGATTTTCGATTCTAGGGCGTCCAGTTCGGCCTGCATGCCGGCACTATAATTGCCGGCATTTTCCCCCGTCAACAAAGGTCTGGGCGTAGACAGGTTTCCGGCCAGGCAAAAGCCCAAGGAAGCGTGCATCCGGTATGACCGCCTATCGTGGCCGTTTTGCCCCCACCCCTTCCGGTCAACTGCATTTCGGCTCCCTGGTGGCGGCCCTGGGGAGTTGCCTGGACGCACGCTCCCAATCTGGCGAATGGCTCCTGCGCATGGAGGACGTGGACCCCCCTCGGGTGGTGCCCGGGGCGGCGGACGCCATCCTGCGCACCCTGGAGGCCTACGGCTTCGAATGGGACGGCGAGGTGATGTGGCAGGGCCGCAGGGCCGAGGCTTATGCCGCCGCCCTGGAACGTTTGCGGGAGGCGGGGCAGGTGTACGCCTGTGCCTGTTCCCGCAAGACCCTCGCCGAGGGAGCGCGGCGGGGCGTGGAGGGTTTTGTCTACCCCGGTACCTGCCGGGGTGGGCAGCCCCGTCCCGGCATGGCCCTGCGCCTCCTGGTGCCGGCAGCGCGGGTGGTGTTCCAGGATGGCCTGCTGGGCCGGGTGGCCTGCGACGTGGCCCGGGAATGCGGCGATTTCGTGCTGCGACGGGCGGACGGGGTCTACGCCTACCAGCTGGCGGTGGTCGTGGACGATGCAGAGCAGGGCATCACCCACGTGGTGCGGGGTGCCGACCTGCTGGCTTCCACGCCGCGCCAGCTGGTACTGCAGGCGGCCCTGGGTTACTCCCCACCGTCCTACCTGCATTTGCCCTTGGCCCTGGACCCTGGAGGTTTCAAGCTGTCCAAGCAGACCCTGGCCGCGCCCCTGGACGATGCCCGTCCCCTGCCGGCCTTGCGGCAGGCGGCGGAGTTCCTTGGGATGGGGATGGAGCCGGTGGGCTCCCTGGCGGAATTCTGGGACCAGGCGCGGGCGTCATGGTGTTCGACAATACGCCTGCCCGTCAGGGGCAAGCGGCTTGAAGCGCAGACGGCCCGCCCGGGCCGTCCAACCCTGCCCCAGGGCCGGCAGAGCGCGGCCTAGCCCCCCGTCATGCTCATGAAGCGCACCAGCTTCTGGGGTTGTTCCCGAAACTCGTGACGCTCGGGCTTCAGGTCGATGGCGTGGCGGATGGCATCCATCAACTCGGCATCCGAGGCGCCGGCACGCATCAGTTCTCGGAAGTCAACCCGCTCCTCCTGGCCCAGGCAGAGATGCAGCACCCCATCCACGGTGAGGCGCACCCGGTTGCAGGTAGCGCAGAAATGCTGCGAAAGGGGGGTGATGAAACCCACAGAGAAACGGCCGTCGGCCGTGCCCAGGTAACGGGCCGGGCCGCCGCCGGGCAACACGGTATCCACCAGGCTGAAACGCTCCTGCAGGCGGGCTTTGACGGGCTGCAAATCCACGTAGCCCATGCGCCGGGCCGTGTCTCCCATAGGCATTAGCTCGATGAGGCGCAGCACGTAGCCACGCTCCATGCAGAAGGCCACCATGTCGTCCACGTCTCGGGCATTCTCGTGCATCACCACCATGTTGAGCTTGATGGGCGCGAAGCCTGCCGCGGCAGCGGCTTCCAGGCCGGCCAGTACCTTGTCCAGCACGGGTCGCCCGTTGATCCTGGCCACCGCCTCGTCCCGCAGGGAATCCAGGCTCACATTCAGGCGGGTCACGCCGGCATCCTTCAGATCCCGGGCCATGGATGCCAGCTGGGTGGCGTTGGTGGACAGGGACAGGTCCTCGACGCCCGGAATGCTGGAGACCCGCCGGCACAGTTCGGTCACATTGCGTCGCAGGAGGGGTTCGCCGCCGGTGAAGCGCACGTGCTTAAGGCCCAGGCCGGCGAACAGGCCCAGCAGTCGCTCGATCTCGTCGAAGGTCAGCCAGTGGTCGGGCTCCTCGAAGCCCTTGAACCCTTCCGGGATGCAATAGGCACAACGCAGGTCGCAACGGTCCGTGACGGAGAGCCGCAGGTAGTTGATGTGTCGGCCGTAGCGGTCAACGAGGTTGGGCGAAGTGGTGGTAACCATGGGGCACAATATAGACCCTGCAATCATGCAAAAAAACGTCGAAAGTCATCATGGTCATTGTTTGGAAGGCGCGCCTTGACTTGGGTCATGTCCCCGGGGCCAGCGGACGGTGAGCATGGAGCCATGAAAGCACTGGGAATCGCCGGCTACAGTGGCAGCGGCAAGACCACCCTCATAGAGGCCTTGCTGCCCCGCCTCAAGGAGGCGGGGCTGGCGGTGTCGGTGGTCAAGCAAAGCCACCATGATTTCGAGGTGGACGTGCCGGGCAAGGATTCCTGGCGCCATCGTCAGGCGGGGGCCCAGGAGGTGTTGCTTACCTCTCCCCACCGCTGGATTCTGCTGCATGAGCTGCGCGGCGCCCAGGAACCGGCCCTGGCGGAGCATCTTGGTCGCCTTTCCCCCTGCGATCTGGTACTGGTGGAGGGGTTTCGCCACGCCGCCCTGCCCAAGATCGAGGTGTGGCGGGCGGCCAACGCCCGGCCCTGGCTGCATCTGGACGACCTCCACATCATTGCCGTGGCTTCCGACGCAGAACCGCCGGGTACATTGCCCCGCCTGAACTTGAACGATGTGGCGGCCGTGGCCGCCTTCATCCTGGAGTGGTTGAACACACATGAGTGACATGCTTTCCATCGACGCCGCCCTGGCGCGGCTGATGACTTCCGCCCGGCCCTTGGCGGAGACGGAAACCCTCCCCGCCGAGTCCGCCCTGGGGCGGATCCTGGCCCAGGACCTGGTTTCCAGGGTGAACGTGCCGCCCCTGGACAATGCCGCCATGGACGGCTACGCCCTGCGCCTGGCGGACTGGTCCGCCGATGCCTGGCTGCCCGTGAGCCAGCGCATCCCCGCCGGCAGCCTGGGCCAGACTTTGGCCGGCGGCACCGCCGCCCGCATCTTCACTGGCGCGCCCGTGCCCCCGGGCGCCGATACGGTGGTGATGCAGGAAGACACGGAAAGCGGCGAAGGCGTGGTGCGCATTCCCCGGGAGCCTGAACCGGGCAGCCATGTCCGCCGCCTGGGCGAAGACATCCGGGACGGCCAGACGGTGCTCTCCCCCGGCCAGCGCCTGGGTCCGGCCCAGCTGGGCGTGGCCGCCTCGGTGGGGGCCACGGAACTCAGTGTGTACCGCCGCCTGAAGGTGGCGGTGTTCTTCACCGGCGACGAGATCGTCATGCCCGGCCAACCCCTGCCCCCCGGCCGCATCTATAACTCCAACCGCGCCACCCTGATGGCCCTGCTGGGCCGCCTGGGGGTGGAAGTGATGGACCTGGGCCAGGTGCCGGACAAACTTGAGGACACCATGGCGGTGCTGGAACGGGCCGGCCTGGAGGCTGACGTGGTCATCACCACCGGCGGCGTGTCCGTGGGGGAGGAGGACCACGTGAAGGCGGCGGTGGAGCGCCTGGGCCGCCTGGACATGTGGAAGGTGGCCATGAAGCCCGGCAAGCCCCTGGCCTATGGCCGGGTGGCCGAGGCCGACTTCGTTGGCCTGCCGGGCAACCCGGTGTCCGCCTTCGTGGTCTACACCCTGTTCGTGCGCCCCTTCCTGCTAGCCCGCATGGGCGCCCTGCCCGCCACGCCCCTGGCCTTCACCGTGCCGGCCAGCTTCGCCTGGCCCAAGCCCGGCAAGCGGCGGGAGTTCCTGCGCGCCCGCCTGGAGGCCGGCCAGGCCGTGCTCTACGCCAACCAGAGCTCCGGCGTGCTCACCTCCCTGGCCTGGGCGGACGGCCTGGTGGACGTGCCCGACGGCGTCACCGTGCTGCCGGGCGACATGGTGCGTTTTCTGCCTTTGGGGGAGTGGCTGGCATGAACATCCGACTACTGTATTTCGCCCGCCTCCGGGAAGTCTTCGGCCTGGGCCGGGAGGACATGGAGCTGCCCTCCCCCGCCAGCCTGGCAGACCTGCTGGAAGCCTTGCGCGGCCGAGGCGGGGTGTGGGCCCAGGAACTGGCGCCGGGCCGCGCCTTCCGCCTGGCGGTGAACCAGGATATCGCCGGCCAGGACGCTCCGTTGCGGGAGGGCGACGAGGTGGCCATCTTTCCTCCCGTCACCGGCGGCTAGGCCTCGTCGATGAACTGGGCCAGGTAGAGCCGGGCGCCCTGGCGTTCTGCCAGGGCCCGGGCCTGCTTGCGGAAGCGGGCGCCTTCGCCCAATTCCCCCGCTGCATCCAGAGCCCGGGCCTTGAGGCCCATCAGGCGGGCCTTCAGGTGGTGCTGACTGAAGAGATCCACCTGATCCAGGGCGTGGTCCAGCCATACCGTGGCCCAGCGGGGACCGAGCCAGTATAGGGCTTCTGCCAGCACGGCTTCGCCTTGTACGCACAGGCTGGGATGCAAACACCGCAGTCGGGCCAGGGCGCGTTGGTGGACGGCAAGGGAGATGGGATGTCCCCCGCGGGCCTGGGACCAGGCATCCAGCAAGGATGAGAAAAGACGGTCCGGCTCGGTGGGGCCCCGGGGGGCGGCAGCCGGCCAGTCCTGGGCACGGTCAGCCACATAGGCGAGATAGCGTGGTTCCAAACCGGGCAGTGGCACTGCATGGATGGCTGCGGCGGCTGGACTTCGCAGCAGCAGGTATAGCCGCCGCTCCAAAGCCGTGATGCCCTCATCCTCTTCCGCTTCCGGCAGGGCTGCCTGGGCTTCCGTGAAACGTCCCAGGGTGTACAGGTCCAAGGCCAGGGCATGTTGTGCCTGGCGCAATTGCGCCCTGCCCAGGGGGCGTGCCAGTTCAGGCAGGCGCCAGGCATAGGGGTAGGAACGGCCCGGTCCTTGCAGCCGATGCAGGGTCTGCCAAGTCCCAAGGCGTTCGGCATACGCCTGTTCGGCCGAGTTCATGGGCAAATCGCCCCCGGATAAGGGCTTGGCATGGGGTGTACGGCCGGGATGTGCTTGCGGCATCCATCATCCGGCAAGACGAACATGGCGCGACGCGACTTCATCTTCCGCGATATCCGCAATCTCCAGGCGGTCCCGGAAGTGGAGATGCGCCGGGCAACCGGGCGCATCAGCGGGGGACGTCGCATTAAGGAAGGCAGGGCCTGGTTCGATGGCACTGGCCAGGAGTCAGCGGCTGCCGGCAGGGTGGCCACCGAGGATGGACAGCACTCTGCCCGACTTGCTTCGAGCGCATGCGTTCCATGCGCCAGGTCCTGGAAGAACACCTGTTTGTGTCCCAGAGCGTGACCGAGTTGCTGCAAGGCCGGGAGGACTGATTCCCGCCAGGGCCCGCCGGCACGGTCCCTAGATCCCCTCATCCTTCAGGCCCCGGGCCAGCAGGGCCGTGACCGCCTCCTTGGGAGGCAGTTCCTGCATCAGGATTTTCGCCACGGAGGAAGTGATGGGGGTTTCCACACCCAGTTCCCCGGCCAGCTTGGCGGCCTCCAGGGCGGTGGTGGCGCCTTCCGCCACGTGACCCAGTTCCCGCAGGGCCCCCTCCAGGCTTTCCCCCGCCGCCAGGCGCAGGCCCAGCTGGCGGTTTCGGGACAGGTCACCGGTGCAGGTGAGGATCAGGTCCCCCATGCCCGAGAGTCCCATGAAGGTCTCGGGCCGCCCCCCCAGCTTCAGGCCCAGGCGGGTCAGCTCCGCCAGGCCCCGGGTCACCAGGGCGGCCCGGGCGTTGAGGCCGAAGCCAAGGCCGTCGGAGATGCCGGCGGCGATGGCGATGACGTTCTTCAACGCCCCCCCCAGTTCCACGCCCACCACGTCGGTGGAGGCGTACAGGCGGAACTTGGGGTCATGCAGGGCCTGGGCCATGGAGCGGGCGAACTCCATGTCGGCGCTGGCCACGGTGAGGGCGGCGGGCAACCCCTTGGCCACTTCCTGGGCGAAGCTTGGTCCGGAGAGCGCTGCGGCGGGCGGGTGGTCCGGCCAGGCCTCGTTCAGCACCTGGTGGGGCAGCTTGCGGCTGCCGGACTCGAAGCCCTTGCACAGCCATACCAGGGGGATGGGCAGGCCGTCTTCCCGCAGGGCCAGGGCCAGGGAACGCAGGGCGTTGCTGGGCACGGCGCAGACGAGGCAGTCGGCGTCTTCGGCGGCTTTGGCCAGGTCGCTGGTGGCTCGCAGATCGGCCGGGAAGGCATGGCCCGGCAGGTAGCGATGGTTCTCCCGGGTCTCGTTGAGGTCCCGGGCGTGGTCCTGTGAGCGGGTCCAGATCAGGACCGGGCTCCTGCGGGCCAGGCGGATGGCCAGGGCCGTACCCCAGGCCCCCGCCCCCAGAACGCCGAACTTCATGCCGCGTCAGGCCCGGTGGGGTTCAGTTGGGTTTCTGGGCGGCAGCCTGTTGGGCCTGGGCCTGCTGCTGCATGTACATAAGTTCGAAGTTGACGGGCTGCAGGATCAGGGGCGGGAAACCGGCCTTCAGCACGGCATCGGAAACCGCCTCCCGGGCATAGGGGAAGAGGATGTTGGGGCAGCCCACGCTGAGGGCAGGCTCCATGGCTTCCTGGGGCAGGTTCTGGATGCGGAAGATGCCGGCCTGCTTCAGCTCCACCAGGAAGGCGTTCTTGTCCTGGATCTTGGCGGTGATGGTGAGGGTGAGGATGCACTCGTAGATGCCTTCGTCGTTAACCCTGGCGCTCTGGGTGTTGAGCTGCATGTTCATCTGGGGGGCTTCCCGCTCCAGGAAGATGGCAGGGGCATTGGGCACTTCCAGGGAGAGATCCTTGACGTAGATCTTCTCGATGTTGAACACGGGCATGGCTTGTTGCTGGTCGGTCATGGCGGAATCCGGAGGAAATTGAAAAAGCGGTCAATTATAGCCGCTGGGGTGTGGCGGATATTTGTCAGCCCTGGACGCGGCGCAGCCAGGCCTCCAGTTGTGGCGCCGGCAGGGCACCGGAGACCCGGTCCACTTCCCGGCCGCCTTTGAACACGGCCAGGGTGGGGATGCTGCGGATGCCGTGGCGGGTGGCCAGGGCCTGTTCCGCCTCGGTGTTCACCTTGGCGAAGCGCACTTTGTTCGCCCAAGGGCCGGCCAGTTGGGTGAATACGGGAGCGAATTGCTTGCAGGGGCCGCACCAGGGGGCCCAGAAATCCACCAGCACCGGCAGTTCATTGCGGCCCACGAACTTGTCGAAGGTGGCGGCGGTGAGCTCCACGGGGTGCCCGGGCAGCACATCGGCTCCGCATTTGCCGCATTTGGGCTGGTCACCCAGGCGCTCGGACGGGACGCGGTTCACCGCACCGCAATGAGGGCAGACGAGTTCCATGGCGAAGGCTCCGAAAATTGATCTTCGCAGCAGATGGCGCCTGCCCGGGGGAAATCAAGCCGCCGGGGTCAGGCCAGCAGGGGCTCCAGTTCGCCCGCCGCGTCCAGGGCGGACAGATCGTCGAAGCCGCCCACGTGGCGGTCGCCGATGAAGACCTGGGGCACGGTGCGGCGGCCGGTGATCTGCATCATGTGCTCCCGCTGGGCGGGGTCCAGGTCCACGCGGATCTTCTCGATCTCGGTGACGCCCTTCTTGTTCAGCAGGCGTTCGGCCATCTGGCAGTAGGGGCAGACGGCGGTGCAATACATCTTGATGGGGGGCATGGCTATTCCTAACTTATCTTTTCTCGCGGGGAAGGCCGGCCTGCTCCCAGGCCTGCATGCCGCCGGCCAGGTTGTGCAGGTTTTCGAACCCCGCCTTCTTCAGGACGCCGCAGGCGTGGTTGGAACGGTTGCCGCTGCGGCACACGGCGATGATGGGCTTGCCCTTGTGCTTCTCCAGGTCCGCCAGCTTGTTCTTCAACTGGCCCAGGGGGATGTGCCTGGCCTTGGCGATGTGGCCGTCGGCCCACTCGGACTGCTCCCGCACGTCCAGCACCAGGGCATCCTCGTGGTTGAACAGCATCACCGCTTCCTGGGGCGCGATCTGCTTGATGCCGGAAATGCGGCTGAAGAGGCCGCCGCCCAGGAGCATGAAGGTGGACAGGGCGGCCAGCAGGATCAGCCAGATGTTTTGCAGGACGAAATCCATCCGAATTACCTCAAAGCGCTAGCAAGGGGGCGGATTTTAACCCTCAGGCTCGAGAAATACGCCGGCCTGACCCAAGGGTTTCTTCTTCCCCACGGGGGGCGGGCTGGGCGCAGTCCGGCCCCGGGGCCCTCAGCCGCAGCAGCTGCCGCCTTCCTTGAAGCCCATCTTCTTCAGCAATTTTTCCGGGGGGCAGAAGCCGGTGAAGCCCGATTGCAGCAGGTTCAGGCCAATGAAGGCGGTGAACCACAGCCAGGACAGGCTGGCCATGTCCACCTGGCCGGTGAAATGGGCCAGGGCCAGGGACAACAGGATCATGACGCCGGCCATGATGCGGATGATGCGTTCGATGGACATGTGCAAACTCCTTTCGGGTTAATTGGTTTCCGCGGTTGCAACAGGATTGGCAGGGGTTTTCGCATTACGCTGCCACAGGAAGTACAGCAGGGGGATCACCACCAGGGTCAGGGCCGTGGAGGCGAAGGTGCCGAAGATCAGGGACACGGCCAGGCCGCCGAACACCGGGTCGGTGATCATGATGGCGGAGCCCAGGATGATGGCCAGGGCGGTGAGCAGGATGGGGCGGAAGCGCACGGCCCCCGCCTCGATCACCGCTTCCTTGAGCTCGTAGCCTTGCTTGCGGTAGTCCAGGATGAAGTCGATGAGCAGCAGGGAGTTGCGCACCACGATGCCCGCCAGGGCGATGACGCCGATCATGGAGGTGGCGGTGAAGGCCTGGCTGGTGGCCCAGTGGCCGGGGAACACGCCCACCAGGGTGAGGGGGATGGCGCCCATGACGATGACCGGCAGGGCGAAGGACTTGTAGTAGCCCACCAGCACCAGGTAGATGAGGATCAGGGCCACGATGAAGGCGGAACCCAGGTCACGGAACACGTCCAGGGTCAGGCGCATCTCGCCGCCCCACAGCAGGGTGTAGTCCACCACGTCCTTGGGACTGGCCTGGACGAAACCCAGGTTGCCGGTGGTGAAGGTGGCCCCATTGGGCAGTTTCTTGCCGTCCAGTTCCTTGTCCAGGGCCAGCACGGCGTAGACGGGGCTGGACTTCAGCAGCTCGCCCCCCACCATGACCATGGGATGCTGGTCCCGGCCGTAGATGGGCTTGGCCTCGGTAACCCGTTCCACGCTGGCCACGGCGGACAGGGGGATCTGCACGCCGTGGGGGTTGCTCACCCGCAGGGCCAGGAGGGTCTCGGGACTGGCACGCAGGGCCTTGGGCAGGCGCACCTGGATGTCGATGGGCTCCCGGGCGTCGGTGGCGTGGAGGGTGCCGATGGCAAAGCCGGACACGTAGTTGCGCAGCAGTTGCGCCACTTGGCCGGGGGCCACGCCGGACAGCAGGGCCTTCTCGGCGTCGACGTGGACATGGAAGCTGTCCAGGTTGGCGGTGACGGAATCGTCCACGTTGATCATGCCGTAGATCTTGTTGAAGGCCTCGTCCACCACGGGCGCGGCGCTGCGCAACACGTCGTAGTCCGGGCCGTACAGCTCCGCCAGGATCTGGGCCTGCACCGGCGGGCCGGGGGGCGTCTCGTAGAGTTTGAGCTTGGCGGTGGGGAAGGCCTTGCGCACTTCGCCCAAGGCCACGTTCAGCTCGTCGGCGATCTCGTGGGAGGAGACGGCACGGTGATGCTTGTCCACCAGGTTCACCCGGATCTGGGCCAGGTTCTGGCCCTTCTTGATCATGTCTCCCCGCACCAGGGCGGCGAAGTCGATGGGGGCCGTCATGCCCAGGAAGGTCTGGTAGTCGGTGACGTGGGGATGCCTGCCCACCACCTGGCCCACGGCCCGGGCCACCTGGTCCGTGGCGGCCAGGGCGGTGCCGGCGGGCATGTCCACCTGCAGGAGCATGGTGTTGGTGTTGTCGTTGGGCAACATCTTCAGTTCCACGCCCATAGGAGACAGGGGGCCATTCAGGCCGGCGGGCCGCACGAACTGCCAGGCGGGCATGAGCATGGCCCCGCCCAGCAGGCCCAGCACCACCAGGAAGGTGATGTTGCGCTTGGAGGCGGAGTTGATGAGGGGGGTGAGCACCGCCACATAGGCCCGGTGCAGGGGGTCCTGTTTCTGGGCGCCCTGCTCTTCCAGGCTGGCTGTATGGGCCAGAGCGGACTGGGCTGCCTTGTTCCTCAGCCACAGATTGGAGGCCCAGGGCACGGCCATGTAGGCGATGACGATGGAGGCGATCATGGCCACGGGCACGTTGAAGGGGATGGGGGCCATGAAGGGGCCCATCATGCCGGTGACGAAGGCCATGGGCACGAAGGCCAGGATCACGGCGATGGTGGCGATGTTGGTGGGGTTGCCGATCTCGTTGGTGGCTTCCACCAGCACCTGCCCGAAGGGCTTGTTGCCCGTGCCGTGGTGCAGGTGGCGGTGGATGTTCTCGATCACGACGATGGCCGCGTCCACCAAGAGGCCCAGGGACAGGATCAGGGCGAACAGGGTGATGCGGTTGATGGTCTGGCCGAAGGCCAGGCCCACGGCCAGCACCACGAACAGGATCAGGGGCACGGTCATGGTGACGATGCCCGCCTCCCGCCAGCCCAGGAAGATCACCAGGATCAGCACCACGGAACCGATGGCGATGCCCAGGTGCATGACCAGTTCGTTCACCGCGGCGTTGGCCTTGGCGCCGTCGTTGCGGGTGACGGCAATCTGCACCTCGGCGGGGATGGCCTGCTTCTTCAGTTCCTCCACTTTGGCCAACACGGCGTCGGCCACCACCACGGCGTTGGTGCCGGCCTTCTTGGCGATGGCCAGGGTGACGGCGGGGTTCTCGCCTTTCAGTGCCGCGCTGGACGCAGGACCGTAAGCAAAGCGGGTGGCTTCCTCGATCTCGGCGGGGCCGTCCTCCACCCTGGCGATGTCCTTCAGGTACACCGGCCGGCCCTGGCGGGACACGCCGACGACGATATCGGCCACCTCCTCGGCGGAACCCAGGAAGCCGGACAGGCGCAGGGGCGTGGCCAGGTTGTCCCGCACCAGGTCACCCAGAGGCGCGGACACATTGGTGCCCCGCAGCATCTGGTCTACCTGGTTCAGGCTGAGGCCGGCGGCCTCCAGGCGCTGGGGATCGATCCACACGTTCACCGCCCGGGCGCGGCCGCCGATGATCTGGGTGAAGGACACGCCGGACACGTTGCGCACCTGTTCCAGCAGGCGCTGGGCCACTTCCCGCAGGCGGAAGTCGTCCAGGCCGGCGGAGGCCAGGGTCAGGGTCATGATGGGCACGTCGTCCACGTTGACGGGGCGCACCACGGGCTGCATGGCGCCGGGGGGAATCCGGTCCATGTTCTGCATGAGCTGGTTGTACATCTTCACCAGGGAGTCTTCCTGGTTCTCGCCCACCTTGAACTGCACCGTCACCAGGCCGAAGTCGTTGCTGGCGTAGCCGTAGGTGTGGTCCACCCCGGACTGGGCGTTCATGATGGCCTCCAGGGGCTTCACCACCAGGTTCTGGATCTCGGTGGCAGAGGCGCCGGGCTTGGCGACGATGATGTTGGCCGCCGGCACCACGATCTGGGGGTTGTATTCCCGGGGCGTCACCATCAGGGCCAGCAGGCCGGTGAGGGTCACCGCGATGATCATCAGGGCGGTGAGCTTGGACGTAAGGAAGGCCCGGGCAAGATTGCCCGCCATGTTCATGGGGGTGTCGTGGGTATCGTGTTCAGTGGCGCTCATGGCTTAGCCCTGCACCTTGTTGCCGTTGTTAACTGCTTCGGCGTTGCCCGTCACCACACGCTCGCCGGGGTTCAGGCCGGAGAGGATTTCCACCTGGCCGTCCACCTCGGCGCCGGTGCGCACCATGCGGTACTGGGCCAGTCCCTGGGCGTCCACCACGAACACGCCGGTGATGCCCGCCCGTTCCAGCACGGCGGCCTTGGGCACGGCCAGCATCAGCTTGCTGCCCGTGGGGAACAGCACCCGGGCGAAGGCGCCGCTGCGAAGTTGCGCCCCCGGCCCGGAAACCACGCCCGAGCCGCCCCCCGAGGGGGTCAAGTCGTTCTTGGGGCGGCCCGGCGAACGACTTGTGAGGCCGGCGCCGGCCACGTCCAGCTTCACCATGTAGGTGTGGCTCATGGGGTCGGCGGCGGGGGAAAGGCGCGCTACCTTGGCGGCGACGGGGGCTTCCAGGCCATCCACGACCACCTGCACGGCCTGGCCCAGCTTCAGGGTCTTGAACAGGGCCTCGGGCACGCTGGTCTGAACCTGCAGCTTGGCGGGGTTCTCCACCATCAGCACCGGATGTCCGGGGGCGGCGATGTCCCCTTCCATGGCCAGCTTCTGGGTCACCACGCCATTGATGGGGGAGGTGACCACGGCATACTTCAACTGGCCCTGGGCGGTGCCCAGCCCCGCCTTGGCCTGGGCGGCCCGGGACACCGCGATGTCGTGGTTGAGTTTCATCTTCTCGTAGTGCTGGCGGGATACCACCTCGTCCTTGTACAGGGCCTCGAAGCGCTGGTAGTCGGCCTTGGCGTCCTTCAGGGCGTCCTCGGCCTGCTGCAGTCCCAGGCGGGCCTGGGCCACGGCACCCTCGATGTCCAGGGGGTCGATGGTGAAGAGGCGCTGGCCAGTCTTCACGCTCTGGCCTTCAACCACGGCGATGTCCTTGATGTAGCCCATGAGGCGGGAGGCCACCTTCACGGATTCCAGGGCCACGATGGTGCCGGGAGTAGTGGCTGTGGACTGGGTTTCCACGGGCTGGATGGCCGTGACCTGGGCCTGGACGGTGGGGGCCGGTTCTTCCTTGATCTTGGATTGGTCATCCCCGCCGCAACCGGCCAGGCTGATGGAAAAGGCCAGGGCCAGGGCGGTGGCCAGGGGCTTGATCGTTGCAGAGAGGGCGTGGGTCATGTCGCTCACCTTGAATCAGAGTTGTTCCGGGGACAGCACGCCCACGGCGCGCTTCAGTTCGGCACGGTTGACGGCCAGGTCGTAGCGGGCCGCCACCAGGTCTGCCCGGGCCTTGTCCAGCTGGGCCTGGGTGGAGAGGAGTTCGATCAGGGTGGCCACGCCGTTCTCGTAGCGCTTCTGCACCAGGCGCTGGGCCTCGGCGGCCTGCTCCATCGCGGTTTCCCGGGCGGCGATCTTTTCCTCCGCCTCCAGGGCCTTGCGGCGGGCATCACCCACCTGGTACGCAATGCCGTCCTCGGCCTGGCGCAGCCTGGCGGCCAGTTCCGTGCGCTGGGCCTCGGCCCGGTCGACGCCGGCCTTGGTGACGCCGCCGTCGAAGGCGGTCCAGGACAGCACGCCGGCCACGGTGTAGGAAGCGGCGCCGAAGCCCAGGGCCTCGTCGTTCACGTCGCCCCGCAGCATGACGTTGAACTGGGGTTTGTAGCTGGCCCGGGCGGCCTCCACGGCGGAGCCGGCGCCCTGCATCTGGCTTCGCAGAGCCTGCAGGCCCGCGTGGGTGTCCAGGGCCTGGAGGCGAAGGTCCGCGTCGTTGCCCGCCAGCAGGCTGGGGGTGACGGGAGCACCCACGTCCAGGGGTTCGCCCAGGGGCTTGCCCAACAGCAGGTGAAGCTGGTCCAGGGCGGCTGCCTCGGCATTCCTCGCCTCCACCAGCTTCAGCTTCACCTCTTGCAGGTTCACCTTGGCGGACAGCGCGTCGCTCTTCACCGCCATGCCCTGCTTGTGCAGTTTCTCGGTGATGCGCACGTACTCCTCGGCGGCGGCTTTGCCTTGCTCCGCCACCTTGATGTAGGCCCGAGCGGTGTGCACGCCCTGGTAGGCCATGAGCACGTGCTTGATGATCTGTTGCCGCGCCAGGCGATCGCCGGACTGGGCGGCGCGCACATAGGCCTGGGCCTGCTCCACGTAGCTCTGCACCATGCCGCCGTTGTACACGGGGATCAGCAGTTCAACGCGGGGATTGACGTTGGTGACCGAGTCCGGGTGGTTCAGGTCGTGGGGGGCAATCGAGAGCACATTGGGATTGGCTGGATTGAATTCCCCCGCTCCGAAATCGCCGAAGGTGGCGTTCCGCTGTGACAGCTTCAGGCCGAAGGCATTCAGCGCGTCGTTGGTGTTGGTGGCGGTGACCGACAGGTTGAGACGGGGCTTTTTGTTGCCCTCGGCCTGGCGCATGGCGGCTTCGGCCTGGTCGATCTGGGCCCGGCTGACGACCAGGTCCGGGTTCTGGTTCAGGGCCTGCTCCACGGCCTGCTGGAAGCTCAGGGTCTGGGCCCAGGCCGCCGGCACGGATAGGGCCAACAGCATGGCACCCGCGAGGGTGCCCAACTTGGCAGCACGCATATCAACACTCCTAGCTGAAAGGGGGGCTGCGCCCGGGGGCGCGGCAAAATCAGTAGGTGCTAATATAGCTATTAATTATTTTTATGTCTAGATAAGCAGGTCTGGGTTGCCTGGAATTTTGTGGCTATTTCGCAAAACCGCAAAAAACGTCCCGCATCATGCCGATGAGTTGCAGGGTGCGAGTGTCACCCACGCGGTAGTACACCCGGTTGGCGTCCTTGCGGGTACGAAGCACGCCCTTGTCCCGCAGGATGGCCAGGTGCTGGGAGATATTGCTCTGGGAGGTGCCCACATTCTCGACGATGTCCTGCACGCTGACTTCCTTGTCCCCCAGGACGCAAAGAATCTTCAGGCGCAGGGGGTGGGACATGGCTTTCAGGGCGCGGGAAGCCTGTTCGATATGTTCGTCCTTGTCGATCAGTTCCGTGGACTCGATGGTCATTTTGTCTCCGTCGTTGCGGTATTGCCTCTGGGAGTGCGCACACCCGGGGGCTCGATGTATTCAAATATACTAAAATACCCACGCGAATTGTGCTGGAAAAACAGATAAAATCTTCTGATGCCCCCATCGACCACCAAGCCCGTACTGCTCATCGTCCTGGACGGTTTCGGCTGTCGCCATCCGGACAGCTACAACGCCATCGCCTGCGCCCACAAGCCCAACTGGGACCGGTTATGGAAGTCCAACCCACACACCCTGATCCAGGCCTCCGAGGCCGCGGTGGGTCTGCCCGCGGGACAGATGGGCAACTCCGAGGTGGGGCATCTGAATATCGGCGCCGGCCGGGTTGTGTACCAGGAATTCACCCGCATCGACCGGGCCATCCACAACGGCAACTTCTTCCTCAACCTGGCCCTCAAGGACACGGTTGCCCAGGTTAAGGAGCGGGGCGCCGCCCTGCACATCCTGGGCCTGCTTTCCGATGGCGGCGTGCACAGCCACGAGACCCACATCCACGCCATGCTGGAGCTGGCCCTGCGGGAAGGGCTGGACAAGATATACATCCACGCCTTCCTGGATGGCCGGGACACGCCGCCCAAGAGCGCGGACGAATACCTGCGCCGCCTGCAGGAAAAGATCGACGCCCTGGGGGGCGGGCGCATCGCCTCCATCATCGGCCGCTACTACGCCATGGACCGGGACCGGCGCTGGCAGCGGGTGAAGGCTGCCTATGACCTGCTTACCCTGGGCCGGGGCGAGTACACCGCAAACGATGCCGTGGAAGGCCTGTACCTGGCCTATTCACGGGGCGAGACCGACGAGTTCGTCAAGGCCACCACCATCGTGCCACCAGGCCAGGAGGCCGTGCGCATGCAGGATGGGGACGCCATCGTGTTCATGAACTTCCGTTCCGATCGGGCGCGCCAGATCACCCGCACCTTCATCGAGCCGGACTTCGCCGAATTCGAACGGGAGACGACGCCCCAACTGTCCCGCTACTGCACCCTCACCAGCTACAGCGACGACTTCGACGTCGAGGTGGCCTTCCCGCCCGAGCGCATCCGCAACGGTTTCGGCGAGTACATCGCCAACCAGGGCCTGCACCAGCTGCGCATCGCCGAAACGGAGAAGTATCCCCACGTCACCTACTTCTTCAATGGTGGCGAGGAGACCGTGTACCCCGGCGAAGACCGCATCCTGGTGAATTCCCCCGATGTGGCCACCTACGACCTGAAGCCGGAGATGAGCGCCTACGAGGTGACGGACAAGCTGGTGGAGGCCATCCATAGCCGCAAGTACGACGTCATCATCTGCAACTTCGCCAACTCGGACATGGTGGGCCACACTGGCGTATTCGAGGCCGCCAAGAAGGCGGTGGAGGTGGTGGACGAATGCGTCGGCCGGGCCGTGGAGGCCATGCGGGCCATCGGCGGCGAGGTTTTGATCACCGCCGACCACGGCAACGCCGAAAGCATGATGGATACGGCCAATGGCCAGCCCCACACGGCACACACCATCAACCTGGTGCCCTTCCTTTACGTCGGTCGCAGGGCCCATATCGCCGAGAAGGGCGCCCTTGAAGATGTGGCGCCCACTCTCCTGCGGATGATGGGCCTGCCCCAGCCCATGGAAATGACGGGCCACCCCCTCATCGAATTCGACTGATTCCCCCGTGGCAGCCTGGTCCGCGCGGCTACTCCACTGGTTGTGCCTCAGCCTGTTGGTGAGCACGGCGTGGGCAGCGCCGGATAGCCGCCAGGAAGAGCTGGAGGACCTGAGGGCCCGTATCCAGGCCCTTCAGAAGGAAGTGGAGGCGGCCACGGAAACCCGCAGCGAGGCGGCGGACGCCCTGAAGAAATCCGAGCGACGTATCTCTGACGTCAATCGGGGCCTGCGCCAGCTGGAGTTGCGCCAGCGTGACCTGTCCAGAAGCCTCAAGCAACTGGCCCAGGACAGCAAGACGACCCAGTCGGAGATTGTCGATCAGCAGTCGCGCCTGGCGGAACTGCTCCGCCAGCGTTACATCCACGGCGACAACGACGCCATCAAGCTCATGCTCAACGGCCAGAACCCGGGCGAAGCGGCCCGCAACCTGGAGTACTACGGCTACGTAGGCCGGTCCCGCAGCCAGTTGATCCGGGAGCACCAGGCCACCCTGGCGCGCATGCGGGACCTGGAAGCCTCCGTGCGGGACAAGCAGGCTGGCCTGGAACAGGTCAAGAAGGACCGTGTGGACCAGAAGAAGGCCCTGGAATCTGAAAAGGCGGCACGCCAGGACGTGCTTTACAAGTTGTCCTCCCAGATCAGGCGCCAGCGTAACGAGATCAACACCCTGGTGCAGAACGAGAAGCGGCTGACCCAGCTGATCGAGCGCCTGGCCCGCCTGGCGGCCAAGCGCAAGGCTGCCAAGCCCGCCGTGCCGGCCAGGCCCGGCGAAAAGGTGGACCGTGTGGCCGACGCCAGCCTGGCCGGACTGAACTTCGCCCGGCTCAAGGGCAAGCTGGCCCTGCCCGTGGCGGGAGAAATCCTGCACCGCTTCGGCCAGGGCCGCCCCGGTGGAGGGCCTGCCTGGAAGGGCCTGTTCATACGTGCCCGCCAAGGCCAGGAGGTGCGTGCCGTGGGCACCGGCAAGGTGGCCTTCGCCGACTGGCTGCGGGGCTTCGGCAACCTGCTCATCGTGGACCACGGCGATGGCTTCCTCAGCCTATACAGCAATAATGAAAGCCTGTATAAACAACCGGGTGACCCCGTCCAGGCGGGCGACGTGGTGGCCACGGTGGGTGCCACAGGCGGTCAGGATGAACCCGGCCTGTATTTCGAACTGCGGCGCCAGGGCAAACCCTTCGACCCCATGACGTGGGTCAGGTAACCGGGACTGAACCTATCCCGTCCCCCAAGACTCAGAGGCAACATGTCCAGCAAGCTCAAACAACTCAGTCTCATCGGCATCGGCGTGGTGTTCGGCGCGGCCCTCAGCCTGAATTTCTCCGCCATAGCCGACCGGGAACCCGAGCCACTGCCCATCGAGGACCTGCGCGCCTTCACCGAGATATTCGGCAAGATCAAGAGCGACTACGTGGAACCGGTGGAGGACAAGAAGCTCATCACCGAGGCCATCAACGGCATGTTGGCGGGGCTGGACCCCCACTCCTCCTACCTGGACACGGAGGCCTTCAAGGACCTGCAGGTGGGTACCCAGGGCGAGTTCGGCGGCCTGGGCATCGAAGTGGGCATGGAGGACGGCTTCGTCAAGGTAGTGTCCCCCATCGAGGACACCCCCGCCTACAAGGCCGGCGTGAAGGCAGGCGACCTGGTCATCAAGCTGGATGACACGCCGGTCAAGGGCATGAGCCTGAACGATGCGGTGAAGAAAATGCGCGGCAAGCCGGGCACCAACATCACCCTTACCATCGTCCGCAAGGGCGAGGTCAAGCCCCTCACCATCACCCTTACCCGGGCCGTCATCAAGATCAAGAGCGTCAAGCACAAGCTGGCGGAGCCTGGCTACGGCTACGTGCGCGTCACCCAGTTCCAGGAACGCACCGGCGAGAACCTGGTGGCGGCCCTGAAGGATCTGGATACCCAGAACAAGGGCGCTCTCAAGGGCCTGGTGCTGGACCTGCGCAACGACCCGGGCGGCCTGCTCAACACCGCCGTGGCCGTGGCCGGCAGCTTCCTGAAGCCGAACGAACTGGTGGTCTACACCGACGGCCGCACCGAGGACGCCAAGATGCGCCTCACCAACAATCGGGAAAACTACCTGCGACTGGGGGAGAGCGATTACCTGAAGGGTCTTCCCGCGTGGACCAAGAACGTGCCCCTGGTGGTGCTGGTGAACGGTGGTTCCGCCTCTGCTTCTGAAATCGTGGCCGGCGCCCTTCAGGATCATCGCCGCGCCCTGATCGTCGGCACCCAGTCCTTCGGCAAGGGCTCGGTGCAGACCATCCTGCCCCTCAACAACGGCACCGCCATCAAGCTCACCACGGCCCGCTATTACACGCCCGGCGGCCGCAGCATCCAGGCCAAGGGCATCACACCCGACATCGTCGTGGAGGAAGGCACCGTCACCACCGGGGATGGTCCGGGACTCGAGGTTCGCGAAGCGGACCTGGAAAAGCATCTGATCAATGGCCAGGAACCCGAGGCCGGCAAGGATGCCGGTAGTGGTGCCAAGCCCAAGGCCCCACCCGCCAAGGATGGCCAGACCAAGCAGGAGGACGTTGAGGCAACACCCCGGGACATCGTGCGCAAGAACGACTACCAGTTCAATCAGGCCCTCACCCTGCTGAAGGGCCTCTCCCTGCTGCAAGAACGCAAGCAATAGGAGCCGTGCAGGATGGCGACGACCTGCGATACCCGGAAACGTCGTGAGCTGGTCTTCCATCCACTGCCTCCCGGGCAGGTGGAGCGGGCCATGGAACTGCTGGTAGGGTTGCCCGACCTGGATGTGGTTCGCCTGGGCGAGCACACCATCAGTCTGGAATACGACGTGACCGAGTACGCCCTGGAAGACCTGGAAAACGCCCTGGGCGCCCAGGGCTTCCACCTGGAGGCCACCCTCATGATCCGCATCCGGCGTGCCCTGGCATACCATTGCGAGCGGGTGCAGCGCCGAAACATGGGCACCCCCGAACCCCGCACCAAGAACTACAAGGCCTTCGTCGAGGCCTGGCAGCACCGCCCCCACGGCGACCACGACGAAACGCCGGAAGAGTGGCGGCAATACAAGTGATCAAGTGTCGGGAAGTGGATAGCAGGTAGTTGGAAGTGACGGGTGGCTGGCGAGCAGCGGGTGGCATAAAAGCACTTACACTCCCGAAACTGCTAACTGCTAACTGCTAACTGCTAACTGCTAACTGTTAACTGCTAACTGCAAACTGCTCTCCCATGGAAGACGCCCAGCTCCTTCGCTATTCCCGCCATATCCTGCTGGATCAGATCGGCATCGACGGCCAGGAACGTCTGCTGGATGCCCACGCCCTGATGGTGGGGGCCGGCGGCCTGGGTTCCCCCGTGGCCTTGTATCTCGCCGCCGCCGGCGTGGGCCGCATCACCCTGGCGGACCATGACGTGGTGGAAATGACCAACCTGCAACGCCAGATCGCCCATGACATGGCCAGCCTGGGGGTCAACAAGGCCGAGTCCGCCGCCCGTCGCATGCAGGCCATGAACCCGGACGTGCAGGTGATCCCCTTGCGGGAGATGCTGGCCGGCGATGCATTGGATGCGGCTGTGGCCTCAGCCGATGTGGTGCTGGATTGCAGCGACAACTTTCCCACCCGCCAGGCGGTCAACCGGGCCTGCACCCGCCACCGCAAGCCCCTGGTTTCCGGCGCCGCCGTGCGCTTCGACGGTCAGGTGGCCGTGTTCGACCTGCGTCGCGACGACGCCCCCTGCTACGCCTGCCTGTTTCCGGAGGATGCCCGGGATGCCGAGATGCGCTGTGCCGAATTCGGCGTCTTCGCCCCCCTGGTGGGCGTCATCGGCGCCATGCAGGCCACCGAGGCCCTCAAGCTGCTCATGGGCGTGGGTGTAAGCCTGTCAGGACGCTTCCTGATTTACGACGCCCTGGCGGCGGAATGGCGCAGCATGCGCCTGAAGAAGGACCCCGGCTGTTCCGTTTGCGGGCAGGGGCGTCCACTCAATCCGACTGGCTGACGCTGGCTGATACCGGGCGGCCAGATGGGGTTCTGGCGCTCGCCTCGCAACAAAGAATTTCCAACGTACCCGGTCAGGGCCTGAGATGTGTCGGCATGCTTTACACACCCGCATGAGTCGTTATCCAAGGATATGTTTTAAATAAACATTTTTTCTGGAATGGTTATTGCGTGGATTTCGCCTAGGTGAATTCTTGACCGTTGCTAACACTTGGAAGAAGGGAAGATCATGAATACTCGGACGCGCTCTTATCCTGCCTTGTTGCTGGCTGTGGGCCTCAGCGTTGCAGTGCCTGTCCAGGCTGCCCTGCACGACCGCGGCGGCGGCCTGATTTATGACGATGTACTGGATGTCACTTGGCTGCAGGACGCCAACTACGGTGCGGGTTCCAGCTATGACGATGGGGGCAGCGCCACCGATGGCCGCATGACCTGGGCCAATGCCGTGGCTTGGGCCGCCAGCCTCAGCTACTACGACAGCGTGCGCGACGTCACCTATGATGACTGGCGCCTGCCCACCATGATCGATACCGGTACTCCTGGTTGTAACTCGGGCTACAGCGGCACCGACTGCGGCTACAACGTGCAAACCTTCAGCGCGGGGACGACTTATAGCGAGTTGGCGTACATGTATTACGTCAACCTGGGCAACAAGGGCCGGTACGACCCGTCCGGCAGCGAGCAGTCTGGCTATGGCATGGTGGACGATCCGCTCAATGCGAATGACGAAAGCCTGTTCACCAACCTCGGGTCAAATTTGTACTCGTCCGGCTTGGAGTACGCGCCCAATACCTCCTATGCGTGGTTCTTCTATACCTACGATGGCGTCCAAACTTCAAACAGCAAGATCATCGGCACCTACTTCGCGTGGGCGGTTCGCGACGGTGACGTCGCCGCCGTCCCCGAGCCCGGGACCTACGCCATGCTGCTGGCCGGCCTGGGGCTGGTGGGCATGATGGCCCGCAGGGCCACCCGGCAGGCGGACCGCCTCCAGGACGCAGCCTGAATCCAACGCGCCTCTGGAGCCCATCATGAGAAAGACATTTTCCCTTCGTCCCCTGGGCCTGCTGCTGGCCGCTTCCCTCCTGGCCTCCAACGCCCAGGCGGTTCTGGTGTCCCAGGACCTGACCACGTCCGGCGACGGGCTGATCACCCTGGACACCGCCACCGGCCTGCAATGGCTGGACCTGAACCTCAGCCAGCCCTGGCGCATCAACGAGCCCAGTATCTACCTGGCCTCCGGCTGGTCCGTGGCCTCCCTGGGCCAGGTCCAGACCCTCATCGGCAACCATTTCGGCTCCAGCATCACCAACGGGTCGCGGATACCGGTGGACACGGCCGACGCCCAGTCTTTCGTGGGCCTGTTCGGTCCCACCTTCACCTCGGAGTTGTCCTGGGGGCGCTTCCAGTCCACCGTGCCGGGACGAGCAGGTCAGGCCATCGTGCGCTACGACACCGGCCTGGTCAGTTACCTGATCAGTGACGACGCCTTTGGCGCAGGCGAGCCCCACTCCCTCTCGGGCATCTTCTACGTCCGGAATGCGCCCGCACCGGCCCCGGTCATCCTGAGCGGCCAGGGCATGCCCTCGGACCACAGCGCCCTGACGGGAGGCACGGTGATCGACTTCGAGAGCCAGACAGCGGGGGATGCGGCCATAAGCTTCGACTATGTCGGCATGACCATGACCGGCAACAACATGCTGCACATCACCGACGCCTTCGACGGCAGCCACAACACCACGGGCAACAGCCTGGCCTTGACCAGCATCGACCGCACCCAGGAGATCGTGATCGATTTCGATACGCCGGTGGACGCCTTCGGCTTCAATTTCGGCGGCACCAACGAAACCTGGCACCTGGTGGCCTACGGCGCCGGCGATGCCGTGCTGGAGGAACTGGACCTGCCGGTGATCGATCCGACCAACGATGGCGACTGGCGTGGCATCGCGGCGGAGGGGATCGTCTCGGCGAAGCTTTACAACACGGCCTTCGATGTGGGCACCGACAGCGGCTCCATGGACTACATCGTGCTGGACAACTTCACCTATTTCCCAGCCGCCGTGCCGGAGCCCGAGACCTATGCCTTCATGCTGGCGGGCCTTGGGGTGGTGGGCTGGGCCGCAAGCCGCAGAAGGACTGGCCGGGTCGTCTAAGTGCGGGGCGGGGCCTGCATGGCCGCCGCCAGCATCGCCCACTGCCCTTCCCATTGGGCCAGGGGTGTCTTGGTGAAACCGCTTTTCACGAACTGCTGCCAGCGGCCCTGGATCCATACGAGCACAAGGTTTGCTGCCACGCTCACGTCGGCGTGGGTGTCCCCCTGGGTGGCGGCGATGCGCAGGGACTGCTTGAGGCTGGCCTCCACCCGGTCCAGGAGCTGGTTGACCCGGGCCTGGAGGCGGGCGTTTTCGTTCACCAGCACTTCGCCGGTGAGCACCCGGGTCATGCCCCGGTTCTTTTCCGCGAAGGCCAGCAGCAGCTGAGCCATGGCCCGTACCTGGTTGATGCCCTTGGGTTCGTCCGAGTTGATGCGGTTGATGAAGCCAAACAGGGTTTGTTCGATGAATTCGATGAGGCCTTCGTACATCTGGGCCTTGCTGGCGAAGTGGCGGTAGAGGGCCGCCTCGGAAACCTCCAGTCGGGCGGCCAGGCCGGCGGTGGTGACCTTTTCCGCCTGGGGGGCCTCCAGCATCTGGGCCAGGGTTTGCAAAATCTGGTGCTTGCGTTCGCCGTTCAGTCGGGGCATGGGTGCCTCAGGGGTGGGTTGCACAGGTGGGTGTGGCGCACCAGTCTTCACTGAAGGCTTCCACGCGGCGTTCACCATCGATGAACATGCCCAGGTCGAACTCGTCCACTTTCTGCGCCATCAAGCGCTCGAAGCCGTCCTGGTCGGCCACGCCGGCATACACCTCCATCCACAATCGGGGTTCGTCCCGTTTCTTCAGCAGCCGTCCGGCGACGCCGCTGCGGCAGGCCAGACGGGCCATCATGCCGCGCACGGCGTTCTCCGTGTCCCGGTCGTCCTTCTCTACCCGGTACCAGACGTAGATGTGCATCCCTTGGTGTCAGGCCACGGGGTAAGGCAGGGGGCGGAAGGCCAGTTTCGTGCCGTCCCGGGCCTTGAGGTGCACCACGCCGGCTTCCACGCTGGGGGACAGGGCCACCACCAGGGCATCCCAGCCGCCGCCGGGTGCGGGGGCGGCGTTGGCCACCAGGCCACAGGACTGGTCCGCCGGTTCTGGCGCGTAGAGTTCGTCGCCGGGGTGAGCCGGGGCATCCACATGGGCCAGGAACAGGCGGCGTTTCACCTTGCCCAGGTACTGGCTGCGGGCCACGATCTCCTGACCGGGGTAGCAGCCCTTGCTGAAGCTGACTCCTCCCAGCACCTCCATGTTGGCCATCTGGGGCACGAAGTGGTCCTGGGTGGCAGGCAATACGGCGGGGATGCCGGCGTTGATGAGCAGCCAGTCCCAGGCCGGGGCCCCCACAGGCCGGGCGGTGGCGGCCAGCATTTTCCACATGTCCCGGGCCGCCTCGGGGGCCAAGAACAGATCGAAGCGATCATCCCCCAGACGCAGGACGAAGGCCTTGTCGTTGTGGGCCATGCCCATGATGCCCTCCGGCAGGGAGGTGCCCAGGGCTTCAACGGCCAGCCTGGCGGCGTCAGGTCCGGCCAGGCCCAGGCGCACCCATTCTGCGGAGGCATCCCGGGCCTTGACCTTGGAACGCAGGATGAACATGGACAGGCGCTTCTGGATGGCTTCGCGCAGGCTGGCGGGAAGCATGACCAACAGGTCCCCGCCCCGTTTCATCACCAGGAAGTTGGCCAGCATGCGGCCCTTGGGGGACAGGTAGCCGGCGAACACAGCGGTGTTCTCCCGCAGGCCGCGCAGGTCGTTGGTGATCTGGGCGTGGAGGAAGGTCTGGGCCTCTTCCCCGGCGAAGCCGATGAGGCCGTAATTTGAGAGGTCGGCCAGCACGGTCTGGCTGGCAGCGGCGGCCAGTTCGCCGGGGGCGTCGCCGAAATGGGCCACGGCGTCATTTTCCAGGCGGGCGCCCTGGGTGGTGAGGAAGTCGGTCCAAGCGGTCATGTCAGGTCCTTGAAGGTTCGGTTATTGATGTCTTGGACAAGTGCGGGCGACCGGCCTCGCTTCAAGCTCTAATGATCGAGGCCGGCAGATTAGCGGCAAGTCGATATGCTGGCAAGGTAAGCGTTTACTTACGCGGTATGGCCTGTGAGTAGTGGGTCAGAGCAGAGGCTGCTGGGCCAGCCGCTCCACCTTCAGGGTGTGCAGGCGGCGGCTGTCGGCCCGCAGCACGTGGAAGCGGAAACCGGCGATTTCCACTGTTTCGCCCCGCTTGGGCAGGCGGCCGAAGGCATGGATCACCAACCCACCCACGGTGTCGTATTCGTCGTCGCTGAACCGGGCCCCCAGGGCCTGGTTGAAGTCGTCCACTTCGGTCTGGGCCTTCACCCGCCAGGCGCCCTTTTCGTCGGAGACGATGTTGTCTTCCGCCTCGTCGTAGTCGTATTCGTCCTCGATGTCGCCGACGATCTGTTCCAGCACGTCCTCGATGGTTACCAGTCCGGCCACGCCGCCATACTCGTCGACGATGATGGCGATGTGGTTGCGGGAGGCGCGGAACTCCCGCAGCAGCACGTTCAGGCGCTTGGACTCGGGGATGAACACGGCGGGACGCAGCATGTCCCTCAGGTCCACGTCCTCGCCGGTGCACAGGCGCAGCAGGTCCTTGGCCAGGAGGATGCCCACCACGTCGTCACGGTCGCCGTCGATGGCGGGGAAGCGGGAGTGGGCGGTCTCGATGATGAAGGGGAGGAGTTTTTCCGGCGGCTCGTTGATGTCCACCACGTCCATCTGGGCCCGGGGGACCATGATCTCCCGCACCTGCATCTCGGAGACCTGCATGACGCCCTCGATCATGGACAGGGCGTCCGCATCCAGCAGGTTGTTCTCGTAGGCGGAGTGAAGAAGCTCCAGGAGCTCTTCCTTGTTGTCAGGCTCCCGTGAGAGCCAGGCGGTGATGCGTTCTAGGAAACCCGGTCTAGGACTACTGTCGTCTGTCATAAGTTATTGATAAGGGTCGGGAAATCCCAACGCCTGCATGATAAAGCTTTCCACGGCTTCCATGGCAACTGCATCAGTCTCGCCGGTTTCGTGGTCGTAGCCTTGCAGGTGCAGCAGGCCATGCACGGTGAGGTGGGCGTAGTGGGCGGCCAAAGGCTTGCGCTGCTGCTTCGCCTCCTTCTCCACAACCGGGGCGCACAGCACGATGTCCCCGGTGAGAGCGCCGGTTTCCGGATCCGGGCCGTATTCGAAGGTGAGCACGTTGGTGGCGTAGTCCTTGCCCCGGTAGTCCCGGTTCAGGGCCAGGCCTTCCTCCGCATCCACGACGCGCAGGGTGGCGGCCACGTCGGTCCTGAGGGCCGACTTGGCCCAGCGGCGGAAGTCGGCGCGGGTGGGCAGTTCACTCCCTCCACCTTGAGGGGGGGCGTAGGCGGGGTTTTGGAGCGCACTGCTCTCCGCCACCGAAGCCGGCAGGCCATGCAGGGCCTGCCGTGGACGGGCTGGGGAGGGGGTGGGTTTTTGCATAGGTTTTTTATGATCTGCCCTACGCTTCACCCTCTCCCCCGCCCCTCTCCCCTCGAGGGAGAGGGGATTCAAGGGGCACGCGAACTGGATGGCCAGCTCAAGCCTGGGGCTTGTCATGCTTGTCTTTGAAGGCGTCGTAGGCGTCGATGATGCGGGCCACCAGGGGGTGGCGCACCACATCGTCGTTCTGGAACTCGGTGAAGGCGATGCCGCGCACCTCCTTCAGCACCTCCCGGGCCTCCACCAGGCCGCTCTTCTGGTGCCGCTGCAGGTCGATCTGGGTCACGTCCCCCGTTACCACGGTCTTGGAGCCGAAGCCGATGCGGGTGAGGAACATCTTCATCTGCTCCGGCGTGGTGTTCTGGGCCTCGTCCAGGATGATGAAGGCGTGGTTCAGGGTGCGACCCCGCATGAAGGCCAGGGGTGCCACCTCGATCTGCTGCTTCTCGAAGGCCCGGTTGGCCTTGTCGAAGCCCATCAGGTCCCACAGGGCGTCGTAGAGGGGGCGCAGGTAGGGGTCCACCTTCTGTACCAGGTCACCGGGCAGGAAGCCCAGGCGCTCGCCCGCTTCCACTGCCGGCCGCACCAGCACGATGCGCTTCACCAGGTCCCGCTCCAGGGCATCCACCGCCCCGGCCACGGCCAGATAGGTCTTGCCCGTGCCGGCGGGACCGATGCCGAAAGTGATGTCGTGCTCCTGCATCTGGCGGATGTAGGCGTTCTGCCGTGCCGTGCGACCGTGGAGGCCGGCACGGCGGGTCATGAGCACGGGGATTTCATTCTCCGGCGTGCCCGCCTTGGGCTTGTGGACCACCTCCACCAGGGCCAGCTGGATGTCGTCGATGTCCAGGGGTTTGCGGGCCCGCTGGTAGAAATCCTTCAGCATCAGCCCGGCGGCCTCCGCCTTGTCACCGGAGACCTGGAAGACTTCGCCGCGGCGGTGGATGTTCACGTTGAGGGCGGTCTCGATCTGGCGCAGGTTCTCGTCCAGCACGCCGCACAGGTTGGCCAGGCGGGTGTTGTCGGCGTCGGGGAAGGTGATCTGCATTAGTGGATTTCAGTGGTTACGACTTCGCCGCGCAGGGAATGGGGCATGGCCTGGGTGATGGTGACGTCCACGAACTGGCCGATGAGTCTTGAGGGGGCGGGGAAGTTGACGATGCGGTTGTTCTCGGTGCGGCCCATGAGCTCATTCTGGTCCTTCTTCGACTTGCCTTCCACCAGCACACGCTGCACCGAGCCCACCATGGCGGCGCTGATGGCGGCGGCCTGGGCGTTGATCTGGTCCTGCAGGTGGTAGAGGCGCTGCATCTTCTCGTCGTGGGGGGTCCTGTCTTCCAGGTCGCAGGCGGGGGTGCCGGGGCGGGGGCTGTAGAGGAAGCTGAAAGAGGCGTCGAAGCCCACCTCGGCGATGAGTTTCATGGTGGCGTCGAAGTCCACTTCCGTTTCCCCCGGGAAGCCGACGATGAAGTCCGAGGCGATGGAGATGTCCGGCCGGGCCGCCTTCACCTTGCGGATGATGCTCTTGTACTCCAGGGCGGTGTAGCCCCGCTTCATGGCCGCCAGGATGCGGTCGGAGCCGGACTGCACCGGCAGGTGCAGATAGGAAGCCAGCTTGGGCAGCCGGGCGTAGCAGTCGATGAGCCGCTGGGTGAACTCCCGGGGGTGGGAGGTGGTGAAGCGGATGCGACCGATGCCCGGGATCTCGTGCACCAGTTCCAGCAGCAGGGCGAAGTCGGCAATCTCACCTCCGTCCATGGCCCCCCGGTAGGCGTTCACGTTCTGGCCCAGCAGGGTCACTTCCTTTACGCCCTCTGCGGCCAGGTGGGCCACTTCGGCGAGCACGTCCGCCAGGGGGCGGGAGACTTCCTCGCCCCGGGTGTAGGGCACCACGCAGAAGGTGCAGTACTTGGAGCAGCCTTCCATCACCGACACGAAGGCGGAGGGGCCCTCTACCCGGGCGGGGGGCATGTGGTCGAATTTCTCGATCTCGGGGAAGTCGATATCCACCTGGGATTGGCCCGACTCCCGGCGCTTTTCCATCATGGCCGGCAGCCGGTGCAGGGTCTGGGGGCCGAACACCAGGTCCACGTAAGGCGCCCGCTTGACGATGGCGGCCCCTTCCTGGCTGGCCACGCAGCCCCCCACGCCGATGATCAGGTCCGGGTTCTTCTGCTTCAGGTGGCGCACCATGCCCAGGTCGGTGAAAACCTTTTCCTGGGCCTTCTCCCGTACGGAGCAGGTGTTGAACAGGATGACGTCCGCCTCTTCCGGGTTATCCGTCTTCTCATAGCCTTCTTCCGCTCCCAGCACATCCGCCATCTTGTCGGAGTCGTACTCGTTCATCTGGCAGCCGAAGGTGCGGATAAAGACTTTGCGGGACATGGAAGGTCTGGGGACAGGGAAATCGGAAGTGGGGAGTGGGTAGTGGGGGTGAATCTATCAGCGGCGCTGTGCCAAGGCCAGCAGCCGGGCCACCCGCTGCTCCGTGGCCGGGTGGGTGCGGAACAGGCCCTGGAGGTCACCGCCCGAGAGGGGGTTGATGATCATCATCTGAGCGGTTTCCGGGTGGGCCTCGGCAGCATGCATGGGCGTGCCCCGGGCATAGGCCTCGATCTTGCGCAGGGCGCTGGCCAGTGCCTCCGGGTCGCCGGAAATCTCGGCGCCGCCCTGGTCCGCGCCGAACTCCCGGGCCCGGGAAATGGCCATCTGGATGAGCATGGCGGCCAGGGGGGCCAGGATCATCACGATGAGTTGCACGGCGAAGTTGGGCCGGTCCCGGTCACCGCCCCCGAAGAACATGCCGAACTGGGCCAGGGCGGAGATGGCGCCGGCCACGGTGGCAGAGATCGTGGAGATGAGGGTGTCCCGGTGCTTCACGTGGGCCAGCTCGTGGGCCATGACACCCCGCAGCTCCCGCTCGGAAAGGATGTGCATGATGCCCGTGGTGGCCGCCACGGCGGCGTTTTCGGGGTTGCGGCCGGTGGCGAAGGCGTTGGGCTGGGCCTCGTCGATGACGTACACCCGGGGCATGGGCAATTCGGCGCGACGGGCCAGGTCCGCCACCATGGCGTGGAAGGCGCCGCCGCTGGACGCATCCACCTCCCGGGCGTTGTACATGCGCAGGACCATCTTGTCCGAGTTCCAGTAGGCGAACAGGTTCATGGCCCCGCCGAACAGCAGGGCGAGGAGCATGCCCGTGCGTCCGCCCAGGGCCATGCCCACGACACCGAACAGGGCGACGATGGCGGCCATGAGCAGGGTGGTCTTGAACCAGTTGTTCAGCATCGGGTTCTCCAATGTTTCCGTACGGACCAATAGTTGGGTGACATCCCAGGAAATTCAATGGATTGCTCAAGTTTTTCCCGGGTGCGTCGTTAGGGGGGTGAAATTGGTAACTGGACGAATATGATGGGGCCAAGACTCCTGTTGATGATCATGGCGCTGGCCATGGCGGTGTATCCGGTGGTGGCCGTGGGCCTGGCGATGGCGGGTTTGACCTCCTGGTTGGCCTGGGGCTCGGCCCTGGGACTGGCAGTGGCCGTGCTGGCTTACCTCTGGTGGTGGCACATGCGTCACCATCTGGCTCCCGTTCCGGCGTTGCCTGTAGAGGCGATGGACGAGGTGGCGCTGCCCGCCAGGGTGGAACCCGTTCTGGCTGCCATTTGCGAGGCTCTGGAGGCCCATCTTCGTCCAATGCGGGTCACCCTTGGCCGAGCACGTGAACTGTCCTTGCCTCCTGTCCCGGGCGTGGCAGAGGCGACTACATCGCTGGAGAATGGCGAGGCCTTCCAGTCCTGCCTGGCCAGGACCCGGGCTCATCATGAGGATGTGGTGGAGTCATTTGGCCGCCTGGCGGCATACAACAGGGATATCCTGCAAACTGTATCGGGCAACGCGCACCAGATTTCGTCGGTGTCCCTGGACCTGAAAAAGCGGTTCTCGGACATCGAGGTACGCATCAGCGACATGTTGTCCGCCCTGGGGGAGATCGAGGACATCACCAAGCACACCAATTTCCTCGCCCTCAATGCCTCCATCGAGTCCGCCCACGCCGGCGACGCTGGGCGTGGTTTCAAGATCGTGGCGGAAGAGGTGCGCAACCTGTCCAAGCGCACCGGACAGTTCTCCGCCCACATCCGCAGCAACATGGAGGAGGTGAGCGGACATTTGCTCAAGGCAAGCGAGGTGATGGGCCAGGTGGCCGGCATAGATGCCACCATGGTCGAGCACGCTTCAAGGGGGCTTGGGGAAACCTCGGGCATGGCCTCGGAACTAAACGCCAAGCTGGCCCAGACCATGGCGGACCTGGGTGAATTTTCAGGGGGAGTGCGGGCAGCTGATACGGGAGATGCGCGCCTAGCAAGCCTGCCGCGACTGGAACCGCTGCTGGATCAGCTCGATGGCCAGATGGCTTGTTTGGTCGACTTCCTGGGGCAGGTGCGGCAACTTGAGGCTAGCGAGGGGACAGTGGCAGCCCTGAAGGCGCTGGAAAAAGCTTGAGATGCGGGGCCCGGTGCGGGCTTCCGCTGTCCTCAGGACCGCAGCCCCCGCAGGTAGTCCGCCACCGCTTGGCGCCTGGCCCCGGCTTTTTGTACTTCCTCGATGCGCAATGCATCCTGGCCGCAGGCCACCGTCAGACTTTCCCGATCCTGCTCGAGCAAGGTTCCGGGCTGGCCTTGGCCCGCTACCGGCCGGGCCCGCCATATCTTGAAGGGCACGCCATCCACGTCGGCGCTGGCGCCGGGGAAGGGATTGAAGGCCCGGATCCTGCGCGCCAGCATCGCGGCCGGCTGCTTCCAGTCCAGAGACGCTTCCTCCTTGCTGATCTTGCTCGCGTAGGTGGCGAGGCTGCCGTCCTGGGGCTCGGCCATGACGGCGCCCTGCTCCAGCCGCGGCAGGAGGGCCACGATTTCCCGGGCCCCCAGTTCCGCCAGGCGGTCATGGAGGCTGCCCGTGGTGTCGGTGTCCTGGATGGGAATGGCAGTCCGGCTCAGCATGGCGCCGGTGTCCAGGCCCGCATCCATCTGCATGAGGGTGATGCCGGTTTCCGCATCCCCGGCCTCGATGGCCCGGTGGATGGGGGCCGCGCCGCGCCACCGGGGTAGCAGGGAGGCATGGATGTTGACGCAGCCCAGGCGGGGCATGTCCAGCACGGCCTGGGGCAGGATGAGGCCGTAGGCGGCCACCACCATGACATCGGCATTTGCCTCGGCGATGGGACGGCGTGCCTCCTCGGTCTTCAGGTTCTCCGGCTGGGCCACGGCCAGGCCATGGGCCAGGGCCACTTCCTTCACCGGGCTCATGCGCAGCTTCATGCCGCGCCCCGCGGGGCGGTCAGGCTGGGTCAGGACGAGGGGGATGTGGTGGCCGGCCGCGATGAGTGCCTTCAGGGCGGCCGCCGCAAAGTCGGGCGTGCCGGCGAAAATGACCCTCACATCGCTTCCTTGGCCTGCTTGAGGAGCTTGTGCTTGATGCGACTCTGCTTCAGGCGGGACAGGTACTCCACGAACACCTTGCCGTTGAGATGGTCGATCTCGTGCTGGATGCAGATGGCCAGAAGGCCGTCCGCATCCAGTTCGAGCGGGTTGCCGTGCAGGTCCAGGGCTTTCACCCTGATGCGTTCGGCCCGGGTGACCTTGTCATAGATGCCGGGCACGGACAGGCAGCCTTCCTCGTAGACCGTTTCCCCGTCCTTGGAGACGATTTCCGGATTGATGAGGATTTTCAGCTGGTCCTTGGTCTCGCTTATGTCGACGAGAATCATTCGGATGTGGCGGTCCACCTGGGTGGCGGCCAGGCCGATGCCCGGGGCGGAGTACATGGTTTCGGCCATGTCCGCGGCCAGTCGGCGGATTGCGTCGTCCACCTGGGCAACGGGCTTGGCCACGGTGTGCAGGCGCGGATCGGGGTAATGAAGGATTTTTAGCAAGGCCATTGTGAATGGGGGCGAAGGATTCCGTGCAAAATCTGACAAAGTGCTTTAAGTTTCAACTGTTCTGAATTATAACGGGCGCAAAGTTTTGTTCAGTCGCCTAAACACGAGGGCAGGAATCATGCGAATCCTTCCATTACTTGTTGCCATCGGTCTGGCCTTGCCCGCCATGGCGGATGAAATCCGCTTGCAGGACAACGCCCCTCAACGCCACGTGGTGGTCAAGGGCGACACCCTGTGGGACATTTCGGAGAAGTTTCTCAAGGATCCCTGGAAGTGGCCCGAGGTCTGGCAACTCAACCGGGAAGAGATACGGAATCCCCATCTCATATACCCCGGCGACGTGGTGGTGCTAGGCATCGTCGACGGCAAGCCCAGGTTGTTCCTGGAAAAGGCGGCCTTCACCGAAACCGTGAAGCTCTCTCCCCAGGTGAAATCGGAACCCATAATCATCAAGGAACAGGGTATCCCCAGCATTCCCATCGGCGCCATCCAGTCCCTGATGGTCAAGGGTGCGGTGGGCGATGCGGGCGAACTGGCAAATGCGCCGCGCATCCTGGGTTCCAGCGATGCCCGGGTCATGTTTGCCAAGGGGGACCGGGTCTATGCCACCAAGGCAGAGACGCATGGCAAGGCCTGGCGGGTGATGCGCCTGGGCCAGGCATTGCGGGACCCGGACAACAAGGACGAGAAGTCCAACATCCTGGCCTATGAACTGGTGTATCTGGGGGATGCGGTCACGGAGACGCCCGGTGATCCCCAGTTGATCCGCATCACCTCCACGGACCAGGAAGTGCTGGAGCGTGACCGGCTTATGCCCGCATGGGATGGCAATCCGCCCCAGTACGTGCCCCATGCACCGGACAAGCCGGTGGAGGTCAAAGTGGTGGCCGCTCTGGGCGGGCCCATCCACGCCGGTACATGGATGAACCTGGTGCTGAACCGGGGCAAGAACGGTGGCCTGGAGGAGGGGCATGTACTGGCCCTCTACCGTGCGGGTCGTTCCGTGGCGGACCCCAAGTGCATACGGGCCAAAAAGATTGCCTTCATGGCGGGCGGTGGCCGCGGTCATGCAGAGGATTGCGTCGCCAACCAGGACGACGGTTCAGTCTTGCCGGAAACCAGGGTGGGCCTGGCCTTCGTCTACCGGGTGTTCGACAAGCTGTCCTATGCCTTGGTGCTGAAAGGTACCGAACCAGTCTCGGCCGGAGACGTGGCACGCAATCCCTGAGATCGCATTGGGGAGAGGCATGCCAGCGCAAGGGGATACGCTCGCCTGGCTGACCCTGGAGGCAGTGCCTGGCCTGGGACCGGAAACCCTGAGCCACCTGCTGGAAGCCTTCCCGGGGCCCGTCGACATCCTCCAGGCCTCCTCAGCCCAGTTGACCCACGTGGTGGGCAAGGCCATGGCCCTTGCCATCCTGACGGCGGCGGACAAGCCCGAAACCGCCGGGTTGATCACCGCGGCAATGGATTGGCTGTCCCTGCCCGGCAACCACTTCATCCCCCGCACCGATCCCCGCTATCCCCCCCAGCTACTGGAACTGCAGGATGTCCCCGCCTGGCTCTACGTGAAGGGCGATCCGGACTGGCTGGCCCGACCCATGGTGGCCATCGTGGGCAGCCGTCATGCCACCCAGCAAGGGCTGCGGGATGCCGCCGCTTTTGCCCAGGCCCTCTCGGAAGCGGGGCTGACCGTGGTCAGCGGCCTGGCCCTGGGTGTGGACACGGCCGCACATGAGGGCGGCCTGGCCGGCCTCGGCTCCAGCGTGGCGGTGGTGGGCACGGGGCTGGACCGGGTCTATCCGGCACGCAACAGGGACCTGGCCCACCGCCTTGCTGGCCAGGGGGCCATCGTGTCCGAATTTCCCCTGGGAACGCCCCCCAAGACCGGGCATTTCCCCCGCCGCAACCGGCTCATCAGCGGCATGTCCATGGGAGTTCTGGTGGTGGAGGCAGCCCTGGAGTCGGGCTCCCTAATCACCGCGCGGCTGGCGGCGGAACAGGGCCGGGATGTGTTCGCCATGCCCGGCTCCATACATTCCGCCCTGTCCAAGGGTTGCCACCGCCTCATCAAGCAGGGCGCCAAGCTGGTGGAGTCGGCGGCGGACGTCCTGGAAGAACTGGGCCCCCGGTTGCGCCAGCAACCGAGCCGTCCCAGGGGAGATGCCCCCGCCAGCGGGATACCAGGTGATCCGGTGCTGGACGCCCTGGCCACAGGCCCTCTGGGCCTCGACCAATTGTCCGAGCGCCTTGGCTTGACGGTGGGGACGCTTTCAGTCAGGCTACTTTCAGCCGAAATGTCGGGCCAAGTGGCGCGTCTTCCTGGCGGCCTGTATCAACGTACCTATTGAACATGTTCGACATCCTGCTCTACCTCTATGACACGTATATGCTGGCGGACCAGATCCCCGACGCAGAGCATTTGAGCCGCAAGCTTTCCGCTGCGGGCTTTGAAGAGGACGAGATCGCCGAAGCCCTGGACTGGCTCGCAGGGCTGGATGAACTCGTGGCGGTGGATGAGGCGGTGCAGCCCCGCGGCATCCGCATCTACAGCCTGGAGGAAGAGCGTCGCCTGGACACGGAAGGCCGTGGCTTCCTGGCCTTTCTGGAAAGCGCCAACCTGTTGCCGCCCCATGGGCGAGAATGGGTGATCGAGCAGGCCCTGGCGCTACCGGACCCTGAGATTCCCGCCTCGCGCATCAAATGGATTGCCATGCTGGCCCTCTGGAAGCTCAAGGGCGCCGGCGACGTGTTGTGGCTGGAGGATTTGGTCCGTGGTGCCGAAGAAGGCCGGCGCCCCACCTTCCACTAACCCCACCTTTCCGTGAGCAAGCAACTCATAATCGCCGAAAAACCTTCGGTGGCCCAGGATATCGCCCGGGCCCTGGGGGGGTTCAAGAAGGAAAAGGACTACTTCGAGTCCGAGGAATTCGTATTGTCCTCCGCCATCGGCCACCTGCTGGAATTGGCGGTGCCTGAGGAATACGAGGTCAAGCGGGGCAAATGGTCCTTCGCCCATCTGCCGGTCATACCGCCCCGATTTGCCCTCAAGCCCATAGAGAAGGCAGAGGACCGTCTCAAGCTTCTCACCCGCCTGATCAAGCGCAAGGACGTCGACGGCCTGATCAATGCCTGCGACGCTGGCCGGGAAGGCGAACTGATCTTCAACTACATTGCCCAGCACAGCGGCACGAAAAAGCCGGTTCGGCGCCTGTGGCTGCAGTCCATGACCCAGGGAGCCATCCGCGAGGGCTTCGACAGTCTGCGGGAGGCCGCCGAGGTGGAGGGGCTGCGCACCGCCGCCGTGTGCCGGGCCGAGAGCGACTGGCTCATCGGCATCAACGGCACCCGGGCCATGACGGCCTTCAATTCCAAGACCGGCGGCTTCCATCTCACCACCGTGGGCCGGGTCCAGACCCCAACCCTCGCCGTTGTGGTGGAGCGGGAGGAAAAGATTCGCGCCTTCAAGCCCCGGTCCTATTGGGAGCTGGAGGCCCGTTTCAGCGGCGCCAAGGGGGAATACACCGGGCGCTGGTTCGACGAGAAGTTCAAGAAGGACGAGAGTGACGAGCACGCTACCGCATTCCGTATCTGGGAGCAGAAGGATGCGGATCACATCCGTGCCGCGTGTCTCGGCCAGCCTGCCACGGCGGAGGAAGAAACCAAGCCATCCAGCCAGCTTTCCCCGCTGCTGTATGACCTGACCAGCCTGCAGCGGGAGGCCAACAGCCGCTTCGGCTTCTCCGCCAAGACCACCCTGGGCTTGGCCCAGGCCCTGTACGAGAAGCACAAGGTCCTGACCTATCCCCGTACCGATGCCCGCGCCCTGCCGGAAGACTATCCGAGCACGGTGAGCGAGGTGCTGGGCAACCTGCCCGATGCCTACGCGCCTCTTGCCGCCGAGATCAAGGCCAAGGGGTGGGTGAAGCCCAACAAGCGCATTTTCAACAACACCAAGATTTCCGACCACTTCGCCATCATCCCCACGGGTAATGCGCCCAAGTCCCTGTCCGAGGCGGAAGAGAAGATCTTCGACATGGTGACGCGACGTTTCCTGGCGGTGTTCTACCCGGCGGCGGAATACCAGATCACCACCCGCATCACCCGCGTCGGCAAGGAGGCCTTCAAGACCGAGGGCAGGGTGCTGGTGAATCCGGGCTGGCTGGCGGTCTACGGCAAGGGTGCCCAGGTGGACGATGAAGAGGGTGGGCCCAGCCTGTCGCCTCTGGTGCCGGGGGAGAAACTGCAGACGGAAGACGTTGTGATCAAGGCCTCCCTGACCAGGCCACCCCCCCGCTTCACCGAGGCCACGTTGCTTTCCGCCATGGAAGGCGCCGGCAAGATGGTGGAGGACGAGGAGATGCGAGCCGCCATGGCCGGGCGGGGACTGGGCACGCCGGCCACCCGGGCCCAGATCATCGAGAACCTCATCGCCGAGAACTACCTGCACCGGGAAGGCAAGGAACTGGTGCCCACGGCCAAGGCCTTCTCTCTCATCACCCTGCTGCGGGGCCTGGGTATCAAGGAATTGGCCTCCCCTTCCCTGACCGGCGAGTGGGAACACAAACTGGCCCAGATGGAAAAAGGCGGCCTGAGCCGCGACGCCTTCATGGGCCACATCACCGCCCTGGCCCAGGAGATCGTGGACCGGGCCAAGCGCTACGAATCCGATACCGTACCGGGCAATTTCGCCACCCTCGCCGCGCCCTGCCCGAAATGCGGTGGTGTCATCAAGGAGAACTACAAGAAGTTCGCCTGCCAGTCCTGCGACTGGAGCGCCTGGAAGATCGTGGCCGGGCGCCAGTTCGAGATCGAGGAAATTGAAACCCTGCTGCGGGATGGTCGGGTAGGCCCCCTCACCGGTTTCCGCAACAAGATGGGCCGCCCCTTCGACGCGGAGATCCGCCTCAACGACGACAAGCAGCCCGAGTTCGATTTTGGCCAGCCCCGGGAAGGCGAAGGCGAAGCCGAAGAGGTGGACTTCTCCGGCAAGGAACGTCTGGGGGCGTGTCCCAAGTGCGGGTCTGGCGTGTACGAACACGGCAATGCCTACGTCTGTGAACGCAGCATCGGGGCCGCGAAGGCCTGTGATTTCCGCAGTGGCAAGGTCATCCTGCAGCAGCCGGTGGAGGCTGAACAGATGCGCAAGCTGCTGGCAGAAGGAAAGACCGACCTGTTGGCCGGTTTTGTGTCTGCCCGGACCCGGCGCAAGTTCTCCGCCTTCCTGGTGCGGGACAAGGAAGGCAAGGTGGGTTTCGAGTTCGAGGCTCGGGAACCCCGGGGCAAGGAATCCGCCAAGGCTGCTCCTTCCTCCCGGGAACTGGGGGCCCATCCCCGGGACGGCAAGCCCGTGCAGGTCAAGTCGGGCCGTTTCGGGCCCTATGTGCAGCATGGCAAGCTGATGGCCTCCATTCCCAAGGACCGCCAGCCGGAAGAAGTGACCCTGGAGGAGGCGGTAACCCTCCTTGCCGAGAAGGCCGCCAAGACCGGAAAATGAGTATTAACCCGGTGGATGGCTTGTTGAGGCTCGTATAAAATTAATCAATATTGTGAGCGGATTCCAGGGCGGGAGATGGGGTTGGCCACGGCATTGATCGGATCTTTTTCTTTTTTAAATCAAGAGGTAATTTAAATGGCCGTACTCGTAGGCAAGCAAGCACCTGATTTCACCGCAGTGGCTGTCATGGGCGACAACGATTTCAACGAAAACTTCAACCTGTCCGCCCACATCAAGGACAAGTACGCGGTGGTCTTCTTCTACCCCCTGGACTTCACCTTCGTCTGCCCCTCTGAGCTGCTGGCTTTTGACCACCGCTTGCCAGAATTCACCAAGCGCAACGTGGAGGTCATCGGTGTCTCCATCGACTCCCATTTCAGCCACCTGGCCTGGAAGAACACCGCCGTCAACAATGGTGGCATCGGCAAGGTTGGCTATCCCCTGGTGGCCGACATCAAGCACGAGATCTGCAAGGCCTATGACGTGGAAGCCGACGCCGGCGTGGCGTTCCGTGGCTCCTTCCTCATCGACAAGCACGGCATCGTGCGCCACCAGGTGGTCAACGACCTGCCCCTGGGCCGCAACATCGACGAGATGATCCGCATGGTGGACGCCCTGCAATTCGTCGAGGCCCATGGCGAGGTCTGCCCCGCCGGCTGGAAGCAGGGCGACGAAGGCATGAAAGCATCTACCGAAGGTGTGGCCGAGTACCTGGCCAAGCACGGCGAAGAACTGTAAGCGTCTGCTGGAAAAGCAAGGACAAGGGGGCTGCGGCCCCCTTTCTGTTTTCAAGGAGAGCATATGTCCCAGGCCCCGGTCCTGCTCAATGTCATCGAGCTGTTGGGGTACCCAAACCTGCGCCCCCTCTATGAGCGCCTGGGGTATCGGGTACTGACTGAATTCGCCGTGCGCAAGGCCATCAGCCTGATGCGGAAGGAGAAACCGGCCGTGATCGTGGCGGACTTCTACTTCCAGCCGGATTTCCGCGACCGGGTGAGCAACCTGGAATCCCTGCTGGCCACGGCCCAGTCACAGAAGGACGTGAAGGTGGTGGTGCTTTACGAGGCACGGCACGAGCATGCCCTGGTAAGGTTGAAGCAACGATTTCGCATCGACTGGGCCTTGACTCTGCCAGAGAGGGAGGCGGAACTGGAAAATATCCTGCGACGGGCAATGCAAGGCGACATGGCGGGTCACTGATGGGGTGACCGGCCAAGGGGTGTCGGTCATTTTTACAGGGTGGGCGTGCTGGCGGGCCGGCAATGCCCGGGAATGAGGGCCATACCTGCTGAAAAGCCGTTGGACAGGGACTTGGCAGGGTTGCCGGTAAAGATTGCTTTACATGGCATGAGGCTTGCTAATTTTTAGCCAAGAGCAATGAACTTGCCAAAGGTGCAAGAAATGAAAAGCCTATCCAAGAATACGAACAAGCTTGCCCCGCTTTCTGTCCTGGCCTTGTGCATGGGCCTGAGCGGGGGTGCCTTTGCCGCGACCTGTACCGTTACCTCGTCCGCGGATCCGGATGCGTACATCACCGGGGCCCGGGGCAGCGATGAAGGCGTCTATGGCGACAATGCGACAAACACCGGCCGTTATTCCACCACGGCGGACTGTGGCCTGGGCATTGGTACCAACGATCGAAATACAACCGCGATGGATGGTTTTGGCGGCGTCGAGGATTGGACTCTGTATGGCAACGAGATCAATAACGGAAATGGAAGCCTGGTAGGTTGGTCAGCCACTACTCAAGACAGGAAAACCGGTACCTGGTCTATCGACAGCAGCAATTTCGACGATGGCACCCTGTTCATGCTGGTCCTGAAAGATGGCCAAGGCGCCCAGGAGGATGGCGCCAACCCTGCTTATGATGCCACACAGTGGGTCTGGTTCATCATCGGACCGGATACGGGGTCGAACATGAGCGGGGATTGGGGCATGTACGGAAGGAACGGGCAGAGAGTGGAAAATTCCCACATCAGCCTTTACACGGCATCCGGAACTCTGCCGGGTCCTGGACCTGGACCCGTGCCCGAGCCGGGCATCCTGGGGTTGCTGGGCGTGGGCCTGGCCGGCCTGGCCTTGGCGCGTCGCCGCAAGCCCAGCTGACCAAGGGGCTGTTTACGCAAGAAGGCGCTGGTTTTCCAGCGCCTTTTTTGTTGCTGTGCGAGCTGCATGGGTATGAGAACCATGTAAGCACCTCCGGGCGCCAACGTAAGAATATTCGACAGCGGCGGTGGAGTAGGTTGCATATGGCTAAAGTCCCTTCAGCAAGCCCCGCGCCTCGGCATATTCCGGGAAGGTGTCGCCCCGGGCGACGGCGGCCTGCAGTTCCTGGCGCGCCGCCTCCCGGTTGCCGGCCCGCATCAGGGCGAAGCCGAAGTGGTAGCGCAGGGTGCCGGATTGGGGCGCGGCCTCGCTGGCTCGGCGCAGGGTCTCCAGGGCCCGGGGCAACTGGCCCTGCTCCAGCAGGATCCAGCCCAGGGTGTCCTGCAGATAGGGATTGCCCGGGGCCGCCTTGAGCGCCCGTTCAGCCATGTCCACGGCCCGTGGGTCCCCTTTCTGATGGTATAGGTTGGCCAGGTTGTTGAGGGCGGCGGCCTGATCGGGCCTGGCCTGCACCACCTTTTCGAAGAGGATGATGGCGTCCCGGTCGTGGCCCGACAGCATGTAGGTCTCGGCCGCTCCCAGGAGGGCCAGCATGTCCTCGTCGTGCCGGGCCAGCCAGGCCTTGAGCTGGTACTCCGCCTTCTGCATGTCGCCGGCATTCACCAGGGCGCGATGGGTCAGGATGAACAGCTCGGCACTGCCAGCCCGGTCCAGGGCCTTCTGGAAGGCCACTGCGGCCTCCGCGGGGCGCTTGCCGGCGTTCAGAATTTCGCCTTCCAGGCGAAAGCCAGCCGGGGAGGCGGGGCGCTGGGACTGGATCCGCCGGGCCATGGCCAGGGCCTGGTCCCGTTTGCCCTGGGCCAGATCGAGCAGAGCCAGGGCCCGCTGGGCCGAGGTGAAGTCGGGGCGCAGGCTAAGGGCACGTTCCAGGCTGGCGCGGGCGACGGTTGGCGTATTCATGGCCATCTGGGCCCGGGCCAGCCCCAGGTGCGCTTCGGGCAGGCTGGGGGCCAGGTTGACCAGCAACATGAAGGTTTCCTCGGCACCCCGGCCGTGGCCGATCTCCAGCTGGGTTTCGCCTTGTAGCAACAGGGCCCCGGGGTTCTTGGGATCCCAACCGTAGCCCTCCTTGGCCAGGCGCAAGGCGGTGGCGGATTCTTTCTTGTCCAGGTGGTGGCGGACCAGCCGGGATCGGGTGTTCAGCGCCCGGGGGTTGCTTTTCAGGGCCAGGTCCAGCCATTCCAGGAAGGCGCTCTCGTTGTTCTGGCGCTTGGCGATTTCGGCCAGGCCAAGCATGGCTTCCTGCTGGTTGTGGCTGTAGGAGAGAATGCCGCGCAAGCGCTTCTGCGCGTCTTCCAGCCTGTTCTCCAGCATGTCCAGCCGCGCCAGGTTCAGGTTGGCGGGAATGAACCGGGCATTCAGGGTCAGGGCTTTTTCCAGGGATGTTCTGGCCGCCGCCGGCTCGTTTCGGCCCAGGAAGGCATGGGCACGCAGGTTGTGGAGGGCCGGGTTGTCCGGCAACCGCTGTTCCAGTTCCCGCAAGACGCCGAGGGCACGGTCCCAGTCCCGGTTTTGAAGGTACAGGGACACGATTTCCAGGTCCGTCGTGCCGTCCCCCCGGTTCAGCCGGGCCGCAGACTGCATCTCGGCATAAGCTTGCTGGGTTTGCCCCAAAGCCTGATGCCCCTTGGCCTTCAGGATCTTGACGGCGGGGTTGACGGGATCGATGGCGGCGGCCTGGCGCAGGTAGTCCATGGCCTGGCCGTATTCGCCCTGGGCCAGGTGAGCCTCCCCCATTAGGGCCAGCAGGCGCGCGTCCCCGCCGTGCTTCTTGGCCAGGCCTCGCAGGGTGCTCAGGGCTTCGTAGGTCTCCTTGGTCTGGATCTGCGTGGCGGCCAGGATACGGCCGGCCTCGAGATGACCGGGATTGGAAAGCAGGAATGCGGAGGCCAGTTTGCGGCTTTGTTCGTAATCGCCCAGGACCAGGCTGATCTTGGCCTGCAGCAACTGATTGGGCGGGTAGTCCGGCATCTGCCGCATCACCAGGCTGCTGGCGGCATTGGCCGCCTTCAGGTTGCCCCGCGCCAGTTCCACGCTGCCCCGCGTGTAAAGGACCAGGGGGACGTTGGCCGCGAACTTTTCCGCTGCCTGAAGTGCCTGGTCAGCGCCGGCCTGGTCCCCGAGCTGATGCTTGATCGTGGCCATGGCAACGAGGGCGATGAACTGGCGGGGGTCCAGTTCCACGATGCGTTGATAGAGTTCCAGGGCCTCCTTGTCCTGGCCGGAAGTACGCCTCAGGATGGCCTTCATGTAGAGACCGTCGATGTACCCAGGGTCGCGCTTCAGCGCCTGGTCGATGAAGCGGCCTGCCTCCTGGTGGTCCCCTCTGAACAAGGCGATGGAGGAACGGGCCAGGAACAGCTCCGGGTGGCTGGCGTCCACTGCTTGGGCGATGGTCAGGGCCACCCTGGCGGCCGAAGGATCCCCCAGGGCATGGAAGGCCAGGCCCCGCGCGCTGTGCAATACCACCATGGTGGTTGTGCCGAGGCCGGATTCGGGAAATTTCAGTTCGACCACCTGCCGGAACTTGCCCTGCTGGAGCAGGGCTTTCACGAGTGGCGGCAGCACGAGGTCGTCGGCCAGCTTGAGTTTGCGGGCCTCAAGGAGTTCCTTTTCCGCCTCCTGAAAGGCCTGCATGGCCAGATGGGCCCGTCCCAGCAGCAGGCGGGCCTCACCGTTACCCGGCTGATCCTCCAAGACATTCTTCAACGAGATGATGGCCGCCGGGTATTCCGACTGATCCAGGAAGACGCGTCCCTGGCGCAGCTGGGATTCCGGGTCGTTACCACAGCCTGCCAGCGCCATCAGGCATGCAAGCAAAGTTTTCTGGAGGGCGCCTCGTCTGATCACTTATCCGGACGAAAAGAAGGATGGGACAGTTGAAATTCAGGCCCGACGACCCGATACGTCGTCAGCTTGGCTGAGCAGGTCGTGCTCCCCATCAACCCCGGCGCATGGAATCGAAGAAGTCCCCGTTGGTCTTGGTGGCCCGCACCTTGTCGGAGAGGAATTCCATGGCCTCCAGGTCGTCCATGGGGTAGAGCAGCTTGCGCAGCACCCAGATCTTCTGCAGGGTGGCCGCCTCGATGAGCAGTTCCTCCTTGCGGGTGCCGGAGCGGTTGACGTTGATGGCGGGGTAGACCCGCTTTTCGGCCATGCGACGGTCCAGGTGGATTTCCATGTTGCCGGTGCCCTTGAATTCCTCGTAGATCACGTCGTCCATGCGGGAGCCGGTGTCGATGAGGGCGGTGGCGATGATGGTGAGGCTGCCGCCTTCCTCGATGTTGCGGGCGGCGCCGAAGAAGCGCTTGGGCTTCTGCAGGGCGTTGGCGTCAACGCCGCCGGTGAGCACCTTGCCGGAGGCGGGCTGCACGGTGTTGTAGGCCCGGGCCAGGCGGGTGATGGAGTCCAGCAGGATGACCACGTCCTTCTTGTGCTCCACCAGGCGCTTGGCCTTCTCGATGACCATCTCGGCCACCTGCACGTGGCGGGACGCGGGTTCGTCGAAGGTGGAGGCCACCACTTCGCCGCGCACCGTACGGGTCATCTCCGTCACTTCTTCCGGACGCTCGTCGATGAGCAGGACGATGAGTTCCACGTCCGGGTGGTTGGCGGTGATGGCGTGGGCGATGTGCTGCATCATCACCGTCTTGCCGGTCTTGGGCGGCGCCACCAGCAGGCCCCGAGAGCCCTTGCCGATGGGGGAGATGATGTCGATGATGCGACCGGTCATGTTTTCCTCGGCCTTGATGTCCCGCTCCAGCTTGAAGGCCTTGTTGGGGAACAGGGGCGTGAGGTTCTCGAACAGGATCTTGTGCTTCAGGGCCTCGATGGGGCCGCCGTTGGCGTTGTCCAGCTTGGTGAGGGCGAAGTAGCGCTCGCCGTCCTTGGGGGTGCGGATCTCGCCGGAGATGGTGTCGCCGGTGTGCAGGTTGAAGCGGCGGATCTGGGAGGGCGAGATGTAGATGTCGTCCGGGCTGGACAGGTAGGAGGTCTCGGGGGAGCGCAGGAAGCCGAAGCCGTCCGGCAGGATCTCCAGCACCCCGTCGCCGTAGATGGTCTCGCCGTCCCGCGCCTTCTTCTTCAGCATGGCGAAGATGAGCTCCTGCTTGCGCATGCGGTTGGCATTCTCGATGCCGTTGGCCTCGGCCATTTCCAGGAGTTGGGAGACGTGTAATTGCTTGAGTTCGGATAGTTGCATGGCGTGAATGAGCAGGTGGGCCAGAACGGCCAGGAGGGAAAAACGAGAGGGGGAGGGGGGTTATGGGGTGGGACCCCGGCAACCGGCAGGACGCCGGATGCCGTGAAGCTAGCGGAGCTTAGATGTTGCTGTCAACAAAGGCGGTGAGTTGGGACTTGGAAAGGGCGCCGACCTTGGTGGCTTCCACGTTGCCATTCTTGAAGATCATCAGGGTGGGGATGCCGCGGATGCCGTACTTGGGGGGAGTGCCCTGGTTCTCGTCGATGTTGAGCTTGGCGACCTTCAGGCGACCGGCATATTCCTTGGCCACCTCGTCCAGGATGGGGGAGATCATCTTGCAGGGACCGCACCAGTCGGCCCAGTAGTCCACCAGCACGGGCAGGGGAGATTGCAGGACTTCCTGCTCGAAGGTGTCGTCGGTGACGTAATGGATGTGTTCGCTCATGTTGGGAACCTCTTTGAAGACTGGGCGTGGGAAATTCGGATGGCCTGGAGGCGTTGGATCGGCGCTGGCCGGATGGCAAATGACTTGAACCAAGTAATAACCGTATGCGGCACAATGCTAGCGAAAAAGTCAGGGCGAGAAAAGCCGCGGTTTTCAGCTGTCGCAGCGCCGCTTCTATTGTTTGTTCAAAACTTTAGCCAGGGCTTCCAGGCAATAGTCCACATTCCGTTCACTTGCGGACGCTCCCATGAGGCCTATGCGCCAGACCTTGCCAGCCAGGGCGCCCAGGCCGGCGCCGATCTCCAGGTTGAATTCGGAGAGCAGGCGGCCCCGGACGGCGGCATCATCCACACCCTCGGGAATGGTCACCGCGTTCAGCTGGGGCAGGCGTTCCTGATCGGGCACCACCAAGTCGAGCCCAAGCCGTGCCAGGCCGGTCTTGAGCCGCTCGTGCATGGCACGGTGGCGGGTCCAGGCGTGCTCCATGCCCTCCTCCGCCAGCATCACCAGGGCCTCGTGCAGGCCGTAGAGGGGATTGATGGGGGCGGTGTGGTGGTAGGTGCGCTTGCCCTCGCCGCTCCAGTAGCCCAGCACCAGGTTGAGGTCCATGAACCAGCTCTGCACGGGGCTCTTGCGGGCCCTGACCTTGTCGATGGCCCGCTCCCCGAAGGTCACGGGGGAAAGGCCCGGGGTGCAGGACAGGCACTTCTGGCTGCCGGAATAGGCGGCGTCGATGCCCCAGGCGTCGATCAGCACCGGCGTGCCCCCCAGGGAGGTGACGCAGTCCATGATGGTGAGGGCGCCGTGCTTGCGGGCAAGGGCGGCCAGGGTGGCTCCATCCGACTGGGCGCCGGTGGAAGTCTCGGCGTGGACGAAGGCCAGGACCCTGGCATCCGGATTGGCGGCGAAGGCGGCTTCCACCTTGCCGGGGTCCACGGCCCGGCCCCAGGCATCCTCCACCACCACCGGCACGCCGCCGGTGCGCTTAACGTTCTCCAGCATGCGACCGCCGAACACGCCGTTGATGCAGACGATCACCTTGTCGCCCGGCTCCACCAGGTTCACGAAGCAGGTTTCCATGCCCACGGAACCGGGGCCGGAGACGGGGAAGGAGAGCTTGTTCCCGGTCTGGAAGGCGTAGCGCAGCAGGGCCTTGGTCTGCTCCATCATGTCGCCGAAGGCCGGATCCAGATGGCCGATGGTGGGGCGCGCCATGGCGTCCAGGATGCGCTGGGGCACGTCGGAAGGACCGGGACCCATGAGGGTGCGGCGGGGGGGCAGGAAAGATGCAATGTTGGGGGCTTGCATGATGTGGATTGGCTTGGTGGCAAAAGCCCAGGCATTCTAGTCAGATGAAGCGGCTACCGAAACCCGGCCTACAATCCACCTCAAACAAGCCAGGAGGAACGCAATGGACAAGACCGTGGTGTTGATGGGACTGGGCCAGTTGGGACGTGTGTTCGCCGGTGGCCTGCTGCGCACGGGCCACATCGTGGTGCCCGTGACACGGGAGGACAGCATGGCGGCCGTGGCGGCCAGGTATCCCGACCCTGATCTGGTGATGGTATCCGTGGCGGAGAACGATCTGCACCCCGTGCTCAGCGGCATGCCGGAGGCGTGGAAGGACTCCGTGGGACTGCTGCAGAACGAACTGCTGCCCCGGGACTGGCTGGCCCACGGCATCGAGTCCCCCACGGTGGTATCCGTATGGTTCGAGAAGAAGCAGGGCACGGATGCCAAGCCCCTGATTTCCTCCCCCGTATACGGTCCCGAGGCCCAGCGGCTGGTTCGGGCCCTGGAAAGCATCGATCTTCCGGCCCACACCCTGCCCGACGGTGACAGCCTGGCCTGGGAACTGGTGCGCAAGAACCTGTACATCCTCACCACCAACATCGCCGGCCTGGAGACGGGCGGCACGGTGGGGGCCCTGTGGGACCAGCACCGGGAACTGGCTGAAAGGGTGGCCAACGAGGTGCTGGATGTCCAGGACTGGCTCATGGGCCACGCCTATGCGCGGCCCCCGCTCCTGGGAGGCATGCTGGAAGCCTTCGAAGCCGACCCTGAGCATGGTTGCGCGGGGCGTTCGGCGCCAGCCCGGCTTAGGCGTGCCTTGCATCACGCCGATGTGGCGGGCCTCCAGGTGCCCACGATGCGGGAGATTGCCTCCCGGCATGGCGTGAATTGAACTCGCGCTATACCTTGTACAGGGCTTCTTCGATGGCCGCCATCAACACATCGCGCCGAATGGGCTTGGCCACATAGCCGTCCATGCCCGCTTCCAAGCAGCGCGCCTCGTCGTCCGGATAGGCGTTGGCGGTCAGGGCGATGATGGGAACCTGGCCTGACGGGGCTGGCAGATGGCGGATGCGCCGTGTGGCTTCCAAGCCGTCCATGCCGGGCATCTGCATGTCCATCAGCACCAGGTCGAAGGGCTCGGACATCACGGACCCCACGGCTGCGGCGCCGTCCTCCACGACGGTGACCTGATGCCCCGCCTTGCCGAGCAGGGCGAGGGCCAGCTTCTGGTTGATGGCGTTGTCCTCGGCCAGGAGGATGCGCAGGGCTCGCGCATTTTCGCAGGCAGGGGCGGCTTGCGTGACTGGCGAGGTGGCGGGCAGCGCGGAGTGGGCCCGGAGGGGCAGGCAGAAGTAGAACTCGCTGCCCACCCCCGCCTCGCTCCGCAACCCCATGTGTCCGCCCATCAGCTGGACCAGGCGGTTGGAGATGGTCAGGCCCAAGCCGGTGCCGCCGAAGCGCTTGGTGATGGAGCCGTCCGCCTGGGTGAAGGCCTCGAAAACGGATGCCTGCTTGTCCTTGGGTATGCCGATGCCCGTGTCCCGCACATGGAAGCAGATATCGTCCTGTGCCCGGCTTATTTCCAGGGTGATGCGCCCCTGGCTGGTGAACTTGATGGCGTTGCTCAGCAGGTTGACCAGTACCTGGCGTACCCGGGCCAGGTCGGCCACCAGGGTGGAGGGCAGGCCCGTCGAGGTCTTGAGCTGGAACTCCAGGCCTTTCTCGCGGCAGCGTGGTTCATGCAGACGTGCAAGCTCGCCCGCCAGGTCCAAGGGGGACATGAGTTCCTGGTGCACGTCCAGACGACCCGCCTCGATCTTGGAGAAGTCCAGGATGTCATTGAGGATGTGGAGCAGGGCATTGGCGGATGAGTGGGCCAGGCCCAGATACTCCCGTTGCTCCGCGTCGAGGGGCGTGTCCAGGGTCAGGTTGATCATGCCCAGCACGCCGTTCATGGGCGTGCGGATCTCATGGCTCATGTTGGCCAGGAATTCGCTCTTGGCCTTGCTGGCGGCTTCGGCGCCTTCCTTGGCCAGGCGCAATTCTTCCTCGTGCAGCTTCCTTTCCGTGATGTCCGCTCGGATGCCGATGTACTGGTAGGGCAGGCCATTGTCGTCCAACAAGGGCGCCAGCGTGGCCAGCACCCAATAGAGCCGGCCATCCCTGGCGCGATTGCAGATCTCGCCTGTCCAGGTGTGGCCGGAACTGATGGTTGCCCACATGTCCGCGTAGTAGCCATCCGGGTGCATTCCGGATTTGACGATGCGGTGGTTCTGGCCCAGGAGTTCCTCCTGGCGGTATCCGGAAATTTCACAGAATTTCCTGTTGGCATAAGTGATGCGGCCCTCCACGTCCGTGATGCTGACGATGGCGTGCTCGTCGATGGCCGCCTTGAACTGGCCCAGGTAACGCTCCAGCTCCATGCGTTTGGTGATGTCGCTGTGGGTGCCCACCAGGCGCACCGCACGCCCTTCCGGATTCCGGATGGCCAGACCCCGGGCGAGTATCCAGATGTAGTGTCCCTTCCGGTGCCGGAACCTGAAGGTGCCTTCGTAATGGGGGGTGTGGCCTGACAGATGGGCTTCAAGCGCGCTCATCGAATTGTGCAGGTCCTGGGGATGGACCCGGTTGCGCCATTCTTCCGGAGCGCTGCCCACGTCATGTTCATCCTCGCCGACCATTTCCTTCCATCGTGGCGAGTAGTACACAGAGCCGTTGACCAGGTCGTAGTCCCACAGCCCGTCGTTGGCACCGCGCATGGCCAGCTCGAAACGCTCCTCGCTCTTGGTCAGGGCCTGGCGCATGCGTTCCTGCTCCCGGGTCAGGTCGGCCAACTGCTCGGCCATGCTGACCAGGTCATTCTCGTCCTTGTCCGCCGCCGCCGGATTGCCACGCGTGGCGTCAAAGGCCTGCTGCAATGCCTTGAGGGCCTTTGCGCTGGCCTTGGCGTCTTCCCTCAGCCTCTGGTTGGCGGTGGACAGTTCCTCGGAAGAGACCTCAAGGCTGCGACGCAGCAGGGCCAGGTCACGGTCCTGCTGGGCATAGGCCTCGGACACTCTCTGCAGCAATTCAGGAAGACCGAGCAGGGCTCGGGCCAGTTCGGCGTCGCCCTCCCCTGCCTGATGAGCGACAACCCTGACCAAATTCTCCAGTTCCGGCCATCGTTCGGGGCTGATGCCGAGGGTGCGCTTGATCTGGCGCTCGAGAAGGCGGTGCATGGGCCTAGTTTTCGGCCAGATAACTGATGGTCATGGTCTGGTTATGCAGCTTGCACTCCGTAGTCTTCAGGAAAGGACTGATCTCGCCATTGGAATAGAAGCCGGCCAGGGTGCAGTTCTGGCCAAACACCGCTCCGACGGCCTCCACCTCTTCGTCCACCCTGTCACCCATCACCAGCTTGCGGCCAATGCAGGACACCAGCAAGGCCAGGCCCTGGCCCTTGCCCGATTGCATTTCCCTGGCCGCCAGGGCGGCAGCTTCCGCCCCGTCCACCAGGGCCTCCGTGGAGGCATGCATCAGCCGCAGGTAGCCGTCCTGGGGGATGTCCCCCGCCAGGGTGAGGCTGCCTTGTGCCTCGTCGATGCCCAGCAAGGTTCGGATCAGGCCGGTCTCCTGATGGTCATCGGACAGGATCGCGAAGGGAAAAAGCAGGCCGGAGGCGGGCAGATCCTGGGCGTAGTCGCCCAGGTACCGCTTGTAGATGCCCAGCGCGGGCTCTCCGTCGAGCTCATACAGCACATTGCCTTCGGCACGGGTGGCCTTGCGCGCGGGCCCGAAGCTCTGCCAGCCTCCGAAGGAACCATGCGCGAAATGGATGGCGTCGCCATACAGGCCGATGGCCAGCATCAGCCTGTCTGACACCTGGTTGTCCAGCAGGGACCAGGTGCGTGAGAAGGCACCGTTGTCGCCTGCCAGTCCGCCCGTGATGGGAACGCCTTGTCCCAGTATCGCAACAGCGCCGGCGATCAGGTCACTGCCGTTCACCGCCACGCCCTGGGACAGCAGGATGACGGCCTTCAGGTCGGGCGCGGCGAGTTGCTCCGCCAGACGCCGTCCTGCTCCAGCGGAGTCCTCCATGCCAGCGATATCCGTAGCCGCGATCCTGAAGGGGGAGCGCTCCAGACGGACGGCAGTGACGACGATGGAGTCGCTGTTTACCCCCTGGGAGGTGATCTCGCCCGCCGTGGACAAGGCTATGCGCCTTGCATCGGGAAACGTCTTCCCCAACCAACCCGGCAGAACTGGGTCAGTGAAGTACTGGGGAGCGGCAAAGGCGAGCACCAGGTTGGGTTCGAGGACAGACAAGGGGGCGAGTCCGCCCTCTTCGAGGCTTGTGACGGCTATTTGACCGACGCGCATGATCTGATCCGTTGGGGGTACATGCCAGCACTATCGGAAAATATGGGCACTTCTTGAGTCGGGCGGGACGCCAGGATCCCTATTGATGGTTGTTCCCTCCGCTGACGGCATAATCCCGGTACACAAAAGGAGACGGGGTCAAGATCCATGGCCGAACACTGGCTGCGACGTGAATTCAGGAAACTCATGATCCTCCTGAGGGACCCCATCACCTGGGTGATGACGACAGTGATCCTGGTGGGAGTGGGTTTGATGCTGTGGTTCCTGCTTCGCGCGGCGAACAACTTCGGCACCTACTACTCCATGCCCTACGCCTGCTCCGCCAGTTTTTCCCAGTTGCGCCTGTTGGCGCTGACCATCATGGCCCCCCTGTTCTTCGTTGCGGTGGTCGTCACCATGGGCGAACTGAGCCTGGTGCTGGGCCTGCGCAAGAAAAAGCGCAGCCATGTCAGCTACCGTTTCCTGTTCATCGCGTTGACTGCCGGAGTGGTGCTGGGCGGAACCTCCTTCGCCCTGCTGAGTTGCTGAGACGCCGGCATTGCCCCAGGTGCTGGCTTGGTTCCGCGGCAACCTTAAACAATTTGTTAATTGCCCCAGGGGGGCGGCTGCTATCGAATAGGTGACGTCAACGTTCACTGGGGGGCCGCCTTGCGGATCACCGGCTTCCAACCGGCTTTCGTTCCAGCAGCCTGCTGGCCGGCGTCATGCCGGCATGGACAAGGCCTTCGGGGCCTGGGCGTTGAACGTGATCCCCGAACGGCTGGTCAACCTGACCACCACCCTCTGAAACAGAGCATCCTCGAGAGGAACGAGCCATGTTGATCAAACGACCCTCCGACATCACGCCGTCCGAGATCACAAATCCCGACGTGTATCGCGCCCGGCGTGATTTCCTGGGCGCCGCCGGCGGCCTGGTCTTGGCTGCGGGGCTGGGCCTGCAGGCCCGCCATGCCGAAGCGGGTCCCCTGCTTTCCAGCCTGCGCAATCCCACCTACAGCGTGGACGAGGAGCTCACCCCGAAAAGGGATGTGACCACCTACAACAACTACTACGAGTTCGGCACCGACAAGGCGGACCCGGCCCGCAATGCCCACACCCTGCGCACCCGTCCCTGGACAGTGCAGGTGGATGGCCTGGTGAAGCACCCCGGCGCCTGGAACATCGAGAAGCTCCTCAAGCTGGCCCCCCTGGAGGAACGCATCTACCGCCTGCGCTGCGTGGAAGGCTGGTCCATGGTCATCCCCTGGCAGGGCTACCCCCTGAGCGCGCTGATCAAACAGCTGGAGCCCCTGGGCAGTGCCAAGTACGTGGCCTTCACCACCCTGGCGGACCCCAAGCAGATGCCCGGCGTGCGTCGCAGCGTGCTGGACTGGCCCTACGCGGAGGGCCTGCGCATGGACGAGGCCATGCATCCGCTGACCCTGCTCACCTACGGTTTGTACGGCGAAGTGCTGCCCAACCAGAACGGCGCCCCCGTGCGCCTGGTGGTGCCCTGGAAATACGGCTTCAAGAGCGCCAAGTCCATCGTCCGCATCAGCTTCCTGGAGCGGCAGCCCCACACCTCCTGGGGGCGGGCCGCGCCCCGGGAATACGGCTTCTATTCCAACGTGAACCCGGACGTGGACCACCCCCGCTGGAGCCAGGCCCGGGAACGGCGCATCGGCGAGTTCTTCAAGCGCAAGACCCTGATGTTCAACGGCTACGGCGATCAGGTGGCCTCCATGTACGCAGGCATGGACCTGCGCAAGTTCTACTGATGGACATGCTTCGTATGGGGATTTTCTCCCCCTTTATCAAAGGGGGATCGAGGGGGATTTCAGGCGATTCCAGGTTCGCAGGGGGGCGGCAATCCCCCCTGCCCCACTTTGCCGAAGTGGGGTTCCCTACATGAGCTTCCAACCCACCTCACGCCAGCTCACGGGCATCAAGGCCTTCGTCTTCGCCCTCTGCCTGATTCCCCTGGGCCACCTGGTCCAGGGCATCGTCACCGACAGCCTGGGGGCCAATCCCATCGAGGCCGTCACCCGGGGCCTGGGGGACTGGGCTTTGCGCCTGCTGCTCATCACCCTGGCGGTCACGCCCCTGCGCCGCTTCACGGGCCTCAACTGGCTGCTGCGGCTGCGGCGCATGCTGGGCCTGTTCACCTTCTTCTACGCCACCCTGCACATGCTCACCTACGTGTGGCTGGACCAGTTCTTCGCCTGGGATTTCATCCTCCAGGACATCGTCAAGCGGCCCTTCATCACCGTGGGTTTCATCAGCTTCGTGCTGCTCATCCCACTGGCGGTGACCTCCACCAACGCCATGATGAAGCGCCTGGGCCGCAACTGGTCCCGGCTGCACAAGGTCGTGTACGCCATCGGCATTCTCGCCGTGCTGCACTTCTGGTGGATGGTGAAGGCGGACGTGCGGGAGCCGGCGCTGTATGCCGGCATCCTGGCCGTGTTGCTGGGTTTGAGGCTGGTTTGGTGGGGACGCGCCAGGCAGTCCGTTCGCCCTGGGCCTGGCGAAGGGCGGGTTTCGACAGGGTTCTCCTGAGTGAAGTCGAAGGGCTCAACCCGAACCGCGTAGGGACTACGCCGCGGTCAAGCGGGCGTAGTCCAGGATGAACACCTTGCGCCCCGCCTTGGGGAAGGTCACTGTCACCTCGGCGTCGGGCCCCTGGCCCTGGTAGCCCCCTACCACGCCCTCGCCGTACTTGGGGTGGTTGACCCGGGCGCCCACGGGGAAAGGCACGTTGGCTTCCCGGCGCGAAGCCTGGTAATGGGGCGAGGACTCGGCGCCCCTTGGAGTCCCTCCATGGCCATACCCGCCCCGGCCATAGGCATTGGAGGGCTGGTGGACCACAGGTGCTCCCATCCGACGGGACAGGGAATGCACCAGGGCCTCGGGAATCTCTTCCAGGAACTGGGACGGCAGGCCGTAGCGCATCTGGCCGTGGAGCATGCGCATCTGGGCGTGGGTGATCGTCAGGCGCTTGCGGGCCCGGGTGATGGCCACGTACATCAGGCGGCGTTCCTCCTCCAGGCCGCCCTCCTCGCTCATGGCGTTCTCGTGGGGGAACAGGCCCGCCTCCAGGCCGGTGATGAACACGGTGTGGAATTCCAGGCCCTTGGCGGCGTGCACGGTCATGAGCTGCACCGCATCCTGGCCCTGGGCCGCCTCGTGCTCGCCGGCCTCCAGGGCGGCGTGGGCCAGGAAGGCCTCCAGGCTCTGGTCGTCGGTTTCACCCGCGAAGGCGGCGGCCGCGTTGGCCAGTTCCTCCAGGTTGTCCACCCGGTCCTGGCCGTCCTTCTCGTTCCTGTAGAACTCCAGCAGGCCGGACTTGGCCACCACGTGCTCCACCGCTTCCACCAGGGGCAGGCCCGTGGTGTCCCGGCGCAGGTCCTCGATCAACAGCACGAAGGGGGCGAATTTCCTGCCTGCCTTGCAGGCCGCCGCCCACAGGCTGGTGCCCGCCGCCCGGGCGTCGGCGTCCAGGCTTTCCAGGCCCCGGGCGCCGATGCCCCGGGCGGGAAAGTTCACCACCCGCAGGAAGGCGTTGTCGTCCTCCGGGTTGGCCGCCAGGCGCAGGTAGGCCAGGGCGTGCTTGATCTCGGCCCGCTCGAAGAAGCGCAGGCCGCCGTACACGCGGTAGGGAATGGCGGCGGAGAACAGGGCGTGTTCCAGGCCCCGGGACTGGGCGTTGGAGCGGTACAGCACGGCAATGTCGGCGTAGTTCTCCCCTTCCCGCTTCAGGCCCTGGATCTCCTCCACCACGAAGCTGGCCTCCTCCCGGTCGTCGCTGGCCTGGAAGTGGCGGATGGGTTCCCCCTTGCCCAGCTCGGTCCACAGGTCCTTGCCCAGGCGCTCCTTGTTGTGGGCGATGACCGCGTTGGCCGCGTCCAGGATGGTGGAGACGGAACGGTAGTTGCGGGTGAGCTTGATGGGCGCGGCTATGCCCATCTCCTGCATCAGCAGGCCCATGTTGCCCACGTTGGCGCCCCGGAAGGCGTAGATGGACTGGTCGTCGTCCCCCACGGCGAACAACGCGCTGTCGGGCCCCTTCAGCAGCTTCAGCCACAGGTATTGCAGGCGGCTGGTGTCCTGGAACTCGTCCACCAGGTTGTGGCGAAAGCGGGTCTGGTAATGCGCCCGCAGAATGGCATTGCGGGTCAGCAGCTCGTAGGCCCGCAGCAGCAGCTCGGCGAAGTCCACGCAGCCCTCCCGCCGGCACTGGTCGTCATAGGCAGCGTAATACTCCGTAAGGCGCTTGGAATAGGGGTCCCAGGCGTCCACCGCGTCCGCCCGCAGGCCCTGCTCCTTGTTCTGGTTGATGAAGCTCTGCACCTTGCGGGGGTCGTACTTCTCCGTGTCCACGTTCAGGGCCTTCAGACAGCGCTTCACGGCGGAAAGCTGGTCCGACGAATCCAGGATGGTGAACAACTGGGGCAGCCCCGCCTCCCGGTGATGGGTGCGCAGCAGCCGGTTGCACAGGCCGTGGAAGGTGCCCACGAACATGCCCCGGGTGTTGATCGGGAGCATGGCCGACAGCCGGGTCAGCATCTCTTTCGCCGCCTTGTTGGTGAAGGTCACCGCCAGCACTCCCATGGGCGACACCTGGCCCGTCTGGATCAGCCAGGCGATGCGGGTGGTCAGCACCCGGGTCTTGCCCGACCCCGCCCCCGCCAGCACCAGGGCCGAGCCGGGAGCGGTGACGGCGGCCAGCTGGTCGGGGTTTAGGGAATCGAGGAGGGTGCTGGATGGGGCGGCGTGGGTCATGGGGGGATTATCCCCGATTCAAGTAGTTGGAGAGACCGCCGGCCGGGAGATGTGCCATGCTGAAAACCTGCAGGGCGGTGACACAGGCCATTCAATTCAGCCCGGCAATGACTCGGGAGCATTCCATGATTTCCATCTTGCGAATGATGCTGGTGTGTTTCACGGTAAGCTTGCCTGTATGGGCGCAGTCGGCCAACACAACCCCGGCTTCATCGGAAGCGCCGCCCGTCAAGGCCTTGCGGGCCCTGTATGACGCTGATCAGGGGTTCCGCGACACCCTGGACCGGGCGTTGGCGAACGTCCGGGACCCGGATGGCCCCATGGCCAATCCCTGGAAGGGCAAGACCCTGGATGACCTTGCCGCTTTCTTCAATGACTGGTTTTATCTGCTGCCCGTCAACGGTGGTGCCGACGACGAGTTCGAGTACATCAAGAAGTTCGCCTGGTTCTATTACCGCAATGAATACGGACAACGGCTAGTCGGCCAGGAGCCCGGCCTGGGCTGGACGAAGAATTTCGTCGCCGCTCGGGGCGCGTTCCTGGACAGCCAGGCATCCACTGCATCCATCAGGCAATGGATGGCCGACCCGGGCATTGCCATGGACCAGTACGTCGTTCCCCCGGGAGGTTTCCAGTCCTTCAACGAATTCTTCGCCCGGGACCTGAAGCCCGGCATGCGGCCCATCGCCAGCCTGATGGATGACGCCGTGCTGGTGGCCCCCACGGATTGCGTCCTGAACATGATCGACCCATTGACGCCGGAGGCGCGAGTCGCCGCCAAGCTGGGCCAGAAGATGGACGTGAAGGCCCTGCTGGCCGGATCGGCCTATGCAAAACATTTCGAGAAGGGAACCTCCATCTCCTGCATCCTGCTGCCCCATACCTACCACCACTACCACGCCGTGGCGTCGGGTCGGGTAGTGGAATCCCGGGAGGACGTTGCTGGGGCCTACTGGGGCATTCCGGACCTGCACGGGTTCCTGAACAAGGGCAACATCGGCTATGGCCAGGGTTACAGCGTCTTTGAGCACTTCCGTCGGGGCTATTTCATCATCGAAACCAGCGATTACGGCTACGTGGCCATGGTCCCCGTGGGCCTGGATACGGTGGGGTCCGTGGTGTTCGAGGACAAGTTCCGGCAGGTGGCGCCGTTCCGGCCTGTACCTGTCGCCAAGGGCGAAAGGATGGGCCACTTCGCTTATGGCGGCTCCTTGGTGATCACCCTGGTGGAGCAGGGCATGGAAGGCATCACCATCCCCCAGGGTCAGCAGATGGGTGTGTTAAGACCAAAGACACCCCCGGCGGCCACGGGTGGCCCTTATTCCGAAGTCTTGCCTGATCCGACGAACCGATGAGCGCGCTGGACATACTCCTGGGCAAGGCGAGGGCCTGCACCCTCTGTGCCCCCCACCTGCCCCACGGCCCCCGGCCGGTGCTGCGGGCCTCGACCACGGCGCGACTGCTGGTGGTGGGCCAGGCGCCGGGGCGCAAGGTGCACGATACGGGCATTCCCTGGAACGACCCCTCCGGCGACCGGCTGCGGAGCTGGCTGGGCATGGACCGGGACACCTTCTACGACGAGTCCCGCATCGCCATCATCCCCACGGGCCTGTGCTTTCCCGGCACGGGCAAGCAAGGCGACCTGCCGCCCCGGCCGGAGTGCGCGCCCCTGTGGCACCCGCCCCTGCGGGCCGCCCTGCCGGATATCCGCCTGACCCTGCTCATCGGCCAGTATGCCCAGGCCTACTATCTGGGGCCCCGGGCTAAGAAGACCCTCACCGAGACCGTGGCAGCCTGGCGGGAATACCTGACGGTCGAGGAAACGACGGGCCGCCCCGAGTTTCCTCGTCCCCCTCGGGGGGCGGAGGCCGCGCAGCGGCCGCCTGGGGGTGGTCCATTCCTTCCCCTGCCCCACCCAAGCCCCCGCAACCAGATGTGGTTGAAGCGAAACCCTTGGTTCGAAAGGGATTTGCTGCCGGTATTGAGGCAGAAGGTAAGCGAGGCTCTGGCTTAAAATACGCAGCCTTTATTCCCCCACCCTGACCTCCCCCGCTTGCGTGAGAGGGTTCTGGCAAGGGGGACCATGTTTCCGGAGTTTTTGCATGAACCGTCAGATCACCATTCTTTACTTCGCCCACCTGGTGGAGCTGCTGGGCCGCGACAACGAGGTCCTGTTCCTGCCCATGTCCGTAAACGACCTCCACGGCCTCATGGCCCACCTGGCCAAGCGGCAGGAGCACTGGGAAACCGTGTTCGCGAAAAACCCCGAGCGCCTGAAGATCACCGTGAACAAGCAGTTCGTGGACGACGGCGCCAACGTGCCCCTGAAGGGGGGCGACGAGGTGGCCTTCGTCGCCTTCAGCATGAACTGACCCGCATGGGGCGTGCCCCGCCCTGTGGTTTGGCCTGACATGAAACGACCCCCTGACTCGCTATGCTCGTTTCCCCCCGAGGGGGAGGTCAGTTCCTTCGGAACGGCCGCACGGAGCTGACAGCCATGCCCCGCCTCGTTTCCCACCTGCTGATCCCGGCGCTGCTGGGCGCCCTGGCCGTGCCCGGCTTCGCGCCCTTGGGCTGGTGGCCCGCGACCATCGTGTCCCTGACGTTCCTGTTCGTCTGGGTACGAGGCTCATCCCCCCTGGGCTCCTTCGTTGTGGGTTGGGGCTACGGCATGGGCCTGTTTCTGGTGGGGGTTTCCTGGGTCTATGTGAGTCTGTCCACTTATGGCGGCCTGCCGGCGCCCATTGCCGTGGTGGCCACCCTGCTGTTCTGCGCCTTCATCGCCCTCTACCCTGCCCTGGCGCTCATGCTGGCGGCACGCCTGGCCCCCAAGAGCTGGATGAGCCCCGTCCTGGCCCTGCCCGCCGCCTGGGTGCTGTTGGAATGGGTACGGGGCTGGTTCCTGACGGGATTCCCCTGGCTGGCCTTCGGCTATTCCCAGGTGCCGGACAGCCCCCTGGCGGGTTTCGCGCCGATGCTGGGGGTGTATGGCGTGAGCCTGATGGTGGCCCTGGTGGCCGGACTGTTCGCCAGCCGGCGGCCCAATTTCATGACGGCGGGGGTGCTCCTGCTGGTGGCGGGCTACGGCCTGCAGCAGGCCACATGGACCCGGCCCGCGGGCGCGCCCGTGTCCGTGGCCCTGCTCCAGGGCAACGTGCCCCAGGAGATGAAATTCCGCCCGGAGAAGATCGCCGCCACCCTCCAGGACTACGCCCGCCAGGTGTTCGCCACCGACGCGCGGCTGGTGATCATGCCGGAGACGGCGGTGCCCCTGTTCCGCTCCAACGTGCCGGGCGGCTATCTGGAAGTGCTGGCCGAGCATGTGAAGCAGCGCAACGGCGATCTGCTGGTGGGGCTGCCGGAGAACACGCCCTCCGGCGAGTACTACAACGCCGTGGCCAGCTTTGGCGCCTCGCCGGCTGGCAATTACCGCAAGCATCACCTGGTGCCCTTCGGCGAGTTCGTGCCCTTCGGTTTCCGCTGGCTGGTGGACATGATGCATATCCCCCTGGGGGACTTCTCCGTGGGGGCGGCGGACCAGGGGCCCATCGCCGCCGCCGGCGAGCAGCTGGCGGTGAACGTGTGCTACGAGGACGCCTTCGGCGAGGAACGCATCCACGCCGCCCGGGAAGCGACACTCTTGGTCAACGTGAGCAACGACGCCTGGTTCGGCAACAGCCTGTCCCCGCGCCAGCATTTGCAGATCGGCGCCATGCGCTCCCTGGAGGCGGGGCGCTGGCAGTTGCGGTCCAACAACACGGGCATCACCGCCATCCTGGACGAGCAGGGCCGGGTGCGGGCGGAACTGGCGCCCTTCACCCAGGCCACCCTGGCGGGCGAGGCCCAGGGGCGCACCGGCCTGACGCCCTACCTGCGCTGGGGCAATGTCCCTGTCCTGATTATCATTGCGGCTTTACTGGCTGCTGCCTTCCTGATTTCCAGAAAACGAGCATCTGCATGAGTGATTCCACTCCCGCCCCCGTCCTGAACACTCCTGTTCGCCTTACCCACCTTTCCCACGGCGGCGGCTGCGGCTGCAAGATCGCCCCGGCGGTGCTGGAAAGGATCCTGGCGGACACCCCCTTCTCCAAGGGTCTGGCGTCCAGCTTCCCCGACCTGCTGGTGGGCATCGAGTCCTCCGACGACGCGGCGGTGTGGAAACTGAACGAGGAACAGGCCATCGTCGCCACCACGGACTTCTTCATGCCCATCGTGGACGATGCCTTCGAGTTCGGCCGCATCGCCGCCACCAACGCCATCTCCGACGTGTACGCCATGGGCGGCAAACCCCTGTTCGCCCTGGCCCTGGTAGGCATGCCCATCGACAAGCTGCCCCACGATGTCATACGGCAGATCCTGGCGGGAGGCGAGGCGGCGGCCAGGGCTGCGGGCATCCCCATCGCCGGCGGCCACTCCATCGATTCCCAGGAGCCCATCTACGGCCTGGTGGCCATCGGCGTGGTGGATCCCCGCAAGATCAAGAAGAACAGCGCCGGCCAGGCCGGCGACGTGCTGATCCTGGGCAAGGGCCTGGGAGTGGGCATCTACTCCGCCGCCCTCAAGAAGGACCAGCTATCCCCCAAGGGCTATGAGGCCATGATCGATTCCACCACCCAGCTCAATACCCCCGGGGTGGAACTGGGGCAGATGGACGGCGTGCACGCGCTCACGGACGTGACCGGCTTCGGCCTGCTGGGTCATGGCCTGGAGCTGGCACGGGGCTCCGGGCTCACCGCCTTCATCGAGTTCTCGAAATTGCCGGTGCTGCCTGACGTGGTGGACCTGGCCCAGGCGGGCTTCGTCACCGGTGCCAGCGGTCGCAACTGGATGAGCTACGGCCAGGGCGTGGAGTTGTTCGCCGACTGCGCGGACTGGCAGAAGGCCATTCTCACCGATCCCCAGACCAGCGGCGGCCTCCTGGTGGCCTGCTCCGCCGACGCAGCGGACAGGGTGCTGGAGGTGTTCCGCAAGGAAGGCTTCGAGCGAGCCGCCGTCATAGGTCGGCTGGAGGCGGGGGAGCCCTTGGCGGTGGTTAAGCCGTAGGGGGTGCCTCGACCCCAGCCGCTTTGAACGTCTGCTTCACCACTTGGTGGAGGTCCGGGTTCGCCTCGCTGCCGACGGTCGCGTGGCGTTACAGATCAGCCTACTCCCGACCCTAAGCGTAATGCCAAGGTAGCTTGGCAAACTCGAACACTCATGGAGAAGCAATCCAGATTCTGGCGTCTTCGATGGATGTGAATAATCGGTTTGTCCAGGAACTCTCCAACTGTTCCATCTCTGCGATGTAATGCTTAGCCAACTCGGAAAACTGTGGGTCTGTAGTTATGAACGCGGCCTTCATGGGTTTCAAGTATCCGCTGGCCACATAGTCAGTGAAGGCGATTTCCGTGACATGGTCTTTTTCAACCTCGAAATGTTTCATCGCTGAAAAATCCCAAAGCACCTTGGTGACATGCTCCGACCGTTCGTCGTTGTAAAAATCATTAGTCGCCTTGTTGAGACCTGCAGCATCAACATCGCCGGAAAAATGACACCTCATTGTATTGGGGGATTCCCAAATCAACATGTAAGGCATTGCGCTTTGATTACTTCAATAACCAGTGAAAATTTTACTCTCCACTCCGGCAAGCATTAACGTCTGCGCAAGGCCGGCAGAGGATGTACACGCCCTACCAAGGGAAGAACGGCTTGAAGTTCAACCCCGCCGCTCATCGCCAAGAAAAAACCCGCCACAGGGGCGGGTCAAGGCACTGCGTGGGAGATAGACGGTTCCATGTTGCCTGCCCCTCATCGTTGTGAACACCGACCGGGTTGGCCCAATGGCTCTTTCGAATAACATACGGTCCCATGGCCACCATTGCCCGCACCGACAACGACACGGCGTTTCTCGTCGATCTGGGGGTCCGTCTGCTGCTAAAGGTCGGCAAGAGCCGGGCAAGGTTATTTCTGGCCAGTTACAAGGTTCCTGCAACGGTCATCAACCGCGTGGTGGAAAAGGGTATCTACCGTCCACTGAGCGACCTCTACTAGCTGGCTGCCGCATCGGACGATTTCGGGCGCTGGCTCCCGGGGGGCAGGCCGCTTACCGGCGCCAGAAGGCCGGCGTCAGCACCACGAGCAGCGTGAAGAGCTCGAGCCGGCCCAGCAGCATGGCGAAGGTGCAGATCCAGGTCTGGAAATCATTCAGCACCGCATAGGTGGTGGCCGGCCCCACGTTGCCCAGGCCCGGGCCGGTATTGTTGAGGGTGGCGACGATGGCGGAGAAGGCCGTGAGCACGTCCAGGCCGGTGAAGGAAAGGGCGAAGGACAGGATGACGATGGACGCCACGTAGATGAAGGCGAAGGCCAGCACGGCGTACATGATCTTGTTGGGCACCACGCTCCCCCCCAGCTTCACGGGGATCTGGGCGTTTGGGTGGATGAGCTTCTGAAGTTCCCGGTATACCTGCTTGTAGAGCAGCATGGCCCGCATGAACTTGATGCCGCCACCGGTGGAGCCGGCGGAGGTGGAGAAGCTGCACAGGAACATCATCCACAAGCCGGCGAAGAAGGGCCACTGGCCGTAGTCGGTGGTGGCGAATCCCAGGGTGGTGGCCACGGAGATGGTGTTGAAAAGGGCGTAGCGCAGGGCGGTGGGAAAGTCCAGGAAGAAGTCCCGCCCCCACAGCAGCAGAGCCAGCAGCAGGCCGCTGCCCAGCACCACGCCCAGGAACCAGCGGATTTCCGGGTCGAATCGGTAGGCTGAAAGGCTGCGTCCCCGCAGGGCGAGGAAGTGGGTGGCGAAATTGATGCCCGCCAGCAGGGCGAAGCCGCCCACGGCCACTTCCAGGGCCACGGAATCGTAGAAGCCCAGGCTGGCGTCGTGGGAGGAGAAGCCCCCCAGGCCCATGACCGAGAAGGCATGCACCACGGCGTCGAAGAAGCTCATGCCCAGGGCCCACAGCACTGCGATGCAGGCCAGGGTGAGAAGGATGTACACCACCCAGAGCCCCTTGGCGGTTTCAGCCATGCGGGGCGTCAGCTTCTGGTCCTTCATGGGCGTGGGCATTTCCGCCTGCAGCATCTGCCGGCCGCCCACCCCCAGCAGGGGCAGCACGGCCGCCACCAGCACGATGACGCCCAGGCCGCCGATCCAGTGCAACTGGGCGCGCCACAGGTTGATGGAGTTGGGCAGGTCGTCCAGGCCGGAGAGCACGGTGGCGCCGGTAGCCGTGAGGCCGGACATGGTCTCGAAGTAGGCGTCGGTGACGGACAGGTCCGGCAGGTAGAGGAGCAGGGGCAGGGCGGCGAAGCCCGGCAGCAGGGTCCATATCAGCACCACAAGCAGGATGCCGTCCCGGGTTTTCAGTTCCCGCCGCCAGCGCCGTCCCGCCAGCCAGAGGATAAGGCCCACGCCGATGGTGATGAGGGCCGCCTCGTCATAGGCCCGCTGGGCGCCATCCCTGGTGATCTCGGCCAGTAACAGGGGGGCAAGCATGGACAGGCCGAAGAAGCCGATGACCATGCCCAGGACATGGAGGAGATTCAGGAATCGCATGGGTCCCTGTATCTAGAAGAAGCCCAGGCCCACCTGGAACAGTTTTTCCACCTTGGGGATGAGCTGCTTGTGGGGCACGAACAGCACCAGGTGGTCCTCCGCCTCGATGGTGGTGTCGTGGTGAGCGATGATGACCTTTTCCGCCCTGAGGATGGCGCCGATGGAAACGCCCTCCGGCAGGCTCACCTCCTCGATGCGGCGGCCCACCAGCTTGGAGGCCTTCGCGTCGCCGTGCACCACGGCTTCCAGGGCCTCGGCCGCGCCCCGCCGCAGGCTGTGCACCACCGCCATGTCGCCCCGGCGGATGTGGGTCAGAAGGGGGCCGATGGTGGCCTGGGCGGGGGACAGGGCGATGTCGATCTCGCCGCCCTGCAGCAGGTCCACGTAAGTGGCGCGGTTGATGAGGGCGATGACCTTGCGGGCCCCCAGGCGCTTGGCCAGCAGTGAGGACATGATGTTGTCCTCGTCATCGTTGGTGAGGGCGCAGAACACGTCCATGTCCTCGATGTTCTCCGACAGCAGCAGGTCTTCGTCGGTGCCGTTGCCGGTGAGCACCAGGGTGCTCTTCAGGACGCGGGAAAGGGCCTCCGTGTTCTTCTTGTTGCGGTCGATGAGCTTGACCTCATAGTCCGCTTCCAGGCTGGTGGCCAGGCGCCGGCCGATGTTGCCGCCGCCCACGATCATGACCCGGCGCACGCCCTTGTCGGAGCGACGCATCTCCTTCATCACGGCGCGGATGTTCTCCGTGGCGGCGATGAAGAAGATCTCGTCGTCGTTCTGGATGACGGTGCGGCCCTCGGGCACGATGGTGCGGTCGCGGCGGAAGATGGCGGCCACCCGGGCGTCCAGTCCTGGCAGGTGCTTCTGCAGGTCCCGCAGCTCGTGGCCTACCAGGGGGCCACCGGCCCGGGCCTTCATGGCCACCAGGCGGGCCCGGCCGGCGCCGAAGTCCACCACCTGCAGGGCCTCGGGGTAGTCGATGAGCTTGCGCAGGTAATCGGTGATCTCCTGCTCCGGGGCGATGACGTGGTCCACGGCGAAGTTGTCCGGGCCGAACAGTTCCGGGTGCTTCATGTAGTCCAGGGAGCGGATGCGGGCGATCTTGGTGGGGATGTTGAAGAGGGTGGCGGCCAACTTGCAGGCGACGATGTTGGTCTCGTCGTTGAGGGTCACGGCCACCAGCATGTCGGCGTCGTCGGCGCCGGCCTGGCGCAGGATGGATGGGTGGGAGGCCTGGCCCCAGACGGTGCGCAGGTCGAAGCGATCCTGGAGGGCCGAGAGCTTGTCGGCATCCACGTCCACCACGGTGAGGTCGTTGCCTTCGCGCACCAAATGCTCCGCCAGGTTGGAGCCCACCTGGCCCGCGCCGAGGATGATGATTTTCATGTTTTGCGGTGAAGGGTTAAGGGGGAAGGGGGAAGGGTGGCAGGGGGGAGTTTAGACCCTTCCCCCTTGAGCGCCGAAGGCGCGGGCCCTTCCCCCTTTACCTGCATCATTTTTCCTTTCCCGGTGCCTCGATGCCCAGCTGCTTCACCTTGCGGTAGAGGTTGGTGCGGTCCAGGCCGGCCCGCTCCGCCGCCCGGCTCATGCCCCAGTGGCATTCCTCCAGCATGGCTTCCAGGTAGGCCTTCTCGAACTGGTCCCGTGCATCCTTGAGGGGCAGGTGCAGCATGAGGTCGATGCCGCTGGCATGGGCGCCCTTCTTGCCGGGGCCCAGAATGGCTTTCACCTCCGCCGCGTCGATGGGCGCGTCGCCGCCATTCAGGGCCAGGCGCCCCGCCAGGGTTTCCATCTCGGTCAGGTTCTCGGGCCAGTCGTGGCCGGTGAGGGCCGCCAGGGCGCCCTCGGCGAATTGGCGGGGAGGGATCAGCAGGCGGGCGCAGGCGTCCTCCACCATGCGGCGGGCCAGGGGCACGATGTCCTCCCGGCGTTCCCGCAGGGGGGGCATCTCCACCACGGCATGGATGAAGATGTCGTGCAGTTCCTGGCTCAGGTGCCCTTCCGCCAGCAGATCGTTCAGAGCCATCTGGGTGGCGGCGGCCACGCGCACGCCGAATTCGGCTCGGCGGTTGAGGAGCAGCGCCAGGCCCCGCTGTTGCATGGCGTTGAGGCCCGCCAGGTCGGGGATGAACACCAGGCCGCCCTTGGCCTGGGCCAGGATCTCCGTGGGCTGGTTGGCCAGGGTGGCGGGCACGTCCACCCGCAGGAAGGAACCGTTGGGGGGGGTGAGGTAGCGGGCGGCGTGTTCCTCGCCGCTGCCGGGTTCCCCCAGCAGCACCACGGGCAGCCCCGCGGCCACGGCCAGGTTCAGGCGCTGGGTCAGGCGGCGAATGGCTTCCCCGGCCCCCAGGGCGGAAAGGTCGCCCGTGGTGGTGGGCTTGGAAGGCTTCGCATCCAGGGCTTTCTTCACCGTCTCCAGCAATTGCTTGTAGGCGATGGGCTTTTCCAGGTAGTCGAAGGCCCCCAGGCGGGTGGCCTCCACGGCGGTGTGCACGGTGCCGTGGCCTGACATCATCACCACGGGCATGGTGAGGCGTCCCTGGGTCTTCCATTCCTTCAGCAGGGTGACGCCGTCCACGTCGGGCATCCAGATGTCCAGCAATACCAGGTCAGGGATCTTGTCCTCCAGGGCGTTGCGCGCGCTGGCGCCGTTCTCGGCCATGCGCACCTCGTAGCCCTCTTCCTCCAGGATTTCCTGCATCAGTTCCCGAATGCCGGGTTCGTCATCCACCACCAGGATTTCAGACATCGTGTTTTTCCTTATTGACAATCGCCGTCATGGCCGGCCTCCGAAAGGGAGTGACCGGGCCCGGGCACGGCCCTAGGTTTCCTTCAATGCGGGCAGGCGCACACAAACCTGGGCGCCACCATTATCCATATTGCTCACCGTGATACTGCCATGGTGTTCCTCAACGATCTTTTTTACCACAGGCAGGCCCAGGCCCGTGCCTTTGGGTTTGGTTGTGGCATAGGGCTCGAACATGCGCCCCTTGAGTTCATCCGGGAAGCCGGGACCGTTGTCCTCCACGCACAGGTCCACGTGGTCCCCGTGCAGCAGTGTGCGCACGCGGATGTGGGGCCTGGTGCCTTCGCCGACAGCCTCCTGGGCGTTCTTGATGAGGTTAACCAGCACCTGGCGCAGCAGGGCGGGGTCGCCGGCCACGGGAGGCAGGTCCTCCGCCAGGGCCGTCTCAAGCTGGGCCGACTCTTCATAAAGATGGGCGACCTCATGGACCAGGGCGTTGATGTCCAGGCGCTCGATCCTGGGGGAGGGCAGGCGGGCATACTGGGCGAACGCATCCACCAGGCCCTTCATGGCGTTCACCTGGCCCACGATGGTGGCGGTGGCCCGGGTGAGGATATCCCGGGCAGCGCCCTCCAGCCTGTCCGACAGCTTGGCTTCCAGGCGTTCGGCGGAGAGCTGGATGGGAGTGAGGGGGTTCTTGATCTCGTGGGCCATGCGCCGGGCGGCTTCTCCCCAGGCCGCGTCCCGCTGGGCCTGCATGAGCTGGGTCACGTCGTCCAGCACCAGCACGTAATCCGGCATGTCGGCGGCGGACAGGGGCGTGCCCCTGGCCAGGAGGATGCGGTTGCCTTCCGGCGTGGCCAGTTCCAGCTGTTCCAGCCAGGAGCCGGTGGGGTTCTCGCGGAAGTGTTCCACCATCTCGGCGGCGAAAGCGGCCAGGCCGTTGCTGGGGCGGTCCTGGCCCCAGGCGGACAGGGGCCTGTTTTCCAGGTCGCCGCGGGCGGCGCCCAGGATGGCGGCGGCGGCAGGGTTGGCCAGCCGCACGGAAAGATCGTGCTCCAGGGTGACCACGCCGGTGGTGACGCTGGCCAGCACCCCTTCCAGGTAGGCGTTGGCCTCCAGGATCTTGTCTTGCCGCTCCTCGGCGATGGCCCGGGCGTCCGCCAGCTGGCGGGTCATGCGGTTGAAGGACTGGGTGAGCATGCCCAGTTCGTCCCGGCTGGCCACGGTGGTCACCTGGGTGAAGTCGCCCCGGGCCACGGCGCGGGTGCCCCTTGCCAGGGCCCGCAGGGGCGCTGCAAGGCGTTCAGAAAGCAGGAAGGCCAGGGTGAAGGCGGAGAACAGGGCCAGGGCCAGGGCCAGGGTGAGGGAGATGCCATAAAGGCGCTTGAGCCCCAGGCGGGAGATGTCCAGTTCCTGGTAGCTCTGGCGGGCGGCTTCCACTTCCTGGGCGTCGGCCGCCAACTGGCTCGGCACGGGCTGAATCACCTGGAGGATGCGGATCTGCTCGGCCAGGGCCACCAGGTTGACGGGCACCACCACATGCACGGAGATGCCGCTGCCCTTCTCCGAGGCCTGCAGGCGGGACCAGGGCTGTTGCAGCTTGGCCTGCCAGATGGCGCCCTGGTCCGGGGGTGGGGGCAGCAGGCTGTCACGGCTGCCGGAGGAGAAACCCAGCATGCCGCCGTTGACGTCGAACAGGGCGACTTCCTGGAGGCCGGCGGCTTCCCGCAGGTCGTCCAGGCGGCCGGTCTGGATCACGGCGGGCAGGTCCGCCAGTTGCTGGGCCAGGTTCTCGCTCTTGCGCACCACTTCCCGCTGCACGTGCTCCAGGGCGGAACGGCCCAGGGAGAGGCCGCCCTCCAGGGCACGTTCCATGCGCACGTCGAACCAGGATTCGATGGAACTGATGAGGAACTGTACCGAGATGCCGTACACCACCATGCCCGGCACCAGGGCCATGAGGCCGATGATGAGAAACAGGCGGGCTGTGAGCTTGGCGCCGAACACGCCGGCGCGGATGCGCCGGATCAGGACTACGGCCTGGTAGACGATGAGCAGTGCCAGGCCGACGGCCGTGGCCACGGTGATGCCCAGCAGCACATGCAGGTTGCCAGCGAAGAAGCTGGTGTTGTCCGCGGCGGCGGCCAGCAGGCCGATGAGGACTGACCCCAGCAGCAGACTGATGGCGACCAGGTAGAACATTACTGGGGAGTGGGCAGTTGGGAGTGGGGAGTGGGGGCGAAGGCGCAGCGGAGGCGGGTTTCCCGCTTCCCACTTCCCGCTTCACGCTTGCCCATGTCCATCAGTACTTCACCGCCTTCTCCTGCCAGCCCGAATCCAGCTGCCAGCGGGTGGAGGAAGCCAGGGCGTTCACCTGCAGGGGTTTGGGCAGTTGGGAGATGTCCAGGTACATGCGCACGAAGAAACTGTATTGGGACTTCTTCTTCATCTGCTTGATGTTGAGCACGGCCCAGTCCCGCAGATCCCCCACGGCACGCAAGGCTTCCGGCAGGCCTTCGTGGCTGGTGGAGACGCCAGCCAGGGTCACGTAGTACTGGCGCAACAGGGCGTTGTAGGACAGGCGGATGGTGCGTTCCTGTTCCGTCAGGCTTTCCGCCAGCCAGTAGGCCCGCTCCCTTTCGCTTTCCACGGCCTGTACGAAGGAGAGCTGCACGCCCCGGTGCAGGGCCTTTTGCATGGTGTCGGAAAGCTGGATGTCGAAGTGGCCGGAGAGCTGGAACAACTCGCCCTTCTGGGTCACTTCCAGTTGGGCCAGGGAGATGCCCTCGGCCCGGACACCGGCCGGACCCATGACGCAAATAGCCGCCAGCAGGAAGAGGCTGGCGCGCAGGAAGCTCTCTATCAGCGACCCCCAGGAATCCGCCATGCGGATTCCACCCCCCGAGGGGGGTGAGTAAATTCGGGGCGGCCCATCACTTTCTCTTGAGCAGGCGGGCATAAAAGAATCCATCGGTCTCCGGTCCGGGCAGCACCTGGCAATGGGCCGTTCCATGGTCCAGGCCGGGCAGGGTGAGGGGCTCGGCGCGGGCCTCCGGATGGCGCTCCAGGAATGCGCGAATCTGGTCCTCGTTCTCGCCGGGGAACAGGCTGCATGTGGCATAGAGCATTTTGCCACCCACCCGCAGCAGGGGCCACAGTGCATCCAGCAGCCTGGCCTGTTCCTTGGCCAGATGTTGCATATCTTCGGCGCGCTTGAGCCACTTGCCGTCCGGGTGGCGGCGGACCACGCCGGAGGCGGTACAGGGGGCGTCCAGCAGGATGCGGTCGAAGGGGCGGCCGTCCCACCAGGCGTCTGGGCGGCCAGCATCCGCCGGCATGACTTTGGCCTCAAGGCCCAGGCGGGCCAGGGTGTCCCGCACCTGATCCAGGCGGCGGCCATCGTTGTCCAGGGCGGTCAGGTGCAGTTCGTGGACCTCCAGCAGGTGGGCGGTCTTGCCCCCTGGGGCCGCGCAGGCATCCAGCGCCCGCATGCCGTCGGCGCAATCCAGCAGGGGTGCGGCCCATTGGGCGCCCAGGTCCTGTACCGAGGCCCAGCCGTCGGCGAAGTGAGGCAATTCGCCCACGGGCACGGGCTGCTCCAGGGTGAGGGCCCAGGGGCCGGTCTGGTGGCAGGCATGGCCGGCGGTCCGAAGCAGGGCGGCATAGGTGGTCAAGTCCGTGCGCCGGACATTGACCCTCAGGGTCATGGGCGGGTGGCTGTTCTGGGCGGCGACGATGTCCTGCCAGTGGGACGGGTAGGCGTCCTGGAGGCGCTCCAGCCACCAAAGGGGGAAGTTCCAGCGGGCTTCATCGTCTTCCTGGGCGCTTTGCTCAAGTTCCGCGCGGCGACGCTGGAAATTCCGCAGCAGGGCGTTGGCGAAACCCCGGGCCCGGGGATGGTCCCGCCCCACCATGGCCACGGTCTCGTTCACGGCGGCATAGGGCGGGCTGGCCTCGGTGTCCAGCTCGAAGAGGCCCACCATCAGGGGGCCCAGCAGGTCCGGGGGGGTCAGGGGCCGGCCGGCGAGGGTAGAGAGGAAGAACCGCAGCCGCCCTGCCCGTCGCAAGGTGCCGTAGGCCAGGTTCTGGGCGGCGGCAAGGACGCGGGGGTCCTGGGGACTGGGCTGCTCGCGCCAATGGCCGATGGCCTGGGTCAGGCTGCGGCCCTCCAGCAGAACAGCATTGACGAGCTGGGCGGCGAGGACTCTGGCCGGGCTGACGGGCACGGAGGGGGTGGCGATCAGGTGGCCAGGAGGATCTTGTCGCGGCCGGACTGCTTGGCCTTGTACAAAGCCTCGTCCGCCCGCCGCAGCAAGGCATGGCCGTTTTCATCCTGCGCCAGGCTGGCTACGCCGCCGCTGAATGTGGTGTTGATCTTGTTGCCCTCGAACATGAGGGGGGACTTCTGCATGACCTGCTGCAACCGTATGAGCACCAGCATGGCTCCCCGGGAATCCGTATCCGGCAATATCAGGGTGAATTCCTCGCCGCCGTAGCGCACCAGGGCATCCGACTTGCGCAGTACCGAGCGGATGAGGGATGTGAAATGCACCAGCATGTTGTCTCCCGCCGAGTGGCCGAACTCGTCGTTGATTCTCTTGAAAAAATCCAGGTCCACCATGGCCAGGGAGAGTTTGCCGTTGGTGCGCTGGCAGCGGGCGACTTCCCGGTCCAGGGTCTGGTCCAGACCACGCCGGTTCAGGGCGCCGGTGAGGGCGTCCTCGTTGAGGAGCTGGCGGGTTTCGGAGAGCTCGTTCTGCATGTTGACCAGGGCATAACGGGTCTCCTGCAGTTCCTTGTGGCTGGCTTCCACCGTGTTCTGGATGCCGCTGGCCTGCATGACCACGGAGGACAGCAGGCGCAGGATTTCGCCCTTGTCGCGGCTGGACTTCAGGGTGTTGACGTTGTCTGAAAGGCCCTTGTTCCTTTCGTCAAGATCCTTGGCCAGGTTGCCGGTCTTGTCGCTCACGTCCTGGACCATTTCCCGCACCACCTGGACCAGTTCCATGCAGATGGCTGTAGCCTGGTCGTTCTTGCTGGCCCCGGAAGCCTTCGCCGGGGGCGGCAGTCCGGAAATTTCGTAATACAGGCGCTCGTAGTTCTCGGGCGTAGGAGGTTCACCCGTCTCCTTGAGCCGCTGCATGACGGTGATGCCGATGACGTTTGGGGTTTGGGCCATGTTGCCTGGAAGGTGCGGACTATGCGTTGACTATTATCGGCCATGTGACTGCATTCTTTAACGGGGAACAATCCGGGATAATGCCGCGAAGCATCCATGGCCCACGTTTCTTCCATGCATATCCACATCCTCGGCATCTGCGGCACCTTCATGGGCGGCATCGCCGTCATCGCCCAGCAGGCGGGCCATACCGTCACCGGTTGCGACGCCAACGTCTACCCGCCCATGAGCACCCAGCTGGAGGCCCTGGGCATCAAGCTCATGGAAGGCTTCGGCACCGAGCAGCTGGCACTGGAACCGGATATCTGGGTGATCGGCAACGTGGTCACCCGGGGCAAGCAGCCCCTCATGGAGGAAATCCTCAACCGGGGCCTGCCCTACATATCCGGGCCCCAGTGGCTGGCGGAAAACATTCTGCATCCGCAGAATGTTTCGGCGAAGACTAATGCGCCGGATGGCGGGTTAGGTCGCAGCCAAAACGTGCCTCATGAAAAATGGGTCTTGGCCGTGGCGGGCACCCACGGCAAGACCACCACGTCCTCCATGCTGGCCTGGGTGCTTGAGGACTGCGGCCTCCATCCCGGCTATCTCATCGGCGGCGTGCCCATGAACTTCGGCGTGTCCGCCCGGCTCACCGATTCGCCCTTCTTCGTCATCGAGGCGGACGAGTACGACACCGCCTTCTTCGACAAGCGTTCCAAGTTCGTGCATTACCGCCCCCGCACGGCCGTGCTGAACAACCTGGAATACGACCACGCCGACATCTTCCCGGACCTGGCGGCCATCGAGACCCAGTTCCACCACCTGGTGCGCACCGTGCCGGGCAATGGCCTGGTGGTGAGCAACGGCAGGGAGGAAAGCCTGGAACGGGTGCTGGCCCGGGGCTGCTGGACGCCGGTGGAGCGCTTTGGACTGCAGGGCGGTTGGCGGGCCGAGCCGGTCAACACGGGTTTGCGTGCCTCCCATTTCGACGTCTGGCTGGGTGAAGCCCTGCAAGGCCGGGTGCAGTGGAACCTGCTGGGGGAGCATAACCGCCAGAATGCCCTGGCCACCATTGCCGCCGCCCGTCACGCGGGGGTGCCTGCCAGGGACGCCATCGATGCCTTGTCCCGTTTCCAGAATGTGAAGCGGCGCATGGAGGTGAGGGGCCAGGTCAATGGCGTCACGGTCTACGACGACTTCGCCCACCACCCCACTGCCATCGCCACCACGGTGGCGGGCCTGCGCGCCAAGCTCAGTGCCGTCCACTCCGGCGCTCGCATTCTTGCCGTGCTGGAGCCCCGTTCCAACACCATGAAGCTGGGGGTGATGAAGGCCCAGCTGCCTGCCAGCCTGGAAGGTGCGGACCGGGTGTACTGCTACAGCGGCGGCATCGACTGGGATGCTTCAGGCGCGCTTTCCCCCCTGGGAGACAAGGCGCATACCTATGCCGACCTGTCCGGCCTGGTGGAGGCCGTGGCCAGGGAGGCCCGGCACGGCGACCACGTCCTGGTCATGAGCAACGGCGGCTTCGGCGGCATTCACGACAAGCTTCTGGCCCGCCTGGGTGAAGCGGCATTACTGGACGTTTGAGCGAGTCCGGGTCGTCCTCCATGAACAATCTGCCTCGGTTGACCCTGGAAGAGACCGAGGCGGGAGCGGTGCTCCGCCTGACCGGGGACTGGAGGTTGTCCCATCTCCTGGACGCCCAGGCCGCCCTCGCCTTTCTGCCGAAGCTGGAAGTGGATTCGGTCCAGCTGGACGGCAGCGGACTGGAGGGCCTGGACAGCGCCGCTGCCCTGGTGCTGATGCACAGCCTTCATGACCATGGCGTGGCATGGGGCAAGGTGGCACTGCAGGGATTCGATGCCCGCCGGCGGGCCTTGCTGGATCTGGTGGCCGAGCGCATGGCGGTCTCCGGCCCGGGACCGGCCGGCGCCCCGGGCTGGCTTGCCCGCCTGGGCGAAGTGGTGGTGCACGTCCTGCGGGGTGGCCGTGACATGCTGGCCTTCGTCGGTAGAACCAGCCAGGCCCTGGGGGAGGTATTGGTGAGGCCCACCCGGCTGCGGCCCCGGGAACTGTTCATGCAGCTGGAGGTGGTGGGCCTGGAGGCCCTGGCCATCGTCGGGCTCATGACCTTGCTGGTGGGGGTGGTATTCGCCCACCTGCTGGCCATCCAGATCGAGAAATACGGTGCCAACATCTTCATCGTCGACGGCGTGGCCCTGGCCCTGGCCCGGGAACTGGCGCCCCTGTTGACGGCCATCCTGGTGGCGGGCCGTTCCGGCGCCGCCTTCACGGCCCAGATCGGCGCCATGAAGGTGACGGAAGAAGTCGACGCCATCACCACCCTGGGCCTGTCGCCCTTCCATGTTCTGGTGCTGCCCCGGCTGCTGGCCATCGTCATCGCCATGCCCCTTCTGACCTTCTTTGCCGACCTGTTGGGGCTGCTGGGGGCTTCCTTCGTGGCGGCCCAGCAGCTGGACATCACCCTGTACACCTTCTTCAGTCGCCTGAAGGACGTGCTGCCCCTGGAATACGTGCTGTACGGCCTCTACAAGGCCCCGGTGTTCGCCGCCGCCATCGCCCTCATCGCCTGCCGCAACGGTTTCGCCGTGAGCCGGGACGCCCGCAGCGTGGGGGAACGCACCACCACCACCGTGGTGCAGAGCCTGGTGGCGGTCATTCTCATCAATGCCGCCTTCGCCCTGGCCTCGCCGGAGTATCGGGGATGAACCCGCCCGTCCTGGAGGCAAAGGGCATCCGTACCCGACTGGGGGGGCGATGGCTCCACGATGGCGTGGACTTTTCCCTGGGGCGGGGCGAGGTGGTGGCACTCATCGGCGGCAGCGGCACGGGCAAGACGGTGCTCCTGCGGGAGTGCATCGGCCTGCTGCGCCCCACGGCGGGCGAGGTGCGTCTGCTGGAGGAGGACCTGTGGCAGCTTTCCGGCGCTAGGTTGAACCGCCTGCGCAGACGGTTCGGCGTGCTGTTCCAGGAAGGGGCCCTGTTTTCCTCCCTGACCGTGGCCCAGAACGTGGCTGCGCCGTTGATGGAGCACACCCCCCTGCCCCGGGGTCTGCGGGACGAGATCGTGCGGCTCAGGATCCGCCTGGCGGGGTTACCGCTGGACGCGGCGAACAAACGGCCGGCGGAGCTGTCAGGCGGCATGAAGAAACGCGCGGCCCTGGCCCGGGCCCTGGCCCTGGAACCGGAGTTGCTGTTCCTGGATGAGCCCACCTCCGGCCTGGACCCCATCAGCGCCCGGGAATTCGACCACCTGCTGCGTACACTGTGCGACAGCCTGGGCCTTACCGCCCTGCTCACCACCCACGACCTGGATACCCTCTGGGGACTGGTGGACCGGGTGATCGTCCTGCACGATGGCAAGGTGATCGCCAACGGGCCGGTGGCGGAGGTGGCCAGGGTGGACCACGAGTGGATAAGGTCTTACTTTTCGTCCCATGCGGGCGGAAGAAGGGAGCTGAACGATGGAACCTGAAGCGCGCTACGCCTGGGTGGGGGTGGCCGTCCTGGCCCTGGTGGCCCTGGTGGCGGGGGGCATGTACTGGCTCACGGGCGGCACCGAGAACAAGCTGGTCAAACGCTATGTGGTCTATTTCGAGAAACAGTCCCTGGAAGGCCTGCAGATCGGCAGCGACGTGCGCATGCAGGGCATCAAGGTGGGCAAGGTGGAGGACTATGCCATCAGCCCGGGCCAGGCCAGGCGGGTACGGGCCGTGCTCCAGGTAGATGCGCGCACCCCGGTGCTGGAAGGAGTCCATGCCGAGGTGGCCCGGCACCTGGTGACGGGCCTGGCGGCCATCGACCTGGTGAACGTGGAGGAAGGCGGCCCGGCCCTGCTGCAGGTACCCGATGGGGAGGAATTCCCCGTGATCCCCGAGGGCGTGCCCCAGTTTGCCCGGGTGGCCAGTACCCTGGAGGAGATGAGCTTGGTGGGCAGGGATGCCCTGGTGCGCTTCAACACCCTCCTGGCGGATCGGAACCAGAAGGCGATATCGGACATTCTCGTCAACCTCGACGGTCTCAGCGGGGACTTGCGCCAGAGCCTGCCGGCATTGCGGGAGGACCTGCACGCCACCCTGGCCACTACCCGCAAGGCAGCGGACCAGGTGCAAGGTCTCAGCACCGATGCCGGTCATGTCCTCCGGCATGTGGACGAGCGGCTGGACCGGGTGGCGTCGGAAACGGAATCCACCCTGGCCTCGGCACGCCAGACCCTGGGCGCCATGGACCGGGAGGTGCGCGGGCTGGCCCTGCAGTTGCGCCTGTCCGCCGACCTGGCCACCCAGGAGGTCCAGACCACAGCCCAGTCCCTGCGCCTGGCAGGGGACGCCCTGCGGGATACGGGCCGGGCCATGTCCGACCCGGCGCGAATTTTGTACGGCACCAACGAAGCGGACCTGGGGCCGGGGGAGAAGCCATGAAGCAACTGTTAGGCCGCAAGCTTCTGGCTCTTTTCACCCTCCTGGCGCTGGCCGGATGCTCCCTGCCTGGCAAGCCCCGCCAGGCGGTCGGCTACCACGTGCTGACAGACCCGGGCCCCGTGGCAAGCAGCACCTCCACCCATGCCGCCACTCTGTTGCTGCGGGAGATGGAGGCGCCGCCCTTCTACCAGGACACGCGCCTGGCCTTCAGCCGCTCGCCGGGCACCCGGGGCCAGTACCAGTTCGCGCAATGGAGCGAACCGGTCCCCCGGCGCCTGGGCTGGATGCTGCGCCAGCGTCTGGAAACGGCCGGGGTCTATCGGCAGGTGGCGCACCTGGGCAGCGGCGTGCTGGGGGATTTCCAGCTCAACACCCGCCTCATCGATTTCTACCATGATGCCTCCCAGGTACCGGGCGTGGCCCTGACGATGCTGGAAGCGGAGCTGGTGCGGCGCGCCGACGGCACCCTGGTGGACCGGCGCATCTTCGTGGCCCAGGTGCCCGTGGCCAGCCATGACGCCGCGGGGGCGGCGGATGCCCTGGGGCGGGGCGCCAATAATGTCATGGATGACCTCATCGCCTGGCTGGCCCGGGCCGGTGGCCGTTGATACAGGAGTAGGAGTCGCGGCGCCCTAGGAGCCTGTGGGAGCCATGTCCTGACTGGAAGGTCCTGCGAACGACTTGAGCGGGCAAGGCCGGTACAATGCGGCACCCGAATCCAGGCGTGCCGGGGTTCCGGAGCGCCTTCAATCCATGCTGATCTATATCCACGGTTTCAACAGTTCCGCCCAATCCGGCAAGGCCCGGGAAATGGCCGCCTGGATGGCCCGGCGGGGCCTGGGCGAGGCCTATGCCTGCCCGGACCTGCCCCATCGTCCGGCCCAGGCCATCGCCCTGCTGGAAGATCTCATCAACCGGTCCAACGGGCCGGCCAAGCTCATCGGCAGTTCCCTGGGGGGCTTCTATGCCACCTACCTGGCGGAAAAACACGATCTCAAGGCAGTGCTGGTGAACCCCTGCGTGGGTTGTCATGACAAGCTGACGGGGTACCTGGACCAGCCCCAGAAGAACTGGCACAGCGGCGAGGAATATGTGTTCAGCACCGCCCACCTGGCGGACCTGTTGCCCCTGGCCGTGGCTCCGGCCCGCAAGGGCAACTACTTCCTGCTGGTGGAAACCGGCGACGAGGTACTGGACTACCGGGAGGCCGTGGACTTCTACGCCGGTGCCCGCCAGGTGGTGCTGGAGGGCGGTGACCACGGCTTCACCCGCTTTGTCGAATATCTGCCCGCCATATTGGAGTTTTGATGTTCCTTTTGTACGAAGAAGATGGCGACATCAAGGCCGGCGCCATTCTGGCGGACAACGACACGTCCCTGCAGATCGAGTCCCAGCACGGCAAGCGGGGCAAGCTGAAGGCGGGCCACGTGCTGCTGCGGTATGCCAGTCCCGGTCCCGCCGAGGTGATGGAAGCCGCCCGGGCCCAGCAGGGGGACCTGGACCTGGATTTCCTCTGGGAAGTCGCGGGCGATGCCGAGTTCGGCTTCGAGGATCTGGCCGCCGACTACTTCGGACACAAGCCTTCCCCCACCGAGGCAGCGGCCATCGCCCTGGCCCTCCACGGCGCCCCCATCTATTTCCAGAAGAAGGGCAAGGGCCGCTACAAGGCCGCGCCGGCGGAACAACTGGCCGCGGCCAAGGCGGCCCTGGAACGCAAGGCCCGGGAGGCGGTCCAGCGGGTGGAATGGGTGGAAGCCCTCAAGGCCGGGCGCCTGCCCGAAGCCTTTGCGGGCCAGGTGTATGAGTTGGCCCACAAGCCGGACAAGAACAGCCTGGCCTACAAGGCCCTGGCCGACGCCTGCGCGGAGACAGGACTGTCCGTGGTGCGCCTGCTGGACCAATGCGGCGCCATTCCGTCGCCCCTCGAGTTTCACCTGCAGGCCTTCCTGCTGCACCAGTTTCCCCGGGGCCGGGGTTTCCCGGCCCTGCTGCCACCTCCGCCGCCCCCGGAACTGCCCCTGGGCGATGCGCCGGCGTTCAGCATCGACGACGCGGCCACCACGGAGATCGACGACGCCTTCTCCGTCATCTTCCGGGAGGACGGCGGCGCCAGGGTAGGCATCCACATCGCCGCCCCGGCCCTGGGCATTCCTCCGGGTTCCGATCTGGACCGGGTGGCGGCCAGCCGCCTGTCCACGGTGTACATGCCCGGCGACAAGATCACCATGCTGCCGGAGGGGCTCATCGCCCAGTACACCCTGGCCCAGAACCGGGACTGCCCGGCCCTGTCCCTGTACGTGGAGGTGGGTCCGGACTTCGCCATCCGCAGCCTGGGCACCCAGGCGGACGTGGTGCGCATCGCCGCCAACCTGCGCCACGAGACCCTGGAGCCCCTGTTCAACGAACAAACCATCGGCCAGGGCGGCGCGGATTATCCCTTCCGCCGTGAACTGGAGTGGCTGCATGGTTTCGCCGTGCATCTGGAGCAGGCTCGGGGCAAGGCGGACCAGATCCAGCGCCACGATTATGTATTCAAGGTGACTGGGGAGGCCCCGGAAGAGCGGGTGGAGATCACCACCCGCCAGCGGGGCAATCCCATCGACAAGCTGGTGTCGGAGATGATGATCCTGGCCAACAGCCGCTGGGGCGAGTTGCTGGCGGACAAGGAGGTGGCGGGGGTGTACCGGGCCCAGACCGGGGGCAAGGTGCGCATGACCATCAAGCCGGCGCCCCACGAGGGCCTGGGGGTGGCCTACTATGCCTGGAGCACATCGCCCCTTAGGCGATACGTGGACCTCGTCAACCAGCGCCAGATCCTGGCGGCCAGCCGGGGAGAGGCGCCCGCCTACGCCGGCAACGACCCCATGCTGTTCGCGGCGGTCCGGGACTTCGAACTGGCCTATGATGCCTACAACGAGTTCCAGCGCCGCATGGAGCGCTTCTGGTGCCTGCGCTGGTTGCGGCAGGAGGGTGTAAAGGAAATCGACGCCGCCCTCATCAAGGAGAACCTGGTGCGCTTCGACCGCATCCCCTTCATCACACGGGTGACCGGGGCGCCCACCCTGAACCCCGGGGACAGGATGCGGGTCGGAATAGGAGAGATCGACCTGTTGGATATCGAGTTGTCATGCCGTTACCTGGGCCCATGTCAGGACCCTTCGAGCGCCTGAAGTCGGCCTTTGAGCCGATCCCCTACGATCCGCTCACCTCCGCGGACTGGGATGACCGTTTCACCAAGGCCATCCTCGTCTCCGCCATCGTGCATACGGTGTTCATCTTCGGCCTGCAGTTCCAGAAGACGAACCCCGGCCTGTTCGACAACCGAAGCCCGCCCATCGACGTGGTGCTGGTGAACGCCAAGTCCAGACAGAAACCCATCAAGGCGGATGTACTGGCCCAGCACGACCTCTATGGCGGCGGCACCGTGGCGGAGGACCGCCAGGCCACCTCGCCCCTGCCCGTGTCGCCCCAGGACCAGCCCATGAGCGGCGAGGCCGAGGCCAGCGCCCGGGTCCAGGCCCTGGAGCAGCAGGCCAAGGCCCTGATGCAGCAGATGCAATCCAGCTACCAGGTGCCGGAGCAGAAGCCCCAGGCCGAACTGGAGCCCAGGCCGCCCACGCCGGTGCCGGCGCCTGCGGACCTGGCCCAGCGCAGCATCGAGATGGCCCGGCTCCAGGCCCGGGTGGACCAGCAGTGGTCCGAGTACCAGAAGCGACCCCGGCGTGGGGAGTTCGGCATCAACGCCCAGGGCTACAGCTTTGCCCAGTACGTGGACGACTGGCGCATCAAGGTGGAACGGGTGGGCAACCTGAACTACCCCGAGGCGGCCCGGCGGCAGGGCCTGTACGGCTCCCTGGTGCTCACCGTGAGCATCAACGCCGACGGCAGCCTGGAGTCCGTGGAGGTCTACCGTTCCTCCGGCTCCAGGATTCTGGACGCCGCCGCCATGAAGATCGTTGAAATGGCGGCCCCATACCCGCCCTTCTCCCAGGAAATGCGCAAGAAGGTGGACATCCTGGGCATCACCCGCACCTGGACCTTCACCCGCTCGGACCAGCTCACCAGCCAGTAGGGAGTGGGGAGTAGGGTGTGGGAGGATCCGCGCTGCGGCATTTGGGTCACAGGCCCCCTGGCAGGGCGGGCTGATAAGGATGTGGCGGGAGCGGATAAACGGGCTTTATAGATTAGAATCCGCCCTTTTACATTCCCAGCCAAGAGACCCAGCCATGCATATCGGTACCACCCTGACCCAGTTCATCATCGAGGAACAACGCCACATCGCCGGCGCCACCGGCGAGTTCACCGCCCTGCTGAACGATCTGGTCACTTCCATCAAGGTCATCTCCAACGCCGTGAACAAGGGCGCTCTCATCGGCGTCATGGGCGCCCTGGACAGCCAGAACGTGCAGGGCGAGACCCAGAAGAAGCTGGACGTGATCACCAACGAGATCATGATCAAGCACAACGAATGGGCGGGCCACCTGGCCGGCATGGCCTCCGAGGAGATGGACGAGGTCTACGCCATCCCCAACAAGTATCCCCTGGGCAAGTACCTGCTGGTGTTCGACCCCCTGGACGGCTCCAGCAACGTGGACATCAACATCTCCGTGGGCACCATCTTCAGCATCCTGCGGGCCCCCGTGGCCAACCGCGCCGCTTCCGCCGAGGACTTCCTCCAGCCCGGCGTGAAGCAGGTGTGCGCCGGCTATGCCCTGTACGGATCCTCCACCATGCTGGTACTCACCACCGGCCATGGCGTGAACGGCTTCACCCTGGACCGGGAAGTGGGGGAGTTCCTGCTCACCCACCCCAACATGCGCGTTCCCGAGGAAACCAGGGAATTCGCCATCAACGCCTCCAACCGCCGCTTCTGGGAAGCCCCCGTGCAGCGCTACGTGGAAGAGTGCCTGGAAGGCAAGACCGGCCCCCGGGGCAAGGACTTCAACATGCGCTGGGTGGCCTCCATGGTGGCCGAGGTGCACCGCATCCTCACACGGGGCGGCATCTTCATGTACCCCCGGGACACCAAGGACCCTGCCAAGGCCGGCAAGCTGCGCCTGATGTACGAAGCCAACCCCATGAGCTTCATCGTCGAGCAGGCCGGCGGCGCTTCTTCAACGGGTTACGAGCGCATCCTGGACATCCAGCCCGAGGGCCTGCACCAGCGGGTGCCGGTGATCCTGGGGTCGAAGGAGGAAGTGGAAGTGGTGGTGGGGTACCACCAGCAAGACTGAGGGCCACAATAACGAACAGGGCACCTTGCGGTGCCCTGTTCGTTTGTTCTTGGAGTTCCTTAGGCGTGAAGGCTCTGGAAGTAGCTGATCACGGCTGTAATGTCCCAATTCACCCCAGTCGGGTCATACCGGCCGCCGCTGAGGATGACCGCGTTGAACATGGCGACGACCTGTGGGCCCGAAATGGGGAAGGTGGGGTGGCCGTTGGTGGGGTCCACGGCGTTCATGTAGGCGGCGATGGCTTCCTGGCCCAGAACAATGCCATTGGCTGTATCGAATCCCCCAACCTGTCGGACGCGCAGGCCCTTGTTGTTGTCGGAAAGATCCCAATCGCCCCGAAGTACATCCAATACAGTGGGGTTGCCCGTGAAATTCGCGTCATTGATCTTGAAACGCTCGAAGGCATCAGCAAACTTGATGGACTGCGTATTGGGAGTGTTCTTGAATTTCCTGATATCCCCATCGTTTTGCACAAAATCAGTTCCGCCTGGCCAAGAAGTCGGCGCAAGGCCGGCGTAGTAACTGGGCGACTGTCCCAACGTGGCACAGTCCACTTTGCCAGGTCTGGAAATGTTGCCTGAAATCTGGCCGGAGATCGTGCAATTCCAGGCATCCGCCAGGACAGGTCGGCTGGCCAGGGTGCCCAGGACTACTGGAGCGGCCAGGCTGGCTTTCGTGAGCTTGCGCCGGCCCTCGTTGATGGGGGCAGAGTGCTGTTGCTTGGGGTCGCTTGTCATGGTGTGTCCGCCAAATCAAAGGTTTGTCAGATATTAGCAAGTTCCATGCCTTGGTGGTTTTCCCCAGAAAAACCGCTGATTAGGCGAGATCGGGGTTTCGGGCAGGGGACGTTTGTAAAAAAAATCGACATCCACTCACCGGCTCTTGGCATTCTCTGGCATGGGACCCCGCACCGCCAGCCAGGCCTTGTAGGCCAGGTGGGGCAACAGCAAATGCGGGGGCATGCGCAGCGCGTGGGAACGCACATAAAGCATGAATTCCGCCAGGGCGTTTCCCCCCATGCGGCATTCGGGGTGACAGGTGGAAAAACCCCGCAAGAACAGGGCGTCCCGCAGTGGCCATCCGAAGAAAGAGAGCGATCTGCGCGACCTGTCGAGCAAGGTATTCGGCACGGGCGTGCCAAGGAGGGCTTCGGCGTAGCGTGTCGCCAGGGCCAGGGGCACCGTCAGTTGGAGTTCCTCCCCACGCTGCCACAAGGCTTCCCACCAGCCTTCGCGGGTGGCGCCATGGCGCATCAGGGCGTCCAGGTCCGCCAGGTCCCGCAGTCCATGGTCCCACTCGCCTTCGTGGAAAAGGTGGGTGGCGGAGTGGAGGACCAGGTCTTCCAGGCATGGCACATGGAGGGCCTTGAAGCCAGGCAGGAGTTCGGCTTTGGCGATCACCTTCTCAGGGTGGGTCTTGATGCGGGCGGTTTCGGGCAGCAGGTTGTGGTGCACGTCCAGGGTGCTCTGACGGCGGATGTGTGTCAGGGGCGGCAACTCGTGCATCCACTGGCGGTAGTAGCGCTGGTCGTAGGCGGAATGGTGGGTGCCGTGCCAGCCATGAAGTCGCAGCGCGCCTTCCACCCGGCCCAGGGAAGGTTTGGGCACCAGGATGTCGATGTCGCCAAATACCCGGCCCCGGGCGGACGGAAGATCGGCCAGCGCGTAGGCGGCGCCCTTGAGCAGGACCACGGGCACGCCCTCATTGGCCAGGGCCTGGTCGAGCTTGCGGGCTTCCCAATGCACCGCGCGCAATTGGCGGTCGGCAATGGAGCGGGCGGCGTCGAACCAATGTCCTGCCTGGGGGGGCACATCCAGTCCCAGGTCGCCGGCCAGTACGGCAATGCGTGACAACAGGCCGGCCCGGTGGGCCTGGCGCAGCAGGATGTCCCAACCGGCCAGGTCCAGGACGGCCATGTGCCCGGGGTCGGCCAGGACATCCAGCAAGGGGCTGCAATGCATCTTCATTCCGAGAGTTCCCGGAAAAGCCGGATGGCGTCCGGTAGCTGGCTGTACTCGAAATCCCAGCACTCGCAGGCGTCCATCAGGTCCGCCACGAGCCGGAACCCCAGGGGACCCAGCAGGCTGTAGTTGAAGGCGTGGCTGGCCAGGTGCAGGAAGGCGGCGGACTTGGAATGGGGGCTCAAGCGCGTTTCGGCCTGGGACTTCCAGCGGGGAAACACGATCCACGCGGGGCGGGCTGGAATGCCGATGCGTTCCACGCTGGGGGCGGTGGGGCGCAGGTGGCCCACGGTGCCCTTGTGGGTGTCGCGGGCCACGTCGCCCAGGACAGCATCGGGGGCGTGGGCCTGGATGATGTCGATGGAGGCGTTCTTCAGGCTGACGGGTCGGGCCAGGCCATGGAGGAGGCCGTCGTCCCGGTCGATGAGGGTGATCTCGTCGGACAGCAGGCGCCAGCCGTCCAGCATGAGGGCGGCGGTGAGGGTGCTTTTCCCGGCACCCGGGTCCCCGGGCATGATGAGCGCCCGGCCATTGCGCTCCAGGACGGCGGCGTGGAGCATGAGGTAATGGTGGGCATGGCCGGCAATGCACCAGTTCATGCCCCACTCCAGCATGGCGAAGGCCTGGTCCCGGGGCAGGGGCATGAAGGGCGTGTGGCCATCCATCCAGAACTGGGCCTGGGGGCTGAACAAGCGCCGCAAGCCATGCATGGCGTCGATGCGCACGTGGAAGTCGGCGTAAGGGCCTTCCACCAGGGGAAACTCGGCGTAGAGCCGGGCCAGGCCCCGGGCGATGTCCGGCAGGCGACTGGCGATGCGGAAGGTGAAAGGGCCGGTGCCGATCTGCAGGCCGGAGCGCAGACGCCCCTCGAGTTCCCGTGGGGCCAGGTCCTTCAGGCGCATGCCGTCTGCTCCACGCATTCGTGGGTGAGCAACACGCGCAGCAGTTCGGCCAGGGCGCCGTTGATTTCCTCCTGGGGCAAGGGGGCATCCATCATGCCGTTCAGGGCCTCGGCCAGGCTCGACTGGTCCATGGGGCCCGTCTGTGACAGCAAGTCAATGACGGCCAGGGCGGCATCGGATAGGCGCAGGGTTTCCCCCGTGCCCGAATGGTAAATGACCCATTCCTCCCCGCCTTGCCAGCGCTGGAATTCCACCCCGGGGGGGATGCGGTAGCAGGCCGTCGAGGTCATGCCCGCGATGGCCACTGCCCCCCCGTGACCCGGGCCTGTCCCCCCAGGTCCTGGAGCGTGAAGATGCGCTCGAAGCCTGCCTGGGCCAGGGCGGCCGCACCGGCCCCGGCCTGGTCAAAGCCGTGCTCGAACAGGAGCCATCCTTCAGTTGTCAGGTGGTCGGCCGCCCGGGTCACGATGGCATGGATTGCGTCCAGCCCCAGGGGGCCGGAAACCAGGGCATGAACGGGTTCGTGGGGCAGGTCTCCCCGGCGCAGGTGAATGTCGCCGAGGGCGATGTAAGGGGGATTCGAGACGATCATGTCGAAGCTCATGGTTCCGAGTCGATCATACCAGTCGCTTCGGATAATCCGAACGTTACCAGCGTCCAGCCGGGCGGCGTTGCCGCGCACGATGTCCAGGCTGGCCGGGCTCGCGTCGGACGCCGTGATTTCGCAGTCCGGGCGCTCCAGGGCCAGGGTGATGGCGATGCAGCCGCTGCCCGTGCCCAGGTCCAGGATTCGGCCGGGGCGGTCCTTGGGCAGGCGGGCCAGGGCGGCTTCCACCAGCAGTTCCGTCTCCGGGCGGGGAATGAGCACGTCCGGAGTGACCCGGAAGAGACGTCCGTAGAACTCCCTTTCGCCCAGGATGTAGGCCACGGGCTCGCCTTTTTCCCTTCGGGCGAAAAGCGCTTCCAGGCTACCGGCTTCTTTCATGGACAGTTCGTCACGGTCGTGGGCGATGAGCCAGGCCCGGCCAACCCCCAGCGCATGGGCGGCAAGGATCCGGGTCTCCAGCCGGGCTTCCCGGTGCTCCAGATCCAGGGCTTTTTCCAGGCGGGTGGTGGCGGATTTGAGGAGGTCCGCCAGGGAGGCCACGCTCAGTCTTCCCCGGAAAGTGTGGCCAGCTGGTCGGCCTGGTGCTCGGCGGTGAGAGCGGCGATGAGTTCGTCCAGGTCCCCTTCCATGATGGCGCCGATCTTGTACAGGGTGAGGTTGATGCGGTGGTCCGTGACCCGGCCCTGGGGGAAGTTGTAGGTGCGGATGCGGTCCGAGCGGTCGCCGGTGCCCACCAGGCTCTTGCGGGTGCTGGCTTCCTTGGCGTGGGCTTCCCGTTCCTGCTGGTCCTTGAGGCGGGCGGCCAGGACCTGGAGGGCCTGGGCCTTGTTCTGGTGCTGGGAGCGGCCGTCCTGGCATTCCACCACCAGGCCGCTGGGCAGGTGGGTGACGCGCACCGCCGAGTCGGTCTTGTTGATGTGCTGGCCGCCGGCGCCGCTGGCGCGGAAGGTGTCGATGCGCAGGTCGGCGGGATTGAGCTGGATGTCTTCCAGTTCGTCCGCCTCGGGCATGATGGCCACGGTGCAGGCGGAGGTGTGGATGCGGCCCTGGGTTTCCGTGTCGGGCACCCGTTGCACCCGGTGGCCGCCGGATTCGAACTTGAGCTTGGAGTAGGCCCCCTGGCCGATGATCCGGCAGATGATCTCCTTGTAGCCCCCCACCTCGCCTTCGCTCTCGGAAACGATTTCCACCTTCCAGCGCTGGCGCTCGGCGTAGCGGGCATACATGCGGAACAGGTCGCCGGCGAACAGGGCGGATTCATTGCCGCCGGTGCCGGCGCGAATTTCCAGGAAGATGTTGCGCTCGTCGTTGGGGTCCCGGGGCAGCAGCAGCACCTGGAGTTCCTGCTCCAGGTTATCCAGCCTGACTTTGGCGGCGTCGATCTCCTCCTGGGCGAAGTCCCGCATCTCCAGGTCTGAAAGCAGACCCTCGGCGGTCTTCAGGTCCGCGCTGGCCTGCTGCCAGGCCCGGTAGTGCTCCACCACGGGGGTGATCTCGGCGTGCTCCCGGTTGAGCTTGCGGTACTGGTCCATGTCCGCCGTGGCGGTTTCGCTGGACAGCAGGGCATTGAGTTCCGCCAGGCGGTCGGCGAGATTGGCGAGCTTGTCTTGGAGAGAGGATTTCATCGTCTGCAGTAGGCAGTCATCAGTTAGCAGTGACTGCAAGCTGCCGACTGATGACTGCCAACTTGGTTCTAGTCGTTATGCAGGTTGTAGAGACGGGAGACCAGGCGCGCCAGTTCCTCCCGTTCGGAGTCGCCGGCCTGGTTGAGGGTGTGGCTGGGGTCGTGCAGCAGCTTGTTGATGAGGCCCCGGCTCAGGGCCTCCAGCACCTGCTGGGGGTCGTCGCCCCGGGCCAGGGCGCGATGGGCCTTTTCCAGCTCGTGGCGGCGCAGGCGCTCGCCGTGGTCCCGCAGGCTGCGGATCACGGGCACGGTCTTGCGGGTGTCCATCCAGTGCATGAACTCGTACACCCGGGCGGAGATGATGGCCTCGGCCTGGGTGACGGCGGACTGGCGGCTGTCGTGGCCCTGGCGCACCACCTCGCCCAGGTCATCCACGGTGTAGAGGAACACGTCGTCCAGTTCCCCCACCTCGCTTTCGATATCCCGGGGCACGGCCAGGTCCACCATGAACATGGGCCGGTGTTTGCGCTGCTTGACGACGCGTTCCACCATGCCCAGGCCGACGATGGGCAGGGGGCTGGCGGTGGAGGTGACCAGGATGTCGAAATCCGCCAGCAGTTCCGGCAGGTTGCTGAGGGCCGCCGCCTCGCCGCCGAACTTGTTGGCCAGGTCCCGGGCCCGTTCGATGGTGCGGTTCACCACCATGATGCGCTTGGGGTTCTTGGCGGCGAAGTGGGTGGCCACCAGTTCGATCATCTCGCCGGCGCCGATGAACAGGATGGCCTGGCCGGCGATGCTGGGGAAGATGCGTTCCGCCAGGGTGACGGCGGCGGCGGACATGGACACCGTGTTGGCGCCGATCTCGGTGGCGGTACGGACTTCCTTGGCCACGGAGAAGGTGCGCTGGAACAGCTTGTTGAGCAGCAGGCCCAGGGTGCCGGCGTCGTTGGCCTTCTCCGCCGCCTGCTTCATCTGGCCCAGGATCTGGGTCTCACCCAGCACCATGGAATCCAGGCCCGAGGCCACGCGGAAGGCATGGTTGGCCGCCTTGTCCTGGGGCAGCAAATAGAGATAGGGCTTCACGTCCTTGGCCGGCAGGCCGTGGAAGCTGGCCAGCCAATCCGCCACCCCCTGGGGCTCCGGCGTGTTGCAGTAGATTTCCGTGCGGTTGCAGGTGGAGAGGATCGCCGCCTCCCGGGCAAGAGGTTTGGCACCCGATCGCTCCCCGGTCACGTCAACCAGGGCTTTGGGCAGGATGTCCGGCGGAAACGCCACCCGCTCCCGTATGGAGACGGGGGCCGTGTGGTGGTTCACGCCGCAGGCGAAAAGCTGCATTCCGCTTCTAAATCAAGGAATTGAGGGCGCGCATTGTAGCGCGAAGGCAGAACTTGGACATTGGCGGAGGTCAAGAACTCCCCAGGAGCGGTGCTTCAAAGGGCCTCGGCGGAGTAGGTCACGCTCATGACATGGCTCTGGCCGGCGGGGACGATCACCACGTTATCCACGGCGTTGGCGGACTCCACGCACACCATGGCGCGCCAGCCGCCCGCATTGTCCACCACGGGGCCGAAGTCGCCCATCTTGTCCGCCTTTTCCGCCCAGGGAGTCCACACCACGGTGGAACGGGAGCCGGCCTTCTCGATGACGATGCGGCGCTTCAGGTCCTGGTCCTCGATGACGCAGGTGGCGGCGGTGTTCACGTACACCCGGTCCACCTCGCCGGTGCAGGCGATGGCGCCGGCCTGGGTCTTGCGCTGGCTACCGTCCACCTTGTCCACGAACTCGCAGCCCTCCAGGCCGGTGATGCCGATGCGGGCGATGTCGCCGATGCGGAAGTAGGTGTGCAGGGCCTCGCCGATGGTGATATCCCCGCCGCCCATGTTGGTGGTGGTGAGATCGATCTTCAGGCTTTTGCCCACCACGGCCTTCAGTTCCACCCGGCTGGGATGGGGCCAGTGGGCCCGGGTCTGGTCCGTATCCACCAGGGCCAGGTGGATTTCCGTCTCGCCGGAGGCCAGGGCGGCGCTGCCGGTCACTTCCCACATCACCGTGCGGGCGAAGCCGTGGCCGGGGAACCCGCTTTCCGTGGCATGGGGGCCGAACCAGGGCCAGCACACGGGTGCGCCGCCGCGGATGGACTTGCCCGCGGCGAACTTGGCCAGGTCCGACAGCCAGATCACCGGCTCCGCCTGGTCCTTGGGCCGGAAGGTGGTGATGTGGGCGCCCTGGAGGCACAGGGTGGCGCTGCCCAGCTTGTTGTCGATCTCGGCGAAGATCAGGCCGCCGGGGCCTTCCACGAATTTCAGGGCGGGCAGGCCGAAACGGCTGTTGAGGTCGGCAAGGGTTTGGGGGGTACTCATGGTGCAATCTCCTGATTCAGCCAATTGATCAAATAATCCCACTGTTCCAGTTCCCGGCTGGCCAGGTGATGGGGTAGGTCGAACAGACTCTTGCCCTCGAAGGCCGCGTTCACATAGCTCTGGGCGTAGCGCAGGTAGGCCAGCACGGGCAGGTCCTGCTTTTCCAGGAATTCCTGCAGGGTCAGGCCCATGCGGGTGCGGGGGTCGATGCGCATGCCCACCACGCCTACGAATATCCTGCCCTTGCGCACCCCCCGCTCCGCCTGGAGGGCGTCGAGGAAGTCCTGGCTGGCGGCCATGTCGAACATGGAGGGAGAGACGGGTACCACCACCTGGGTGGCCAGCTTGAGGGCCCGTTCCAGCATCTTGCCGTGGAGGCCGGCGGGGGAGTCGATCACCAGCCAGTCCGGGCTGGTGCCGCTCTGGAAGCGGGCGATGGGGGGCAGTTCCTCTTCCCGCAGGTCCAGCCAGGCATTGGCGGATTGCTGCCGGTCCATGTCCATGAGGGCCACCTGCTGGCCTATGCTGGCCAGGTAGCCCGCCAGGTTGGTGGCCAGGGTGGTCTTGCCGCTGCCGCCCTTGGGGTTGGCCACCAGGAGGGTCTTCATCTGCTGCTTGCTCATGGTCGTCTCCCGTTTCAATTGCCCGCCAACAGCATCACCACCCAGTTGCCGATGCCTACGATTGCGCAGAGGGTGACGAAGAACATGCCTCCACGGCCTTTCGACAGCCGCAGGGCCAGCATCAGGTACACCGCCGTGGCGATGGCGTTGAAGGGCAGCCAGACCAGGGCCTTGAACCAGGCGCTGACGCTGGGGTCCGCCACGTTGCCCAGCATGCCATAGACGAACAGGGCATTGACCGCCAGGGCCGCCGCCAGGAAGCCGTGCCAGTTGCGGAAGCGCTCCAGGGTATCCCGGTCCTCGCCATCCAGGGGTTCCTGTTCAGGCGCGCCCAGGGCCATCACGCCTCAAACCTTGCGTTCCACCTGGCTCACGTCCCGCACCGCGCCGTTGGCGGCGGAGGTGGTCATGGCCGCATAGGCCCGCAGGGCGGCGGAAACCGGCCGGTTGCGTCCCGCGGGCTTCCAGGCGTCGGCGCCTTTCTGTTCCATCTCGCCTCTGCGCCGGGACAACTCTTCGGCGTCCACCTTGAGATGGATGCTGCGCTGGGGGATGTCGATCTCGATGGTGTCGCCTTCCTGCACCAGGCCGATGGCACCGCCCTCCGCTGCTTCCGGCGAGACGTGGCCGATGGACAGGCCCGAGGTGCCGCCGGAGAAACGGCCGTCTGTGATGAGGGCACAGGCCTTGCCCAGGTCTTTTGACTTCAAATAGGAGGTGGGGTAGAGCATCTCCTGCATGCCGGGGCCGCCACGGGGGCCTTCGTAGCGGATAACCAGCACATCGCCTTCCTTGATCCGGTCGCCCAGGATGGCTTCCACGGCGGCGTCCTGGCTCTCGAAGATGCGGGCGGGGCCGGTGAACTTGAGGATGCTGGCGTCCACGCCGGCGGTCTTCACGATGCAGCCGTCCAGGGCGAGGTTGCCGTACAGCACGGCCAGGCCGCCGTCCTGGGAGTAGGCATGGGCCTTGTCCCGCAGGCAACCGTGGGCCCGGTCCAGGTCCAGTTCCGGGTAGCGGCGGTTCTGGCTGAAGGCCACCTGGGTGGGCACGCCGCCGGGGGCGGCCTTGAAGAACTCGAACACGGAGATGTCGTGGGCCTGCATCACGTCCCACACGGACAGGGCCTCGCCCAGGGTCTTGCTATGCACGGTGTGGCAGTTGCGGTGGATGAGCCCGGCCCGGTCCAGTTCCCCCAGGATGGCGATGACGCCGCCGGCCCGGTGCACGTCCTCCATGTGGTACTGCTGGGTGCTGGGCGCCACCTTGGCCAGGTGGGGCACCTTGCGGCTCATGCGGTCGATGTCCTGCATGGTGAAGCCCACCCCCGCCTCCCGGGCCGCCGCCAGCAGGTGCAGCACGGTGTTGGTGGAGCCCCCCATGGCGATGTCCAGGGCCATGGCGTTCTCGAAGGCCTCGAAGGTGGCGATGGAACGGGGCAGCACGGATTCGTCGCCACCTTCGTAATAGCGCTTGGCCAGGTCCACTGCGGTGCGGCCGGCCCGCAGGAACAGTTCCTTGCGGTCCGCGTGGGTGGCCAGCAGGGAACCGTTGCCCGGCAGGGACAGGCCCAGGGCCTCGGTGAGGCAGTTCATGGAGTTGGCGGTGAACATGCCGGAGCAGGAACCGCAGGTGGGGCAGGCGGAACGCTCGGTGGCCTCCACCTCCTCGTCCGAACACTTGGAATCGGCGGCCTGCACCATGGCGTCCACCAGGTCCAGCATGATGGTCTTGCCCTGCCAGGTGACCTTGCCCGCCTCCATGGGGCCGCCGGATACGAACACCGTGGGGATGTTCAGGCGCAGGGCGGCCATGAGCATGCCGGGGGTGATCTTGTCGCAGTTGGAGATGCACACCAGGGCGTCGGCGCAGTGGGCGTTGCACATGTATTCCACGCTGTCGGCGATCAGGTCCCGGCTGGGCAGGGAATAGAGCATGCCGCCATGGCCCATGGCGATGCCGTCGTCCACGGCGATGGTGTTGAACTCCTTGGCCACGCCACCCGCCGCCTCGATCTCCCGGGCCACCATCTGGCCCAGGTCCTTCAGGTGGACGTGGCCCGGCACGAACTGGGTGAAGGAGTTGGCGATGGCGATGATGGGTTTCTCGAAATCCCCATCCTTCATGCCGGTGGCACGCCACAGGGCGCGGGCGCCGGCCATGTTGCGGCCTTGGGTGGTGGTGCGGGAGCGGTATTGGGGCATGGTTGAAACCTTGGGTCTCTATAATCCATGGCATTTTATCCCAGCCGGCCCTTTCCGACCCCTCGCCCAACATGCTCGTTTACCCCGACATCGATCCCATCGCCATCAAGCTGGGCCCCCTGGCGGTGCACTGGTACGGCCTCATGTACCTGGCGGCCTTCATCGCCTTCATCCTGCTGGGGCGGCGGCGCATCGCCACCCGGCCGGACCTGGGCTGGAACAAGAAGGATTTGGACGACCTGCTGTTCTGGGGCGTGCTGGGGGTGGTGCTGGGGGGGCGCCTGGGCCAGGTGCTGTTCTACGAGCCGGGATATTACCTGGCCCATCCGGCGGAAATCCTCGCCGTGTGGAAGGGGGGCATGTCCTTCCACGGCGGCCTCATCGGCGTACTGGTCACCCTGTGGGCCTTCGGCCGCAAGACCGGCCGCAGCTTCCTCCAGGTGGGGGATTTCGTCGCCCCCCTGGTACCCCTGGGCCTGGCCTTCGGCCGTATCGGCAACTTCGTCAACGGCGAGCTCTGGGGCCGTGCCGCGCCGCCGGACCTGCCCTGGGCCATGGTGTTCCCCCATGTGGACCAGATTCCCCGCCACCCGTCCCAGCTCTACCAGACGGGGCTGGAGGGACTGTGCCTGTTCGTGTTGCTGTGGATCTACTCGGCGAAACCCCGCCCGGTGGGCGCGGTGTCCGGCGTCTTCCTGATCGGTTACGGCGTGTTCCGCTTCGTCGCCGAATACTTCCGCGAACCTGACGCCGGCATCTTCGGCCATTCTTATATGGTGAGCATGGGCCAATGGTTGTCCCTGCCCATGGTGCTCATCGGCATCTGGCTGCTGGCGAGGGGCAGGGCTCGCTAGGATGGAATAGGGCTTTTAGCTATACTTCGCGCCAGCTTTCTGGGGGCCGATAGCTCAGCTGGGAGAGCGCCGCGTTCGCAATGCGGAGGTCGGGAGTTCGATCCTCCTTCGGTCCACCACCCCAACAGCCAGACTTTCCGTGTAAAAAGGCTCATCGAACCTGATGCGCCAGCCCCATGGAAAAACCCCACGCCCCTTCCTGTGACCGCAATCGTGACCCCATTCTTGAGGTGTTGCGTGACCACTTCATGGATCGAAGCCGAGTGCTGGAGATTGGCAGCGGCACGGGCCAGCATGCGGTGTATTTCGCCGCCGCCCTGCCCCATCTGACCTGGCAGGCTTCCGACCGCACGGAGAACCTGGCCGGTATCCAGGCCTGGCTGGATGAGGCCCTCCTGCCCAACACGCCGCCCACCCTGGAATTGGACGTGTCTGGAGACTGGCCGGCGCAGCGCTTCGACGGGGTATTCAGCGCCAACTGCCTGCACATCATGGCCTGGGAGGCCGTGGAACGCCTGTTCACCGGGATGCCTGTCATCATGGCGGCCGATTTCAAGCTGATCATATACGGGCCTTTCAATTACGGCGGCCAATTCACCAGCGAGAGCAATGCCGCCTTCGAGATTTGGCTGAAGGAACGGGGCGCCCATCAGGGCATCCGGGATTTCGAGGCGGTGGATGCTCTTGCCCGGGGCATCGGCCTGGTGCTGGTGGAGGACCGGGCCATGCCCGCCAACAACCGCTGCCTGGTGTGGCGCCGGGCGAGGGCAGGCGCGGACCCGGGTCTTTGAGGCATGTCGCCGCAGTTGCTTGCAGGCGCTGACGATCTGCCGGAAGCGGACTGGCAAGCCCTGGCCACGGCCGGGGATCCCTTCGTCAGCCGCGCCTTCCTGGGGGCGGCGGAAAGGACCGGGGCGGCCGCAGAGGCCCTGGACTGGCAGCCCATGCATCTTGTATTGCGGGATGACGCGAACCGGATTTCGGGGTTGCTGCCCCTCTACCAGCGCTACAACTCCTTCGGCGACTTCTCCCGGGATTGGGACTGGGCCGGGGCATGGCGCCAGGCGGGGATGTCCTACTACCCCAAGCTGGTCACCGGCGTGCCTTTCACCCCTTCGCCAGGGCCGCGTCTGCTGAGCCGGGTCGGGGAAGAGGCAAGGGCCCAACTGGTCGATGCTGCGAAAGCCCTGGTGGCGGAGATGAAAGTGTCCAGTTGGCAGTGCCTGTTCGTGGAGGAGGGCGAAAAGGCCTTGCTGGAGTCGGCCGGGCTGCTGTTGCGGCGAGGGGTCCAGTTCCACTGGCTTAACCGGAGTTATCGGGATTTCGCTGATTTTCTCGACGGTTTCAGTGCGGAGAAGCGCAAGAAGCTGAAGCGGGAGCGGCGCGGCGTGCAGGAAGCGGGGCTGCGCATCGAGGTACGCTACGGCGATCAGATCGATGCCCCGCTTTGGGAAGCTATCCACCGCCATTACCGGGATACCTTCGTGCGCCACGGCAATCACCCGGCCTTCTCCAAGGCGTTCTTCGAGTCCGTGGGCGCTTCCCTGGGGCGTCAAATGGTGGTGTTCGTGGCCTGGAATGGCGAGACACCGGTGGCCTCCGCCATCTGCTACCGGGACGCCACTACCCTCCATGGCCGCCACTGGGGGGCGGACATGGCCTGTCCGGGTCTGCATTTCGAGCTTTGTTATTACAGCGCCATCGAGTACGCCATCGCCCAGGGCCTGGAACGCTTCGAGCCGGGCGCCCAGGGGGAGCACAAGCTGGCCCGCGGCTTCGAACCCCAGTCCACCTGGTCGGGCTACTGGATCGCGGATGGGCCCATGAGGCTGGCGGTCGCCCGCTTCCTGGTGCGGGAGGATGCAGCCATGGTGGATTACCAGGCGGAGATGGCCGCCCGGCTGCCTTTCAGGCAGGCTCAGGGAACCATGACCTGAGGGCGGCTTCCGGTTACGTCGAGGCGCAGATCAACCCAGCAGCGTGGAGCCTATGGTCAATGCCAGGGAGACCAGGCTGACCAGCAGGACCAGGCCGTCGGGGTGATGAAGACAGCGGGTGAGGGAGGGGGATTTCATGGTGCGTGCTCCAGTGGCCAGGGTGGAGCCATTGTGGAATGCATGGGGCTCATGGCGTGAGCCTAAGAAAATCATGATTTTCTTAAATGCATGTGGGTGCTTGTTGCCGCGAAAACGCTGCTGTAGAGTCACGCGCGCAGGTTCTCAAGTGGTGTTTGTTCGGCTGTTCCCTACCCTTGGTTGGTATTTCAGTTGCACCCCTGGCTTGGCGCTTGCGTGGCGGGGGTATGCCCGTCAGTCCATTCACGCATTTAGGATGATTCAATATGGCAACTGGTACCGTTAAGTGGTTCAACGACGCTAAGGGTTTTGGCTTCATTACTCCCGACGAAGGCGGTGAGGACCTCTTTGCACACTTCTCCGCGATTCAGTCCAAGGGCTTCAAGAGCCTGAAGGAAGACCAGAAGGTGGAGTTCGAGGTGACCACGGGTCCCAAGGGTAAGCAGGCCTCCAATATCCGCCCCCTCTGAGCGTTTCCCGCTTTCCTGAAAGCCCGCCTAGGCGGGCTTTTTTATTTGCGCTGCCCTCCGGCGGGCCTACGCTTTGGGAAGGCGAGCTATTAGGAGATGGTCATGAAGCGGTGGATTGCGCCTTTTATGCTGGGCCTGCTGATGATGGGCTGTGGTGCGGAAACGGTGGGCACCGCCGCCATTCAGGCCTCCCTCAAGGCCCAGGAGGCCGAGGAGGCAAAGCGGATTCAGCAGGACGTGCAGCGGCAGATGGAAGCCGCGCAGCAACTGCAGCAGCAACGTCTGGATGAGACCCTTCGGGCCGCGGATCAGGCGTCCCAGTAGGGCGTGGCGATGGTGTCACCCAGGTCCGCCTCCACCAGGCGGCGGCGCACCTCCAGCAGACGGGCGATGAGGGCCGGCTCGGCGCGGCCGTAGGCGTCGGCGTCCGGGCGGCGGTTCACCACCACGCCCAGGAGTTCCGTGATGGCGTTGCCGATGGAATTCTGGCTGATGGTGACGATGAGCTTGCCGGCGTCGTTGCGGTAGATGAGCTGCTTGAAGGCCGGCTGCCAGCGGATGGCGTTGGCGTACTTGGCGTCCTTGATGCAGCGGTCCCGCACCATCTTGGCGGTCTTGAGGAAGTCGTTGTTGAACTGGAGCTTGTCCTCAACCAGTTCCGGGAAGTGGATATCCCTTGGCAGGGGCGCGTTGCGGGTGGACACCTGGCTGAAGAAGGTGCGGTAGAAGTCGATGAAGCCCTTGAGCAGGGTGTCGTATTCCTTCCAGAAGCGGATTTCCTTCAGGGACGCCGCGCCCCCCGTCACCTCCCAGCTGGGCAGGCCCTGGGGATAGCCGGTGATGGCGATCTTGCAGGACCCGGGCGTGCAGGGACGCAGGATCTCCAGGTCCAGTTCATCGAAGAAGGCCCGGTAAACATCGCGCAGATAGGCCTGGAACAGGGAATGCTGGCCGCCGTCGGTGAGGTTGGGGTTGTTCTCGTCCGCCACGGGGGCGGCGGCCAGTTCTTCCTTGTTGAAGACGATGAAGTGGTTGTGCAGCATGCGGATACTGGGCACGCCGGGGGAAGTCAGGGGCCAGGTGGCGTCCAGGCTGGCCTCCCCGGCCAGGACCAGGTGTTTCTCCGGGTCCGGGTATTGCTCCAGCATGTAGTCGTAGATGATGGCGTTCATCCGGTTCCACACGTTCTTCACCGCCTCCGGCACCTGGGTGCGGCGTACCGGGCGACCCAGGGGGTCCAGGATGGCGCGGGAGGTGTTGTAGATGATGGAGGCGTCGAACTCGTTGCTGTGGCCCAGGGCCTTGCGGTACAGCAGCAGGCCCTCCGGGTTCTGCAGCAGGCCGTTGTTGTGCACCAGGTCGTTCAGGTTCTCCGTGCTGTTGAAGAACTCGTTGGGCTTCATGCCCTCGGGCACGTCCAGGGGAATGGGACGGAAGGGCGTGGTGATCTCGCGGGGACCTGACTGCATGGCTGTTCCTGGCACTTCGTGAAAGGGAATGAGGTGCAGGGGATGATAGAGGAACAGGCCGACCTGGCAAGCCTGGCCTTGACCTGGCGCAGGCGGGGAGGGGCCGAGATGGGAATTGGCGCGCCCGACACGATTCGAACGTGCGACCCCTGCCTTCGGAGGGCAGTACTCTATCCAGCTGAGCTACGGGCGCGCGGGCCGCGAAGAATAGCACAGCACTTCACGCCGGTCAGGCATATGACCGTATAATCAGCAGGTTTTTGCAACCGACCCCCGTTATTGAGAACTGCGCCATGGCCGACCATCACGAGATGACCAAAACCACGCCGAAGGACTTCCTTATTGCCACTCTGGGTGGTTTGTTCGCCCCCGGTCTGGCGATTTTTCTCATCGTTATGCTGTTTATAGGCATCCAGGGCCGCATGGGCCAGGAGGATGCGGCGCCTGTCTCCGACCAGGCTGTCCAGTCTCGCATCCAGCCCTTCGGCAAGTCCGTCGCGGTGGACCCCAATGCCCCCAAGGTGGAACTGACCGGCGAGCAGGTCTACAACGAGATCTGCGCCGGTTGCCACGCCTCCGGCGCCCTGGGCTCGCCCAAGTTCAAGGAATCCAAGGACTGGGGCCCCCGCATCGCCAAGGGGTATGACACCCTGCTCGTGCATGCCCTCAACGGTTTCAACAAGATGCCTGCCCGGGGCGGCGAGCCGGACCTGTCCGACCTGGAAGTGGCCCGGGGCATCGTGTACATGACCAACGTCGCCGGCGGCAAGTTCGAGCCCACCTTGAAGAAGGAAAAGGAGCCCACCGCCGCCGAACTGGCCCGGGGCAAGGTGGTGTACGCCGAGAACTGCGCCTACTGCCATGACACCGGCAAGACTGGTGCCCAGAAACTGAACGACACCCAGGCCTGGGCAGCCCTGATGAAGGAAGGCCGGGACTACCTGTATACCGCCGCCATCAAGGGCAGCTTCGGCGGTCCCGCCAAGGGCGGCAACGAGAAACTGTCCGATGCCGACACCATCGTCGCCGTGGACTACATGATCGACCAGGCCAAGGCAGCGATGGCCGCCGCCAAGCCGGCCGTGAAGCAGTAAGGCTTCGGAAGCCGCCAGAAAACGCCGCCTGCGGGCGGCGTTTTCATTTGCTGCCCAGCATGGCCTTCAGGGCGGAGAGGCGGCGCTGGCCCTCGGCCTTGGTGGCGTTGGGGTCTGTTTCGGGGGCTCCGGAGCGCTTCACCTCGCCCCCATCCAATTCCGACAGAAAACGTGAAGGTTCGCAGGGCACGTTCTCTCCCCCCTTCTTGCGCTTGGCGCAGTGGGTGATGACCAGGCCCCGCCGGGCCCGGGTGATGCCCACGTACATCAGGCGGCGCTCCTCCTCCAGGCGGGGGCCCTCCAAACATTCCCGGTGGGGAAGAATCTCTTCTTCCACGCCGATCAGATAGACGTGGGGAAACTCCAGGCCCTTGGCGGCATGGAGGGTGGACAGGCGCACGGCATCCACCTCGGTGTCGTCCCGGCCTTCCAGCAGGTTCATGAGGCTCACGGTCTGGGTGAGTTCGTTCAGGCTCTTGTCGTCTTCCTCGCCTTTTTTCGACAGCCAGTCCACGAATTCCCTCACGTTCTCCCACTTCACCTTGGCGGACCGGTCGTCTTCGTTGCCGTAGAGCCATTCCTCGTAATGGATGGCGGCCAGCAGTTCCTCCAGCAGGCGACCGGCGGGTTCCTTGTCGGCCCGGAAGGCCAGGCGGTTGATGAAGTCGCAGAATTCCACCAGGGGTTCCAGCTGGCGGGCCTGCATCTGGGCCTGGAAACCCTCCTCGAAGGCCGCCTCGAACAGACTGACGTGGCGCTTGCCGGCGTGATCCCCCAGCTTTTCCAGGGTGCCGGCACCGATGCCCCGGCGGGGCGTGGTGGCGGCGCGGATGAAGGCGGGGTCGTCGTCCTGGTTGGCGATGAGGCGCAAATAGGCAGTGAGGTCCTTGATCTCCGCCCGGTCGAAGAAGGATTGGCCGCCGGAGAGCTGGTAGGGAATCTTGGCCTCCCGCAGGGCTTCTTCCACCAGCCTGGCCTGGTGATTGCCCCGGTAGAGCACGGCATAGTCGGCATGGCGGGTGCGATGCTCGAACTTGTGGGCGGAGATGCGCATGGCCACGGTTTCCGCCTCATGGCGGTCGTCCCGGCATTGCACGATCTCGATGTGGTCCCCCAGACCCAGCTCGCTCCACAGGTTCTTCTCGTGCAGCCTGGGGTTGTTGCGGATGACGCTGTTGGCGGCCTTGAGGATGCGCTGGCTGGAGCGGTAGTTCTGGGTAAGGGGAATGATCTTCAGCTGGGGCCAGTCGGTGGTGAGGCGGCGCAGGTTCTCCACGTCGGCGCCCCGCCAGGCATAAATGGCCTGGTCGTCGTCTCCCACGGCGGTGAAGCGGCCCATGGGGCCCGCCAGCAGCTTCATGAGCTCGTACTGGGCGCCGTTGGTGTCCTGGTATTCGTCCACCAATAGGTAGCGTAGGCGGCCCTGCCAGGTCTGCAGGGCGTCCGGGTGCAGGCGGAACAGTTCCACCGGCAGGCGGATGAGGTCGTCGAAATCCATGGCCTGGTAGGCCCGCAAGGTGTCCTGATAGGCCTGGTAGGCCACGGCCACCTGGCGCTGGGCTTCGTCTTCGGCCGCCTTCAGGGCCTCGGCGGGGCTGAGCAGGGCGTTTTTCCAGTTGGAAATGACTGAAGCGGCCTGGCGCAGGCTGCCCTTGTCCGGGTTCTTGAGGATGTCGGACAGGATGCCGTTGGCGTCGGCGGCGTCCAGCACGGAAAACCGGGGCTTGTAGCCCAGGCGCCTGGCCTCGGCCCGCAGGATGTGCAGTCCCAGGGAGTGGAAGGTGGAGACGGTGAGGCCGTGGGCCGCCTTACCCGGGAGCAATTCGGACACCCGTTCCCGCATTTCCCGCGCCGCCTTGTTGGTGAAGGTGATGGCGGCGATATGGCGGGCCTCGATGCCACAGCCGGTGACCAGGTAGGCGATCTTGCGGGTAATGACCCGGGTTTTGCCCGAGCCGGCGCCCGCCAGCACCAGGAGGGGGCTGTCGAGATACTTTACAGCTTCTCGTTGTTGCGGATTAAGGTCGTCGAACTGGGACATGGGCGGCAGAACAAAAGAAAACGGCCCGCGCGAGGCGGGCCGCTTCGGAGGAAGAGAATCTTAACGCAGGCCGGAGATGTATTCGGCCACGGCCTTCATTTCCTGGTCGGTCATCTTGCGGGCGATGACCTGCATCATCTTGCCGCCGTCGTTGGCGCGGTCGCCGCTGCGGAAGTTCTTCAACTGGGAGAGCACGTACTTGGCATGCTGGCTGCCCAGGCGGGGGAACTGCACGGGGATGCCGGCACCGGCGGGGCCGTGGCAGGAGGCGCAGGCGGGTACGCCGCTGCCCTGGTTGCCGCCCTTGTAGATCTTCATGCCTTCGGCGGCCAGGGCTGCATCCTTGGCCTGCTTGGGCTTGGGCTGCTGGGCGCTGAAGTAGGCGGCCAGGTTCTGGATGTCGTCATCGGAGAGCTTGGCGGCGTTGGGGGCCATGGTGGCGTTCATGCGGGCGCCGGAGCGGAACTCGGTGAGCTGCTTGGCAATGTACTCGGGGTGCTGGCCGGCCAGGCTGGGGTAGATGGGATTGTTGCTGTTGCCATCGGTGTTGTGGCAGGCGCCGCACACGTTGTTGACGATGGACTGGGCCTTGGCGGCATCGCCCTTGGCGAAAGAGAGGGAGGAAAAGCCCACGGCAGAAATCAGCAGGCCAGTCAGCAGCGCGAAGGCTTTCATGAAACGCTCCTTAAATATCCGGAATGACAGCAAGGGAAAATCGCGGCATTGTAACGGCCTGTTTACATGAGTGCCAACCGTGCTTAACGCCGTTTTCCATATCTCCGTCGCCAATGCCCGTGACCTGCCCCGGGAAAGCCTGGCCGAGGTGGCCTTCGCGGGCCGCTCCAACGCGGGCAAATCCAGCGCAATCAATACCCTCTGCAACCACAAGCGGCTGGCCTTCGTCAGCAAGCTGCCCGGGCGCACCCAGTTGCTCAATTTCTTCCGTATTGCCGACGGGCGGTTCCTGGTGGATCTGCCGGGCTATGGCTTCGCCAAGGCCCCCAAGGAGCAGCAGATGCAGTGGCAGGACCTGATCGGCGGCTATCTGGCCCGCAGTTCCCATCTCATGGGCTTGGTGCTGATCATGGACATCCGCCATCCCCTGACTGAGCTGGACTGGTCCCTGCTGGAGTGGTTCAGGCCTTCGGGCAAGCCCGTCCACGTGCTGCTTTCAAAGAGCGACAAGCTGTCCAGGGGACCTGCCCAGCAAACCCTGCTCAAGGTACGTGCCGCCCTCCAGGAGGCCGGGTTCCCTGCTTCCGTGCAGCTGTTCTCCAGTCTGAAGCGGGTGGGTGTGGACGAGGCGGAGGCCTTGGTGCGGCAATGGCTGGGGACACCCAAAAAAAACCCGGCCGAAGGGGATCAGGCCGGGTAGAAGAGGCCTTAACCTTGCGTTAAGGCACCCGCTCAGGGAGGAGAAGCGGGAGACGATGGAAGCTGTGTCTCACGACACTCGTCTGGCTTGATAGACGTCATGTCCTGGGCGATGGTTCCCGGTAAGCTTGTCACCTGCCTGGTAAATTCGTTCTGGTTATATGGAGCAAAGCCTGATGTTCGATCTGTCCCGCTTTCCCCAAAAACGCATGCGCCGCATGCGTCGCGACGACTTTTCCCGCCGCCTCATGCGGGAGACGGTGCTGACCCCGGCGGACTTGATCCTGCCCGTGTTCGTGCTGGATGGGGAGAACCGGGTGGAGGACGTGGCCTCCATGCCCGGCGTGCAACGCATGAGCCTGGACCGGTTGTTCGTGGTGGCGGAGGACTGCCTGAAATACGGGGTGCCCGCCATGGCCCTGTTCCCGGTGGTGGATGCCGGCCTGAAGAGCCTGGATGCAGCCGAGGCCTATAACCCGGCCGGCCTGGTGCCCCGGGTGGTCAGCGCCCTGAAGCAGCGGTTCCCGGAGCTGGGCATCATCACCGACGTGGCCCTGGACCCCTATACCAGCCACGGCCAGGACGGACTCATCGACCCCAACGATCCCCGGGGCTACGTGCTCAACGACGAGACCATCGCCGTGCTGACCCGCCAGGCCGAAACCCATGCGGCCGCAGGGGCCGATGTGGTGGCCCCCTCGGACATGATGGATGGTCGGATCCACGCTGTGCGGGAAGCCCTGGATGCTGCCGGATTTCTTTACACTCGCATCCTCGCCTACTCGGCAAAGTACGCCTCCAGCTTCTACGGACCCTTCCGGGACGCGGTGGGATCTGCCGCAAATTTGGGCAAGGGGGACAAGTACACCTACCAGATGGACCCGGCCAATTCCAATGAATCCCTTTGGGAAGTGGGGCTGGATCTGCAGGAAGGGGCCGACATGGTCATGATCAAGCCCGGCATGCCTTATCTGGACATCGTGCGGCGGGTGAAAGAGACCTACCAGGCACCCACCTACGTCTATCAGGTGAGCGGTGAGTACGCCATGCTCAAGGCGGCCGGCCAGAACGGCTGGATCAACGAGCAGGCCTGCGTGCTGGAAAGCCTGCTGGGGTTCAAGCGCGCCGGCGCGGATGGGGTTTTGACCTACTTTGCCCTGGATGCGGCCCGGTGGCTGGCCGAGGACCGGTAGACCGGGTCAGATGTAACGGGCCAGCCTTTCCCGCTCCACGCGGTTGATGTAGCGCTGGATTTCCGTCTCCACGCTGGGGTGCAGGTCGATGAACTGGCAGCCGGCCCGGTGAGTGACCCGGCCGTTCTTGAGGGTGAGGTCGAAGGTGCTTCGCACCGTCAGGCTGATGGCGAACTCGCCCGTGCCGGGGAGCGTGATGCGGCAGCCTTGATAGCTGTCGCCGGGATGCAACAAGCCGGCACCTTCGTAGGAGAGGATGCCCATCCCGCCTATGCTGATGTCCACAACGACGGTATCAATGAAGCCCTGGGGCGTGTTGATGGCACAGCGCACGGGGTTGATGACGGACGTGCCGAGGCGGTAGTACTCCCTGCGCTGCAGGCGCAGGAGCTCCCGGGGAATGGGAAAGCGGAAGACGGGTTCTTCCTCCAGCCGGGCGGGTTGAATATCCTGGGCAGTGAACTGAATGTGGACCTGGTCAAGGGTGGTGACGCAGGTGGCATGGCCGCTTTCCAGCAGGCGCTCGTTGAGGATCTGGCTCGATCCTTGCTCTACTTGAAGGGAACCTTCCTGGGGGTCCAGGGCCACTATGGAGGACAGGATGAAATCCCGTCCTTTGGTGTCGTAAAGGGCGATGGGGGACTTGGATTCCATGACGCCCCGGAGGATGCGTTCTATCTCGTGGGCGTGGCGAACCAGGTATCGTTCGCTGCCCTGGGTAGGTAGAGGTTCGGTCGGCATGGCGTGGATTGTATCGAAGCGTTGAAGGGATGTTATCCGTCACTTCAGCGTCCGGCGGTGTAATGAAGTCTGTGTATCATTCATAAGCGTTCGCTAATGCTCAGGAGTTGACTTTGGGTTTCTTTGATAGGTTGCGTGCTGGCAGCCAGCGATGGGCAAAAACCCTCGTGGTCGTGCCCCCGCCGGGCCACTTGCAGAATGCAGGACTGGTTCCGCGCAAGCCTGAACCGTTGCGCGCCCACAATGAAGAAACCGTCCGTCAGGACACCATCAAGATTCGCCTGGCCCACGACGCTTCCCGCTCCACGGCTGCCCGGGTCCTGGTCGAGCGCCGCTACGAAGAAAAGGGCTACTTCTCCGTGGGGGACCTGAGCCACAAGCAGGTGTGCCCGGAAAACATCACGCTTGCCAGCTACAAGGGCGACGAGATGATGGGCACCCTGAGTCTGGGCTTCGACACGGGAGCTGGCCTGCTTGTCGACGAAATTTACAAACCCGAGGTCGACGAGCTGCGCCGAGCCGGACGTCGGGTCTGTGAATTCACCAAGCTGGCCATCGACAACAAGCGCACGTCCAAGCGCATCCTGGCGGGCCTGTTCCACATTGCCTTCCTCTACGCGGAGCGCATCTGGGGCTACACCGACATCGTCATCGAGGTGAATCCGTCCCACGTCTCGTTCTATCAGCGCATGCTCGGGTTTGACGTGCTGGGAACGGAGCGCATGTGTTCCAGGGTCAACGCGCCGGCCGTGCTGCTGAGAGTGGACACCCAGTGGGGTCGGGACATGGTGGACAAATTCGGCGGGCGTCCCGAACTGGCCAAGCAGGAACGCTCGCTGTTCCCCTATTTCCTTTCCAAGGCAGAAGAGGACAGAATCCTGGAACGTCTGATGCAGGGATGACTTCCACTTGGATTCCAGCCTTTTCGATTACACGACCGCCTTTTCGCGCAATATTGGCTGGGTAACCGAGGCCGAGCAGCATTTGCTCAGCGGCAAGCGGGTTGCCATCGCGGGCATGGGGGGGGTGGGCGGCTTCCACCTGCTGACCCTGGCCAGGCTGGGCGTGCAGCACTTCCATATCGCGGACCTGGACGAGTTCGAACTCGCCAATTTCAACCGCCAGGCGGGCGCTTCCATGGGCGCCCTGGGCCGACACAAGGCGGAAGCCCTGGCCGAGATGGCCCTGGAGATCAACCCCCAGGCTGACATCAAGCGGTTCCGTGATGGCGTGACCCAGGCCAACCTGGCCGAATTCTTTGCGCAGGTGGACCTTTACGTCGACGGCCTGGATTTTTTCGCCTTCCAGGCACGCGAGGAGGTATTCGCCTATTGCCATGACCATGGCATCCCGGCCATCACCGTGGCGCCCCTGGGAATGAGCGCAGCCCTCCTGAATTTCCTGCCGGGGCGGATGGGTTTTGAAGACTACTTCCAGCTCCAGGGGTGTCCCGAACTGGAAAAGGCCATTCGTTTTCTCATCGGGCTGGCCCCCAACGCCTTGCACCGCCATTACCTGGCGGACCGCTCCCGGGTGAACCTGGCCGAGCGGCGGGGGCCTTCCACGGTGATGGCCTGCTCCCTGTGCGCCGGCGTGGCGGGCACCGAGGCCCTCAAGATCCTCCTGGGCCGTGGGCCGGTGCTGGCCGCACCCCACGGCATGCAGTTTGATGCCTACCGCAACAAGCTGGCCCGAACCTGGCGGCCCGGCGGCAACGCCAATCCGCTCAACCGCCTGGCCATTGCCGTGGCGAAGCACATGCTGGGGCTATAAGTCGTCCAAGGCATCGAACCTGTGGCACACTGGCTTGCCACCCCAAGAGGAGACATGGTTTGAGCCCGGATCTGGTCTCGGCCTTCAACGATTATTTCGAACTGGTCCATGCGGATAGCGCGGAACTGCGCAAGCAGGTGTACCTGTTGCGCTACCAGGTCTATGTCCTGGAGACGGGGTTCGAGGACGAGGACGACTGCATCTGCGTGGATGTGGCGGGCAACGGCCGTATCTGCTGGGAAGAGGACGAGTTCGACCGGCGTTCGGACCATTATCTGGTCAGGCATCGGCGCACCGGTGTCTATGCCGCCACGGCCCGCCTGATCCTGCCCGACCCCCAGGACATCTCCGCTCCCTATCCCATCGAGTCCCATTGCCAGCTGGACCGGCCCGTGGCCGATGCGGCCGAGCGTGCATGCCTGGGAGAGATCTCCCGCTTCGCGGTGTCCAAGGTGTTCAAGCGCCGTATCGGCGAATCCGGCACCCTGGCCGGCGTGGCCGAGAACGTGGACATGTATTTCGAGGAGGACGAGCGCCGGGTCCTGCCCCATATCTCCCTCGGCCTGTTCGCCGCAGTCATGCACATGGCCTACGACCACGGCATCACCCAGTGCTACGCCGTCATGGAACCGGCCCTGCTCAGGCTGCTGGGCCGGTTCGGGGTCATCTTCAACCGCATCGGCCCGGACGTGGACTACCACGGCAACCGCACGCCCTGCCTGGGCACCATGGAAGAAGCCCTGCCCAACATCCAAAGGGTCTGCCCCGCCGTCTGGGAGCTCATCACCAACCGGGGGGAATGGGTCGGGCATGAGCCCATCTGATTCGCGTTTGCCGGACCCGGAACAGCTCAGGTACATCCTGGAAAGCGCCGTGCTGGCGCCTTCCGCGGACAACCAGCACCGCATCCGTTTTGAATTGACCCAAAATGTCTTGCGGGTAAAGCATACGGAACAGGAACTGCCTGCCGAGGGGGGCTACAAGCGGGTCCTGTTGCTGTTGTCCATCGGGGCGGTGGCAGAGAACCTGGCCATCGCCGCCACCCGCTTCGGGCTCACCGCTACGGTGACCTTGTTTCCCGGGCAGACGCCGGCCGATTGCCTGCTGGAGGTGACATTCACACAGGATGGCCGGGCAGAGGATCCGCTCTGTTCGATGATTCCCCTGCGGCACACCAACCGCCGCGTCCTTTTCCGCGGTCCGGCCTTATCGGAGCCTGAAAAAGCCGAATTTTCGGTTCAGCTGGCGAACGCCCCGTCCAATCACCTGGTTTGGATGGACGAACCCCGGTTGAGGAAAAAGGTGATCGGCCTGATGAGGAAGGCCGAGACGGAGCGCTTTCGCAACGCCGAACTGCATGCGGAACTGTTTTCTGCCATCCGCTTCGACCAGGGCTGGAGCCATGCCTGTGAGGAAGGGCTGCCCCCAGGGGCGTTGGGAGTGGAGCTGCCCCTGCGGCCCTTTTTCGCCCTCATGCGCCATTGGCCCCTGATGCGCGCCCTCAATCTCTTCGGCACCCACCATATGCTGGGCTGGCGCGCCAGCGGACTGCCGGCTTGGTTGGCACCCAACCTGGGCATGATCGGCGTGAAGGAGGCGGACGACCAGTCCGTCTTTAAGGCGGGTCGTACTTTCCAGCGCGTCTGGCTCACGGCCACGAAGCAGGGCCGGGTGCTCCAGCCCCTGCCGGCCGTAGCCCTCTATGGGCTGAAAGGTGCAACGTCAGAGTGCATTTCCCCCAACCTGCAAAGCGCATTGGCTGACGGCTGGCGGGAACTGGCGCCGGGATGGGTGCCCCTCATGCTGTTCAGGGTGGGTTATGCCAAACCCCTGGCCATCCACAGCGCCCGATCCGCCCTGGAGTCCTATCTGGCTGCGTCGTGACAGGGGCTCCTGCGGGTCATCTGGAACATAATTCCCTGTCGCGGCCCGACGGCGTTGTACTTCCCTTTTCCAGCGCCTGTAGGTGTCGGCAAGCTTTACAAGTCCGGCTTCTGATCCTCGGCCCGATTTTTCAGAGGAATTTATTCCATTAATAATCATGGCGTTGCGATGATTTATTGATATTGGCACGGTGGTTGCTTTAACTGGACTGCGATAAAACGCGGAGCAGGTAAGTAGGTTCCAGCAAAGATCAATGTAACGAAAGGAAAGAAAATGAAAGTCTTCAAACTCGCGGCGTTGACCGCCATGATGTCCCTGGCAGCTGGGGCCCAAGCCGGTACCGTAGCCAGCCAGTTCTTTGATGGTTTCCAGCAGTTGTCTGACAACAGCGCCGAGTGGCTCTCTGGTGACCTGAATACCAACCGTAAGCTTGAGTTGGGCGATACCCTGCAAGGTATCTTTACGATTGAGACTCTGGAAAAAACCGGTTTTGCAACTCGTTACCTGGGTGGTGGCAGTGGCAACAACGAACTGACTGGTTTCTTTGAGGGTGTGGTTGTCGGATATCAAGAACTTGTTCCTGCTACGCCTGGCCTAGCAGATGGTGTTTATAAGTATTTGTTTGCACCAACCGCTAGTTTCCAAGCTACTTACGGTGTGGGCGCCATGGTTGCAATGTTTGAGGACGCAACACCTGACTACACCCGGGTAAATAATGCCACTTGTACTGATTTGGCCTCCTGCATTGCTACGGCTACCAATGGCTCGCCCTTTATGACCCTTGGCTTTGCGACCGCAAGCGACTTCTGGGCTTCGACCTCTTTTACAAATGACATTGATGTTGTGGGCCAAACGAATGCTCCCCTGAATGGTGGCGTGTTCAATACGGGTTTGAGCATCTTGGCTAATTATTCTGGTCTGACTTTTAACAAGGTCGGGTGCGGTGCATTGGGCCCCGTTAATGTATGCGGCTCCGGCAGCTTGTTGGGAACCGAAGGTGTGGTTACTCCCTTTGATTCCTTCGATAACGTTGACTTCACCGTCAACGTGGAGCGCGTTCCCGAGCCCGCCACCCTGGGCCTGCTGGGCCTGGGTCTGATGGGTCTGGGTCTGGCCCGTCGTCGCAAGGCCTGATCCCGGGTCAAGCGCTCCAAGAAGCCCTGCCTGGCTACCAGGCAGGGCTTTTTTCATTTATAAAGCTGGCATGCCCAATCCCGCCCTGATCCCCACCTTCCTGCGCGAACTGGTCGTGGACCGCACCCTGCCCAGGGAGCCCGAGCCCGACCTGGTCATGGACGATCCGGAGCAGGTGGCCGCCTACGGCGAGGCCGGCCGCATCGACGGGGTCATGGCGGCGGCCTACCTGTTCCATTCCGCCCGCATCAGCCAGGTGATCCAGGGCCGGGCCCAGGTGCTGGACCTGGGCTGTGGACCGGCCACCCAGTTGGCCCAGGTCGCCGAATTCAATCCCGGCACCCGGTTCACGGGGATGGACCTGTCCCCCACCATGCTGGCCAACGCGGAAAAACACGTGGGGGCCCTGGGGCTGACCAACGTCTCGTTCCGGGAGGGCGACATCACCCAGTTGCCGGGCATCCCGGACGGGAGCATGGACGCGGTGATCAGCACCATGGCCCTGCACCATCTGCCCACCCTGGGGCACCTGGAGGCGTGCTTCGCCGCCGTCCGCCGGGTGTTGAAGCCAGGCGGGGCGGTCTACCTGACGGACTTCGGTCGCTTGAAGTCCCTGAAGTCGGTGATTTTCTTCGCCTACATGAACGCCCGGTACCAGCCCCACCTGTTCTCCCTGGACTACGAGCGTTCCCTGCGGGCGGCCTTCCTGAAAGAGGAGTTCGCCGCCCTGACCGAACGTTTCCTTGCCGACGAGGCCCGGCTGGTGTCCACCTTCAAGGTCCCCTTCCTGGTCATCGTCAAGAGCAAGGACAAGCCGCTGCCGGAGGCATTGCGCCTGCGGCTGAAGACCATGCGGCGTGATTTGAAGTCCCGCTACCGCCGGGACCTGGACGACATGCGCACCTTTTTTGGCCTGGGCGGCCTGAAGAACGACCCCTTTGCCTGAAGGGACCTGGCTTGCCGGCCGAAGCTACTGCAGCTTCTTCAGGTAGTCCTTGGAGAAGACCTTGTCCGGCAGGTCCCGCAGTTTCATGTGGCTGTATTCCAGCACCGACTCCTCGCCAGGCCGCAGCGCGTCTTCCATGACCAGCCGGGTGGGGCGGCGCAGGCCGGCCATTTCCTGGAAGCTTTCATAGGTGCAGGTCTTCATGAGCCGGTTGGAGAGGGAGTAGAACTCGGCCTTGCGGGGCCGGTGGTTGGCCTTGTTCACCCAGAGCAGCACCCGGTGGTAGGTCACGCCCCGGTCCACGGCAATGAGTTCCAGGACGTGGTGATCCTCGCCCCCCACCCTTTCCGAGCGCAACAGGGCCGGGTTGTAGTCACCGCTGAAGTTGGCCCGGGCCAGGTCGCCGTTGGCCACCTCGCCGGTGAGACGCTGGGCCAGGCCCAGGCGGATGGGCTGGGAGACGTTGGGCATGAACACCCACAGGTCGCGGCCCTTCATGAGCATGATCTGGCCCCGCTCCGAGGCGGGTTCCAGTATCATCACCACGGTATTGTCGTTGCCCTTGGAGAGGACGCGGTACTTGCGGACTTCCGCATCCTGTTCCGGGGCCGTGCTGGTGATGTTGATGTCCACCTGGAAGCCCTCCGTGGGGAAGCGGATGGCGTCTGACTTTTCCAGGATGGCACGCGCCAGGCTGTCCCCGCGCTCCGGGCTCTCGGCGACGACGGCACTGGAGAACACCGTGAGCAGGGCCAGACCGGCCATGAGGGATAGGGTAGGAAACAAGCGGATGCTTAAGAACGGAATAACGGACATGTCACTGGGCCATCCAATGTCGCTGCCTTGCACGGAAGCCCTTTCATGAGCCTGGTCCGCGTAGAAGGCGTCACCAAGGAATATCAACTGGGCGACCAGACAGTGGTCGCACTTCACGATATTACACTCTCTTTCGAGGAGGGCGTCTTCCTGGCCATCGCCGGCCCATCCGGCAGCGGCAAGACCACCCTGCTCAATATCATCGGCTGCATCGACACGCCCACCACGGGGCGGGTGTTCATCGACGACAAGGAGGTGACGGGCTTGTCGGCGGATGAACTGGCCGACCTGCGGGCCCGCACCACGGGCTTCATCTTCCAGACCTTCAACCTGTTCCCGGTGCTCACGGCGGCGGAGAACGTGGAATATCCCCTCCTGCAGTTGCCTGAGTTGAGCCCCCATGACCGGGCCAAGCGGATCAAGCGCTACCTCCACATGGTGGGACTGGAGAAATACGCCCACCACATGCCCAACCAACTCAGCGGCGGGCAACGACAGCGGGTGGCCATCGCCCGGGCCCTGGCCATCAACCCGCGCATCGTGCTGGCGGACGAGCCCACCGCCAACTTGGACAGCAAGACGGGGGAAAGCATCCTGGGGCTCATGAAGGAGATCAACCGGGGGCTCGGGACGACCTTCATCTTCTCCACCCACGACCGGCGCGTGATGTCCATGGCGGACCGGCTCGTCCGCATCGAGGATGGCCATCTGGCCATGCTGGCGATGAAGCAGGAGAAGGGCTGGAAACAAGTGAGAACGGGGTGAGTTGTGCCCCCGGCTCGAATAAAACCCTCCGAGCCGTCCCTTCGTTTTCTTGAGAGACAACCGCATTAAGGAGTGCATGGCATGAGTTATCGCCACATGGGTTTGTTGGGGATGTTGTTGCTTGCGGGAGGGTGGATGCCCGTCGCCGCTGGGGCGGAGGCGCCCATGTCAAAGGATGCGCTGTTCGACCTGGTGCCTGAGACACCGGCCGAAAGGCCGAAGCCGGCCGGGGCGCCCGAAGCCGTGCCGGCTTCCAGGGATGAGTTGTTTGCCCTGGAACCCGCGGCGGCCAAGCCCGCTGCCGCCAAGGAGGAAGCCGCCCTGCCGGCTAGCAAGGAGGCCCTGTTCGACGAGCCGGCCAAGGTGTCCGCCCCCGAGAAGGCCGCGGCTGCAGTTGCGCCCGCGCAGCGCCTGCAAGGTTTTATCCAGGCCGAGACTGCGGGCACCCTCGCCGATCCCGAACACTGGTCCAAGGCCATGGTGCGCCTGGAACTGGGTACCCAGGGTCGCCTGGCGCAGGGCATGAAATGGAAGCTGAGCGGCCGGGTGGATTACAACGCCATCTACGACCTGGACGATTTCTATCAAGCCCAGGTCCGCGACGACCAGCGCCTGGAATTCCAGGTGCGGGAGACCTACCTGGATTTCACGGCCGGTGACTGGGACTGGCGCCTGGGGCGTCAGCACATCGTCTGGGGCGAACTGGTGGGCATGTTCGTGGCCGACGTGGTCTCGGCCAAGGATCTGCGCGAGTTCATCCTGCCGGACTTCCAGGTCCTGCGCATCCCCCAGTGGGCCGCCCGCGCCGAGTACTTCAAGGAAGATTTCCACGCCGAAGTGGTGTGGATCCCCTTCCCCAGCTATGACGAGATCGGCAAGCCGAAGAACTTCCTTGCCCCGGGCGGCGGCGCCGATTTTTATGCCTATCCCCTGCCCATTCCCGCAGTCATCCTGGGGGACGACAAGCCCAGCAAGGGCCTGAACCACGGCAATTTCGGCGTGAGGCTGACGCAGTTGACCAACGGCTGGGATTTCTCCGGCTTCTACTACACCAGCATGAATGGTTCGCCCACGTTCTACCAGTTCACGCCGGGCACCCTGACGCCCCGCCATGACCGGATCTGGCAACTGGGCGGCACCCTGGCCAAGGACTTCCGCGACGTGGTGCTCAAGGCCGAGGCGGTCTACACGGACGGACGGCGCTTCAACCTGACCAACGTAGTGGCGCCCGATCCCGCCGGCGGCGTCGTGGAACAGAACACGCTGGACTGGGCCGTGGGCCTGGACTTCAACCCGTCGTCGGAGATCCGGGTCAACACCCAGTTCTTCCAGCGCTATTTCTTCGACCACAACCCCAACATCATTCCTGACCGGGCCGAGAACGGCGTATCGCTGCTGGTGAACCGCAAATTGCCGGACAACTGGGCAGTGGAGGCCTTGCTGGTGCACAGCCTGAACCGCCAGGACTGGATGCTGCGTCCGAAGGCCTCCTGGGGCTTCCGGCCCAACTGGAAACTCACTTTCGGACTCGACCTCTTCAACGGGCCGGTCACGGGCCTGTTCGGCCAGTATGACCAGCAGGACCGGGCCTACGCTGAAATGAGGTACGACTTCTAGCAAAGCGCTGGATGGGGACCGTCACCGCTAGGAGCATTGCGGCACGGCGATCCATGGGTGTCGAGCCTGTAAGTTTGCTGGATTGCTTCGCTGGGCTCTCAATGACGCTTTGATGTTTACACGGCGGCTGCCGGCATGGGCTAGATGCTCTGGCGCAGGGCGTCCACCACAGGGATGCGCCGCACCCGCAGTGCCGGGGGCAGGGCCGCGATGAGGGTGGCGACGAAGCCCACCAGGAAGGCGCCCGCCACCACGCTGGGAACCACGCGGATGTGGGCGATGTAGCTCAGGTCCGCATTGGGGGGCGGAGGCATGGGGATGCCGATGGCCGAAATGACCATGGCCAGCAGGATGCCAAACACCACGCCGATCACGGCCCCGCCCAGTCCGATGATGGTGTTCTCCATGAAGATCAGTTCAGTCACCTTGCGGCTGCGGTTGCCCAGGGCCATCATGGTACCGAACTCGCCCACCCGCTCGAACACGCTCATGTTCACGCTGTTCGCCACGGACAGCAGCACCATGAGCAGGATGATGAGGCGCAACACGCCGAACTGGACGTCGTACATCTTTACTGTCTTGGCGTAGAAGTCGTTAAGCTTGAGCCAGGAATTGACCTCCAGACCCTTGCCGTCGAAGCGCTGCCCGAGGAGCTCGGCCACATCGCCCGTGTCTTCCGTGTGCTTCAATTCCACCACCAGGGTGTTCACGCCCGGTGTGGCGAGCAGGTCCTGGGCGGCGGCCAGGGGGATGCGCACTGCGCGGGCGTCATAATCCTTGGAGAAGGTCTGGAAGGTGCCGATCACCTGGAATTCCATGCTGTTCAGGGCCCCCTCGGGGGTGTTGATCACCAGGGTGGCCCAGTCCCCAGGGGCCAGTTTCAGGGCGCGGGCCAGGCCCTGGCCGATCATCATGCCATGCTCGTCCTTGTCCTCCAGCCTGCGCCCGGACGAGATGACCATGCCGCTGCCGAGCTTCGCCTCCAGGGCCGGTTCCACGCCCTCGCCGACGATGGGCAGGTCCGTGCGGCCGTTGTTGAGCAGGCCGGCGAAGTAGAGTCGTCCCATGACGTTATCGACGTCGTCCATGCCCTGGATTTCATCCCGCAGTGCTTCAGCGTCCTGCATCATGAATTTCTCCGGGCTGCGAGCGCCGCGCTCGAAATAGCCGCTGCGGGCGACCTGCATATGGCCGGACTGGGAATGGATGAGGACTTCCCCCAACTGGGTGAAGATGTCGTGCACGAACCCGCCACTGAGGACGAGGCCCACGACCCCGGTGACGATGGCCAGCAGGGTCATGGCCGTGCGGGTCTTGTGACGCAGGACGTTGCGCAGGGCGAGTTTCCACATGTCCGGGATTCCCTAGCGGTTGTGACGCAAGGCGTCCACGATCACCAGGCGCGACGCGCGCCAGGCGGGGTAGATGCTGGCCAGCAGGGCCGTGGAAACGGCCAGCAGCAAGGCCTCCAAGACGATGGTGGGCGTGATGGTGATGCCGGCGACGAAGCCCCGTGACATGCCCGGGGCGGGTGGCATGGGAATGCCTATGGACGAGATGGCCACGGCCCCCAGGTAGCCCAGTGTCACGCCGACGATTCCTCCCACGGCCCCCAGTTGGCCCCCTTCCAGCAGGAACAGTGTGAGAATGCGTCGACGCCGGACCCCCAGGGCCATGGCCGTGCCGATTTCCACGGTGCGTTCCATGACGCTCATGGTCATGGTGTTGCTGATGCTGAGCACGATGATGGCGGCGATGATGAACTTCACCACCCCCATCTGCCTGGAAAACAGTTCCACGGTCTTGTTGTAGAAGTCAGCAAGCTTGGTCCAGGGGGTCACTTCATAGGCCTTGAAGGCCGGGTTGTCATGGATGGCAGCAAATGCCTTGTCCGTCAGGTCGGTGTCCTTCAGGCCAACCACCCACAGGTGGGCGCCCTGGGTGCGCAGCAATTTCCGGGCGGTGTCCAGGGTCACCCGCAGCATGGTGTCGTCGTAAGCCTTCATGGAGGTGGAGGCCAGGCCCCGTACGTGGACTTCCACGGCATTGATGCCCCCGGTGGCCGTGTTGGCCAGAAGGACCACCGTGTCGCCCGTCTTGACGCCCAGGTTGGCGGCCAGGCCGATGCCCATCTGGATGCCCATGTGATCTTCGTTGGCAAGGCGCTGGCCCGAAAGGATTTCCAGGTACTGGGAAGAAGGATCCCTGACCGGGTCGATGCCCTCGCCGATGAAGGATATGGTGCTCTCCCCGTGGCTGATCAGGCCATTGAAGGTAAGGCGCGGCGCCACGGCGCGCAGGCCCGGGGTGCCCTCCAGGGCGGTCAGGGCGGGGGATTTGGTCGGCAGCAGGAAGGACATGGGGTCGGAAAGCCCCTCCTCGTGGTAGCCGGGACGGGCCACCTGGATGTGCCCCAACTGGGTGACGGCCACCTTTTCCCGGTTGGCCCAGAAAATCCACTCGATGTAGCCGGTGGACAGCATCATGGCCACGACGCCGAAGCCGATGGCGGCGATGGCGATGGCACTGCGCCGCCGCTGGCGCAGGATGTTGCGCAGGGCGAGTCGAAAATCGACGACGAGGGCAGGGTGGATCTTCAAGCCTGTGGTGTTCACGCGGCGGCTGCGCTAACGGAGTGTGGGTGAATTAGACCCGCTGACCCGTCCGGGTGTCCATAGCCTTCGGCAGCATGGGGGCCCGTGGTGCCGGGAGAAAATCAGGGGCTTCCGTGGAAGCCCCTGTGCGTTGGATGGGGGCCTGAGCCCCGCGACCGATGGCTTAGCGCGAACGGCGGCGCAGGCTCAAACCCAGTCCGCCCAGGCCCAGGCCCAGGAGCGCCAGAGTGCCGGGTTCGGGCACTCCGTTGGGCGGAATGAAGATGGCCTGGTCGGTGATGGCCAAGCGAACGTCGAAGCGGTTGGACTGGCCTTCCCGGGTAACAAAACCGATGCAGCCGGCATCCGCCCCCGCCACGTCGCAGGCGGTATCACTAAGCAGGCCCAGGCCCGTCACGAAGATTTTGCTGTAGTAATCATAACCGTCGTAGGTGAACTGCGTGGTCAGGCTGCCGTCCGCTTCCACGAAGCCGGCGCCGGCCGCGTCGATGACGAAGATGTCCTCGCACAGGGAGTTGCCCGGAACCCCGTAGGTGTTTTGGCAGGCGGCCTGATTGTCGAGGTTGGTGGTCTCGAGGAAATGGATGGCGAAGGACAGGGCCGGCACCTGGAACGCGCCGGGGGCAGCGGCGCCGTTGGGGTCAAGATAAAGCACGTCGAACAGCGTGGCCGTTTCCAGGGAGGGCTCGTAGATCACGTTGTTGTTGTGCACCAGGTAGGTGGTCAGCACGGCAGGGCCGTTGGTGACCACCGAGCCGGTGAAGTGGCCATTGCTGCCGCCCCCCACGTCCAGGGAGGATTGCCCGGCATTGGTGGCGGGCTCACCCCAGGTCAGCTTGGTGGGCACGTTGCCGATGGCGCTGAAGTCGATGTCGGGGCCGACCTGCATGTCAAAGTTGTCGTTGGAGGCCGACAGGGCAGCGTTGTTGTTGGAGCCGGTGGGGTTGAAGCCGCCACCATTGGGGGTCCAGGCGGTGAAGCCGTTCTCAAGCCTGAAGTCCCAGTTCAGGATCTCGGCGGCTTGAACGGTGGTGGCGCTGGTGCAGATGGCCAGGGCCACCAGGGATTTTTTCATCAGGTGTTTCATTTGGGTTCCCTTTCTTGCGGGCAGTTGCGTCCACCGTCATGCAGAACCCGTGCCAGTTATAAAACCTCTTGCAACATACTGATTTTTATGAGGATATTTGAGCGATTTCCGTGCGGTCTCAGGGTGTCTGTCAAGAAACCCGACAGTTCCGACACCGGCTACTACAGGCTGCTCAGCAGGGCCCTGGCTTCTTCTTCTTCAGGGAACTTCTGCTTGATGAAGATGGCGGCCTCCAGTTCCTTCCTGGCTTCCGCCTTCTTGCCCGCGCGGACCAGGGCGGCCCCGTGGTGGTAGCGCAGGGTGGGGACGTGGGGGGCTTGGGCCGACGCCTTGGCCAGGAGGTCCAACCCGCGAGCGGATTTGCCCTGTCGCACCAGGATCCAGCCCAGAGTGTCCATGACCCCCGGGTGGTCGGGGGCGAGCTTGTAGGCCTGCTCGGCCGTGGCCAGGGCGCGGGGGTCGTTGCCGCGCTGGTAAAGGGTCGCCAGGTTGTTGTATACGGCTGCGTTGCCCTGGCCAGCCTTCAGCAGCGCCTCATACTCGACGATGGCCTCGTTGTAGCGCTTGCCGCGCATGTGGCTTTCGGCTGCGTATAGGCGCGCGCTGTGATCATCGGGGTGTTGCTTGAGCCAGGCGGCGAGTTTCTGGTCCGCCTCCGCTACTCGGTTTGCAGCCATGAGCGCCCGGTGCAGGTTGACGAAGCGGCCCGTGGAGGGATCTTTCGCGAACGCCTGTTCATAAGCCTTGATGGCCTGGGGGAAGCGCTGCTGGGACCAGAGGATGTCCGCCTCGGCAGCAAAGCCGGAGGGCGATTTGGGTTGCTGGGACTGGAGTTCCCGCGCCAGGCCCAGGGCGCTCTCGACCTGCTTGTCGGCCATTTCCGCGCGGATGAGCGTTTCCTTGGCCGGATGAAAGTTCGGCCGGATGGCCAGGGCCTGCCGGAGGTTTTCCCGTGCAGGCAGGACGCGACCGTCCGCCAGTTGGGCCCGGGCCAGGTCCAACAAGGCTTCAGGTGACTTGGGGGCTTTCTGGGTGATGCCGGTGTAGGTGTCGATGGCCGGGTCCAGGTTGCCCGTGGCCAACAGGGTGTCCCCGAGCAACTTGAGGGTATTGAGGTCGTCGGAGTTGGCGGCGGCGGCCTCCCGCGCCTGGGCGAGGGCCTTGGCCGCATCCTTCCGCGTCAGGTGATAACGGACCAGGGCGGCATGGGCTTGCAGGGACCTGGGATCCGCCTTGATCGCCTTGCGCAACCAGTCAACGAATTCGCTTTCGTGGCGCTTGATGGCGGCCAGGTCCGCCAGGGCCAGCATGGCCCGGACGTTGGCCTTGTCCTTGGACAGGACTGCATGGAAGCGCTTGCTGGCGACTTCTGGCTTGTTGTCCAGCATGTCCAGCCGGGCGAGGTTAAAGGCCGCAGGATAAAAGTCCGGCTGGAGGGCAAGGGCCCGCTCCAGGGCCTGGCGGGCTCCCTGTCGGTCGCCTTTACCCATCAAGGCTGCGGCACGGAGGTTCTCGGCAACAGGGTTCCTCGGGGCCTTGCCTTCCATTTTGGCAATGGCGTCCAGGGCCTTGTCGTAGGCCCGGTCGCCCATGTGCATCAGGACCACTGCGAGATCGGCCCGGCCGGGCTTGTCGCCCTGGCTGGCCATGTGTTCCAGATGGGCCAGTGCGTCGTCCCGCTGCCCTGCGGCCAAGAGGCCGACGGCCTGGAGGCCGCTGATGGAAGCATTGTCCGGCGACAGTTGGGCCGCCCTGTCCAGGTAGCCCTGGGCCTTGGTGTTGTGCCCCAACTGCAGGTGGGCGTCCCCTGCCAGGGTCAGTAGCTGGAGGTCATCCTTGTATTTGGCCAGGAGCGGCTCGAGGGTTTTCAGCGCTCCCGGCGCGTCACCCTGCCGCAGTTGGCTGCCTGCGAGGATCCGGGCTGCGATGAGATTGTCCGGCTGGGCCCCGAGCACCCCGCTGGCGTACTTCTGACTCTGGTTATACATGCCCTGGGCATAACTGGTCATGGCGTAGGCCAGCATGGTGGGCACGTGGTTGGGGGCGGCGCGCAGCAGGTCCTGGAGGACGCTGCTGGCCTTGTCCAGTTGGCCACGCTGCAGTTCGAAGGTGGCCCGTGCCAGTCTGACCAGCAGGTCCTTGGAGCCGGACTTCTCGGCGGACTGCAGGTCCCGCTCGGCGGCACCCATGTCCCTGGCGCGCAGGTGCAGCCCATGCAGCGCCAGGTGTGCGCGGAACTGCCCGGAGTCGTTGGCGACGATCTGCTGATAGACCTTGAGGGCTTCGTCGTGCTTGTCTTCGGACTGCAGCAGGGCGGCTTTCAGATATAGGGCCTCGTTGAACTTGGCGTTCTCGGCCAGGGCAGCTTCCAGCAACTGCCTGGCCCGGGTCTTGTCCTGCTTGCTCAGGGCAACCTTGGCCTTGAGCAGCAGCAGGTCAGGCAGTCTTCCGTCCGCCGCTTCGGCCCCGGTGATGGCCTCCAGGGCTTGATCCTCCTTCTCCAGCCCCAGCAGGGCCGCCGCTCGCCAGGTGTACAAGGCAGCCCTCGCCGGGGCACCGAACTTGTCGGAAGGGTTGCCCAGGTCCACGACCGCCTGGGGCTCGCCATTTCTTACCAGGGCCTGGGCGAGCAGGGGCAGGACCTCCTCGTCCGGAGCCCCTTTTTCGCGCGCCTGCTCCAACTCCTTTCGGGCATCCGCATACGCCTCGCTGGAAAGGTAGATCCTGCCCAGCAGCATCCGGGCCGCTGCATTGGCCGGTTGGGCCTGGAGGGTGTTCTTGAACTCCACGATGGCCCCCTGCCGGTCGCCCTTGGCCAGCAAGGCCTTGCCTTGCTCAAAATGCTCTTCCGGCGTCTTGCCACCACAGCCTGCCAGGAAGATGGCCAGCAAGAGGGCCAGCAGGGGGGCGATGGGCTTGGGGGGCTTGTGCATGGGCAACTCAGTGCTTCCTGGAGGCAAGGGACAGGGGAGGTCAGGTCGTCACAGGTTCTTCAAAAGGGCTTCAGCCTGTTCCTTTTCTGGAAACAACTTGCCGATGCCCACCGCAGCCGCCAGTTCTTTCTTGGCCTCGGTTTTCTTGCCGGCTCGATAAAGGGCGGCGCCATAGTGGTAACGCACGGAGGGGTCCTTGCTGGCCCTGGATGCGGCCTTGGAGAGAAGATCCATGCCCCGGGGCAACTGACCCTGCTCCACCAGGATCCATCCCAGGGTGTCCTGGGTAATGGGTTGATCGGGGGCGAGTTTGAGGGCCTTTTCAGCGGTTTCAAGGGCGCGGCTGTCCTTCTCGCGCAGGTACAGGTTGGCCAGGTTGTTCAGGGCCAATGCGTTGTTCGGGGCGAGTGCCAGCAGCACTTCGTACTGGGCGATGGCCTCCCGGTTGCGCTTGGTCACCATAAAGAACTCTGCCGCGTAAGTGCGCAGGACCGAATCCTTGGGGTGCTCGCTGAGCAGTTTAGTCAGTCGCTGGTCGGCGGCCTTGGCGTTGCCCGCCATGAATAGGGCCCGATGCAGCTTGATCGAGCCCGCCACATCCCCTCCGGCACTAAGGGAGAGCGCCTTCTCAAAGGCGGAGACAGCTTGTGGATATTTTTTTTGCGACAGAAGAATCCCGCCCTCCCGGTCATATCCAATGGGAGAGCGGGGCTGTTGAGCCTGAATTTTGCGGGCGATGGCCAGCGCGGCATCTGGTTTATTGTTCACCAACTCCAACCTGATCAAGGCGTCCTGGGCTTGAAGAAAGTCGGGCTTGAGCTCGATGGCTTGGGTGAGCGTCTTGCGTACCACATCGACTGGCTTAATGGCGGACTGGGCCTTGGCCAATAGCAGAAGGGCCTCGGCTGACTGGGGGGCCTTATTCACCAAACGCGCATAGGTATCAATGGCGGCACCCCAATCTCCAACTGCAGCTTGTGTTGCGCCCAGGAGGTTGATCGTGGCCAGGCTTTCTGGATTCGTGTCTTGCGCTTGTTTGGCTTGGGCGAGGGCCCTGGATTTGTCCTGCTTTGCAAGGTGGTGTCTGACCAAGCCAGCATGGGCTGCCATGTTTCTGGTGTCGATCTTGAGAGCCTTCTCCAGCCAGTTCACATAATCATCTTTCTTCTTTTCAAGGAGGGCCACGTTAGCCAGCGCAACCATGGCACTGACATTGGCCTTGTCATGACTAAGTATTGAATCGAAGCGCTTGCGTGCCGCTGCGATGTCCTTGTCCTTCAAATCCAACTCGGCCAGCGTGGCTGCGGCGGGGTAATAGGTGGGGTCCACGCTCAAGGCCTTTTCCAGGGACCTACGAGCTGAAGGAATGTCCGGTTTAGAGACGTAGGCCATCGCACGAAGGCCATGGGGGACTGGACTGTTGGGCAGTTTCTTTTCCAAGGCGTCGATAGCTTGGAATGCCTGGTCAAATTCTTTGCGTTGTAAGTGAATGCGTATGAGCGAGATGTCCGCATTTCTAGCCTGGTCGCTGGCTTTGCTGGCTTGCTGCAACTCAGCAATTGCCAAGTCGGTCTTGCCCTGGGCCAACAGGTTTGTGGCTTGAAGTTCCTTGATGGCCAAGTCCCCTGGGTTCAGGGCTTCTGCCTGGTCAAGGAATGATTGGGCACGGGCATAGTCCTGGGCCTGCATGGAGGCTTCGCCAGCGATGCTCAGCAGTACTGGATCCTTGGGGCGATCCTCGAGGAGCTTGCTGAGGGTTTGCATGGCCGCCTTGGGGTCGCCCGATCGCAGTTTGCTTGTTGCAACCACCTGCGCTGCCAAGGTATTGGAGGGCTGTTCTGCCAAGACTCGCTGGGCGTCCTTGAGACTTTGCTCATAGTTCCCTTTGCCCAGATTTACGAGGGCAGCCACCAGTCTTGCGGGCAGGTAGTCTGGTACCAGCTTCAAGACCTGTTGTATGGATTCATTGGCGGCATCCAGATCGTTTCGCTGGAGTTCAATAACTGCCCGGCTGTAAATAACAAGCGGGTGCCGAGGTGCAGCTATCTCGGCAGCCTGCAAGGATTTTTCGCTTGCCTGGAGGTTGCCCTGTCTACGCTCTATGCTGGATATGAAAAGGTGAGCACGAAAAGCTTTGGGGTCGTGCTTCAGTGCTTCCCTGTAGGTGTTGAGGGTTTCGTCGAGCTTGCCTTCAGACTCCTGCGCGGCTGCCTTGAGATAGTAAGCATACACATGGTTTTTGTCCTGGCTGATCGCAGCGTTAAGGAACTGTATGCCTTCGGCTCTATTGCCCTTTTGCAGGGCGAGACGTGCCTTGAGGACCAGCAGGTCCGGGTCGCCGGGGTTGGCCTCCTCTGCCATGGCGATGGCTTGGTCTACATCAGCTCGCCTATCCATGATGAGGAATGCTTCCGCACGCGTGGCTTGCATGGAGGCAATTTCCTGCCGGTTCAGCCGGCCTGGAGGCAGCCCCAAATCGAGCACTTTCTGGGCTTGCCCCGTGCGCAGGTAGGTCTTGGCCAGCAGGGGCAGGACCTGGTTGACCGGAACCCCGTTCTTCTGCGCACGCTCAAGTTCCTTCAGAGCATCGGCATAGCTCTCCTGGGCAATGTAGGTCCTGCCGAGAAGCAGCCGTGCCTCGGCATTGTTGGGTTGCTCCTGCAACGTGTTCTTGAGTTCAAGGATGGTGCCCTGGCTGTCGCCTTTTGCGTACAGAGCCTTGGCTTGCTCGAAGTGTTCTTCCGGGCTCTTGCCGCATCCTGCCAAGGCAAGGGCCAGAACCAGCATGGTGGAAACAGGACGAAGGCGGACAATCATGACAATTCGGCTCCCGGATTTGGATATGTAGGGTATTGGTGCGAGCGATGGCCTTTTCGCTTGAGGTCAAGGCCATGATGTCAAAGGTTTTCGAGGTACTTTTTCGCTTGGGCCTTCTGCGGAAAATCAAGCCCGCTGTAGATCAGCTTCTCCAATTCCTCTTTGGCACGTTGACGATCCCCGGATTTGGCGAGGGCCATTGCCAAATGCCAATGGATTTCGGGTGCTGTGGGCGCCTTGGCATGGGCTTGCTGCAACAGGTCCAGGCCCCGCTTGGTGTTGCCGGCATTCACCTGGACCCACCCCACGGTGTCCAGCGTGGCGGGGTTGTCGGGGTCCAATTTGAGGGTTTGTTCAGCCACGCTGACGGCTTCCTTGTCCCCCAGTTCCCCCAGGATCCAGGCCAGGTTGTTGTGGGCGACCAGATCCTTGGGGCTGGCTTGGGCCAGGATGCGGTAATTGTCCGCCGCATCCTTCAGCCGCCGGGCGTTCAGTTGGGATAGGGCGAGGTGGTGTCTCACCGTCGTGTCCTTGGGGTTTGCCAAGAGCCATTGGGAGAGCAGTTTTTCCCCTTCCACGCCCTGACCGCCCTTAAGGTAGGCCTGGTGGGCAAGCATGAGCGTCTGGCCTTTGCCGCTAAGCTGGGCAGCTCGTGCGAACTGCCTGGCAGCGTCCAGGTATCGCTTCTCTCCGTTCAGGAGTTCCGCTTCGGCCAAGTACCCTGCGGCGGCCTTGGGAAGTCTTGCCTGCAGCTTGCGGGCGATCTTGACTCCATCCTCGCTGCGCCCCGTCTGTCCGAGGATCAGAGCCTTGTTCAGGTCAGCCTCGACGAAATCCGGACGCAGGGCCAGGGCCTTGTCCAGGGACTTCAGGGCAGACGCCAGGTCCTTGGTGGCTGCTTGTTCCTGGGCGACCCGGAAATGCGCCACCGGGTTGGCCGGATTGGATTCCGCCCATTTGCTGAACGTGGCCAGGGCGTTGGTGTGGTCACCCTGGGAGGCCTGGGCCAGGCCGATGTATTCGGTGAACGCCGTGCGGCCCGTGGCATCCAGGGCGGAGCGCGCCTCCACCAGGGCCTTGCCTGCGTCCTTCTTGCCCAACCAGTAGCGGACCAGCATGACGCGTGGCTCGGGTGCCTTGTCGTTGGCCTTCTTCGCTTCCTCAAGATTCTGCAGGTGGCCGGCATCGTTCCTGTCCCGGGCGTCGAGGGCCGCCAGGGCAAGCCAGGCCCGGCTTTCCTTTTGATTGTGCTTGAGGAGTTGCTGGTACCGGGCCCTGGCCGATTTGGGATCGTTCGCGCGTATGTCCAGCAGCGCCAGGTTGGATGCGGCGGGGAAATAATCGGGCCTCACTTCCAGGGCCTTGTTGAAACTGGAACGGGCCTTGCCGACATCCTGCTGGCTCATGTGGATGGCGCCCCGCAGGTTGTGGGGTAGCGGATCCTGGGGGCGCTCCTTTCCAAGCTTGTCCACGACCTTGAGGGCCTCGGCGTATTGCTTTGCCTTCAGGTGGGTCACGACCAGCAGCACCTCCGGGCGCTGGCTTTCAGTGTCCAGTTCGGCCGCCCTGCTGAGGGCAGCCACCGCCCCGGCTTCGTCACCGCTTCCCAGGCGGCTCGCAGCCAGATCCGTGAAATACTTGGCGTCCTGCCGGGTGCCCTCCGGAATCTGCTCCAGGTGTTTCCGGGCCTCGGCATAATCGCCCTGGCGCAGGGAAATCTTGCCTTGCAGGGTGTTGAGTAAAGGGTCGTCGGCGGCATTGCCGAAGGAGGCGAGCAAGGCCTTGGCCTGACCAAGGTCGCCCAGGTCTGCCATGGTGGCGGCCATGAGCTTTCGCGCCAGGGCATGGTTTGGCGCAGCGGCCAATACCTTGTCCAGGTGGGCCCGTGCGGCTTCCCGGTTGCCCAGGGCGATATTGACCGTGCCGGCCAGCATGTGTCCGGGCAGGAAACCTGGCGAGCCCCGCAGGATGCCTTGCAGGATGTTGTTTGATTCGGTGTGGCGGCCACGTCTGAATTCGATGTATGCCTCCAGGTAGCGCCCCATCACGTCGTTGGGCGCTTGCTTGCGTACTTCCTTGAGGTCGGCAGAGGCCTTGTCAAGGTCGGATGATTCCAGATGCAGTTGGGCTCTGGACAGCCGGGCCGGGACGTTGGCGGGTTCGCTCTCCAGGGCCTTGGTATAGGCTTGCATGGCAAGGTCATTCTTCTTGGTGATGCGCAGCAGGTCGCCCTTAAGCAGCCAGAAATCCGCTCGCCCGGAAGCCTTGGCGAGGGCCTTGTCCATGAAGGCGAGGGCGCCGTCGGTATCCTTTTCCGAAAAGGCAGCCACAGCGCGGGTGAAGAGTGATTCCGGATGTTCGGGCACGATTGCGTCCGCTTCACTGAGGCTGCGCTGGCTGTTGACGCCGTCCTTGAAGAGAAACTGGGCGCGGGCGCGGAGGGCCAGGAGCGCGGCACGAGCGTCGGGCTCGATGCCATCCTGAATTTGGATTTCGCTTAGAAGGCGCCGGAATTCCCCCAGTTGGAGAAGGGTTCGGGCGTGAAAAACGTCCAAAGACGGATCGCGCAAGCCCAGTTCACGGGATTTCTTGAATTCCTTCTCCGCGCCCAGATAGTCGCCTTGGGAAAAAAGGACCTGGCCCAGGCGGAAGCGAGCCTCCCCATTGTCGGGCATGGCCTGGAGGGCGTTCTTCAGTTCGATGGAAGCACCCTTCAGGTCGCCTTTCTCCTGCAGGGCGATGCCTGACCGGAGGTGATCGTCGGGGGATTTTCGCGTGACCATGTAGAGGCCACCGGCCAGAACGGTGGTTCCCAGAAGCACGATAAGCAGCTTGGGAAGGTTGGCCTTCAGCCATTGCATGGATTTCGCTTGGCGACGATGGGAGCGTTTCATGGGGAACCTCGGTGAAACAGGTCTTGTAGATTGGGACGGGGCGCGGTGGCTATCGAACGGATATTCCTGAAAAGGGCTAAGTCATTCTCACTTCAGCCCGAACCGGTTCATCAGGTCATACAGGGTGGGGCGGGAAACGCCCAGCAATTCTGCCGCCTGGGCGATGTTGCCGTTGCTGCGGGCAAGGGCGCGGACCACGGCCTGCCGCTCCGCTTCCTCCCTGACCTGCCGCAGGTTGAGTGGCTGGTCTTCATGGTCGGTGGCTTTCAGGCCCAGGTCCTCGCTGGTCACCTGGGGGCCGTCGGCCATGATGACCGCCCGCTTCATGGTGTTTTCCATCTCGCGCACGTTGCCTGGCCAGGTGTGTCTTTCGATGGCCTGTAGGGCGTCCAGGGTGATGCCCCGAAGGCTCCGTTTCTGAGTCTGGTTGAAGCGCTCGAGGAAGGCATGGGCCAGCAGGGACGGATCGCCTTGCCGTTCCCTGAGGGGAGGGATGAGCACCGAGATCTCGGAGAGTCGATAGAAGAGGTCTTCCCGGAAGCGACCGGCCTTGATGAGTTCGGGCAGGTTCTGATGCGTGGCGGAGACCACGCGCACGTCCACCGGGATTTCCCCGCGTCCGCCCAGGCGCTCTATGACCCGTTCCTGCAGGAAGCGCAACAGCTTGGCCTGCAGTGGCATGGGCAGGTCGCCGATTTCGTCCAGGAACAGGGTGCCCTTGTCGGCATATTCGATCTTGCCGATGGTTTGCTTGGCCGCGCCGGTGAAGGCGCCCTTTTCGTAGCCGAACAGTTCGGATTCCAGCAGGTTTTCCGGGATGGCCGCGCAGTTGATGGCGACGAAGCGTTCCTTCACCCGGGGCGAGAGTTCGTGCAGGCCCCTGGCCAGAACTTCCTTTCCGGTGCCGGATTCGCCCAGGAGCAGCACGGAGGCGTCGCTGGGCGCCACTTTCTCGATCATGCGGCAAACCTTGAGCATGTCAGGGTCGTTGGTGATCAGGCCCTGCAGGGGTTCGGCACGGTTGCGCGACGAGAGCGCACGGTTTTCGTCTTCCAGTTCGTGCACGCGGAAGGCGCGCTCGATGACGATCTTGAGGATCTGCTCGTCGAAGGGCTTGTGGTAGAAGTCGAACGCGCCCAAGCCGATGGCCTGGATGGCATTGGCGCGGTCCTGGTTCCCCGTGACGACGATGATCTTCGTGCCGGGACTGAGTTGCAGGATCTGTTGCAGCGTGGCCAGCCCCTCCGTTGCCCCATCCGGATCCGGTGGCAGGCCCAGATCCAGCAGTACCACGGCGGGTTCGAACCGGCGAATCTGGTTCAGGGCGCCTTCGCGGTCACCCGCCAGGATGACCTCGTAGTCGTCAAGACTCCATTTGATCTGTTTCTGCAGGCCAACATCGTCTTCCACCAGCAATATCTTGGGCGCTTTGTCGCTCATGCTTGTGCATTCTCCTTGTCTGCAAGGGGAAGGCGGATCGTGAACTTTGTGCCTTGGTGGGGACTCGGGCCCACGCGGCTTTCCACCAGGATGTTTCCCCCCAGTTCCTGGATGTATTCCCTGCATTCATAAGCGCCTATGCCCATCCCCGTCCCTTTCGTGGAGGTGAATGGCCTGAACAGGCGCTCGCGGATGAATGCCTGGTCCATGCCGGAGCCGGTGTCCTCCACTTCCACCACGCCCCACTCATGATCCTGGGAAAGTGTAACACCCACCCGACCGGTATATGGCGTGGCCTCGATGGCGTTCTGGACGATATGGCCGATGACCCGGAGGAGCCGTTCCTTTTCGGCCCTGACCCTCAGCCCGCCAGTCTTGACCTGCAGCGAGGGCTTCAGGCTGTAGGCGCTCTTGCTGAGAATGACTTCCTCCAACAGCTTGTCCAGCAGGATCGTCACTGAGCGCGTCTGGGTGGGCTCGTCCCGGAGCTTGGTCAACATCCTGTTCATGCGGGCTACGGAGCTTTCTATGGTCGCAAGCATGTCCTCCTGGAACTCGGGCTTGTGCTTGTGCTTGTCGGCGTTCGCCAGCAACAGGGTGAGCTGGGCCACCAGGTTTTTGATGTCATGTACCACGAAGGCCGCGGCCCGGTTGAAGGATTCGAACTGGCGGGCCACGGTAAGGGCTTCTGCCGCCTGGGCCTGGGCCAGGTGGGCGGCGGCTTGGCGGGCCGCCGTCTTGAGCAGGTCGCTCACTTCCCAGTTGAAGGGGATCTTGCCCAGGGAGGGGCCCAGTACCATGAAGCCCAGCAAGTGTTCGTGCCAGAGCAGGGGGATGACGAGCCAGGCCTCCGAGGCCTGTTCAAGCCAATCGGGCAATGGGTTGTCTTCCAGGATAGCGGGCTGGTCCCGGCACTCCCCCAGATCCAGGACCCAGTTGCGCGTCTCCATGAAGCGGATGAAGGGGTCGTCGGCCGAAACCTGGCCGTTGGCCGTTGCCAGATTCCATTCCGCGACCCGGCGGAAGATGCCCTGGTCCTGTCTCAGCCATAGCCCTGCGCTGGTGCTGTCGACCAGGCGGGCCATGGCGTGCAGGGTGCGCTCATACAATTGGCTACCGGGCTCGCCCTCCGTCAGCATGGACGTGAAGCGCAGCCATTCCTCCCTGTAGTCGTAGCGGTAGCGGAAGAAATGCTTGGACAGGAAGACCCGCAACCGCGCCCGCGCCGTGCCGGAGGAAACCACCAGCAACAGCACCAGGACCGCCCCGAATAGGAAGACCGTCTGCAGGATGTGTCCCCACTGTCCACCCACAAGGCGCAGGTAATACCCGGCGGCGGCCATCAGCATCAGGTAGACGCCCGTGCCCAGCAGGCTGACGGTGTGGAAGACCATCCGGTGGGAAATGGATACCTTCAAGTCGGTATGGATGCGCCGCTTGAGGGATACCCAGATGAGGGGCACGAGGAGGGCGTTGATGAGTCCCCGCGCGCTCCAGGCCCCCTTGTCGAAGGCCGCGAACAGCATGGCCTCCGAGTAGAGGTAGAAGTCGAAGATGAAGCTGCCGCCCAGGGCGATGCACAGGTACTTGATGGCCCATCGCTCCTGGGGGGAAGAGTTGCGATAGAGCTGCTCCACCAGCACCAGGCCGGCCACGGACAGGACGGCGGGCACCACCGCGCTGGCCCAATAGGCCAGGGACTGGTGGGGCACCAGCAACAATATGGCCTGGGATGCGAGGGCGATACCCGCCAGCCAGGCCAGGGGCTGACCAAGGAAGGCCAGGGAATCGCGGCCGTCCTGCTGCTTGTCCCTCATGGCCCGCAGGTTGCGCCACAGGTACCAGATCCAGATCAGGCTGTGGGCGACCTCCGCCAATCCCACCAATGTCCTGCCTGCGGCGGAGAGGGTCCCCATGGCCGCCACAGCGGCCCATAAGGCGCTGGCCAGGGAGGGGACCGCCACGCCCGGTACCCCGGGGGGGCCATCCCGGCCCCGGGAGGCGAGCCCAAGCAACAGAAAAGCGATGGCGGCCAGTCCGTAGCCCAGGGCCGCGAAATCCACGTCAGCGGACTCCTTTGCCCAATACGACGACCTGAGCGGTTTGGAGGAGGATCATGATGTCCAGAAACAGGCTGTGATTCTTGACGTAATACAAGTCGTATTGCAGCTTGTTCATGGCGTCTTCGACGCTGGCTCCATAGGGAAACTTGACCTGGGCCCACCCGGTGATGCCGGGTTTCACGCTATGGCGGGCGTGGTAGTAGGGAATCTGCTCGGCCAGTTCATTGACGAAATACGGGCGTTCCGGGCGTGGCCCCACGAAGCTCATGTGGCCGACAAAGACGTTGAGTACCTGGGGCAGTTCGTCGATGCGCGTGCGCCGTATGAATCTGCCCACGCGAGTAGTGCGGTCATCGTTCTTGCGGGCCCAGACCGGGGCGCCTTCCTTTTCGGCATCCGTGCGCATGCTGCGGAATTTGTAGATGGTGAAGGACTGGCCGAACTGGCCCACCCTTTCTTGGGTATACAGCACGGCGCCGCGGCTTTCCAGCTTGATCAGGAGGGCGGTGAGCAGCATCAGAGGGAACAACAGCAACAGGAAACTGCCGCTGACGAGCAGGTCAAAGACCCGCTTGACCAGATCCCGTGACGAACCCTGGCTAAAGCCTTCGGAAAAGATCATCCAGCTGGCGTTGGTGGATTCCAGGGGCAATATGCCGGTTTGCTGCTCGAAGAAGGCCGGCAGGTCCAGAATTTCGATTCCCCGCAACTTGCATTCCAGCAATTCGTTGATGGGCAGCCCCCCGCCTCGCCGCTCCCTGATCGCCACGATGATGGTGGTCGCACCCAGGGCCAGGGCTATGTCGTAGAGCCGGCCTCCGCCGTGGATCAGCCTCTCATGGGGGACATAGCTGTGGGTGGTGCCAAGGGGAAGGTAACCCACGACTTCGATGCCCTGGGATTCGCCGCCGTGGATGATTTCCTCTATTTTCGCGGCCCGGCTGCCGGTGCCTACCACCAGGACCCGTTTCTTGAACAGGGAGGTTTTGCCCCATTCCATGAACAACAGCCTGATTAGGATGGCACTGAACCCCACCAAGGCAATGCTTGCGGCGAACTCGGCACCCTTCGGAAACAGGTTGGGGATGAACATCGTGCCGGCGGCAATGATGGCAGCGCCCGCCACAAGACTGCCCAGGACACGTATCAGCAGGCTCTTCAAGCCCGTGGTCCATTCCCAGTCGTACAGGCCGAACATGGAGTTCATCAGGCTGAGCAGCATGGCGAACAGCCAGGGCTTGTACGCGGATTCCAGGGAGCCATTCGCTGCGGGATGGCCGTAATGGATGCCCGTGTACTGGGCAATCAGGAAGAACAGCACCAGTTCCGCGCCTGTCAACAGGGCGAGGCTAAGGGGAATGTAGTGTCGAAAAAAACGAATCATCTAGGTGGCGCTGGCGATCGAAATTGATTCGGGAATGGCCAGCGCCGTAGTGTAACCAGCGTTGATGCTTCTTAATAAGTGGTTTGAACCAGCTTTCTCAACTGTTTGATGCTCAGATGACTCTTTTGGGAGTTGTACCCCGGGTGCCGGTCCTTGGTTGGAATCCGTACCAGGACATCCACCGGCTCGGCATAAATCAGATAGGCCGTCTGTCCTGCCTGGTCCATGACTTTGAATTCGATTTCCTGGTTTACCAGGAATTGCTCGAAATCCTTGCTGGAGTCAGCCTGGATATCCAGTTCGATGATGCTGTGCTCGGAGACGGCGCCCGATGCAATTGCACCGGTCAGTATCGGGTTGAAGCGGTCAAATACCTGCATGACTTGCAGCGCTTCGTCCCGCAGTTCGGCCAGCAGGAGGAGTTGGTCATGGGGTTCGAACAGGCTCTGGCGTTCCATCAGCGCCTGGTCGACTTCCTCGTTGCTGGGCAGGCTGGCTCCCTCGGGCAAGCCCAATTGCCGTGCCGCCTTTCTCTTCGCCAGAGCGTAGTCGCGGATGCCATGTTCGGCCATAAGGCGTCCCGCCAGTTCGGCAATCAGCGTCCGCGTCTGGGCGGATTTCAATGCATGGTCATGAGGGCGCTTGGCCATCGGCTGGGGGCTCCGCGACACCGGACGGAAGCAACGATCCGGGCGCGAATTCCTGGTAGAAGTATTCTGTCATCCCCTGGCCTTCAGGGAGGGTATTTCCCGTGGCGGGGTCGATGGGCTCTGCAACCATCCCGGGAGGAACGGCGAAAGGCATCTCCGGGACACCCTGCAATACCTCTCCCATGTACTGAATCCACATGGGCAACGCCGTCACGCCGCCTGTTTCGCTACCGCCCAGGGGCCGTGGTTGATCGTAGCCCATCCATGCCACCGCCACGCGTGTGGGCTGGAAACCGGCAAACCACGTGTCACGGTGGTCATTGGTGGTGCCGGTCTTGCCCGCAAGGTCACTGCGTCCCAGTTTCATGGCGCCGGTAGCCGTGCCGCGTCTGACCACGTCCTGCATCATGCTGGCCATGGTGAAGGCGTTTCGAGGGTCAAGGACGGGCAGGGAGGCCGGTGCGGTGAAGTTCTCGAGTACGCGGCCGTCCTTGTCCGTGACCTTGAGCAGATGCCATGGCGTGACGCGTTTGCCGCCGTTGGCGAATACAGCGTAGCCGGTTGCCAGGCTGAGGGGGGTTACTTCGCCGGCACCCAGCGCCATGGTCAGGTACGGGGGGATACGCCCCATGTCAAAGCCGAACCTGGCCACGTGCTCATGGGTAAATGGCGCCGTTGCCGCTTGAAGTACCCGAATGGAGACCAGGTTCTTGGACTTGGTCAACGCGTTCCGCAGGGTACTCGCGCCATCCATGGAGCCATCATAGTTCTTGGGTTCCCAGGGCACGCCACCGGTTTCGGCGGGGTCAATGGTGATGGGTGCATCGTCGAATCGCGTTGCAGGGGTGATGCCGCGCTCCAGGGCTGCCGAATAGACAAAGGGTTTGAAGCTTGACCCTGGCTGGCGCCATGCCTGCGTAACGTGGTTGTACTGGTTGCGTGCGAAATCGAAGCTGCCCACCATGGCGCGTATCGCACCCGTGTCGGGCGACAGGGCCACAAACCCGACTTCCACCTTGGGCAGATAGGTCAGCTGCCAGGGCTGGCGGGCATCATACCGGGCTACGCGGACGATGCTGCCCTTTCCTAGCCGCATGTCCTCACGCACTTTGCCGCTGATGTGGCGCTGGGCAAAATTGATTTCCGTGGCGCCCAGTGAGATATCCTCGCCGCTACGCAAGCGGACTTTCATGGACTTCTTGTCCAGCGCGATGACCACACCGGGCAGGAGGCCGCTACATTCCTCCCGGTCGGTCAGGGCGTCTTCAATGGCCTTGTCTGCCTGGGCCGGGTCAGATGGCAACTTGATTTTGCCTTCGGGGCCCGCGTAGCCGCGACGTCGGTGGAACTCCAGGACGGCCCGCTTGGCCCCCTCGATGGCGGCTTTCTGGTCCACGCGGCGCAGGGTTGTAAAGACCTTCATGCCGCTGACATAGATGCTGTCCCCATATTTCTGCTGCATGCGCTGGCGCACGAGTTCTGCCAGATGAGGGGCTTCGACCTCAAAGCTCAACGGGGAGTACTTTACTGGCAAGCGAAGATTCTTGGCCGTGTCATATTCGCGTTGTGAAATGTAACCCAATGTTTTCATACGCCCGAGTACATACAGCTGTCGGGTTTTTGCGCGTTTTGGGTTGACCACCGGATTGTATGCGGAGGGCGCCTTGGGCAGGCCCGCGAGCATTGCAGCCTCTGCGAGGCTCAAGTTTTCCAGGGGTTTGCCGAAATAGATGCGGGAAGCAGCAGCAAAGCCATAGGCGCGCTGTCCCAGATAGATGTGGTTGATATATAGCTCAAGGATTTCATCCTTGGTAAGCGCATGCTCGATCTTGATGGCAAGCAGTGCCTCGTTGAGCTTGCGCCGCATGGTCTTTTCTGACGAAAGGAAAAAGTTGCGCGCTACCTGCATCGTGATGGTTGACGCTCCTTCCTTGGCTCCTCCGGATACCAGGTTGGATGCGGCCGCCCGCAGTACGCCCAACGTGTCCACGCCGCCATGTTGATAGAAACGTTCATCTTCCGCGGCCAGAATGGCCTGTCGCAGGGCTTTGGGGGTTTCCTTGAGGTGGACGACCTTGCGGCGTTCTTCCCCGAACTCGCTGATCAGGGCCCCATCCTCGGTGTAAATGCGGAGAGGTTGCTTCGGACGGTAATCTGTCAGGCTATCGAGACTGGGCAGATTGGGGTATACCAAGGCTGTCGCCAAGGCCGCCACGGCAAAGGCCGATACAAGCATGACGGCTGTTACCGCCAAAAGATAATGCCACCAACGGGTCATAACGAGGCTTGGGGGAAAGGCAAAAAGAAAATATTGTGCAGATAAATAAAGTTGTTGCTAGGATTTAATCCAGATTATTAAATGTCGCCTGTGTAGGCGGTCTTGTGGGAGACGATATTTGGAACTCGCGTTTTTAGGACAGGGTTCGCGTCCCTTGATCGGGGTCGATGTTAGCTCATCGGCCGTGAAAATGCTCGAATTGAGCGAGAGCGGCAAGGGTGTTCGGCGTGTCGAACGTTATTCGGTCGTACCATTGCCGAAGGAAGCCGTCATGGACGGTGTCATCGCCAAGGCAGATCTCGTGGAAGCCGCAATGCGGGAAGCTTGGCGCAAGCTGGAAACCAAGACCCGCCACATTGCCATGGCATTGCCGGCGTCGGCGGTGATCACGAAAAAAATCCTGTTGCCGGGCACTGCCTCGGAGTCGGAGATCGAAGCCCAGGTGGCGGCAGACGCAAACCAAATGGCCTCCTTTCCCCTGGACGAGGTCAGCCTTGATTACCAGGTGCTGGATCCCAATGCCAAGAACCCCAACGAGAACGATGCTCTGCTGGTGGTTACCAGAAAGGAGCGCGTGGAAGAGCGCGTGGCCATTGCTGAAGCGGTGGGCTTGAAGCCCGTCATCATGGATGTGGATGCCTTCGCCATACTCACGGCTTATGAACAGTTGGCATTCCAGTTGCCCGAGAATGGGCAGGGGCAGACGGTGGCCATCGTCGATGTCGGTGCGCAGACAACCCATTTCAATGTGCTGAATGACAACCAGCCCGTGTACCAGCGGGAACATGCTTTGGGGGGCAATGCGCTCACCAGCGAGATAACCCGCAGGTTCGACATGACGCCTGAGGAAGCGGAGGATGCCAAACGCAAGGGGCTCCTGCCTGAACGCTATGAGTCGGAAGTCCTGCAGCCTTTCCTGGATTCCGTGGCACTGGAGATAAGCAGGGCGCTCCAGATGTTTTTCTCCGCGACGTCGTTTCAAAAAGTGGATCACATCCTGCTGGCTGGTGGCTGTGCGGCCATTCCTGGCCTGGATGATGTCGTGCACGGCAAGACCCAGACGAGCACGCTCATCGCCAATCCCTTCTCGAAGATGGCCGTGTCAGCGAATGTTCGCGCGAGGCAATTGGCGTTGGATGCTCCCGCCCTGTTTGTCGCCTGTGGCTTAGCATTGAGAAGGTTTGACCCGGTATGACACCGATACGCATCAACCTAATGCCTCATCGGCAGATGAGGCGAGCACGTGCACAACGCCTGTTTGCCCTCATGGCAGCGCTTTCCGCTGGGCTGGGTGTGGCCACAGTGGCTGCGGGGCAGTACTGGATTTCCAACGCCCAGGCCCAGCAGGAACAGCGAAATGCATTCCTGCGCGAAGAGATCGCCAAACTCGACAAGCAGATTCAGGAAATTGCCCAGTTGAAGGAAAAGACTCAAGACCTGTTGGCTCGAAAGGACGTGGTGGAGTCCTTGCAGGTTAATCGGGGTGAATCCGTTAGGCTGTTCAGCGAATTGTCCGCCCAAGTGCCCGAAGGCTTGTATTTGAAAAACATCAAACAGACCGGGGACAAGTTCGTCATCGTTGGGTATGCACAGTCAAGTGCACGCGTGTCAACCTTCATGCGTGCCCTGGATGCCTCCACCCTGTTTAATGCACCGACGCTGGTGGAAGTCAAGGCCTCCCAGGTGGGCAACCAGAGATTGAATGAATTCACTCTGAATGCCCAGATTGAGCGTGTGGCGCAAACGGAGGAAAAACCCGTCAAACCAGGAACGGGGGGCTAGCATGAACTGGTCTGACATCAATAACCTGGAACTCAAGGATGTAGTCAGTGCCCCCGCGCCTGTGCGGGCCGTGCTCATGGTCCTGATTTTTCTGGGCATTGTGGCGCTGGGGTGGTATTTGATCTGGTCCGACGCAATCACTCAGATGGAGAGTGCGCGTAACGACGAGCAGACCTTGCGCGAGGCGTATTCGTCCAAGAAAAGCCAGGCCTACCACTACGAAACCTACAAGCGGCGGCTGGAAGAAATCGAAAAGTCCCTCGCGTCCCTGTTGCGTCAATTGCCCAACCGTTCAGAGATGGATGCATTGCTTACCGATATCAACCAGGTGGGTGTGGGGCGGGGACTTTCCTTCGAACTTTTCAGGCCAGGGACAGAAACACCCGCGGATTTTTACGCCACATTGCCGGTGGATATACGCGTTACGGGTGGATATCCAGATATCGGCGGGTTCGTAAATGACGTGGCCAAGTTGCCCAGGATCGTGACCTTGCACGATGTTTCCCTGACGCCAGGCAAGGAGGGGGCGATCCTGACCATGGAAGCCAGGGTTCAGACATATCGCTATCTTGACGATAGTGAAATGGCTGCCCAGAAGAAGAGCAAAGAGCAGAAAAAATGAGGCTGATTGTTCTTTTTACCTTGATATTTCTCGCAGGTTGCGAACAGGATGAGTTTGCTGACTTGAAGACCTTCATGGCCCAGGCAGGGCAGGAAGGCCAGCACGCACTCGACCCATTGCCTCAATTAAAGCCCCAGGAAGAATTCAGTTTCATACCTGAAGGTCAGTTGGATCCCTTCAGGCCTCGCGTTGTCAAGTCAGGCCAATCCGGTGGCGCGCTCCAGCCGGATGTCCGGCGGCAGAAGGAATATCTGGAAGGGTTCCCGCTGGATGCGCTCAGAATGGTGGGCACAATTGCCCAGAAAGGCCATCTGTATGCCCTAGTAAAGACCCCGGATGGGGCCGTTTCCAGAGTCACGAAAGGAAACTACCTGGGCCAGAATTATGGCTTGATCATTGGAATATCGGACTCCGCCGTCGAATTGAGAGAAACGATTCAGGATGGCGCCGGTGAATGGATTGAATCAAAGGCCAGTCTGGCCCTGCAGGAGTAATTGGCATGAATGTGACCCTAAGTATGCTTTCTCGTTGCCGAACGGTATGCCTGTCGGTCTTTACGGCCACCGCATGTCTCTTCTCGTTGCATGCCTGGAGTGCGCCAAATGGTCTCCTGGCGGTGACCGTCGCAAAGGGCAAGGAAGACAGCCAGATCATCAAGATTCAGTTCAATCAGGATTTGGCGGCAGAGCCTGTGGCGTTCACCACCAGCAACCCAAACCGCCTCGTGCTGGACTTCGCGGATACGCGTAATTCAATGGGGCGGGCTCCGGAAGAGCTCAATAGCGGTGTCGTCAAGAGCTTCCAGGCCGTCCAGTCCGGTGAACGAACCCGTCTGGTGGTAAACCTGGCTGCGCCCGCAAACTATGAAATCAGACGGGATGGCAAGAATGTATATGCGGTGCTGCATGGCGCCCATACTGCCGCCAAGGATATCGCTCCCAAGCCGGCAAGTTCCTCTGTCGCTTCGGCTCATAGCGTGCGGGATGTCGAATTTCAAAGAGGAAAAAATGGAGAAGGCCGTGTCATGGTGTCCCTTTCCAGCCCAGGGGGCGCAGTGGACATTCAGCAGAGAGGGAAGTCCATCCAAGTGGATTTCCTGAACACCAACCTCCCGTCTCCCCTGCAACGTCGCCTTGAGGTGGCCGATTTCGCCACGCCCGTACAGGTCATCGAGACGATTCCCCAGGAAAAGTCCACGCGTATGACCATCACGCCCCGGGGCAAGTGGGACTACTACGCGTACCAGACCGGTGACCAGTTCATCCTCGAGGTCCGCTCCCTGGATGATCCCCAGTACGCGAAAAGCGACAAGCCTGTCTACAGCGGCGAAAGGCTTTCTCTCAACTTCCAGAACGTGGATGTACGGGCTGTACTGCAGGTCATCGCCGATTTCACGAGCCTGAACATCATCGCCAGCGACACGGTGACTGGAAATATCACGATCCGGTTGAAGGACGTCCCCTGGGACCAGGCTCTTGACATCATCATGCGTTCGAAGGGCCTGGACAAGCGAATGTCCGGGAATGTGATCTGGGTCGCCCCGCGGGACGAATTGGCCGCCAAGGAGAAGGCAGAGCTGGAGGCCAAGCGTTCCCTTCAGGAGCTTGAGCCGCTGGTGACACGCAGCTACAAACTGAACTACGTGCGGGCCGACGACGCCGTCACCGTCTTGTCCGGTGGGTCCCGCAGAAGTGGTTCCAGCAGTGAAGACGCCACCTGTTCCCCGAGTTCAACCGGTATCCAGGCCGTGGATACAGAGAGTGGAGGATCAGGTACATCTGCTGCGACATCCGGACAGCAAAGTTCTGGCGCAAATAACCAGGGTGTCAACAGGGTGCTGTCCTTGAGGGGGGGGGCCTCCCATGATCTGACCACCAACACGCTTGTGGTTACGGATACCTTGGACAAGCATGCTGCGGTGGAAGAAGTGCTGAAGCAAATCGACATTCCCATGCGGCAAGTGATGATCGAAGCACGCATCGTCGTGGCGGACGACAAATTTGGCCGTGATCTTGGGGTTCGCCTGGGTTTGCACAGCAGGAATGACCTCGGTGGCGCCACCATGGGCCTTTCATCATCGGGTACGTCTTCCAGGAACATTGCCACGGGTGGTGGTGTCGGGGCCTCCAGTGGCTTTAACGTGCAGTTACCTGACGCCGCTGGCGTGGGCAATGCCGGAACCCTTGGCCTGACGATCCTCAACGCAGGCGCCAACACCATGCTGTCGCTGGAACTGCAGGCGTTGGAAGCAGACAACCGCGGCAAGATCGTGTCCAACCCCCGGGTTGTGACCACCAATCTGAAACCGGCCGTAATTCTTCAAGGTACCCAGATTCCTTACCAAACGGTCAGCCAATCGGGAACCCAGACATCCTTCAAAGACGCTCTGCTGTGTTTACTTGTCGCACCGCAAGTGCTGAACAATGACGCTGTCATTCTGAACGTGGAGGTCCAGAAAGATGCCCAAGGGGTTAACACCAGCGCCGGCCCGGCGATCAACGTGAAACGTGTGAAAACCCAGGTGCGTGTGAACAACGGCGAGACGGCAATCCTGGGAGGAATATTCGAGCAAACCCTGCGAGATGACACCAGCAAGGTGCCGTTCCTGGGAGATATCCCGGTACTGGGCAACCTGTTCAAGTCCAATAGCAAGACGGACGAGAAATCTGAATTGCTGATATTCCTTACGCCACGTCTGGTTGACGAAAACATGGCTGTGCTGCAGTAAGCACACAAAATCTGATCAGTAAATCAAGGGGCGCTCTTGGCGCCCCTCTGCGTTTATCGTGGCCTATGCAAAGGCAGCGGGTGAGAGGTGGAGACTCAACAAGTTGCGCGGCGTGGTCCGTTCATCCAGGTATTCCTGCCACTGCCAGGCGGTTGAATCGCTCATCAGCGTCCGCAAGAGTTTGTTGTTCAAACCATGGCCGGATTTGTAGGCGCTGAAGGTGGCAAGGACCGGGTGGCCGGTCAGGTAAAGATCGCCCACCGCATCCAGTACCTTGTGTTTGACGAATTCATCCGCATAGCGAAGACCGTCGCTGTTGAGAACCCGGTATTCGTCCAGCACGATGGCATTGTCCAGCGTACCTCCGAGGGCGAGCCCGTGGCTGCGCAGATATTCAACATCCTTCACGAAACCGAAAGTGCGGGCACGGCTGACTTCCCGCACATAGGAATCGCGGCTGAAGTCCAGGGTGATTTCACGGGACGTGTTGCGGAATACAGGGTGGTCAAAGTCGATGCGGAAGGAAAGCCTGAACCCTTCATAGGGCGTGAATTCTGCCCACTTGTCGCCGTCTTCCACACGAACAGTTTTGAGAACCCGGATAAACCTTTTGGGGGTGTTTAGCAGGTCGATGCCCGCGGATTGAAGCAAATACACGAAAGGCGCCGCCGACCCGTCCAGGATGGGAACTTCAGGGCCGTCGATATCGATTAGCAGGTTATCTATGCCAAGTCCGGCCAGGGCCGACATGAGGTGCTCAACGGTGGCCACCTTGGCGCCATCGGCCTCCAGGGCGGAGCAAAGGCGGGTATCCACGACCAGTTCGGGGGCGATGCGAAAAGACTTGGGCTCCGGCAGATCAGTTCGATGAAAGACAATGCCGGTATTGGCCTGTGCGGGGCGCATGGTGAGCGTGACCCGCGCGCCGGTATGCAGGCCGACGCCTGTGGTATGCACCTTTGCCTTGATGGAACGCTGTTGGATCATGGCTCAACCTGTGAATGCAGAGACGATACTACCCGGGGCGGGCGGAGGGTTGCCTGCCCCGGGTGCATCAGTGGCCACATGACTGTCGGCATTGTGGCTCGCGTGTATCAGGTCCGCGCGAAAGACCCGATGACGCTTCAGCCGCAGTCCGCCAGAACAGCCATCAGTCCGCCTGTTTGCGCAGGAACGCTGGAATGTCCAGCGTGTCGATGCCAGCGGATTGGGCTACCTCCACGGCAGCCTGATGGCTGCGTCGGTTGCGCATGATGGTGGGAGCGTCGTAGTTGTCTTCCATCGTGCCGGCCATGGGCAAGGCATCATGGGTGCCTGTGGCCTGCTGGTAGATGGGGGGCTGCACCAGGGTGATTTCCGGTTTTTTCTGCTGGGCCCGTACCGGGTTGCCAAGACCGGTAGCCACCATGGTGACCCGCAAGCCATCCTCCAGGCTCTCGTCCAGGGAAGTGCCGACTATGACCGTGGCTTCTTCCGCGGCAAAGCCCTGGATGGTGTTCATGACCTCGTAGTACTCCTCCAGGGTCAGACTGTCGTTGGCGGTGATGTTCACCAGCACGCCCCGGGCACCCTTCAAATCCACGTTTTCCAGGAGGGGGCTGGCCACGGCGGCCTCGGCGGCCTCCCGGGCTCGGGTTTCACCCGTGGCCTCGGCGGAGCCCATCATGGCCATGCCGACTTCGCTCATCACGGTCTTCACGTCGGCAAAGTCCACGTTGATGAGGCCGGGGTTGCTGATGATCTCTGCTATGCCGGACACGGCGCTGTGCAGCACGTCATTGGCGGCCACGAAGGCGTCGGTGAGCTTGGTCTTGCCGCCCAGCACCTGGATCAGTTTCTCGTTGGGGATGACGATGAGGCTGTCCACATGCTCGGACAGGGACTTGAGGCCCTGTTCAGCGGAACGCATGCGCTTGGCCTGTTCGAAGATGAAGGGCTTGGTCACCACGGCCACGGCCAGGATGCCCAGGTCCTTGGCGACCTCGGCCACCACAGGTGCAGCACCCGTGCCAGTGCCGCCGCCCATGCCGGCGGCAATGAAAAGCATGTCGGCGCCATCGATGAGCTCGGCGATGCGCTCCCGGTCCTCAAGGGCTGCTTCGCGGCCGACTTCAGGCTTGCCACCGGCCCCCAGGCCCTTGGTGGCGGAATTGCCGATCTGCAACTGGATCGGCGCCGCATTGCGCTTCAGTGCCTGGGCATCGGTATTGACGGCAATGAATTCCACGCCGGACATGCCCTTCTTGATCATGTGGTCCACGGCATTGCCACCGCAGCCGCCCACGCCAATGACCTTGATCACGGCGTCTTGAGTTTGGCTTTCTTCCAGTACGAACATTTTCATCCCTCCTTCAATTAACGGGTACTACGCGCGCGAAAACACCGGTGATGAGGAATGGGTAATGGGGCATGGGTGACACATCCCATCCCTCATTCCCCATGCCCCATTCCCGATTCAAAAATTTTGTTGGAACCATGCCTTCATCCTTTCCAGGATCTGCTTGAAACTGGCCCCCTGGATGCGGGCCGCCTGGTCGATCTCGTGCTTCCCCAGACCCGCCAGCAGCAGACCTACTCCGGTGGCGTAGCGGGGGTTGCGTACCCGCTCGGATAAGCCACCTACATACTCGGGAATGCCCACCCGCACAGGCATATGAAAGACTTCCTCCGCCAGTTCCACCATGCCTTTCATGAGGCTTGAACCGCCGGTGAGCACCAGGCCGGAGGAGATCTGCTCCTCGAAACCGGAACGGCGAAGTTCCGCTTGCACCAGGCTGAACAGTTCCTCCACCCGGGGCTCGATGACTTCGGACAGGAGCTGCTTGGACAGCATGCGGGGGCCTCGCTCGCCGATACCCGGCACTTCGATCATGTCGTCCCGGGCCGCCAGCTGGCGCAAGGCGATGCCATGCTGGATCTTCAGATCCTCCGCTTCCCGGGTGGGTGTGCGCAGGGTCATGGCGATGTCGTTGGTGATCTGATCGCCGGCCACGGGGATCACCGCCACGTGCTGGATGGCGCCCCGTGTGAACACGGCGATGTCCGTGGTGCCGCCGCCGATGTCCACCAGGCATACGCCCAGGTCCTTTTCGTCGTCATTCAGCACGGCGTGGCTGGAGGCCAGGGGCTGCAGCACCAGGTCGCTCACCTCCAGGCCGCAGCGGCGCACGCACTTGACGATGTTCTGGGCGGCTGACACGGCGCCGGTGACGATGTGCACCTTCACCTCCAGGCGCACGCCTGACATGCCCAGGGGCTCCCGCACCCCGTCCTGGCCATCGATGATGAATTCCTGGGGCAGCACGTGCAGGATCTGCTGGTCGGCGGGGATGTTCAGGGCCCGGGCAATCTCGATGACCCGGTCCACGTCCGCCTGGGACACCTCCCGGTCGCGGATGGGAAGCATGCCGCTGGAGTTCTGGGCCTTGATGTGGCTGCCGGCGATGCCCGTGTAGACCTGGGTGATCTTGCAGTTGGCCATGAGCTCCGCTTCTTCCAGGGCCCGCTGGATGGCGGAAACGGTGGACTCGATGTTCACCACCACGCCCTTCTTCAGGCCCCGGGACGGCGCCTGGCCCATGCCGATGATGGACAGGCCGCCCTCGGGCAGTACTTCGCCCACCATGGCCACGATCTTCGATGTGCCGATGTCCAGGCCGACGATGAGTTCCTTGTTTTCGCGAATCTGTTTCATGCCTTGCTTGCCTTGTTAGCCGTGGTGCCGCGCGATTCCACCTGGGCCGCGAAACCGTTGGGATAGCGCATGTCCGCCCGCTGGAACGGGCCCACCGCCGCCAATGCTTGGGGATAGGCCTGGGCGAAACGGCCCAGCCGCTCGTTGATGCGCTCCCGTCCCAGTTCCACGGTGATGCCGCCGGTCAAGCGCACGCGCCAGGACTGGCGGGCGCTGACCACCACCTGCTCCACCCGCACGTCCAGGGGGGAGACGATCTGGCTGAACTCCACGAAGCGCCTGGTCACCAGTTTCTCCATGCCGTCCGGGGCGTAGACGCGGGGCAGGTTGGGGCCTGGCTCCACGGGGAACACCTCGCCGTGGTCGTTCAGGCTGGCCCGGTCATTCCATGCGGCGGCGGGTTTGTGTTCCTGCAGCGTCACCACCAGCCTGCCGGGCCAGACCCGGTGCACATCCACCCGGCGCACCCAGGGCAGAGTCTGGAAATCGTCCTGCACGGCTTCAAGGTTCATGGAGAAGAAACCGCCACTCATGCGCCGGACAAGGGGCTGGATGCTTGCCTGGGTGGCGTCATGGGCCGCTCCGTGGACCGTGACCTGGCGGAAGGGAAAGCCCATCTCAAGCACGGCCCTGCCCGCCACCCACAGCACGTACAGTGCCGTGGCCGCCAGGATGATCCGGCTGATGCGGTTGAGGGCGATGGGGTCATCCCACATGGGCCATCTCCAATACCTGTACGCACAGGTCGGGGAAGTCGATGCCGGCGGCCCGGGCGGCCATGGGCACCAGGCTGTGGTCCGTCATGCCCGGAGCGGTGTTGATCTCCAGCAGATAGGGGGTTCCATCATCGTCCAGCAGCACATCCACCCGTCCCCAGCCACGGCAACCCAGCACCTGGAATGCCTTCAGTGCCAGGGCCTGCATGCGGGTCTCCTGGTCCGCAGGCAGGCCGCAGGGGCAGAGGTAGCGTGTGTCGTCGCGGAAGTACTTGGCCTCGTAGTCGTAGAACTCCGTGGCGGGAACGATTCGGATGACGGGCAGGGGGCGGTCGCCCAGAATGGCCACGGTGTACTCGCCGCCTCCCAGGAAGCGTTCCGCCAGCACCAGCTTGTCGTGCTGGGCCGCGTCCTTGTAGGCCTTGGCCAGTTCGCCGGGGGTTTTCACCTTGCTGATGCCCACGCTGGAACCCTCGTTGGCGGGCTTCACGAACAGGGGCAGGCCCAGCTGCGTTTCCACTGCCGCCAGGTCGCTGCGGTCGTCCAGCAGGGCGTAGTCCGGCACGGGCAGGTCCGCGCCCCGCCACACCAGCTTGGTGCGCCACTTGTCCATGCCCAGGGCCGAGGCCATGACACCGCTGCCGGTGTAGGGAATGCCCAGCAGTTCCAGCTCACCCTGCACGGTGCCGTCCTCGCCGCCCCGGCCGTGGAGGATGACAAAGGCCCGCTGGAAGCCTTCCTCCTTGAGCAGGTGCAGGGGACGTTCCGCCGGGTCGTAGGCATGGGCGTCCACGCCCCGGCTTTTGAGGGCGGCCAGGACCGCGTTGCCGCTTTTCAGGGAGACTTCCCGCTCCGCCGAGGTGCCGCCGAAGAGTACGGCTACTTTGCCGAATGAATCACTCACGATGCTTCTCACTAGAAAACGCAGGGCCGTGCCCAGTTTTCTTACCCCCCTCGGGGGGTGGAGTCCGGGAACCGGACGCCTGGGGGCGGTCACCTATGATTTTGACTTCACGTTGCAGCTGCACGCCGGTGCGGGCGGCCACCCGCGCCTGTACCGTTTCGATCAGATCCTCGATGTCCGATGCCCTGGCCTGGCCAAGGTTGACGATGAAATTGGCGTGCTTTTCCGAAACTTGGGCATCCCCCATGCGGAACCCCTTCAGGCCGCAGCTCTCGATGAGCCGGGCGGCGTGGTCCCCGGGCGGGTTGCGGAACACGGAGCCCGCGTTGGGTTGGTTCAGGGGCTGGCTGGCCAGACGCCGGTCCAGCAGGCGCTTGATCTCCTCCCGGCTGGCCTGGCCGTCACCCCGGGGGAACAGGAACCAGGCCGCCAGGAACCACTCGTCCCGGTGGTCGTCGCCTTCCACGTGGCGATAGGCCACGCGGAATTCCTTGGGGGAGCGCTTGAAGGTGATGCCCTGACGGTTCACGGTGAGCACCTGGCTCACATAGGACCAGGTCTCGTGGCCGTAGCAGCCGGCATTCATGGCCAGGGCGCCGCCCACCGTGCCGGGGATGCCCGCCAGGAATTCCGCGTTCACCAGGTCGTGGCTGGCGGCGAAGCGGGCCACCTTGGGGCTGGCCACGCCCGCTTCGGCATAGATCACGCCCATGCGGGAAGGGCCCTGGTCAGGCCGCCGTTCCTGGCGGCGTTCCTCGATGCGGATCTCGCTGAGGGCGGCATGCATGTGGATCACCGTGCCGCGGATGCCGCCGTCCCGCACAAGCAGGTTGCTGCCCAGGCCGATGAAAAAGAGGGGTTCGTGGGGGGGCAGGGTCTTCAGGAAGGCGCACAGGTCTTCCCGGTCGGCAGGATGGTAAAGGCGGTCCGCTGGCCCCCCCACACGCCAGCTGGTGTAGCGACGCATGTCGGCGCTCATCTCCAGCTTCTTGCCCGGAGCCTCGACGGCAGGCATGGCCATGGACTCCGCCATCATGCGGTCACCCCTTCCGCCAGCCGGGCAGGAATCTGGCCGATGGAACCCGCACCCATTACCAGCACCACGTCACCGTCCTGGACGAAGTCCGCCACGGTGGCGGGCAGGTCGTTCACGTCTTCCACGAACACCGGCTCCACCTTGCCCGCCACCCGCAGGGCCCGGGCCAGGCTGCGGCCGTCGGCGGCGACGATGGGGGCCTCGCTGGCGGCATAGACCTCGGTGAGCAGGACGGCGTCCGCCTGGCTGATCACCCGCACGAAATCCTCGAACAGGTCCCGGGTGCGGGTATAGCGATGGGGCTGGAAGGCCAGCACCAGGCGGCGGCCGGGGAAGGCACCCCGAGCGGCGGCCAGGGTGGCCTGCATCTCCACGGGGTGGTGGCCGTAGTCGTCCACCAGGGTGTAGCGGCGCCCGTCTCCCAGGGTGATGTCGCCGTAGCGCTGGAAGCGGCGCCCCACGCCACTGAAGCCGGCCAGGGCCCGCTGCACGGCAGCATCCGGAATGGCCAGTTCCCAGGCGATGGCGATGGCGGCCAGGGCGTTGAGCACGTTGTGCATGCCCGGCAGGTTCAACTTGATGTCGATGGGCGCACGCTCACCGTTGCGCAGGGCGGTGAAGGCCATGCCGCCGTCCTCGGCGCGGATGTCGATGGCCTGGAAGCTGCAATCGTCGGTGGTGCCGTAGGTCATCACCGGCTTGTCCACCCGGGGCAGCAGTTCGCGCACCACCGGGTCGTCGGCGCACAGCACGGCCATGCCCCAGAAGGGCAGGCGGTGGAGGAAGTCCACGAAGGCGCTCTTCAGCCGCTCGAAATCGTGGCCGTAGGTATCCATGTGGTCCGCGTCGATGTTGGTCACCACGCTGATCACCGGCGACAGGTGCAGGAAGGAGGCGTCGGATTCGTCCGCCTCGGCCACCAGGTATTCCCCCTGGCCCAGGCGGGCGTTGGCGTCGGCGGCCAGCAATTTCCCACCAATCACGAAGGTGGGATCGCAGCCGGCCTCGTTCAGCACGCTGGCCACCAGGCTGGTGGTGGTGGTTTTGCCATGGGTGCCGGCGATGGCGATGCCCTGCTTGAAGCGCATCAGTTCCGCCAGCATCATGGCTCGGGCCACCACTGGGATGCGGGCCGCCCGGGCTGCCCGGACCTCCGGGTTGTCCTCGTTGATGACGCTGGAGATCACCACCACGTCGGCCCCCTGCATGTTCGCCTCGGCATGGCCCTGGTACACCTGGGCGCCCATGGCCTGGAGGCGGCGGGTGACGGCGTTGCTGGCGGCGTCGGAGCCGGTCACCTGGTAGCCCAGGTTGACGAGCACTTCGGCGATGCCGCTCATGCCGGCGCCGCCGATGCCCACGAAGTGGATATGCCGGACCTTGTGTTTCATGTGCGACCTCCGGTCGCGGGAAGGGGGAAGGGGGAAGGGGGAAGGGCATGAGAAGCCCCAGGTGTTCCACCCTTAACCCTTAACCCTTCACCCTTCACGATGTTCATTTCGCCAACTCCTTCACCACTTCTGCCACCCGGGCCGTGGCGTCCGGCCGGGCCAGGCCGCGGGCCTTTTCCGCGCGCGCCAGGATTTCGTCCCGGTCCAGGCCCAGCAGCCACTCGGCCAGGCCTTCCGGGGTGAGTTCGTCCTGCTGCTTCAACCAGGCTGCGCTGGCGTCGGCCAGAAAGCGGGCATTGGCGGTCTGGTGGTCATCCACGGCGTAGGGGAAGGGCACGAACAGGGCGGCGGAACCGCTGGCGGCGATTTCAGCAACGGTCAGTGCTCCGGCCCGGCAGATCACCACGTCGGCCCATTCGAAGGCCGCCGCCATGTCGCCGATGAAGTCCAGGCATTCGGCTTCCACGCCGGCTTCGGCGTAGTGGCCCTTGAGGATGTCCAGGTGCTTGTGGCCGGACTGGTGACGCACCAGGGGGCGCTGCCCCTCTGGAACAAGGGCCAGGGCCTGGGGTACGCGCTCATTGAGGGCGGAAGCGCCCAGGCTGCCGCCGATCACCAGCAGGTGCAGCGGGCCCTCATGTCCAGCCATCCGCGCGGACGGGGCGGGAAGGGCGGCGATCTCGGGTCGCACCGGGTTGCCCACCCATTCCGTGGTCCTGCCCAGGGCGGCGTCGCCGCCGGCCAGGGGCATGCCCAGCAGGACCCGGTCCGCCAAATGGGACAGCACCTTGTTGGTCAGCCCGGCCACGGCGTTCTGCTCGTGGATCACCAGGGGCTTGGCCAGCAGGGAGGCCATCATCCCGCCGGGGAAGGCCACGTAACCCCCCAGGCCCAGGGCCACGTCGGGACGCTCCCGGAAAATGGCCCGGGCAGCCTGCCAGAAGGACACCAGCAGGTTGAGGGGAAGGATGAGTTTTGCCAACAGGCCCTTGCCCCGCACGCCGGCCACCTTCACCCAGGCCATGTCGAAGCCCTTCTCTACAGCCAGCCGGGCCTCCATGCCTGCCCTGGTGCCCAGCCATACCACGCGCCAGCCGTCCGCGCGCATGCGCTCGGCCACGGCCAGGGCGGGCATGACGTGGCCACCGGTGCCGCCGGCCATGATGAGCAGGGTGCGGGACGGGGTGTTCATGTCCGCTTCCCCTTCATCAGGCAACGATTTTCATGGTCGATGCGCAGTAACAGGGCCAGGGCCAGGCAATTGGCGACGATGCCGGAGCCGCCGTAGCTCATCAGGGGCAGGGTGAGCCCCTTGGTGGGCAGCAGGCCCAGGTTCACACCCATGTTGATGAAAGACTGCACGCCCATCCACACGCCCACGCCCTGGGCGGCCAGGGCCTGAAAGTTGCGGCCCATGAGGCCCGCCTGCCAGCCGATGGAGAAGGCACGCCAGGTGAGCCAGGCGAACAGCAGGATCACCACCATGACCCCCACCAGACCCAGCTCCTCGCCGATCACCGCCAGCAGGAAGTCGGTATAGGCCTCGGGCAGGTAGAACAGTTTCTCCACGCTGTCCCCCAGCCCCACACCGGTAATCTCCCCCCGACCCAGGGCGATGAGGGCATGGGTGAGCTGATAGCCGGCGCCGTAGGGGTCGCTCCAGGGGTCCAGGTAGCTGGTGACCCGGGCCAGGCGATAGGGGGACAGCACCACCAGCAGCACGAAGCCGATGGCCAGCAGCAGGATCAGGCCCACGAACAGGCGGGCGTTGAGGCCCCCCAGGAACAGCACGGCCAGGGCAATGGAGACGATGACCACGAAGGCACCGAAGTCCGGCTCCATGAGCAGCAGGCCGCCCAGGCCCAGCATCACCAGGAACATGGGCATGAAGCCCTTCTTCAGGCTCTTCATGAAGGCCGCCTTGCGCACCGTGTAATCGGCGGCGTAGAGAATGGTGGCCAGCTTCATCAACTCGGAGGGTTGCAGGTTGCCCAGGGGGCCCAGGGGAATCCAGCGCCTGGCGCCGTAGACTTCCTTGCCGATGAAGGGAATCAGTACCAGCATGAGCAGCACGGCGCAGGCGATGAAGAAGCCGGGCGCGATTTTCTGCCAGGTTCCCGTGGGCACCTGGAAAGCGGCATATCCCAGGCCCAGGGCCACCACCAGGTACATGGCATGGCGCACCAGATAGAAAGTGGCCCGATGGTCCGTGCTCTTGGCATCGGCAATGGCGACGGAAGCCGAATAGACCATGATGGTGCCCAGCACCAGCAGGGCCGTGGCGGCGAACACAAGGCCCCAGTCGAAGGGTGTCAGGGCGCTGCGCTTCAGGGCGGCGTTATGAAACATGGCCGGCCCTCCTGCGTTCGCCCTGGCGGCGATCCGGATAGACGATGCGGCTGTTGTCCTTGCGGCGTTCGCCGAAGCGGCGCTCACCGCTGCGGGCGGCCAGGGTTTCCACCGCCGCCACGAACACTTCGGCCCGGTGGGCGTAATTGCGGAACATGTCCCAGCTTGCGCAGGCCGGTGACAGCAGTACCGCGTCACCCGGCCTGGACAGGCGATAGGCCTGGTTCACCGCAGCTTCCATGGATTCGGCCCGGTAGACAGGGCAAATCCCCGCCACGGCCGCTTCGATGTGGGGGCCGTCCCGGCCGATCTGGACCACGGCACGGACATTGCCCACGGCATCCTTCATGGGGGAGAAGTCCTGGCCCTTGCCATCGCCGCCGGCAATGAGCACCACCGGCACGGTGAAACCCTTCAGGGCAGCCACCGTGGCCCCCACGTTGGTGCCCTTGGAATCGTCATAGAAAATGCGGTCCGCAAGCTCGGCCACCCGTTGCACCCGGTGGGGCAGGCCCTCGAAGGTCTTCAGGGCGGGGATCAGGCCGTCGTAGTCCAGGCCGATGCCCCGGCAAAGGGCCAGGGCCGCCATGGCGTTGGCGGCGTTGTGCAGGCCGGCGATGGGGAGCTTGTCCACCGGCAGCAGTCCCTGGCCTGCCTCCGTCATCCAAAGGCGGTCCTTCTGGTGCATGAGGCAATAGTGGCCGGTGGGGAGGGCTTCCTGGTCAGCGCATTCGCTCTCGATGCCGAAGGTCCACAGGGTATGGCCCGGGCGGGCCATGGTCATCACCAAGGGGTCGTCACGGTTCAGCACCTGGATGCAGGAAGGTTTGGCCCGGCCCAGGTCTGTTTCCACGCCGAAGACGCGGGTCTTGGCGGCGGCATACTCCTCCAGGCCGGCGTACCGGTCCATGTGGTCCTGGGAGATGTTGAGCACCGTGGCAGCGTCTGCCTCCAGGTTGCGGGTGGTTTCCAGCTGGAAACTGGACAGTTCCAGCACCCACACGTCCGGGGCCTTGCCCTGGGTTTCCCGTTCTTCCAGGGCTTCCAGCACCGGCAGGCCGATGTTTCCCGCCACCACCGTGTCCAGACCGTAGGCGGCGCAAAGATGGCCGGCCAGGGCAGTGACCGTACTCTTGCCGTTGGAACCAGTGATGGCGATGACCTTCGCGCTGGAACCCCGGATGGTCCGGGCGAACAGTTCCACGTCTCCCACCACGTCCTTGCCGGTGGCCACCGCGGCGGCCACTTCTGGGGTGGCCAGGGCCACTCCCGGGCTCACCACCACCAGGTCCGCCCAGGCAAAGTCCTCGGCTTGGAAGCCGCCCAGGCTCAGGGCTACTTCCGGGAAGGCCTCCCGCAGGCGCTGGGCATGGGGCGGTTCCTCCCGGGAGTCGGTGCCCCGCACGGTGGCGTCCCGCTCCACCAGCCAGCGCACGCAGGACGCGCCCGTGTCGCCCAGGCCCACCACCAGGGCCTTGGTGCCGGAGAAGTTGGAGGCGTCGCCCATGACTTTCTTCATGGTGTCACCGCAGCTTCAGGGTGGAGAGGCCCACCAGCACGAGCATCATGCTGATGATCCAGAAGCGGACGACGACTTGCGTCTCCTTCCATCCCTTCTTCTCGAAGTGGTGATGGATGGGGGCCATGAGGAACACACGCTTGCCCCGCAGCTTGAAGGAACCTACCTGGACCATGACCGAGATGGCCTCGGCCACGAAGACGCCGCCCATGATGAAGAGCACGATCTCCTGCCGCACGATGACCGCCACCACCCCCAAGGCGGCCCCCAGGGCCAGGGCGCCCACGTCGCCCATGAAGACTTCCGCCGGGTAGGCGTTGAACCACAGGAAGGCCAGTCCGGCCCCCACCATGGCGGCGCAGAACACCACCAGTTCGCCGGCGCCGGGGATGTGGGGTAGGCCCAGGTACTTGGAGAACACGGCGTGGCCGGCCACGTAGGCGAACACCGCCAGGGCCCCGGAAACCATGACCGTGGGCAGGATGGCCAGGCCGTCTGCCCCGTCCGTCAGGTTCACCGCGTTGCTGGTGCCGACGATGACGAAGTAGGCCAGCACCACGAAACCCGCCACGCCAAGGGGCATGACGATCTGTTTGAAGAAGGGCACGATGAGTTCGGTCTGGGCCGGCAGGTGGGCGGACCAGGCGAGCCAGGCGGCGATGAGGATGGCGATCACCGACTGCCAGAAATATTTCCAGCGGGAGGCCAGGCCCCGGGGGTTCTTCTCCACCACCTTGCGCCAGTCGTCCACCCAGCCGATGGCGCCGAAGCCTACCAGGGTGAGCAGGGATATCCACACGTAGCGGTTGGTCAGGTCGGCCCACAGGAGGGTGGTGACGGCAATGGCGGAGAGGATCAGGGCGCCGCCCATGGTGGGGGTTCCCGCCTTCACCAGATGGGTCTGGGGACCGTCGTCCCGCACTGGCTGGCCCACCTTCAGGGCGGTGAGCTTGCGGATCATCCAGGGACCCACGACGAAGGAAATAACCAGGGCCGTCAGGGCGGCCAGCACCGCCCGCAGGGTGATGTAGTTGAAGACGTTGAACAGGCGGATGTCGTGGCCGATCCACTGGGCGAGCATCAGGAGCATGGTTGTGCACCCCCACGATCACTTGTGTTCACTGCCCCCCGATGGGGCGCAATGCCAGGCTCGGGATGGCCCATCGCCTGGCATAGGTGGGTCTCCACGAAGGATTTGACGACGCGCTCCATCTGCATGAAACGAGAGCCTTTCACCAGCACTGACACGTCCGGCCCCAGGGCCTGCTCGATCTCCGCCAGGAGTTCCTCGATACGCTCGAAGTACATGGCGCCCTCGCCGAACCCCTGCACGGTGTTCACTGACATTTCGCCCAGGCAGAGCAGGCGGTCGATGCCGGCAGCCTTGGCCTTTTCACCCACCTCCCGGTGCAGGGCGGGTGCATCGGGCCCCAGTTCCCCCATGTCCCCCAGCACCAGCATGCGGGTGCCAGGCCGGGCAGCCAGCACGCCAACGGCGGCCAGCACCGAGTCCGGGTTGGCGTTGTAGGTGTCGTCGATGAGGGTGGCGCCCATGAGACAGGCGTGGGTCTGGAGCCGGCCCTTGGTGCCGGCGTAGGCGGCCAGCCCTTGGGCGATGGCCACGGGCTGGATGCCCAGGGCCAGGGCCGCCGCTGCCGCCGCGGCGGCGTTGCGGAAGTTGTGGTCACCGGGCACCTGCAAGGCGGTCTCGACCCGCCCCAGGGGCGTGTCGAGGGCGAGTGGAAAGTAGGAAGTAGGGGGTGGGGCGGTACCAATGGTTTTCCCATTCCCCACTTCCCATTCCCCACTACCGAGAATCCTCACATCCGCCTGGGCATCGAAACCGAAACTCATAACCTGGCGGCCCTGGTTCATCTTCCGCCACAGGCCGGCATGGGCGTCGTCTGCATTGAGGATGGCCACGCCACCCGCCTTCAGGCCTTCGTAGATCTCACCCTTGGCCCGGGCCACGGCCTCCACGCTGCCCAGGCCTTCCAGATGGGCCCGCAGGGCATTGTTCACCAGGGCCACGTCGGGACGGGCCAGCCGGGTCAGGTAGGACAGCTCACCCGGGTGGTTCATGCCCATCTCGATGACGGCATAGCGGTGAGCGGGGGTCAGGCCCAGCAGGGTCAGGGGCATGCCGATGTCGTTGTTCAGGTTGCCCCGGGTGGCCAGCACGGCGGTGTCGCCGGCCTCTGCCTGGCAGATGGCGGCCAGCATCTCCTTCACGGTGGTCTTGCCGTTGCTGCCGGTGATGGCGGCCAGCCTGGCGGGCATGCGTTCCCGGTGCCAGGCGGCCAGTCGGCCCAGGGCCAGGCGGGTGTCCTTGACCACCAGGGCGGGGGCAATGGTGAGTTCGGCGCCGGCTTCCACCATGACCGCCGCGGCACCCTGTTCCAGGGCCTTGGCGGCGAAGGCGTGGCCGTCGAAGTTGGCGCCCTTCAAGGCCACGAACAGGCAGCCGGGGGTGAGCTTGCGGGTGTCCGTCTCCACCCGGGTGAATTCCACGTCCACGCCCACGGCGGTGGCGGACAGGGCATGGGCGGCTTCATGGAGTTTCATGACCGCCGCCGGGCTGCCCCTAGGCGGGCATTGCGCCCCGAGCGTATCCGTTGCCGCTTCAGCGGCATTACGGATACGGCCTGCCCCTTGGGGGTGCTCGGGGGGCAGCGGAGCGTGGGGGCTGTCAATCATGCTTGCTCCATTGGGCCAGGGCGGCCTGGGCTTCGGCCAGGTCGGAAAAGGGGCGTTTTACGCCGTGAATCTCCTGGTAGTCCTCATGGCCCTTGCCGGCCAGCAGGACGATGTCTTCGGGGCCTGCCTGGGAAATGGCGGCGCGGATGGCCTCGCGCCGGTCCAGGATCACCCTCTGCCCGTCGGGCATGCCTGTCAGGATGTCCTGGACGATGTGGGCGGGCTCTTCGTTGCGGGGGTTGTCGCTGGTGACAACGCTCTTGTCCGCTCCAGCCGCCACGGCGGCGCCCATGAGGGGGCGCTTGCCCGTGTCCCTGCCGCCACCGCAGCCGAACACGCAGATCAGTTTCCCTGTGGTGAGAGGCTTCAAGGCGGCCAGCACCTTTTCCAGGGCATCCGGGGTATGGGCAAAGTCAACGATGACCGTGGGTGCGCCGGGATGGCCCTCCACGGTTTGCATGCGCCCGGCGGCGGCCCGCACCTTGGCCAGGGCGGCCAGGGCGGCGGCCATGGGGATGTCGGCGGCCAACAGGGCACCCAGGGCGGCCAGCAGGTTGTAGCCGTTGAAGGCCCCCAGCAGGGGACTTTCAAGATGGCCGTTGCCCCAGGGGGAGACGATCTCCAGTTTCAGGCCCAGGCGGTCAGCCTGCATCCGGGCCCGCAGGTCGCCTGCCCGCAGGCCGTAGCTGATGACGCGCGCATCCTTCACCTGGTGGGTGAGGGCCATGCCCAGGTCGTCGTCGGCATTTACCACGACGGCCTTGAGTCCAGGCCAGTGGAACAGGCGGGCCTTGGCGGCGGCGTAGGCCTCCATGGTGCCGTGGTAGTCCAGATGGTCCCGGGACAGGTTGGTTAGCACGGCCACGTCGTAGGCCACACCCGCCACCCGGCCCTGGTCCAGGCCGTGGGAGGAGACTTCCATGGCTACGCCGGCCGCGCCAGCGTCCCTGTAGCTGGCCAGCAGGCCTTGCAGGGAAACGGCGTCCGGCGTGGTATGGGTGGTGGCTGCCATCTCGCCGGGGAAGCCGTTGCCCAGGGTGCCCACGGCGGCGGTCCTGCGACCCAGCTGGGTGAAGGCCTGGGCCAGCCAGTGGGAAACGGAGGTCTTGCCGTTGGTGCCGGTGATGCCGGTCATCCACAGAGCCTCCGAGGGGTTGCCATGCCAGGCGGCGGCCAGGCCGGCAGCCCGGTTCCTGAGGTCGGCCAGGGGCAGGTGGGGAACCTGCCAGGCGGGATCCCAGGCGAAGCCGTCCGGTTCCCAGGCCACGGCGGCGGCACCGGCTTGCAGGGCGTGGGCGATGTGGGCGCGACCATCGTGCACGCCGCCGGGATAGGCCAGGAACACGTCGCCCCGTTGCACGCGGCGGCTGTCGGCGGTCATGTCGGCGGCGGAGGGGGCCAGGCGGCGCAGTTCTTCCACCACGTTCTCCTCTTGCTCCTTGGTCCTTGGTCCTTGAACCTGATTCATACCGCCTCCGGTACCACGGGCGCGGCCCCCGGCGGGGCGCTGAACTGGTCGAAGGAGGCGTCCGGCGGCACGGCCATGAAACGCAGGGCACCGGCCATGACCTTGGAGAACACGGGGGCGGCCACCAGGCCGCCGTAGTAGTCCCGGCCGCTGGGCTCGTCCACCATCACCGCCACCACCAGGCGGGGGTCCGATGCGGGGGCCAGGCCCACGAAGGAACTGATGTACTTGTCCGGGGCGTAGGCGCCGCCGATGAGCTTGTGGGCGGTGCCGGTCTTGCCCGCCACCCGGTAGCCCACCACCCGGGCCTGGGGCGCCGTGCCGCCGTCCTGGGTGACGCTTTCCAGCATGGCCAGCACGGCCTGGGCCGTCTCCGGATTCATGACCCGGCTGCCGATGGCCTGTCCCTCCCTGCGCAGGGCGGTGAGCTGGGGCATGACCCCGTCGTTGGCGAAGGCGGTGTAGGCGTGGGCCAGTTGCAGGAGGCTCACGGACAGGCCGTGGCCGTAGGCCATGGTGGCCTTCTCGATGGGCCGCCAGGTGGCGTAGGGGCGCAGGCGGCCGCTCACCTCGCCGGGCAGGCCGGACTTGGGCGGCGCCCCCAGGCCGGCCCGTGTGAGCAGGTGCCAGTAGTCCTCACCGCGCATTTCCAGGGCGATCTTGGCCACGGCCACGTTGCTGGATACCTGGAGGGCCTGGGACACGGTCATGACGCCCTTGGCATGCACGTCGGACACTCGCTTGTCGCCGATCTGGAACCAGCCAGGGCCCGTGTCGATGACGGTGTGGGGTTTCACCACGCCGGCCTCCAGAGCTGCGGCCACCAGCAGGGGCTTCATGGTGGAGCCGGGCTCGAACACGTCGGTCACGGCCCTGTTGCGCAGGCGTTCAGGGGAATAGGTGGAACGGCTGTTGGGGTTGTAGCTGGGGGTGTTGGCCAGGGCCAGGATCTCGCCGGTACGGGCATCCAGCACCACCACGGCGCCGGCCCTGGCCTTGTACTTGATGACGGCGTCCGCCAGTTCCCGGTAAGCCAGGTACTGGATGTGCTGGTTGAGGGAAAGCACCAGGTCCCGGCCTGGCTTGGGCGCCTTCACTCGTTCCAGGCTCTCCACGGCGTTGCCGCGCCGGTCCTTGATGACCCGCTCGGCCCCTGGATCGCCGGTGAGCCAGGTCTGGTAGGCCAGTTCCAGGCCTTCCTGGCCCTGGTCCTCGATGTTGGTGATGCCCAGCATGTGGGCGGCAACTTCGCCGGCGGGGTAGTAGCGTCGGTATTCCGGCTTGGCGTACAGGCCTTCGATTTCCAGGTTTCTGACCTGCTGGGCCTTGTGGGGATCCACCAGGCGTTCCACGTAGACGAATGCCCGGCTCTTGTCGGCGAACTGGCGCCGGATCTGGTCCGGGTTCTTCTCCAGGATGCTGGCCAGGGCCTGGATCTGCTGGGACGTGGGATCCGCTTCCCGGGGGTTGGCCCACAGGGACTCCACCGGCGTGCTCACGGCCAGGGGCTCGCCGCGACGGTCGGTGATCATGCCCCGGTAGGCGGGGATGGGGATGACCCGTTGGCTGCGCTTCTCGCCTTCCTCGGTCAGGAATTCATCGTGCCAGGCCTGGAGATAGACGGCCCGGGCAGACAGGGCGGTGAAGCCGGCGAACAGCAGGGTCAGGGTGAGGCGCTGGCGCCAGCGTTGCAGGTCCAGGCGCAGCAGGGGGTGGTCATTGGCTTGGGCGTGGTGTGCGCGCCGGGACTTCGCACTCATTGCGGGCCCTCCTGCAGCACATAGACCCGGCGCGGGTCCGGCACCGCCATCTGCAGGCGCGAGCGGGCCACTTCCTCCACCCGGTTGTGCATGAGCCAGGTGGATATCTCCAGTTGCAGGCGGCCCCACTCGATGTCCAGATCCCGGGCCCTGGCCTGCTCAGCCTGGAGTTCCACAAAGAATTTGCGCGCCTGATGGCGCGCTGAGACAACGGCAAGGGCGCAGACCAGCAGCACCAGTATGAGGAGCAGGTTCAACTTGACCATGGCGCTTCTGTCCCGGAAGGGTTCCTTTCAGCCACCCGCATGGTGGCGCTGCGGGCCCGGGGATTGGCCTGGCACTCGGCCTCGGAGGGGCGGACGGCCTTGCCCACCAGGCGCAGGCGGCCCGGACGCAGGGCAGCGGCAGTCACGGGGATTTCAGGCGGCACCTGCTCCCCTTCCGACTCTCTGCGCATGAACCGTTTCACCATCCGGTCTTCCAAAGAATGAAAACTGATCACCACCAATCGCCCGCCCGGTTTCAACAATTCCACGGCCTGAGGGAGGGCCGCCTCGATTTCCTCAAGCTCGCGGTTAATGAAAATCCGCACAGCCTGAAAGGTGCGGGTGGCCGGATCCTGGCCCCGCTCCCGGGTGCGCACGGCCCCGGCGACCAGCGTTGCGAGTTGGCGGGTCGTCGCGAGGGGCGTTTCGGCCCTTGCCTTAATAACCGCCCGCGCAACCTGCCGAGCAAACCGCTCTTCGCCATAGTCCCGGACAACCCTTGCAATCTCCTCTTCCGACGCCTGGTTCAACCACTGGGCCGCCGTCTGGCCCCGGGTCGTGTCCATGCGCATGTCCAACGGGGCATCAAACCTGAAACTGAATCCCCGCAAGCCTTCGTCCAGTTGAGGACTGGACACCCCCAGGTCGAACAGCACGCCGTCCACCTGGTCCATACCTTGCGACCGCACCGCTTCGCCCAGGCCCGAGAAGGCCGTGTGGACGAGACTGAAGCGCGGATCGCTCCATGTCTCTCCCGCCGCCACCGCCGCCGGATCCCGGTCCAGGGCGACGAGGCGGCCCCCGGAGCCCAGCCTGGAAAGCACCGCCCGGCTGTGGCCGCCCCGGCCGAAGGTGGCGTCAACATAGACGCCTTCCGGCCTGACGTTCATCGCTGCCACCGCCTCTTCCAGGAGGACGGTGACGTGTCCCGCCTCCGCGCTCACAGCGAGAAGCCCTTGAGCTCCTCGGGCAGGCTGCCGTTGCGTGCGGCATCGTTAAGCATTTCCGGCAACTGGGCGGCCTGTTCGAACAGGGCATGCCAGGCCGGTTCGCTCCACAGGGCGAATTTCTTGTCCTGGCCCACCAGCACCACATCCTTGTCCAGCTTGGCGTACTTGCGCAGCATGGGAGGCACCAGGATGCGGCCGGCCGTATCCATGTCCAGTTCCTCGGCCGAGCCCACCACCAGCATCTTCAATTGCCGGGTCACAGCATCCATGCCGGGCAAGTCATTGATATGGCGTTCGACGATTTCCCATTCGGGATAGGGGTAGAGCAGCAGGCAGCCGTTGATGGGGTCCGCCGTCAGCATGACGTGGCCACCACAACGCGCCATCAGGCGCTCGCGGTATTTTGCCGGGATGGACAAACGCCCTTTCCCGTCCAACGCCAGTTGCGTCGAGCCTCTGAACATGTCTCCTGACACCCCTTTATCGATCCACGGATCCACACCGGATCACACGATCTCCCACTTCCTCCCACTATATGAACACAAAATCCCACGGTCAAGCCCGGATTCAGGAAAAAATTGCAATGGCTTCAAGGACTTACGAAATATGCCCATGATGCAAAATACATAATCAAATTGGGGTGGTAGCTCCACAACTTAAAGCGCTACTTTAAGTTGTGGAGCGAAGTGGGGTATGGCTGGGTACAACCGGAATACAGGGAGAAGTGGGAGTCGGCCGATAAGCCGGGTTCTGTCGTGGACAGCCATTCATCTGGGACGATGATCGCTCACCGCCTCAAGCAGCCTACCCGCAGACTCCGGCGGGCCGCCGGTGTTCAAAGAACGCGTCTGCCTATTTGGCCTTGCTCCGGGTGGGGTTTGCCCGCCGCCACTGTTGCCAGCGCGGCCGTGCGCTCTTACCGCACGATTTCACCCTTACCTGATCTGGTCTGGTGACCAGCCATCGGCGGTATGTTTCTGTTGCACTTTCCGTCGCCTTGGGCCGGGACGAGGTCCCGACTTATAACGCCCAGGTGTTACCTGGCACCCTGCCCTATGGAGCCCGGACTTTCCTCTGTGCCTGCACACAGCGGCTGTCTGGCCGACTCCCGGGTGGAGTATAGGCGAGAGGGTGTGAAGTGCCTGACTTTATGTTGTCAGGCGACGCAGTGCCTCGGCATATTTCTCGGCGGTCTTGGCGACAACTTCGGCAGGCAGTACCGGGCCTGGAGCCTGTTTGTTCCAGCCAGAGTTGCTGAGCCAGTCCCGCACGTACTGTTTGTCGAAACTGGGCGGGTTGCTGCCCACCTTGTATTGGTCCAGGGGCCAGAAGCGGGAGGAATCAGGGGTGAGGACTTCATCGATGAGGGTAAGGGAGCCGTTCTCATCCAATCCAAACTCGAACTTGGTGTCGGCGATGATGATGCCCTTGGTCAGCGCGAATTCCGCCGCCGCCTTGTAGAGGGCGATGGCGGCATCCCGGACTTTGGCGGCCATGTCTTTGCCCAGTAATTGCTGGCACTGCGCGAAGTCGATGTTCTCATCGTGGGCACCTGCTGCAGCCTTGGTCGAAGGGGTGAACAGGGGGTCAGGTAGTTTGTCCGCCTGTTGCAGCCCGTCAGCCAGGGGAATGCCGCAGACCTTGCCGGTCTTCTGGTAGTCCGCCCAGCCGGAACCCACCAGATAACCTCGTACGATGGCTTCCACCGGCAGGGCCTTGAGGCGCTTGACCACGATGGCGCGCCCTGCGACCTGTTCCCGCTCGTCTGGGGCTACAACGTCCTCGGGGCGATCATCCGTGAGCTGATTGGGGATGATGGAGGCCAACTTGCGGAACCAGAAATCCGCCACGGCGGTGAGGACCTTGCCCTTGCCCGGTATGGGGGTGGGCATGACCACGTCGAAGGCGGACAGGCGGTCGGTGGTGACGATGAGCATGCGCTTGTCGTCGATGGCGTAGATGTCTCGCACCTTGCCCTTGTGGATCAGGGGCAGGGACTGGATGGAGGATTCGTAGAGAGCTTTGGACATGGCAAAAGAGTGGTCAGAGGACAGTTGGCAGTTTGCAGTAAATCCGCGGTTCTGCCGACTGCGAATTGCCGACTGGCGGCTCGCCAAAGAGAAAAGGCGGCCGAAGCCGCCTTTTCTCTTTGGACGTAGATCAGTTGACCTTGGGATCCAGCTCGCCCTTGTCGTAGCGCTTCTGCATGTCTTCCAGGCTGTAGACCTTGGTGATCTTGCTGGCCTGGCCGGCGGCGCCGAAGGCTTCGTAGCGGGCAGAACAGATGCCGCTCATGGCCTTGGTGGCTTCCTTCAGGAACTTGCGGGGGTCGAAGTTGGACTTGTTTTCCGCCAGATGCTTGCGGATGGAACCGGTGGAGGCCATGCGCAGGTCGGTGTCGATGTTCACCTTGCGCACGCCGTTCTTGATGCCTTCCACGATTTCCTCCACGGGCACGCCGTAGGTCTGGCCCATGTCGCCGCCGTAGCTGTTGATGATGGCGAGCCAGTCCTCGGGCACGGAGGAGGAACCGTGCATGACCAGGTGCACGCTGGGGATGCGGGCGTGGATTTCCTTCACGCGGTCGATGCGCAGCACCTTGCCGGTGGGCTTCTGAGTGAACTTGTAGGCCCCGTGGGAGGTGCCGATGGCGATGGCCAGAGCATCCACGTGGGTCTTCTTGACGAAATCGGCGGCCTCATCCGGGTCGGTCAGCAGGGCCGAATGGTCCAGCACGCCTTCGGCACCGTGGCCGTCTTCCTCGCCGGCCTTGCCGGTTTCCAGGGAGCCCAGGCAGCCCAGCTCGCCCTCGACAGATACGCCGCAGGCATGGGCCAGTTCCACCACGTGGCGGGTGGTGTCCACGTTGTACTCATAGGTGGAAGGAGTCTTGCCGTCAGTGCCCAGGGAGCCGTCCATCATCACGGAACTGAAGCCGGACTGGATGGAGCGGAAGCAGATGCTGGGGGAGGCGCCGTGGTCCTGGTGCATGCACACCGGGATGTGGGGGTAGGACTCGATGGCAGCCAGGATCAGGTGGCGCAGGAAGGGTTCGCCGGCGTAGGAACGGGCCCCGGCGGAGCCTTGCAGGATAACCGGGCTGTTGGTCTTGTCGGCGGCCTGCATGATGGCCTGGACCTGTTCCATGTTGTTGACGTTGAAAGCGGGCAGGCCATAGCCGTTTTCGGCGGCATGGTCCAGCAGTTGACGCAGGGAAATCAGAGCCATCTGTCGTTCTCCTTAAACAAGTAATGAATGCTGGGGCTTACGCCTTTTTGCGTTCGCCTACGCGTACGATTTTCATGGTGTTGGTACCGCCTGGCTTACCGATGGGCTCGCCGATGGTCAGCAAGATCAGATCTCCGTCCCGCACAGCGCCACGTCGTCGCAATTCGTCTTCGGCCTCGGTGAGGAGGATGTCGCGATCGTTCTTGGCTGGCCGGAAGTTGACTGGATACACACCCCGGAAAAGTGTCACCTTTCTACGAGTCTCCACCTCGGGCGTCAAGGCGTAGATGGGGACATTGGTGGACATGCGGCTCATCCACAGGGCCGTGGAACCCGATTGGGTCATGGCGGCGATGGCCTTGATGTTCAGGTGCAGGGAGGTGAATACGGCGGACATGGCGATGGCCTCGTCCGTGCGAAGGAAGCCCCGGTCCAGCAGTTTCTTGCCAAAGGTGGGCTCCATCTCCTTTTCCGCTTCCAGGCACACCCGGTCCATGGCCTGGATGGCCTCCACCGGGAACTGGCCCGCGGCGGTCTCGGCGGACAGCATGACGGCGTCGGTGCCATCAAGCACCGCGTTGGCCACGTCGGAAACCTCGGCCCGGGTAGGGATGGGGCTGGAGATCATGGATTCCATCATCTGGGTGGCCGTGATCACCACTTTGTTCTGTTCGCGCGCGGCCCGGATCATGCGCTTCTGCAAGGCGGGCACGGCGGCGTCGCCTACCTCCACACCCAGGTCGCCCCGGGCCACCATGATGGCATCTGCGGCGGCGATGATTTCCTCCAGGGCCTCGATGGCCTCGGCCCGCTCGATCTTGGCCACGATCCAGGCCTTGCCGCCTGCGGCCCGCAGGATGTCCCGAGCCTGCTGGATGTCCGCGGCGGAGCGGGGAAAGGAAACAGCGAGGTAGTCCGCCTTGATGGCCGCTGCGGTCTTGATGTCCTCGATGTCCTTGTCCGTCAGGGCGGAGGCGGAGAGGCCACCCCCCTTGCGGTTGATGCCCTTGTTGTTGGACAGCACGCCACCTTGTACCACCTTGCAGTGGACTTCGTTGCCAGCGACTCTCTCGACCCACAGTTCGAGGCGGCCATCGTCAAGCAACAGTGTGGCGCCCCGGGTCACATCCTTGACCAGTTCCTTGTAGTCCAGGCCAACCCGTTCCTGGTCGCCCAGTTTGCAGTCGGCGTCCAGGATGAACTTGTCGCCGGGATTCAGGGAGATCTTGCCGTCCTTGAACTTGCCGATGCGGATCTTGGGGCCTTGCAGGTCCACCAGCACCCCCACGGCCCGGGCCCGGGTCTTGGCCAGGGAACGGACAAGTTCGCAGCGCTGCTGGTGTTCGTCGGCGGTGCCATGGGAGAAGTTGAGGCGGACCACATCCACCCCGGCCTCCATCATCTTGTCCAGCACCTTGGGGTCAGTGCAGGCGGGGCCCAGGGTGGCGACGATTTTTGTTCTACGAATCATTTTGGTTGGCGGTGAGCGGTGAGCGGTGAACGGGAAAGGGCTGGGCGGTGAGGAGTTCCGCTCACCGCTTACCGTTTACTGCTTACGCTTGGGCCCGCTTCTCCAGGATGTCCACGGCGGGCAGGACCTTGCCCTCCAGGTATTCCAGAAATGCGCCACCGGCCGTGGAGATGTAGGACACCTTGTCGTAGATGTCGTACTTCTGGATGGCGGCGATGGTGTCGCCACCGCCTGCCAGGGTAAAGGCCTTGGTGTTGGCGATGGCCATGGCGATGGCCTTGGTGCCCGCGCCGAACTGGTCGAACTCGAACACGCCCACGGGGCCGTTCCAGACCACGGTGCCGGCCTTCATGATGATGTCCACCAGTTCCTGGGCAGACTTCGGTCCGATGTCGAAGATCATGTCGTCGTCGGCGACGGCGCCGGCGTCCTTGGTCACGGCGGCTTCATTGGCATCGAACTGCTTGCCGCACACCACGTCGACGGCGATGGGTATGGTGGCGCCACGGGCGGTCATCTTGCCCATCAGGGCCTGGGCGGTGGGGATCAGGTCGGTTTCGCACAGGCTCTTGCCCACGTTCTTTCCGGTGGCGGCCAGGAAGGTGTTGGCGATGCCGCCGCCCACCACCAGTTGCTCGCATTTCTCGGACAGGGCTTCCAGCACGGTGAGCTTGGTGGACACCTTGGAGCCGCCGACGATGGCCACCATGGGGCGGGCCGGGTTGGCCAGGGCCTTGTCCAGGGCTTCCAGTTCCTCGGAAACCAGCTTGCCGGCGCAGGCGGTGGGGGCGAACTGGGCGATGCCGTAGGTGGAGGCCTCGGCCCGGTGGGCGGTACCGAAGGCGTCCATGACGAAGACGTCGCACAGGGCGGCGTATTTCTTCGCGGTCTCTTCCACGTTCTTCTTTTCGCCCTTGTTGACGCGGCAGTTTTCCAGCAGGACCACTTCACCCTCGGCCACGTCGAAGCCGCCATCGACCCAGTCCTTGATCAGGCGTACGGGCTTGCCCAGCTTCTGGGACATGACTTCCGCCACGGGGGCCAGGGAGACCTCGGCGGTCCACTCGCCTTCGGTGGGACGGCCCAGGTGGGATGTGACCATGACCTTGGCGCCGGCCTTGAGGGCGTGCTCTATGGTGGGCATGGAGGCGGTGATGCGGGCGTCGGAGGTGACCTTGCCTTCCTTGACGGGCACGTTCAGATCGGCGCGGATGAAGACGCGCTTGCCTTTGAGGTCCAGGTCGGTCATGCGGAGGAATTTGGCCATGTTGAACTCCTGTGGGGTTTGTTTGGAAAGCGGTTTGCGGAGCGAAGCTCGGCGAACAACTCTCGAAAAAGTTCGCAGTTCGCAGTTCACAGTCAACAGTCGGCAGCGAACGCCACCAACTGCAGACTGCTAACTGACTACTGCTTACTTATTTGGCGACGTGCTCCACCAGACGGAGCATGTTGCAGGTGTAGCCGTACTCGTTGTCGTACCAGGCCACGACCTTGACGAAGGTGCCGTCCAGGGCGATGCCGGCTTCGGCGTCGAAGGTGGAAGGAGCGGAGTTGCCGACGAAGTCGGTGGAGACCACCTTTTCGTCGGTGTAGCCCAGCACACCCTTCAGGGCGCCTTCGGAGGCGGCCTTCATGGCGGCGCAGATGTCGGCGTAGGCGGCTTCCTTGTTCAGTTCCACGGTCAGGTCGACCACGGAAACGTCGGAAGTGGGCACGCGGAAGGCCATGCCGGTGAGCTTCTTGTTCAGCTCGGGCAGCACCTTGCCCACGGCCTTGGCGGCGCCGGTGGAGGACGGGATGATGTTTTCCAGGATGCCGCGGCCACCACGCCAATCCTTCTTGGAGGGGCCGTCCACGGTCTTCTGGGTGGCGGTGGCGGCGTGCACGGTGGTCATCAGGCCACGCTTGATGCCCCAGTTGTCGTTCAGCACCTTGGCCACGGGAGCCAGGCAGTTGGTGGTGCAGGAAGCGGCCGAGACGATGGCCTCACCGGCATACTTGTCCTGGTTCACGCCGTACACGAACATGGGGGTGTCGTCCTTGGCCGGGGCGGACTGGACCACTTTCTTGGCGCCGGCGGCGATGTGGGCCTGGCAGGACTCGGTGGTCAGGAAGAAGCCGGTGCAGTCGATGACGATGTCAGCGCCCACTTCGTTCCACTTCAGGTTGGCGGGGTCCTTCTCGGCGGTCAGGCGGATCTTCTTGCCGTTGACGACCATGTTGGAGCCGTCCACGGCGATGGTGCCGTTGAAGCGGCCATGCACGGAGTCGTACTTCAGCATGTAGGCCAGGTAGTCAGGATCCAGCAGGTCGTTGATGGCAACGATCTCGATGTTGGGGAAATCCTTGGTGACAGCGCGGAAGACCATGCGGCCGATGCGACCGAAACCATTGATGCCGACTTTGATAGCCATGTTTTTTGCTCCTTGTTTATTAAAAAAACGGTAACCGCTTAGAGGACGCCCTTCACCTTGGCGACCACGTTCTCAACCGTAAAGCCGAACTCCTTGAACAGCTGGCCGGCGGGGGCGGATTCGCCGAAACGGTCCAGGCCCACCACCGCACCGTCCAGGCCCACGTACTTGTACCAGCCGTCGGTGACGCCGGCCTCGATGGCCACGCGCTTGCCGCTACCGAGCACGCTGGCCTTGTAGGCGGCGTCCTGGGCGTCGAAGGTGTTGGTGCAGGGCATGGACACCACGCGGGCGGCAATGCCTTCGGCCTTCAGGGCATCCTGGGTCTTCAGGGCCAGTTCCACCTCGGAGCCGGTGGCGATCAGGGTGACCTTGGCGCCCGCGGCGTCGGACAGCACATAGCCGCCCTTGCGGATGTCAGCGATCTGGGCCTCGGAGCGCGCCACGAAGGGCAGGTTCTGGCGGGACAGGATCAGGCTGGTGGGGCCGTCCTTCTTCTCCACGCCGGCGGCCCAGGCCACCAGGGTCTCGGTGGTGTCGCAGGGACGCCAGACGGACATGTTGGGGATCATGCGCAGGGTGGCGGTCTGTTCCACGGGCTGGTGGGTAGGGCCGTCCTCGCCCAGGCCGATGGAGTCGTGGGTGAACACGTAGACCACGCGCTGCTTCATCAGGGCGGACATGCGCAGGGCGTTGCGGGCGTATTCCGAGAACATCAGGAAGGTGCCGCCGAAGGGGAACAGGCCACCGTGCAGGGCCATGCCGTTCATGATGTGGGACATGCCGAATTCGCGCACGCCGTAGGAGATGTAGTTGCCGCCCGGATTGCGGTGCAGGGGGTGGCAGCCGGGCCAGTTGGTCAGGTTGGAACCGGTCAGGTCGGCGGAGCCGCCCACCCGCTCGGGCAGGGTGGAGACCAGGCGCTCGATGGCCAGCTGGCTGGCCTTTCGGGTAGCCACGGTCTCGGACTTCTCCAGGGTGGTCTTCATGGCGGCGGCCACGCGGTCGGTCCAGTCGCCGGGCAGGTCACCCGCCATGCGGCGCTTGAACTCGGCGGCTTCGGCGGGGAAGGCCTTCTCGTACTCGGAGAACTTGTTGTTCCACAGCTTTTCCAGCCCCTCGCCCTTGGTCTTGGCGTCCCAGCCGTCGTACACGTCCTGGGGGATTACAAAGGGTTCGTGGTGCCAGCCCATGTGCTCGCGGGCGGCGGCCAATTCCTCATGGCCCAGGGCGGCGCCGTGCACGTCGTGGGAACCTTGCTTGTTGGGCGCACCCTTGCCGATGATGGTCTTGCAGCAGATCAGGGTGGGCTTGTCGGAGGATTGCTTTGCCTTCTGCACGGCGTCTTCGAGCGCGACGAAATCGTGGCCGTCCACATTGGCGATCACGTTCCAGCCATAGGCCTCGAAGCGCTTGGGCGTATCGTCGGTGAACCAGCCGTCGGTGTGGCCGTCGATGGAAATGCCATTGTCGTCCCAGAAGGCGATCAGCTTGTTCAGGTGCCATGTGCCGGCCAGGGCGCAGGCCTCGTGGGAGATGCCTTCCATCATGCAGCCATCGCCCATGAACACATAGGTGTGGTGGTTGACGATCTCGTGGCCGGGCTTGTTGAATTCGTGGGCCAGCAGTTTCTCGGCCAGGGCCATGCCCACCGCGTTGGTGATGCCCTGCCCCAGGGGGCCGGTGGTGGTCTCCACGCCGGGGGTGTAGCCGTACTCGGGGTGGCCCGGGGTACGGGAATGCAGCTGGCGGAAGTTTTTCAGGTCGTCGGTGGTGACGTCATAGCCCGTCAGGTGCAGCAGGGCATAGATCAGCATGGAGCCGTGGCCGTTGGACAGCACGAAGCGGTCCCGGTCGGGCCACTTGGGATTGGTCGGGTTGTGGCGCATGTGGTGGTTCCACACCACTTCAGAGATTTCCGCCATGCCCATGGGGGCGCCGGGGTGGCCAGATTTAGCCTTTTCGACGGCATCCATCGCCAGGGCGCGGATCGCGTTCGCGAGCTCGTTACGTGTAGCCATGTTGTTGTTTCCTCGAATAAAAAACCGGATTTGTGGCCCATTTTGGGCGGAAAGTATTGATTATCTATGACGCCATATGGCAGAGCAAGGTGACTCACCGGTCTTAATTGGACGCCGAGACCGACAGGCGCGGCGTCCGGCCTTGAATGGCGCGGGGATTGGCTTGGAGGCGTGCTTGATTAAAATGTTTTTATATTCTCAAATGCCATTCTTATGATGCAGTGCGGCAGAAATCGAAATTCAGGGCGCGGGGTTCAGAACCCAGGTTTTCCACTGGGAGAGCAGTTCAGGGGTGAGGGCGGCCAGGACGGAGCGGTTCCATGGGTTTTCGCCGCGGAACTCCTCGCCGTTGATGAGGCAGGAGGCGCCGCCGGCCTCCCGCAGGATGAGGCAGCCCGCAGCGTAATCCCAGAGTTTCTGCCCCCCGTGCAGGTAGATGTGCATGCGGCCCGCCGCCACATAGCACCAGTCCAGGGTGCTGGCCCCCAGGTTGCGCTGGGAACCGAAAGGGTGCTCGCTGGCAAGGCGCCCCCCCAGTTGCCGGTCGATGCGCTTGAGGTCTATGGCGGCCATGCAGCGCTTCAAGTCCATGGGTGGTTGCTTGATGGGGAGGCGTTCGCCGTTCATGTACGAGCCCTGGCCATGGACGGCATAGAAGGCCTCGTCCGCACTGGGGTCATACACCACGCCCAGGACGCTTTTGCGGTTTTGTATCAGGGCCACGGAGATGGCGAAAAAGGGCAAGCCATTGACGAAATTGCTGGTGCCATCGATGGGGTCCACGCACCACAGGCCGTCGCCGCCTATCTCCCAGACGTCGTGCTGCTCTGCCTCGGTCATTTCCTCCCCCAGCACGGGGTAGGGGGCGATGGCACGCAACCTGCGGAACAGAGCGGTCTGGGCAGCCACATCCGCTTCAGTGAGCAGGCTGCCGTCCACCTTGCGCTCGTGGGCCACCTTCAGATAGCGGGGCATGACTTCCTCCCGCCCCACCTCCCGGCAGGCGGCGATGACCCGCTCCAGCATGTCCTTCAGGTCCGCCATTTGATGGAGCATCCCATGCTGGGAATCTGGTCGGTCGGGCCTCGCTGGGTCTCTGCCACCTGTTTCATGGCCTCGAAAAGATCACGTCGCGCACCTTCCGGTGCGGTTTCCTTGCGGGATTCATCCAGGCGGCCCCGGTATTGCAATGCCAGGTCGCGGTTGAAGCCGAAGAAATCCGGCGTGCATACGGCGCCGTAGGCCCGGGCCACGGCCTGGGTCTCGTCCGTCACGTAGGGCATGGGGAAGGCCAGATCCCGAGCCAGGCGCACCATGTTGTCGAAGGAGTCCTCGGGATATTCGCCGGGGTCGTTGGACATGACGGCAATGGCGCCGATGCCCAGGGCCTTCAGGTCCGAGACGTCCCGCACAATGCGGTGGATGACCGCCTTCACGTAGGGGCAGTGGTTGCAGATGAACATGAGCAACAGGCCATTGGGGCCTGCCACATCCTTCAGGGTATAGGTCTTGCCGTCCACGCCGGGCAGTTGAAAATCCACCGCCTTCCAGCCGAAATCGCAGACCGGGGTTTCCATGCGCACCACGGTAAAACTCCCGCTTGAAGCCAACGCCGGGATAATAACATTCGAGACCACATGCCCTGAGTGACCATGCCCCGTTTCTATTGCCCAGTTCCACTCCACGTCGATCGCGTGGTGACCCTGCCGGACGCGGTGGCGCGCCACGCCATCGGCGCACTCCGCCTGAGGGACGGGGAGGCCGTGACGCTGTTCAACGGGGACGGCGAGGAGTATTCGGGCATCCTCACCACGGGCGGCCATGCCTCGGTTCGCCTGCTTGCACGCCACAGTCAGGATCGGGAGTCGCCCCTGCGGGTGGTCCTGGCCCAGGGTGTTTCCAGTGGCGAGCGCATGGATTTGACCGTTCAGAAGTCCGTGGAACTGGGGGTGGCGGCGATCCAGCCCCTCATGATGCGGCGCACCATCGTGCGCCTTTCCGGCGACAAGGTGGAACGGCGCAGAGCCCACTGGCAGGCGGTGGTGGTGTCGGCCTGCGAGCAGTGTGGCCGCAACCGCGTCCCGGAGGTGGCGGGCATCGTCGACTTCGATGCCTGGCGCCGCAGTTGGCAGGACTCCCCGGGCGTTGGGCTGATGCTGGACCCGGAGGCCTCGCTCAGTCTGGGGGACCTGCCCGACCCAGTTGGAGAGATCACCCTGTTGGCCGGCCCGGAGGGCGGCTTCGACCCCGCGGAGCGGACCCTGGCCCGGGAGGCTGGATTCGTGGGGGTGCGTCTCGGCCCCCGCGTGTTGCGCACCGAAACGGCTGCCCTGGCGGCCTTGGCGGCACTGCAAGCCCTCTGGGGAGATTACAGGTAGTGGCTTTCCAGGCTTAAGTTTCATCTGGATTGTCCGTTAACCTGCCTTATAAACAAGACTCGGAGCACGTCCCATGGCCAAGCTGGGAGAAGCGGAAGCCAACACCTTCGTACAGTGGTTCCGCGCAGCGGCCCCCTATATCCATGCCTTCCGAGGCAAGACCTTCGTGGTGGCCCTGGGCGGAGACGCCCTGGCGGATGGTGGTTTTTCAAGCCTGATCTACGACTTCAACCTGCTCAACAGCCTGGGTGTGCGTCTGGTGCTGGTCCACGGCGTGCGGCCCCAGGTGGAGGAACGCCTTGCCGCCCAGGGGGATGAGCCCCAGTACGTGGGCGGTCTGCGGGTCACCGACGCCGATACCCTGGAACTTGTGAAGGACGCGGTGGGGTCGGTGCGGGTGGATATCGAGAGCATGCTTTCCGTGGGCCTGCCCAATACGCCCATGGCCGGGGCGGAGATCCGGGTCGCTTCGGGAAACTTCGTGACCGCCCGGCCCGTGGGGGTGGTGGATGGGGTCGACCTGCAGTTCACGGGGGAGGTGCGCAAGATCGCCGATGGCGCCATCAACGCCCGCCTGGCGGCTGGGGAGATCGTATTGCTCTCCCCCCTGGGATATTCCCCCACCGGAGAGGTTTTCAACGTGGCCCTGGAGGAAGTGGCCACGGCCGCTGCCATGGCTCTCCAGGCCGACAAGCTGATCTTCCTGCTGGACCGGGGCGACTGCCGTGATGCCAAGGGGAACCTCATCAGCCAACTCACCGTGGCGGCCGCCCAACGCATGCTCAAGGCCTTGCCGGAAGGCGATCTGAAGCTCTATTTGCCCCACGCCATCCGCGCCTGCCGGGGCGGCGTGCGCCGCGCCCACCTGCTGGAACGCATGCGGGACGGCGCCTTGTTGGTGGAATTGTTCACCCACGAGGGGGTAGGCACCATGGTATCCCGGGAGGCGGTGGAGAACGTGCGCCCCGCCAAGATCGAGGACGTGGGCGGCATCCTTTCCGTCATCGAGCCCTTGGAGAACGAGGGTGTGCTGGTGCGTCGTTCCCGGGAGCGGCTGGAACAGGAAGTGGAACAATTCTTCGTGGATGAACTTGATGGCCGCATCGTGGGCTGCGTGGCCCTTTATCCCTTCCCCGAAACCCAGGCCGCGGAGATGGCCTGCCTGGCGGTCAACCCCGAATTCCGCCGCGCGGGCCGTGGCGACGCCCTGCTGGCCGCGGTGGAAGAGGCTGCCCTGCAACAAGGGCTGAACCAGATCTACGTGCTCACCACGCGCACGGCCCACTGGTTCATCGAGCGCGGCTTCGAGTTGGTCACTCCCGAGGAGTTGCCCACGCCTCGCAAGGCGCTCTACAACTGGCAGCGGCGTTCCAAGGTGCTGGTGAAATCCCTGGCCGAGGAATAAATGGTCCGGGTCTTGCTGATCCTCTGGCTGACTCTGCAGGAAGGCCTTGTCCAGGCCGCCATGGTCATCGGCGTGCCACCGATCCACAGCATGCGCACGCTGGCGGCGCGCTATGAACCCATGCGGGCTTATCTGGAAAGCCGGCTTGGGGAGCCGGTCTACCTGGAAAGCGCCCTGGATTTCGCCGAATACCAGGCCCGTACCCTGCGTGGCGAGTTCGATCTCACCATCACGCCGGCCCACTTTGGCCGGCTGGCCCAGAAGGATCTGGGGTTCCATCCCCTGGTCCAGTTCCAGCCGGACCACGATGCCTTGCTCGTTTACAGCGCGGACCGCCCACTGGATAACCTGTCGCTCATGCAGGGCCAGCAGCTGGCGGTGATCGACCGGCTGGCGGTCACGGTCATGGCCTCGGTGCATTATCTGGACGAAAAGGGCCTGGAGGCGGGGCGCGACTACAGGGTAGTGGAATACCGCAACCACGCCAGCGTAGGCCAGGCCTTGGTCACTGGCCTGGCCATGGCGGGGGTGACCACCAGCCACGGCATGAAGCAGATACCGGAACCCGTCCGCGTAAAGCTGAAGGTCTATGCCCACATGGCCGACATCCCCGCCTTCGTCATGCTGGCCAAGCCTGGCGTTTCCCGGGCGGACAGGGAACGCCTGCAAAGCGCCGTGCTGGCTTTCGGCCAGGGCATCGCCGGCCAGGGGTTCCTCAAGGGTATCGCTTATTCCGCCCTGATCCCGGCGAATGAACGGATGCTGAAACGTGTGGACGGGTACCTGAAGGAGACGCGCAAAGGACTGGCCCCGTGAGTTCTTCACCCTGGCGTTTTTCAAGGTGGCCGCTCTGGGTCAAGCTCACCCTGTCTGGTGTCCTGGTGGGAGCTGCCATGCTGGCCGCCTTGCTGACCTGGATCAGCAGCCAGGCAGCAAGCGAGCTGGAATCCCGTGCCAGGCAGCAGGTGGAAACCTTGATCCCCCTGCTCAACGCGTCCCTCAGCGGTTCCCTGATGCAGCGCGATTATGCGGAGCTGCAGGCCATCCTGGACGAGGCACGCAGTGCCCGGAGCTTTGCGTATCTGTTGCTTCTGGATCGGGATGGCCGGCGGGTCGCCAGTTCAGGGTTGCAGATCAACAGCCCGCTGCCGCTGCTCAACGAAGAATTTGGCGACGATCCCGCCGATCATGTGTACGACACCACCATGGACATCCGCCTGGTGGGAGTGACCTACGGCAGGCTTTATTACGGGATAGATACCACCTTCCTGGCCCAGACCAGGGCGCGGGTCACCCGCATCGGTCTGCTCGTGGGCCTGGGGGTAATGGGATTGACCATACCCTTGTTCGCCCTGCTGGGGTATGGCCTCACCCGGCGCCTCAGCCAGCTGACCGAGGCCAGCCATGCCCTTGCCTCAGGCAACTTCCGGGCGGAACTCCCCACGCCGGGGGATGACGAGGTGGGGCAACTGGCCCACGCTTTCCAGGTGATGTCCCGCCAGCTGCTTTCGCGGCTGTCCGAGCTGCGGGACAGCGAGCAGCGCTTTTATGCCATTGCCAACTACACCTACGACCTGGAACTGTGGATCGATCCGGCGGCCCAGATCATCTGGGTGAACCCCTCCGTCCTGCGCATGACCGGTTACACGTCGGATGAGTGCATGGACATGGCCGCTTTTCCCCTCTGCCTGGTGGCGGAAGCCGACCGGGACATGGCGGAAAAGCGCTTCGCCGAGGCCTTGCGGGGTTCCACGGGGGAGGGATACCAGTTCCGCATGGTGCGCAAGGACGGCAGCCAGTTCTGGGCAGCCGTGAACTGGCACCCCATTTTCAGCAGCGACAACCATTTTCTCGGAGTGCGCGCCAGCATCCGGGATGTCACCGACCTCAAGGCCTCCGAACAACGTGCCCTGGACTACCTGTCCGCCACGGAGGCGGAACAGGCCCGCCTCATGGCCCTCCTCTCCGCCATGAACCTGGGCATCATGTTCGTGGGTGAAAACGGTCGTGTGATCTACTACAACCCGGCCTTCGAACAGATCTGGAACATCCCCTCCAGCGTGACGCTTGCCGGCATGACCGCAGAGGACATCTACTCACGCAGCGACTGCCAGCTGGCCAACCGGGAAGCCTTCATGCAGCACATGAAAGCTGCCGTGTCTTCCCGGGAAGGCATCGCTCCCCTGGAGATACAGATCAAGGACGGGCGGGTGGTCAACCTGTTGAGCTTCCCGGTGTTCGAGCGGGATGAACGCTTCGTCGGCCATCTCTGGATCTTCGAGGACGTGACCAACGAGCGCCAGACGGCCGAGCAGCTCCTCTACCTGGCGGAGCGGGATTCCCTCACCGGCCTCTATAACCGCCACCGGTTCGAAATCGAGCTGGAGCGCATGCTTGCGGAGTCTGTCCGCCACGATCACTCCTCCGCCCTGCTCTATTTCGACCTGGATGAGTTCAAGGCCATCAACGACCATTTCGGCCACAAGGCGGGGGATGCGCTGCTCATCCGTGTGGCCGGCGAAGTTTCCGGCCTCACGCGCCGGCACGAGATGCTGTTCCGGCTGGGTGGCGATGAATTCGCCGTGCTCATGCCCAATTCCGACGCCCAGCAGGCCCAGGCCCTGGCGGAGCGCATCGTGCGGGCCATCGCCCAGATTCCTTTCCGCTTCGAGGGCCAGATCCTGCACATTTCCTCCAGCCTGGGCATCTCGCTGTATCCTTCCCATGCGGCCGACCAGGAACAGTTGGTGGTGCGGGCAGACGCAGCCATGTACCAGGCCAAGCAGGCGGGCAAGAACACCTGGCGCCTATATCGCCAGGACCTGGACAACACCACGGAGATGGTCAACCGGCTGTCCTGGAACGATCGCCTCAACCGTGCCCTGGAACAAAGCTTGTTCGAACTGCATTTCCAGGGCGTGTACCAGGCCGACACCCGGGAACTGGCCCACCTGGAGGCCCTCATCCGCCTGCGCGACGAGGAAAGCGGCGAACTGGTGCCGCCCGGGCGCTTCATCCCCGTGGCGGAGAAGAGCGCCAAGATCCTGGAAATCGACCGCTGGGTCCTGCGCCAGGCCGTGGGCCTGCTGGCGGAAAAGCCCACCGCGCCTCGAATCGCGGTGAACATCTCGGGCCGATCCTTCGACGACCCCGTATTGCCCCACTACATCGTCGACCTGCTGCGGGAATTCGGCGTGGCGCCAGAGCGCCTCATCATCGAGATCACCGAAACCGCCACCGTATCCGACCTGACTGACGCGGAACGCTTCATCGAGGCTCTCAAGCTGGCAGGCTGCGGGGTATGCCTGGATGATTTCGGCGCCGGTTTCGCCTCTTTCGCCTACCTCAAGCATATCCGCGTGGATACAATCAAACTGGATGGCATGTTCATTCGCAACCTGCCCTTTGATCATGACAACCAGGTGTTCGTGCGGGGCATGGTGGAGGTGGCCCGGGGCCTGGGCAAGGCCACGGTGGCGGAGTGCGTGGAAGATGAGGCCACGCTTCGCCTGCTCACTTCCCTGGGGGTGAACAAGGCCCAGGGATTTTTCCTCGACCGGCCCCAGGCCCGCCATCCCGCACTGTTTCCCGGAGGAACAACATGACCGTCCAGGATCATTCCCATGCCGACATCGTCGCCCGGCTCCAGGAGCTGGACCGGGCCCTGGGGGACCACGCCAAGTGGATGGCCCGCCTCAACCGCCAACTCATCTGCGGTGGCGAACCTGACCCCACCGATCTCGCCAAGGACGCCCACGCACGCTGCGACTTCGGGCTCTGGTTCCATGGCCAGGCCAAGGCCCGGCTTGGAACCGAACCAGACTACGAGGCCATCGCGGTGGCACACCAATCCATGCATGGAATCGCCCGCCACCTGCTGCAAAGCAAGGTGGACGGCCGGGAGATCGCGCCCGAGGACTACGACGCCCTCATGGCCATCTCCGCCCGCTTCCGGCAGTTGCTGCGGCAACTGGAACAGCGCCTCATGGAACGGATGGGCGCCGTGGACAAGCTGACCGGTGTGTGGAACCGCCAGGCCGTCCAGCTTCGGCTTGCCGAGGAGGTGGAGCGCATCCAGCGCACCCGTCAGCCATGCACCCTCAGCCATGCGGATCTGGACGACTTCGCCCAGCACAACCAGCGGCTGGGCCAAAAGGGAGGGGACGAGCTGATCCAGGCCGTGGCGGCGTTTTTCAAGGCCCGCCTTAGGGGATACGACACCCTGTTCCGCATCAAGGGCGAGGAATTCCTGCTCTGCCTGCCCAACACGGACCTGGACCAGGCGGCCACCATGATCAACCGCCTGAGGGAGGAACTGGCGGACACCACATTCACCGTGGGCGGCCAGCCGGCGAAGCTCACCGCCTCCTTCGGCGTGGTGTCCCTGGATCCCATCTTTTTCATCGAGGAAGTGCTGGAACAGGCGGAAAGGGCCCAGCTCATCGCCAAGCGGGAAGGCGGCAATGGCATGTGCGTGTGGCGGGAGGGTTCTGCCCAGGAAGTCGGGCTTGATTGACTGGGCCGGCGGCCATTCTCCATTACAGGATATACCTTGGCCTTGATCGACGCGCCTGGTCCCGGACGGGGCGCCTCGGCTAAGGGGCGTCCGCCAGCCTTCTCATTTTCAATTCACCTTGCCTGAAGGCCCTGAAGGTAGTCTGGTACCAGGCGATGGCCTCGTCCACCAAGGCCGGGTCGTTGGCGGCAGGTGTGGTTTCGTATCTTCCGTCCACGCGGAAAGACTCCAACTTTTGCTTGGGGCCCAACACCACCAGATTGTCTCCCTTCCCCGCCTCGCCTTCCTTGAGATAACCCAACTCCTGGTAATTCGAGATGAAGGCCCGTGGGCTGTCACCCGATTGTTCGAACAATGACTTGCCGAAGAAATGGTCATCACCTGGCAGGCCCATCACGTCCAGAATGGTCGGGGGGATGTCGATCTGGCTGACCAGCCGGTCATTGCGGCCGGGCGGCAGCAACGCCGGGGCGTACAGGATCAGCGGAATGTGATAGCCCCGCACAGGCAGCTTGGTCTTGCCGGCGGCGGAGGCGCAATGGTCGGCCACAATGACGAACAGCGTGTCGTGGAACCAGGGCTTGGCACTCGCCTGCTCGATGAAGCGGCCGATGGCGTAGTCCGTGTACTTTACGGCCCCTGCGCGCCCACCCGGCGAGGGCCTGTCGATCCGGCCTTGCGGATAGGTATAGGGCCGGTGGTTGGACGTGGTCATGATGTGGGCAAGAAAGGGCTTGCCCCGGGCATGGGTCTGGTCCAGGGTCGCCAGGGCGTTGTCGAACAGGAACTCGTCCGCTACGCCCCAGACGTTGGAGAAGCCGACCGTTGCCTTGGGAAAATCCGTGCGGTCGATGATCTGATAATCGTTGCCGGCGAAGTAGGCGTTCATGTTGTCGAAATAACCGTAGCCGCCGTAGATGAAGTAGGTCGCATAGCCCTGGCGCTTCAGGATCTCCCCCACCGTAGCCAGATGTTCGTTGCCGGGGCGGCGTACGATGGCCTGGCCGGGAATGGGCGGCGTGCCCAGGGAAAGGGCCTCAAGCCCGCGCACGGTACGCGTGCCGGTGGCGTAAAGACGGGAGAACAGCAAGCCTTCTCCGGCCAGTCTGTCCAGGTTGGGGGTGAGGCCCTGGGTGTTTCCGAAACGGCCCAGGTATTCCGCGGACAGGCTTTCCACGGAGATCAGGACCACGTTGCGCGGGGGGTGGCGGAAAGGGGTGCGTCGCGGATCGAAGGCTTCCTCCTGATCCTTATCCGGATTGAGGGCCGTGGACAGGGGTTCCCGCTCCACGCCCATTTCCGCCAAGAGCCTGTGGGCGCGGTCCGCGGGAAGGGTACGGTAGAAACGGTCGTAGTCCAGCTCGTTGCGGCGCGCCGCGGCGGCGAAGGTCATGAGGCCGTTACCGGTCAGCTCATTGGCGAAGACGTTGGCGGAAAACTGCATTTGATCCGTATCTCCCGTCTGCCAGGCCGCCCAGGGCAGGGCCAGGGCCAGAATCGCATAGGCGAGACGGAGTCCCCGTGAAGGGGACTTGCAGGGTACGGCCAGGATGGCCCTGCGCAGGGTCCATGTCAGCAGGCCTCCCAGCGTGGCGACAGCTCCCAGCAAGGCGCCCACCGGATAGGACTCCATGATGTTGCCCATGACTTCGTGGGTGTAGATGAGATAGTCCACGGCAATGAAGTTGAAGCGCGTGGAAAACTCGTCCCAGAAGATCCATTCCGCCAATGCGCCAAACAGGAGCAGGCTTGCTGCGAGCCAGAACAGCACCAGACGCACAGCTTTTTGCCACGAAGCAAGCTTGCCGCGCCATCGGCCCACGGCCATGAGCAACAGCAGGGGGGCGCAAAGCCAGGCCAGCACCGTCAGGTCGAACCCCAGGCCACGCAGGAACAGTCCGGGCCAGAGGGGTGGCGGCACCAGGCCGGCACCCGTCTTTAGCAGTAGCAGGAGGCGGGTCAGGGTGGCGATCGCGATAAATATCAGGGCCATGGCCAGGGTCGGGCCACGGGTCAGGGCATGCATGAAAGGCCTTGTCGAATGTGGAGGGGGCGCGGCAGAACCCCGCCAAGATGCACAGCCGGGATTAAAGGGGTCTTAAAGGGTAATATTGCGAAGATTTTTTCCGGGTTTTCTCATGCTCACCGTTTCAAACCTCACCATGCAGTTCGGGGCCAAGCCCCTGTTCGAGAACGTCTCCGTCAAGTTCGGCGACGGCAACCGCTATGGCCTCATCGGCGCCAACGGCTGCGGCAAGTCGACTTTCATGAAGATCCTGGCCGGGGCTCTGGAGCCCTCCGCCGGCAACGTCAGCATCGATCCCCACGAGCGCATGGCCTTCCTGCGCCAGGACCAGTTCGCCTTCGAGGACGTGCGGGTGCTGGACGTGGTGCTGATGGGCCACGCCGACCTGTGGGCCTGCATGCGGGAGAAGGACGCCATCTACATGAACCCGGAGGCGACGGAAGACGACTACATGCGCGCCGCCGAGCTGGAGACCCACTTCGGCGAGATGGGAGGTTACGACGCGGAGGCCCGGGCGGGCGAGCTGCTGCTGGGGCTGGACATCCCCCAGGACAAGCACCAGGGCCCCATGCGGGAGGTGGCGCCGGGCTGGAAGCTGCGGGTGCTGCTGGCCCAGGTGCTGTTCGCCGATCCGGACATCCTGCTGCTGGACGAACCCACCAACAACCTGGACATCAACACCATCCGCTGGCTGGAGAACGTGCTCAACGCCCGCAACTCCACCATGATCATCATCTCCCACGACCGCCACTTCCTGAACCAGGTCTGCACCCATATGGCGGACCTGGACTACCGCACCCTCAAGGTCTATCCCGGCAACTACGACGACTACATGGAGGCCTCCTCCCTGGCCCGCGAACGCCAGAGCCAGGCCAACGCCCGTGCCAAGGAGAAGATCGCCGACCTGCAGAACTTCGTGCGCCGTTTTTCCGCCAACGCCTCCAAGGCCAAGCAGGCCACCAGCCGCCTGAAGCTGATCGACAAGCTCAAGCCGGAAGACGTCAAGCCTTCCAGCCGCCAGTACCCCTGGATCCGCTTCGATTACGACGAGAAGGAGAAACTGCACCGCCTGGCGTGCGAAATCGAAGGCCTGACCTTTGCCTATGAGGCAGACAAAGCGTTGATCACCAACCTTTCCTTCCACATCTCGGCGGGCGACCGTGTGGCCATCATCGGCGAGAACGGCGTGGGCAAGACCACCCTGCTCAAGCTGCTGGTGGGCGAGCTCAACGCGCAGAAAGGCCATCTGAAATGGGCGGACAAGGCCAACCTGGGCTATTTCGCCCAGGATCACTCCGCCGACTTTGATTCGGACAAATCCCTGACCGACTGGATCACCGAGTGGGTGCGGGCCGGGGGTTACGAAGGCGGTGACGTGGAGACGCTGATCCGCGGCACCCTGGGCCGCCTGCTGTTCTCCGGCGACGAGATGAAGAAATCGGTGCGCGTCATCTCCGGTGGCGAGCAGGGGCGCATGCTGTTCGGCAAGCTCATGCTCCTGCGTCCCAACGTGCTGGTGATGGACGAGCCCACCAACCACCTGGACATGGAATCCATCGAATCCCTCAACTCGGGCCTGGACAAGTTCACCGGCACCCTGATATTCGTCTCCCACGACCGCGAATTCGTGGATTCCCTGGCCAACAAGATCATCGAGCTCAAGCTGGACGGCAGCCACGTGGTTTACGAAGGCGGCTACGAGGATTACCTGTCCAGCCAGGGTCTGGAGTAAGCCAACCATCAAGAGGAGCATGGCCATGAAGCGCTGGATGTTGCTGTTTCCCCTCCTTCCGCTCCTGGCGGGCTGTTTCCAGGACACGGCCTCCCATTCCCTCGGGGCCCGGGACCATGCCATCACCCTGGTGCGTAACCAGAGCTTTTTCTGGCAGTCCACCATCGACCTCAGCGTGATCATCACCCGCATGCCCGTGTGCAATGGCGGCGGCGGCATCAAGGGTCTGCCGGAGGACTCCTCTTTCGTGCTCTACAAGGCCCCGGACGAGTATCCGGAGCCCCTGATGCTGCTCAAGATCGGGGAGAGGATATTCGCCCTGAGCGACCAGTCCTGCCGCCTGCAGGAATTCGAGCAGGCCCCGGACAGTCTGGGCGAGAAGCTGGGCACCTTCCGGGTCGAGGACGACAAGTTCCAGTTCATCACCGGCGATGGCCCAGCCGTCGGAGAGGGTTGAGTCGATCCCATGCGCTATGCGGACCTGCGTGACTTCATCGCCCAGCTTGAAGCCAGGGGTGAACTGAAGCGCATCACCCGGGAGGTGGACCCGAACCTGGAGATGACGGAGATCGGTGACCGGGTGCTGCGGTCTGGCGGTCCGGCCCTGTTGTTCGAGCGGCCCAAGGGCAGCGATATCCCCGTCCTGGCGAACCTGTTCGGCACGGTGAGGCGGGTGGCCCTGGGCATGGGCGAGGAAGACCCGGCCAAGCTGCGGGAGATCGGCAAACTGCTGGCCTACCTGAAGGAGCCTGAGCCTCCCCGGGGTCTGAAAGACGCCTGGGACAAGTGGCCCGTGCTCAAACAGGTGCTCAACATGTCGCCCAAGGAGGTCCGTTCCCCCGCCTGCCAGGAAATCGTTTGGGAGGGCAAGGACGTGGACCTGTCCCGCCTGCCCATCCAGACCTGCTGGCCCGGCGATGTGGCGCCGCTCATCACCTGGGGGCTGGTCATCACCCAGGGCCCCCACAAGCCGCGCCAGAATCTGGGCATCTACCGGCAGCAGGTGATCGCACCCAACAAGGTCATCATGCGCTGGCTGGCCCATCGCGGCGGCGCCCTTGACTTCCGCGAGTTCCAGGCCGCCCACCCGGGCCGGCCCTTCCCCGTGGCCGTGGCCCTGGGGGCGGACCCGGCCACCATCCTGGGGGCGGTGACCCCGGTGCCGGACAGCCTGTCCGAATATCAGTTCGCCGGCCTGCTGCGGGGCGCCAAGACAGAGGTGGCCAAGGCCCTGGGCAGCGATCTGCGGATCCCGGCCTCCGCCGAGATCGTGCTGGAAGGGGTGATCCATCCTGGCGAAACGGCGCTTGAAGGGCCCTATGGCGACCACACCGGCTACTACAACGAACAGGAAACCTTCCCCGTCTTCACCGTCGAGCGCATCACCCTGAGGCGGGACCCCATCTACCACAGCACCTACACCGGCAAGCCCCCGGACGAGCCCGCCATCCTGGGGGTGGCCCTGAACGAGGTGTTCGTGCCTCTGCTGCAGAAGCAGTTCCCCGAGATCACCGACTTCTACCTGCCGCCGGAGGGTTGCAGCTACCGCATGGCGGTAGTGAGCATGAAGAAGCAGTACCCGGGCCACGCCAAGCGGGTCATGTTCGGCGTCTGGTCCTTCCTGCGGCAGTTCATGTACACCAAGTTCATCCTGGTGACGGACGAGGACGTGAACGTGCGGGATTGGAATGACGTCATGTGGGCCCTCACCACCCGGGTGGACCCCGCCCGGGACACCTTGCTGGTGGAAAATACGCCCATCGACTATCTGGATTTCGCCAGCCCGGTCTCCGGGCTCGGCAGCAAGATGGGGATCGACGCCACCAACAAGTGGCCGGGCGAGACCCAGCGGGAGTGGGGCACCCCCATTCGCATGACCGACGCGGTCAAGCAGCGGGTGGATGCCATGTGGAACGAGTTGGGACTATAAGACTGGGACCATGGCCATGGTGGATGAAGACCCGGGACTGCCAGCCTTGGACAGCATCCAGGTGACGGAGCTGGAGGCGGATGATCCCCAGTGGATGTTGGAGCTGTTGGGCAATCCGGCCTTCGGCCGGGTGCCGGCCAGCCATTACCAGGCCTTGCTGGAACGCTTCTCGCCCCTGGAGGTGAAGGCGGGGCAAGTCCTGATCCGGCAGGGCGAACCGGGGGACGTGTTCTATTTTCTGCGCGCCGGGCGTGCCCAGGTGACCCGCCTAGCGCCCAACGGGAAGATGGTGGTGCTGGCCGTGCTCGGCCCCGGCCAGACTTTCGGCGAGGAGGCCCTTCTGTCCGGCGCCCCGCGCAACGCCACTGTGTCCATGCTGGAGGACGGTCAGGTCATGTGCCTGGGGGGGGCAGACTTCCGCGATCTGCTGGAAAGCAACCTGGTGCACGGGCTGACGCCCCAGGAAGCGGAAGTCTTGGTCAGGCAAGGTGCCCAACTGGTTGACGTAAGGTCCCGGGAGGAGTTTGTCCGGGGCAGCCTCCTGGGCGCTGTCAATATCCCCCTGGAATTGCTGCGGCTCAGAGTGGCCGAACTGGATCGATCCCGACCATGCATCGCGTTCTGCGACGACGGCCGGCGTTCTGCCACCGCCACCTTCCTGCTGGTGCAAAGGGGCTTCAATGCCCACGTGCTGTTCGGCGGTCTGGCGGAACTCGGCTTGCTGGGTTCCCATACGCGAAATAGTTGAGTAGAATGGTCGGGAATCGTTCGTTCCCGGAGTTACCATGACTGCTTCACTTCAAAGCGCCGCTCTGGCCGGCGACATCCAGCAAGTTAACGACCTCATTTCTGGCGGCGCCGACGTCAATGCCGTTGACGCGGAGGGTAATGCCGCCTTGCATCTGGCCGCCAACCAGGGCCACCTGGAGGTGGTGAACGCACTCCTGGCTGCCGGTGCGGATGCCAACGTGCAGGATGCCCAGGGCTGGACCCCAATCTTCAAAGCCGCCTACAACCATGATCTGGATTGCGGCTTCGCCCCCGTGGCCCAGGCTCTGGTGGATGCGGGCGCGGATGTGAACCACCGCATCTTCTACGGCCTCACGCCCCTCATGCTTGCCGCCGGCGCTGGCGAGGCTGCGGTGTGCGAGGTGCTCCTCAACGCCGGGGCCGAGGTGAAGGCCGCCAACGAGGGCGGTCGCACCGCCCTGGCCATGGCCAAGGAGCGTTTCTTCGTCGACGTGATCAACCTGCTGCACGAGGCCGAAGGCTTCGTCATGGAGACGGAAGGGGTTTCCTGCGCCAGCGGCCTGCGCAAGGGGCCGCCCAGCGAGGCCAAGGTGGTCAACTTCATCAAGCGCCCGACTCACTGACCAACGTTGATCCGGCGGTGGGGCGGGGCTCAGGCAGGCGTTCGTCGCTGGGCGGCGCAATAATAAAAAAAGCCCGCCCGACCAAGGGCCGGGCGGGCTTCAAGGAGAGACAATCGTTGCTTAAGCGGCAGCCTTGATGTTCAGGCTGGTGGCTTCGGCCATCTGTTCCTGGGCCTGCTTGACGCCTTCCTGGGTCATGGTGCTGTACTCGGTGACGGTCTCGTTGGCGAAAGCCATGCTTTCGCGCACCGCGGTGACGCAGCGCTCGCCGTACTCACGCATGATGGCGATCTGGCCGGCCATCAGGTCCTGGTAGCCCTTGGCCTTGGTGAACAGTTCCATGGAACGGGCGCTGGCGTCCATGTAGAAGGCCGCGAAATCGGCCTGCTGCTGGAACAGCTTGTCAAAGGTGCGCAGGTTCAGCTCACTCACCTTGCGGGAAGCTTCCATGGCGGACGCGGTGGTTTTCCCGAACATCTCGATGACATCTTTTTGCATGATCAATCTCCGACTTGGTTGAAGGGGTCAATTGTGCATTGCAGCAATTGTTGCGCTGCACAATATCCAGGGTCGGAGGGATTGTCAACAGGGGGAAAGATAGTTTTTTGTGCGACGCACAAATCGAGGTGACTACGCCTCGTCCTTTTCATCCTTGGGGGCGTTGGCGCCCATGGCTTTCTGGAAGTTGCTTTCCATCTCTTTCCACAAGCCCATGTTTTGCTGGCCGAGTTTCATCCAGAAATCCATGGGATTGCTGGTCCAGGGGCCCTGCATGTGCTCATTGATGGCGTGCTGCTGCTTCAGGAACATGTCCAGGCTCATGTCCAGGAAACTCGTTAGCGCGGCCTGGGTGGCGTCGCCGTAGAATCGGATGAATCGTTCCAGCATGGCCACGGTGAACAGGGGCCGTCCGCCGGATTCCTGCTCCATGATGATTTGCAGCAGGATGGAGCGGGTCAGGTCCGCTTCGGTCTGGGAATCTACCACCCGGAACGGTATGGATGCCATGACCAGCTTTTTCACTTCCTCCAGGGTGATGTAGCGACTTTCTGAAGTGTCGTAGAGGCGGCGGTTCGGGTATTTCTTGATCAGGCGATCATCGGTCATGGCGGTTCCATTAGCGGCGGGCGCCAAGCCCGCCGTATGACACTAATGGCCAAGGTTACATCATGTGCTGGCCACCGTTGGCGGCGATGTTGGCGCCGGTGATGAAGGCGGCGTCCTCGCTGGCCAGAAAGGTCACCAGCGCGGCGATCTCCTCGGGCCTGCCCAGACGGCCGATGGGAATCTGGGCCACGATCTGGTTGCGCACGTCCTCCGGGATCGCCATCACCATCTCCGTGCCGATGTAGCCGGGAGAGATGGAATTGACGGTGATGCCCTTCCGGGCGGTTTCCTGGGCCAGGGCCATGGTGAAGCCATGCATGCCCGCCTTGGCGGCGGAGTAGTTGGTCTGTCCGAACTGGCCCTTCTGGCCGTTGATGGATGAGATGTTGATGACCCGGCCCCAGCCCTTGTTCAACATGCCGTCGATGAACTGCCTGGTCACGTTGAATACCGAGTCCAGGTTGACGCTCAGCACGGCGTTCCACTGGTCGGCGGCCATCTTGCGGAAGGTGCCGTCCTTGGTGATGCCCGCGTTGTTGACCAGGATGTCCACGCCGCCGAAGTCCGCATTCAACTTCTCGCCCATGGACTTGCAGTCGTCGAAGCTGGAAACATCGCACTTCACGATGGCGAAGTCATAGCCTTCGCCAGCCATCCTGGCCTGCCATTCCCTGGCGTGGGCCTCGTCCAGGTAGTTCGCCACCACCTTGCAGCCGGCATCGGCCAGCTTCTTGCAGATGGCGGTGCCGATGCCACCCACTCCCCCGGTAACCAGGGCTACTTTTCCATTCGTTTCGCTCATTCTCAGATCCTTTCCACAGCCAATGCCACACCCTGACCGCCGCCGATGCACAGCGTGGCCAGGCCCTTGTTCGCGCCGGTACGTTTCATGCCATGGAGCAGGGTCACCAGCACCCGGGCACCGGAGGCGCCGATGGGATGGCCGATGGCGATGGCACCCCCGCTGATGTTCACCTTGCTCAGGTCAAACCCCAGTTCCTTGTTGACGGACATGGCCTGGGCAGCGAAGGCCTCGTTGGCCTCGATCAGGTCCAGGTCCTGGACGCTCCAGCCGGCCCGGTCCAGGCACTTGCGCACGGCGGGGATGGGGCCCGTGCCCATGATGGCGGGATCCACGCCGGCGGAACCGAAGCTCACCACCCGGGCGATGGGGGTAAGGCCCAGATCCTTCGCCCGGGCCGCGGACATCACCATGACCGCGGCTGCCCCGTCGTTGATGCCGGAAGCATTGCCGGCGGTCACGGAGCCGTCCTTCTTGAAGGCAGGTCGCAGCTTGGACAGCGTTTCCGCGGTAGTACCGGCACGTGGGAACTCGTCCCGGGCAAACACGATGGGGTCGCCCTTGCGCTGGGGGATTTCCACCGGAATGATTTCCTCATCGAAGACGCCGGCGTTCTGGGCCGCCTCGGTGCGCTGCTGGCTGGTGGCGGCGAACAGGTCCTGCTCGGCCCGGGAGAAGCCGTACTTGTCCGCGATGTTCTCCGCCGTGATGCCCATGTGGCAGTCGTTGAAGGCACACCACAGGCCGTCCTTGATCATGGTGTCCACCAACTCCCAATTGCCCATGCGCTGGCCGTCCCGGGAGCGGGGCAGGATGTGGGGGGAGGCGCTCATGTTTTCCTGGCCCCCGGCAATGACGATGCCGGAGTCGCCACACTGGACCGCCTGGGCGGCCAGGTGCACGGCCTTGAGGCCGCTGCCGCAGACCTTGTTGATGGTCAGGGCGGAAACCTCCTGGGGAAGCCCGGCGGACAACGCGGCCTGGCGCGCGGGGTTCTGGCCGACGCCCGCCTGGAGCACCTGGCCCATGATGACTTCGTCGATCATTTCAGGTGCCAGGCCGCCGGCCCGGGCCATGAGTCCCTTGATGACCCTGGCGCCCAATTCACTGGCGGGTATGCCCGAAAGACTGCCGCCGAACGTCCCCAGCGCAGTACGTCCCGCGGCTACGATGACCACATCGTTGAACATGCATCTCTCCTTTGCGTGGATAGGTTGACCCGCCCCGGGCCGAATTCTAAATCCACGTATTGTGCAGTGCACATATAAAACTTGACTAGATATTGTGCGTTGCACAAAATCCGCCCACCGTGGATGAACCAGGAGGAGATCGTGGCGGATACGAACTGGATGGACGGCTGGATGAATGCCCAGCAGAGCTACTGGAAGGCTTGGACCGATCTGGCGCAGCAAGGCATGAAAGCGCCGGAAGTGCCCAGGAACCCCATGGTGGATGGCCTGAACAAATGGTGGCAGGCCGTATCACCCATGACTCCGCCCGACGGCCGGGACGTGTTCGAAAAGCTCATGGAAGTGAGCCGGGGATACTACTCCCTGGTGGAACGGTTCATGGGGAGCACCCAGGATGCCAAGGGGGCCGAAACCGCCATCAATGGCTGGCTGGATGGGATGCAGAAGATGTGGGGGGAATGGATGCAGGGCGGCCTGCCCCGTTCCTTCACCGACGTGGGCCAGCAGTTCAAGGGCCTTTCCACCTTCTGGGACCTGCCCATGGACACCTGGCAGCGGCTGGCGGCCAATGCCATGCCCATGCCTGGGGACTTCACTAATGCGTTCCATCCGGAAGGTGGCGTGCACGAACAGGTGAACCGATTCCTCTCCATTCCCGCCGTGGGCTATACCCGGGAATCCCAGGAGCAGTTCCAGATCCTGGCCCAGCGCCACATGGACTACGCCATGGCGACCCAGGCCTACCAGATGGCCTTCGGCAAGCTGGCCATGAACACGTCCCAGCAGTTCCAGCAGGCCCTGCGCGAGCGGGGCGAGGAGCGCAAGCCCATCACCAGCCTGCGGGAGTTGTACGACCAGTGGGTGGAGATGAGCGAGGCGGCCTATGCCGACTTCGTCATGACCGAGGAATACCAGGACCTTTACGGCCGCCTGGTGAACACCCTCCTGGCCCTCAAGCACCAGATGGCGCGCATGGTGGACCAGACCCTCGAGGCGCTGCACATGCCTACCCATGCGGAGATCAGCACCCTGCAGTGCCGCCAGCAGGAGATTCGCCGGGAGAACCTGCGCCTGCGCAAGGAACAGAAGGCGATGCAGGCCCAGATAGACGAGTTGCGGGATGCAGTGCTTCGGGCCGCCGTCGAGGAACCCGCTGCCGAGCGGGCCCCGGCGGCCAGGCCGGCCCCGCGCAAGGCGGCCGACGCGAAGCCTGCTGCGAAGAAGCCGGAGGCCAAGGCCGCCCCGGCCAGCCGGGCAACGACACGCATCAAGAAACCTTCGGCCAAATAACCAGGAGAGACGATCATGCTGCCCTTCGACATGCGCCCCGATGCCGTAATGCAGGAAATCACCGCCTACGGCCAGAAGCTCTCCCATGGCATCAAGAACCTGATGGAGGTGGGCGAGATCACCTCCGGCGTCACACCCAAGAATGCCGTCTACCGCGAGGACAAGCTCACCCTGTTCCGCTTCGAGAATCCGGACAAGGCGGCGGTGCCCAACAAGGTGCCCCTGCTCATCGTCTATGCCCTGGTGAACCGGCCCTACATGACGGACATCCAGGAGAACCGCTCCACCGTGAAGGCCCTCATGGATGCGGGCCAGGACGTCTACCTGGTGGACTGGGGCTATCCGGACCGGGCCGACCGCTACCTCACCCTGGACGACTACCTGAACGGCTACCTGGACCGCTGCGTGGACGTGATCCGGGAGCGCCACCGCATCGACAAGATCAACCTGCTGGGCATATGCCAGGGGGGCGCCTTTTCCCTGTGCTACGCCTCCATGCACCCGGACAAGGTCAAGAACCTGGTCACCATGGTCACCCCCGTTGATTTCCAGACTCCGGACAACATGCTGTCCCACTGGGTGCAGAAGGTGGATGCGGACCTGGTGGTGGACACCCTGGGCAACGTGCCCGGCGAGATGCTGAACTGGACCTTCCTCAACCTGAAGCCCTACCAGCTCATGGGCCAGAAGTACCTGGGCCTGCTGGACACCCTGGACGACCCGGAAGCACTGAAGAATTTCCTGCGCATGGAAAAGTGGATCTTCGACAGCCCCGACCAGGCCGGAGAAGCCTTCCGCCAGTTCATCAAGGACTTCTACCAGCAGAACAAGCTGCTGAAGGGGGGATTGATGATCGGCGACGAGGAGGTAAAGCTGAAGAACGTCACCATGCCGGTGCTGAACGTCTTCGCCGAGCAGGACCATCTGGTGCCGCCGGATGCTTCCCGGGCCCTGCGCGGCAAGGTGGGCACCAAGGACTACACCGAGCTGGCCTTCCCCGGCGGGCATATCGGCATCTACGTCAGCGGCAAGGCGCAGAAGACGGTGCCACCCGCCATCGGAAAATGGCTGGACGAACGCAGCTGAAATATTCTCCGGTCCGGCAAAAAGCCCCGCCTGATTGCGGGGCTTTTTCCTTTGGGGCCTCAGAAGAACTGAAAGCCGGAACCGGTGGCGGGAGCCCAGGGGCCAGAAGGCTTGTCCCCGGCGGGAGGTGGATTGGGGGCCTGTGGTGGTGGCGGCGGGTCGGGCTTGTCCACCTGGGGCGGAGGTGGTGCGGGCGGCGGTTCCTTGGCGGGTTCTGGTTCCGTGGGCGCTACAGCCGGGCCGGTTTGTGGCTTGGCGGCGGGGAGCGCGGGCCTGGCCTTCCTGGGCTCCGGTTTGGCGGCCTTGCCCGGGGCGGGCGCGGCAGAGGAGGGCGGCGTGGCCGCCTCCGCACCCGGTGCCGGCAGGGGCGAAGCCAGCGGTGGCTTGTCGCCGCTCCCAGCCTCCGCCTCGAACTCCTGCACCAGGTCCGCCCAGTCGGGTTCCGCCTTGTCGCCGCCCAGGACCAGGGGCCGCAGGGCGGGCTCCATGTCCTTGACGATCTGCACCGCCAGGCCGCTGGTGAAGTGGTAGTCGCCCGCCGCCTCACCGGTCACGAACACGGTCATGACGCCGAAAAAGCGGCTGCCCAGGTAGAAGGCAAATGTGGCGGTACGGTTCATGACCTTGGATTCCAGCACCGTGCCGTTGGCGGCGTAGACCTCGAAGCGGTGGTCGCCGGTGCCCGTCTTGCCGCCAATGGCCAGAAACTTTTCGTCCCCCAGTGGAAAGGTGCCCCGCAGGCGTCGGGCCGTGCCTTCCTGCACCACGTTGGCCAGGGCCTCCTTCACCACCACGGCGATCTCCTGGGGGAAGATGCGCTCGGCCGTGGGGCGGCGGCGCTTCAGGATGGTGTGGTAGGGGGTGTCGGCGGCGAACTCCAGCCCCGTCAGGGTGATGGGGGGCAACTTCACGCCATCGTTGACGATGACGCCCATGAGTTCGGCCAGGGCCGCCGGCCGGTCCGCCGATGAACCGATGGCCGTGGCGTAGGAAGGCACCAGGCTGCCGAAGGGATAGCCCAGGTGGCGCCAACGCTTGTGCACCTCCTGGAAGGCCTCGATCTCCAGCAGGGACAGGATGCGGATGTCCTGGGCATTCTTGTGGCTGGTGTTGATCAGCCAGTCATAGACTTCCACCCGCTCCTTGCGGCTGGCCTTGACGATGTCCTCCCACCCTGCGCCCGGGTGGGCCCGCAGGTAGGCCACGAGCCAAAGCTCCAGGGGGTGTACCTGGGTGATGTAGCCCCGGTCCGAGAGGCTGAATTTCTCCGGGCCGTAGGTTTCGTACAGGTATTTGAAATCTCCCTCGTTGTAGGCGGAGGGATTGCTCAGGCGGTCCCTGAGAAACAGGGTGAACCTGGCGATGTCGGCCTGGGGCTCCAGGTAGCGGTAAACGGCAGCCAGTCGCTTGGGGTTGGCGGTCAGGTGGTTCAGCAGGGCGGCCGTGGCCTCCTCGGGCTTGAGTCCCTTGTATTTCTTGTTGAAGCGGGCCAGGTAGGCCTTGCCCTCCTGGTCAGCGAAACGCTTCAGGTATTCGTCCCGGCGGGGGTCTTCCGTGTTCGCCAGTATCTGGGCGGCGCCCTTGGGATCCCTGTACATGAAGTGCCGCACGATATCCCGCATGAGACGGATGAAGGGCAGGTTCACCGAGTTGCGTGTGGCCTCCCACAGGTCCATCACCTTCTGGTCGTCGTCGCGGTGGAAGTTGGCGAACCGATGCACGCCACCGCCGGTGAAGAAGCTTTCCGCCGGACTGGCGGAATACTGGCGCCCCATGGCCGCCCGCAGCATGGCGTCCAGGCTCTTGTCCTTCGAACTGACCAGGAAGCCCAGGGCCCATTGCAGCAGCAGGTCCTTCTCGGCGGTCTTGACCTTGAGAAGTTCTGATCGGGCCATGGCGCCGTACTGGCGGTGCAGTTCCGCCACCACCTGCAGGTAGGTGAGGAGGGTGCGCAACTTGGAGGAGGAGCCCATGTCCAGCTTGGCCCCCTTGTTGATGTCGAAGGGCTGGTTCAGGTTGTCCGCCTGTACCCGCAGCAGGGCGCCGTCCACAGTGTTCTCGTACAGGGTGAAGCTGTAGATGGGCTTGGTGAGATCGTCGTCCGGTTCCAGCAGGTAGTGGCCGTAAAGCCCGGCGGCATCCACCACGATGGGGTCGGAAAGCCGTTGCAGGAAGTTGGACACGGCGTACTGGGTGGGGCCGTGCAGCGTGGCCCGGGCGGTCAGGTCAAGGCGGTCCAGTTCATATAGCCGCGGAACGCCCAGGCGGCCCATCAATTCCACCCGCAGGGCATTGGCGGCCTTCCTGTCGGCGAAGCTGCCGTTTTCCCGCTTCTTCGAGCCGGTACTGAAAACGATGTGTTCCTTCAGGGCCGCGTCCCGGAAGGCAGGGGAGATGACATTGGCCTGGGCCAGCAGGCGCAGGTGGGCGTCGGCCTGGGCGTCAAGCTGGGCACGTCCTCCCAGCAGGTAGTAGGACGGCTTGCGCTGGGAGATGAGCAGGCCCAGCACGTGCTTGTAGGCCCGGGCGGCCTCCGGCGTGGGCACCGGGCTGCGCAGCATCCGGTTGACCTGCTCGAAGTCCAGGCCGAACCAGGCCACCAGGGCATCGCCGATACCGTTGACCTCGCCGAATCCCGGGGCCGCGGCCAGGGGCACGGTGTTGAGGTAATCCAGCACGATGCGGCGCCGGGTGGCCAGGGTGTCCTGCCCTTCCAGGTAGGCCCGCAGGGAGGCGGACGTCATCTGGCGCAGCTTGTCGCCGGCGGTGAGGGTGAGGCCGTCGGGGGAGTGGCGGTACTTCTCTATCTGGGTGGCCAGGGTGGAGCCCCCCGGCACGTTGCGGGAAGGGTCGATGGTCTGGAGGAATTTCTCCAGTATCGCCGCCCCCAGGCGGTCCCATTCCACTGCAGGGTTGCGCTGGGGGTGGTTGGGATCCAGCAATTCCCGGTTCTCGATGAACAGCAGGGTGTTGGCGACGACCGCCGGCACGGCGTTGAAATCGGTGTAGGTATGGGTGGGAAAACGCAATGTCTTCAGCGGCTGCTGGCCGCAGTCCAGCAGGGTCAGGCCGGCCACGGACTTTTCCCGGTAGGGCATGAACAGGCCGAAGTCGCCGATGCGCGCCATGTCGGGGGAGACGCGGGCCTGGCGGGTGACCTCGAAGCCCTGCCCCTGGAGCCGTTTGATGTAGTCGGGCAGGAAGGGATAGCCCAGGCGCACGTCATAGGGTCCCTGGGGCGATGCCACGGGATCGGCGCTGCCCCCGTCCTCCATGCGGAATGTCAGGCGCTTGCCATAGCCCGCCAGCATCATGGCCTGGAAGGGCGAGGCGATGAGCTCGTAGGCGGCGATGACCGCTCCCGTCAGCAGCAGGAGGAGGATCAGCGGCCATAGCCAGAGGCGGCGCAGGCGGCGCTGTACGATGTCGGCGCTGCTCATTCAGCGGGGGTGTCGAGGTTCAGCCAGTCGCGGGGCCTGAGAAAATCGGAGTAAAGACGGGCCTCCTCGCTGCCCGCTTCCGGGTGCCAGTCATAGCGCCACTTCACCAGGGGCGGCATGGACATGAGGATGGATTCCGTGCGGCCGCCGGACTGGAGCCCGAACAGGGTGCCCCGGTCGTAGACCAGGTTGAATTCCACGTACCGGCCCCGGCGGTAGAGCTGGAAGTCCCGCTCCCGTTCGCCATAGGGCATGTCCGCCCTGGCTTCCACGATGGGCACGTAGGCCGGCAGGTAGTGGTCGCCCACGCTCTCGAGCAAGTTGAAACAGTGCTCGAAATCGCCGGTATCGGATTGTGCCACCGGCGCAGGCATCCTGCGTGAGCCGCCCCCCGTGGGGGCCAGGTCAATCCTGGGGCTGCCCGGCGATTGACCTGAGAGGTCGTCGAAAAAGATGCCGCCGATGCCCCGGGGCTCGTTGCGGTGCTTGAGGAAGAAGTACTCGTCGCACCATTTCTTGAAGCGGGGGTAGTAGTCCTGGCCGAAGGGGTCCAGGGACTTGCGGCACACTGCGTGGAAGTGGGCCGCGTCCTCCTCGAAGCCATAGTAGGGAGTCATGTCCATGCCGCCGCCGAACCACCACACCGGTGCCTCGCCGTCCTTTTCCGCCACGAAGAAGCGCACGTTCATGTGGGAGGTGGGAGCGTAGGGGTTGCGGGGGTGCATGACCAGGGACACGCCCATGGCCTCCCAGCGTCGGCCGGCCAGTTCCGGGCGGTGGGCCGAGGCGGAAGGTGGCAGCCTGTCGCCCATGACATGGGAGAAGTTCACGCCGCCCCGCTCCAGCACATTGCCTTCCTCGATGAGCCGGGAGATGCCGCCTCCTCCCTCGGGCCTTGTCCACGCGTCCTGGCGAAAGGGCTTGCCATCCACCTGCTCCAGGCGTTGCACGATGAGTTCCTGGAGTCCCAGGAGGAATTCCTTGACGCGGCTCGTATCCATGTTTGATCTCGATGTGTGTCGCAATTTTATCGTGTACGCCCTGCCCGTTAACCGGGCTTCACGGGCGCGCCACGCACCCGCTGTATGGATCCAGGATGGTGGAGGGGCGCTTGCGCTTGCCGATGCGCCCCGGCAGAACCCAGACCTTGTCACCGAAGGCCAGGCGGCAGGCCCGCCAGGTCTTCAGTGGTTTCTGCCTGGAACGGTTTGCGCTGGTGGATACCAGGGCCATGCCCAGGGCATGGCAGAGGCGGGCGGCGTCCGGGTGGGCCGTCACCCGCACCGCCAGGGTGCGGTGGTGGCCTTTCAGCCAGGGCGGGCAGCGGCGGGAGACGGGCAACATCAGGGTGTTGGGCCCTGGCCACCATTCCCCCAGGCGGTCCGCCAGGGACTCCGGCAGGGGGGCCAGGAAGCGGCGGAATTGGGCGAAGTCGTTGCCGATGAGGATCAGTCCCTTTGCACGGGGACGCCGCTTAAGCCAGAGCAGGCGTCTAACCGCCCTGGCGTTGCGGGGATCGCAGCCCAGGCCGAAGCAGGATTCCGTGGCGTAGGCGATGATGCCGCCCCGCGCCAGGAAGGCGCGCAGGCGGCGGGTAGGGGGGAGGGGGACTATTTCTTGTTCCTGCGCTTGATGGCGCGCCAGCCGATGTCGGTCCGCATCTGGCGGCCGGCGAACTCGATGCCTTCCGCCACTTCGTAGGCCCGGGCCTGGGCGATCTTCACCGTGTCCCCCAGGGTGGTGACGCACAGCACCCGGCCGCCGGCAGTGACCACCTGGTCCCCATCCACCTTGGTGCCGGCGTGGAAAACATGGAAGTCCTCGCCGCTCACCCCGAGGCCCGTGATGGCGTCGCCCTTGCGGGGCGACTCGGGGTAGCCCGCGGCCGCCAGCACCACGCCAAGGGCGCAGCGGCGGTCCCATTCCGCTTCCACCTGGTCCAGTTTGCCTTCGATGGCGGCCTCGATGAGGGCGGAGAAGTCGGACTTGAGGCGCAGCATGATGGGCTGGGTCTCCGGGTCGCCGAAACGACAGTTGAATTCCAGCACGCCCAGGCCGCCATCCGGGGCGATCATCAGGCCGGCATAGAGGAAGCCGGTATAGGGCGTGCCTTCCGCCTTCATGCCCTGAACCACGGGGCGGATCACCTCCCGCATGGCCCTGGCGTGGATCTCCGGGGTTACGACGGGGGCGGGGGAATAGGCCCCCATGCCGCCAGTGTTGGGGCCCTTGTCGCCGTCCAGCAGGCGCTTGTGATCCTGGCTGGTGGCCATGGGCAGGATGTTTTCCCCGTCCACCATGACGATGAAACTGGCCTCCTCGCCCACCAGGCATTCCTCGATCACCACCCGGTGGCCCGCGTCCCCCATGCTATTGCCTGAGAGCATGGCCTCCACGGCGGCATGGGCTTCCTCGGTGGTGGTGGCCACCACCACGCCCTTGCCTGCCGCCAGGCCGTCGGCCTTCACCACGATGGGAGCGCCGTTGGCGTCGATGTAGGCATGGGCGGCGCCGGCGTCGGTGAAGGTGCCGAACCTGGCAGTGGGGATGTGGTGGCGGGCCATGAACTGCTTGGCGAAGTCCTTGGAAGACTCCAACTGGGCGGCGGCCTGGACCGGGCCGAAGATCCTCAGGCCGGCGGCCTTGAAGGCGTCCACCACGCCCTCCGCCAGGGGGGCCTCGGGGCCCACCACGGTGAAGGAGATACCTTCCTTCCGGGCGAAATCGATGAGGCCGGGAAAGTCGGTGATGGCCAGGTTTTCCAGACCCTCCTCGATGGCGGTGCCGCCATTGCCTGGGGCCACGTACACCTTGTGGATGCGGGGGGACTGGGCCAGGCGCCAGGCCAGGGCGTGTTCACGTCCGCCGGAACCGATGACGAGTAGTTTCATTACAACACCGTGAAATGTGAAATGTGAAACGTGAAACGTGGGGCATGCCGCGACTTATCACCCTTCACGCTTCACCTTTCACGTTTAGTGCCGGAAATGCCGCACGCCGGTGAAGACCATGGCGATGCCGTGCTCGTTGGCGGCGGCGATGACCTCATCGTCCCGCATGGAACCGCCGGGCTGGATCACCGCCGTGATACCCGCCTGAGCGGCGTTGTCCAGGCCGTCGCGGAAGGGGAAGAAGGCGTCGGAGGCCATCACCGAACCGGGCACCACCAGACCGGCATGCTCGGCCTTGATGGCGGCGATGCGGGCGGAGTTGACCCGGCTCATCTGGCCTGCGCCCACGCCGATGGTCATCCTGTCCTTGGCGTAGACGATGGCGTTGGATTTCACGAACTTGGCCACACGCCAGGCGAACAGCAGGTCTTCCATTTCCTTCTCGGAGGGGGCGCGGCTGGTGACCACTTTCAACTCGCCGTGCAGCAGGATGTCCGCATCCTGCACCAGCAGGCCGCCGGCCACCCGCTTCATGTCCATCTGGGCCACGCCGCTGGTCATACCCGGCGCCGGGCCGCCCCAAGCCGGGTATTGCACCCCCTCGGGGGGGAGCGAAGCGATGGGGGGCCACCATTTCCCGCATTCCAGCAGGCGCACGTTCTTCTTGGCGGCCACGGCTTCGCTGGCCTCCGGGCTCACCTCGGGGGCGATGATCACCTCCACGAACTGGCGCTCGACGATGGTCTTCGCCGTCTCGCCGTCCAGGCGGCCGTTGAAGGCGATGATGCCGCCGAAGGCGGATTCGGGATCGGTCTGGTAGGCCCGGTTGTAGGCCTCCAGCAGGTTGGCGCCGTAGGCCACGCCGCAGGGGTTGGCGTGCTTGACGATGACGCAGGACGGCGCGGCGTCGAACAGCTTCACGCACTCCAGGGCCGCGTCGGTATCGGCGATGTTGTTGTAGGACAGTTCCTTGCCCTGGATCTGGCGGGCGGTGGAGATGGTGCCGGCCGGGGCATTGGCCTCCACGTAGAAGGCGCCGTTCTGGTGGGGGTTCTCGCCGTAGCGGCAGGTCTGGGCCCGGCTGAACTGCAGGGTCAGCTTCTCGCCGAACTGGTCCTTGCCGCCGTCGGCATTCAGGGAAGTCAGGTAGTTGCTGATGTGGCCGTCGTACTGGGCGGTGTGGGTGAAGGCCTTCTTCGCCAGGTCGAAGCGGGTGGCATCGGAGAGACTGCCGCCGTTGGCCTTCATCTCCTCGACCAGGGCGGCGTAGTCGGCCGGGTCGGTGACGATGGCCACGTGCTTATGGTTCTTGGCGGAGGAGCGCACCATGGCCGGGCCGCCGATGTCGATGTTCTCGATGGCGTCTTCCAGGGTGTGGAGCTTGGACACGGTCTGCACGAAGGGGTAGAGGTTCACGCACACCAGGTCGATGTAGCCCAGGCCGTGCTCGTTCATGGTGGCCACGTGGGCCGGGTTGTCCCGCACGGACAGGATGCCGGCATGGACCTTGGGGTGCAGGGTCTTGACGCGCCCGTCCAGCATCTCCGGGAAACCGGTGAATTCCGACACGTCCTTCACCGCCAGGCCGGCGTCCCGGATGGCCTTGGCGGTGCCGCCGGTGGAGAGGAGTTCCACGCCCTGGCTGGAGATGGCGCGGGCGAAGTCGATGAGGCCGGTCTTGTCGGATACGGAGAGGAGGGCGCGTTTGATCATGATTTGTCCGTGAAATGTGAAATGTGAAATGTGAAATGTGGGAAAGACTGCGTTTCACCTGAGCCGCGAAGCGGCGAGTCACATTTCACGTTTCACGCCTTACTTGATGCCGTGCTGCTGCATCTTCTTGCGCAGGGTGTTGCGGTTGATGCCCAGCCATTCGGCGGCCCGGCTCTGGTTGCTGCCTGCCCGGTCCAGGATCATCTGCAGCACGGGCTTCTCCACGCAGTTCACCACCATGTCGTAGATGCCGGACGGATGTTCTCCATCGAGATCCTTGAAATACTGGTCCAGCTCCCTGCGAACGCATGCGGCCAGTTCGCTTTCATCGATGTGTTGCTCCATCCTGCTTCCTTGTTGTCGTGTATTCAGGCCGCTTGGCGCTGCGAATCCATCGCATGTGCTTGGGCGTCCAGATAAACCAGCCGGCTCCCGCGTTCCCGCGTGCGCCAGAAAAAATCGTTCACGGCTTCCAGTTGCGTCTCGGGGGTTTCCAACTGGTTCATGGCATGGCGGAACTGGGCGGAATCCGCCAGTCCCCGGGTGTACCAGGCGATGTGCTTGCGCGCCATGCGCAGGCCCGCGGGCTGGCCGTAGAAGCTGTACAGGTCGTCCAGGTGGGCCAATAGCACCTCGTGGATCTCCGCCACCTCGGGCGCCTGAAGCTTTTCACCCGTGGCCAGGTAATGGCCGATCTCCCGGAACAGCCAGGGCCGGCCCTGGGCGGCGCGGCCGATCATGACGGCGTCGGCAAGCGTGTAGTCCAGCACGTGCCTGGCCTTCTCCGGCGTGGTGATGTCGCCATTGGCGATGACGGGAATGCGGGCCTCGGCCTTCACCACCTTGATGGTGTCGTACTCCGCGTCGCCGCTGTAGCCGCAGGCCCGGGTACGGCCGTGGATGGCCAGGGCCTGGATGCCGGACTCCTGGGCGATGCGCAGGATGTTCAGGGCATTCTTGTGCTCCCGGTCCCAGCCGGTGCGGATCTTCAGGGTGACGGGCGTGCCAGGCACCGCGTTCACCACCGCCTCCAGGATGCGGCCCACCAGGGGCTCGTCCTGCAGCAGGGCGGAGCCGGCCATGACGTTGCACACTTTCTTGGCGGGGCACCCCATGTTGATGTCGATGATCTGGGCGCCGCTGTCGGCGTTGTAGCGGGCCGCCTCGGCCATCATCCCGGGCACGCTGCCGGCGATCTGCACGGAGACAGGCTCCACCTCGCCCTCGTGGTTGGCCCGGCGCCGGGTCTTGGCGGAGCCGTAGAGCAGGGAGTTGGAGGTGACCATCTCGCTCACCGCCATGCCCGCGCCCATCTTTTTGCACAACTGGCGGAACGGCCGATCGGTCACGCCCGCCATGGGGGCGACGATCAGGTTGTTCTTGAGCGTGTGGGGGCCGATCTGCATGGGGGGAAGGGCTGGGGGGTACCGGGGAAGGCTGCGCATTTTATACGCAAAGGGGGGGATGAAAAAGCTAAACGATTTGATTGGACTCGGCCCCCTTTTGGTGCGCTCCGGGGCCCCGCCAGTGCCACTCGCCTGGGTGGCTTAGGGCCGACCCGGGCCCCGGAGCGCGCGTCGACCCCGGCCCAGGTGGCGCGTGTTTCAGGCGGCTTCCAGGTAGCCGTTACCGTGGAGTTCGAAGCCCTCTGCGTAGGCGGCCGCGTCGCTGCCGTCCCACATCCGGCCATCCATGAGCAGGGCGCCGCGCATGTCCGACGTCGGCACGGCTACGCTTACCTGGGCGGCGGCTTCCCTGTAGAGGTCGACGCGGTTCACCTGGCGGGCAACGGCCTGGTAGTCGGGATGTCCGCTCAGCATGCCCCAGCGGTAGTGCTGGGTGAGGAACCACATGCCGTCGGACAGCCAGGGGAAGTTGACCTGGCCGTCGTCGAAGAAGCGCATGGCGTGGTTGTCCTGCCAGGCGCGGCCCAGGCCGTCCTGGTATTGTCCGTGCAGGCGGCCCTCGATGAGGTCCACGGGCACGTTGATGAAATCCGGCCCCGCCAGGAGTTGGGCCGCCTCGCCGCGGCCCTGGGGCGTGTCCAGGTAACGGGCGGCCTCCAGCACGGCCATCACCAGGGCCCGGGCCTGGTCGGGCCGGGATTCCGTGAAGCTCCGGCCGCAGGCCAGCACCTTTTCCGGGTGGTCCGGCCAGATGTCCTGGCTGGTGGCCACGGTGAATCCCACCCGTTCCTTGATGGCCAGTGCGTTCCAGGGCTCGCCGGCGCAGAAGCCGTCCAGGTTGCCCACCGCCAGGTGGCCCGCCATCTGGGGGGGCGGCACCACCACGTTGTTGATGTCCCGGAAGGGATGCACGCCATGGCTGGCCAGCCAGTAATACAGCCACATGGCATGGGTGCCCGTGGGAAAGGTCTGGGCGAAGGTGTGGCGGCGGTTGCTTTCGGCAATGTGACGGGCCAGGTCGGCACCGCTGCGGACGCCCAGGTCATGCAGGCGGTTGGCCAGGGTGATGGCCTGGCCGTTGCGGTTCAGGGTCATGAGCACGTTCATGTCCTGGCGCGGGCCGCCGATGCCCATCTGCACGCCGTACACCAGGCCGTAGAGGGCGTGGGCCGCATCCAGCGCGCCGGTGAGGAGCTTGTCCCGCACCGCCGCCCAGGAGGATTCCCGTGACAGCACCAGTTTGATGCCGTGTTTGCGGTCGAAGCCCTTGGCCGCCGCCACCACCAGGGGAGCGCAATCGGTCAGGGGGATGAAGCCCACGTGGATGACATGCCCCCTGGACCGGGCCTTCGGTTTCTCTGCTGTATTCATGACTCCCCTCTGTCCCCTTGCATGCACCATCCTGTCCTGGATTCAACCCACCCTGGCTGACCGGGCCTCCGGTTTCCCGGCTACCCGATCACGCGACTTTTTTGCCGCGCTGAAGTCCTCCACCTTGCGTTGCCGCTCGTAGAGGAAGGCTAGCACTTCATGGCGGAAGTGGTTGTAGCGTGCATCGCCGGCCAGTTCCACCCGGTTGCGGGGCCGGGGCAGGTCGATCTCCAGGATCTCGCCGATGGTGGCGGCGGGGCCGTTGGTCATCATGACGATGCGGTCCGACAGCAGCACCGCCTCGTCCACGTCGTGGGTGATCATGATCACCGTGTTGCCCAGGTCGGCGTGGATCTCCATCACCGAATCCTGCAGGTGGGCCCGGGTCAGGGCGTCCAGGGCGCCGAAGGGCTCGTCCATGAGCAGCACCTTGGGTTCCATGGCCAGGGCCCGGGCGATGCCCACCCGCTGCTTCATGCCGCCGGAGATCTCCTCCGGGCGCTTGTCCATGGCGTGGCCCATGTGCACCAGTTCCAGGTTGTGCACGATCCAGTCCCGCATCTCGGCCTTGGACTTGGTGCCCTTGAACACCTGCTTTACGGCCAGTTCCACGTTCTCGTAGGCGCTGAGCCAGGGCAGCAGTGAATGGTTCTGGAACACCACCGCCCGCTCGGGGCCCGGGGCGTTCACTTCCTTGTCCTCCAGCAGCACGCCGCCCTCGGTGGCCTGGTAGAGGCCGGCGACGATGTTCAGCACCGTGGACTTGCCGCAGCCGGAGTGGCCGATGAGGCTGACGAACTCGCCCTTGGCGATGTTCAGGTTCACCTTGTCCAGGGCGCGGAAGGGGCCCTTGGGGGTGGGGAAGTCGATGCAGACTTCGCTCAGGTTCAGATAGCTATGCATGGTGTGTACTCCTGGATATCGATTGCGTGGTCACCGCAGTACCGCGTTCTTGTCCCAGCTCACCGTGCGCTGCAGCAGCAGCATGGAGCGGTCCAGCAGGAAGCCGATGAAGCCGATCACCAGCACGGCCACCATGATGCGGGAGAGGGAATTGGAGCTGCCGTTCTGGAACTCGTCCCAGACGAATTTCCCCAGGCCCGGGTTCTGGGCCAGCATCTCGGCGGCGATGAGCACCATCCAGGCGATGCCCAGGGACAGGCGCAGGCCGGTGAACATCAGGGGCAGGGCGGAGGGCACGACGATCTTGAACGTATGGGTGAGGGGGGGCAGGCTCAGCACCTTGCTCACGTTGAGCAGGTCCTTGCTCACGTTGGCCACGCCCACCGCCGTGTTCACCACCGTGGGCCACAGGCAGCACAACAGCACCGTGAACATGGAGTTGAGGAAGGACTTGGAGAACATGGGGTCGTTGGTGACGTACACCGCGCTCACCACCATGGTCACCAGGGGCAACCAGGCCAGGGGCGACACGGGCTTGAACAGTTGGATGAGGGGGTTGAAGGCGGCATAGACCGCCTCGTTCAGGCCGATGAGGATGCCCAGGGGAATGGCGATCATGGAGGCCAGGATGAAGCCCGCCATCACCGTGTATAGGCTGGTGAAGATCTGGTCCAGGAAGGTGCGCTTGCCGGTATAGGGCCGGATGGTGACTTCCGCGTCGGGGTCGGCCGCCAGGGTCTCGGCATTGCGTACCTCCTGGCGTTCGTAGAACTCTTCCGCCCGCTGGCGTTCCTCGTTGTGTTCGGCCACCAGGTTGGTGGTCTGCTCCCACACCTGGGTGGGGCCGGGGAACTTGCCCAGGGAGGTGTCGATGAGCTGGGCGACGTTGTGCCAGATGAACAGGAACATGACGATGCCGATGAGGGGCAGCGTGAGGCCCATGGCGAACTGTCTGGCCTGGGCCGCGCTGGGAATCAGGCTCGCGGGGTTCTGGCGGATGCTGGTCAGGGTGGCGATCATGGTGCTTCCTTTACGACTGTTTTTGATCCGCCGCTCCCGCGCAGGCGGGAGCCCAGGTTGCTTCTGGATTCCCGCCTGCGCGGGAATGACGGTATTCAGTTACGGCTTGGCCTTGCCCTTCAGGCCGATCCTGAATTGGTTCAGATAGGCGTTGGGTTTCTTGCCGTCATAGGTGATGCCGTCGATGAACTCCTTCTGGGGCGGCTTGAAGCCGCTTTCCCTGGTGAAGTCGGGGAAATCGCTGGCCTTCATCTTGCCTTCGGCGATGAGTTCCTTGGCCGCCGTGGCGTAGATGTCGGGGCGATAGACCTTCCTGGCGACATCCATGTACCAGCTGTCGGGCTTGTAATCGGCGATCTGGCCCCAGCGGCGCATCTGGGTCAGGTACCAGACGGCGTCCGAGTAGTAGGGATAGGTGGCGTTGTAGCGGAAGAACACGTTGAAGTCCGGCACCGGGCGCTTGTCGCCCTTCTCGTACTCGAAGGTCCCGGTCATGGAGTTGTCGATGACGTCCACGTCGGCGCCCACGTAGTTGGGCTTGGAAAGGATCCGCGATGCCGCGGCGCGGTTGGCGTTGTTGTTCTCATCCAGCCACTTGGCGGCGCGGATCATGGCCTTCACCGTGCGGATGTGGGTGTTGGGGTACTTCTCCGCCCAGGTCCTGCTCACGCCGAAGACCTTCTCCGGGTTGTTCTTCCAGATTTCGTAGTCGGTGATCACCGGCACGCCGATGCCCTTGAAAACGGCCTGCTGGTTCCAGGGCTCGCCCACGCAGTAGCCGTTGATGGTGCCGGCCTCCAGGGTGGCGGGCATCTGGGGCGGCGGGGTCACGGAAAGGAAGGCGTCGGCCTTGATCTGGCCGCTGGTATCGCCCTTGTCCGGCGCGTAGTAGCCCGGGTGGATACCGCCGGCGGCCAGCCAGTAGCGCAGCTCGTAGTTGTGGGTGGAAACGGGGAACACCATGCCCATGTTGAAGCGCTTGCCCTGCTTCCTGTAGGCCTCCACCACCGGCTTCAGGGCGTCCGCCTTGATGGGGTGGACGGGCTTGCCATCCGCGCCCTTGGGTATGTGCTTCTTCATCTCTGCCCACACCGGCTTGGAGACGGTGATGCCGTTGCCGTTCAGGTCCATGGAGAAGGCGGTGATGATGTCCGCCTTGGTACCGAAGCCGATGGTGGCCCCCAGGGGCTGGCCCGCCAGCATGTGGGCGCCGTCCAGTTCGCCGGTGATGACCCGGTCCAGCAGCACCTTCCAGTTGGCCTGGGCCTCCAGGGTGACGTACAGGCCCTCGTCCTCGAAGAAGCGCTTTTCGTAGGCGATGGCCAGGGGGGCCATGTCGGTGAGCTTGATGAAGCCGAACTTCAGATCGGGCTTCTCGGCGGCGCCCACCGCCGCGTGGGCCGCATTGATGCCGCCGGCCAGGGCCAGTGCCAGGGCCAGGGGGGTCAGCAGGGCGGTCTTCAATACTTGTCTACGTTTCATTTCGCTTCTCCTGAAGTTGAGCTACTCGTTACAAATCCGTCCGGAGCACAGTCAAAAAAAAGCGTCCGACCGATGCGCGTTAACGCACGGAGGGACGCCGTTGTCCGAAAGCACCAACCTTGGCGCCGCATGGCGATGGCCCGATCATTGATCGTTTCAGTTACCTTCTAAGCATGAGGTGTGCCAAGGCTAATTGATGAGCTGGAACCCTTGATTTCTCGGTGTTTGCCCGAAATGGCCCGGGTGCGGCTCAGGTAACATGCCCGGTCGTGGTGCGGTGCATGTGGGACATGCACTTCATTTGTGAGGGACTTGGGATGCTCAGCAAAAAAAGCCCTAGCCAGCTTCCTACATCACCGTGGCCAGGGTCGTGTAGGCCTCGGTCCAGGCCGCCCTGGCATCAGGCGTGAAATCGGAACCCAGGCCCTGCTCCAGGGTCCACAGGATGGCGGCGCCCACGGTGTCGTGGTGTCTGGGTTCCTCGGCGTAGCCCGCATGGCGCCTTCCCATCTCCCGGATGCCGTTCACCACCATGTTGAGCGACATCATGAGCTTGCGGCCCTGTTCCTTCATGTCGCCCTTGAACAGGGGTTTCACCTCCGGATCCAGCTCGAACAGCTTGTTGTAGAAAAGCTCGGCGGCGATTTCCCGAATGGGAGCCACCTTGGCTCAGGACGATTGGATACGGGCGATTTTCGTGGGGGTCATGGATTTCCTTCATGGTTGAGTGAGTCTCGGGTCCGGGTAGGTTCATTTCGTGCCTGTTTGCCCGGGGCCGGAGAGGCATGCCCGCCACTCCGGCGCCAGGGATTTATTGTCCGGCGGGGAAAACCCCTGGGGCAGACCCGGACAATTGGTTATCGTGGCCCACGGCACCATCCTCTCCGTTCTATTCCAGCGCCCATGAAACTGATATCTATCCTGCTTGGCGGTCTGCTCATCGCCTACCTTGGTTGTGTGCAGGCCCAGGCTGCCATCGTCTCGGCCAAGCCGAAGCCGCGTAGCGCCAAGGTGGCAAAGCGTTTCGCCGTGCCGGCCCGGGCACCGGTGCCCGCCAGCGTGGCCCCCCAGGGGCTGGCCCTGGCCCTGAGCGTCAGCCTGCGGGACTTGCCCGCAGCACCCGAATCCCCGCCGCCCGCAAGGGTGTCCCAGGCGCGTGCAGCAATGCCCGCCATGGTGGCGCTCATCTCCTACGCGCCTTACCAGGCCCGCAGCTACGTTCCAGGAGGTGACAATCCCTACCTGGCCAAGCCTGCCATTGCACCGGCCCAGGTGTTCGCGCCCATCCAGGTTGTGCCTGAGGTGAAGGACACCGAGCCGGGTAGCCTGTTCGGCGCCCTGAGCCAGGCCATTCCTATCCTCCCGGGCAGCGGCCAGAGCATCCTGCCCAGCATCAAGAAAGTCTATCCTACGGGGGAAAAGCCCCTGGTGGTGGTCTCCTTCAAATGCCCCACCGAGGTCCTGGGGGTGACTCCCCCCACCATCAAGCTGCTGCATAACCTGGTGGACCTGGGTATGGAGGGCATCAACAAGACGGACCTGCTCTCCTTCAACCTGCAGCAGGTCTGCCAGTAGCCCCTAGTCCGGAGGATTCACCTCCTCCGGACTAGGGGCTGGAAGCGGTCTTGCCCGTGTCCGCCGCCGCCAGGGTATGGCGCAGGTGTTCCAGCAGGCCCAGGGAAGGATGCCCGTCCACGGGAAGGCCGGCCTGGCGTTGATAGCCACGGATCGCGGCCTTGGTCCTGGACCCCAGCACCCCATCCGCCTGGCCCGTATAGAGTCCCAGCTGGATCAACTGTTCCTGCATGGCCTGGGCCTCTTCCCTGGGAATGGGACGGTTGTCGGCATCGCGGCCGTTCCGCAACGCCGGCAGGCCCAGGAGGCGATCCGACAGATAGCCTACGGCCAGGGCGTAATTGATGGAGCGGTTCCAGGTCAGGATGGCGTCGAAGTTCCGGTATACCAGGAAGGCGGGGCCGGCGTGGCCCTGGGGCAGCAAGATGGTGCCGGTGATGTTGCCCAGCTTCGGCAGGCGCCTGCCGTCCGCCTGGGTGACGCCCAGGGCTCGCCAGGCGGCCACGTTCTTCTTGACGTCCGGACCTGTCAGGCTCCAGTCGAAGTCCCGTGGCAGCTTTACCTCCCGGCCCCAGATCTCGCCGCCGCGCCAGCCCAGTTCGTTCAGGTAGTTGGCGGCGGAGGAGAAGGCGTCGGGCAGGGAACCCCAGAGGTCCTTGCGGCCGTCCCCATCCCCGTCCACGGCGTAGGCCCGATAGGTGGAGGGCATGAACTGCACGTGGCCCATGGCGCCAGCCCAGGAACCCACCATGGCCTCTGGCGCCACGTTGCCAGCCTGGAGGATGTCCAGGGCATCCAGCAGCTGGCGGCGGAAGAAATCGGCACGGCGATTGTCGTAGGCCAGGGTGGCCAGGGCCGCCGGTACCGGATAGGGCCCCAGGAATTTGCCGTAGTGGGTCTCCAGGCCCCAGAAGGCCACCAGCACGTTGGCGGGGATGCCGTACTGCCGCGAGGCCCGCTTCAGCAGCCTGCCGTGCTTGCGCAGCAGCTTGCGCCCTTCCTCCACCCGCGCGTCGGTGACTCTGCGGTCCAGGTAGTTCAGGAAGGTGTCGGTGAACTCCGGCTGGCGCTGGTCCAGTTCCAGCACCCGGGGGATGGGTTCCAGGCCACCCAGGGCCGTGTCCAGGATGGCCTGGTCCACGCCTCGGGACCGGGCCTCCTGGCGCACGCCTTCGAGCCAGGTCTGGAAACTGCCGGGGGGCTCCGACCCGGCGCCCAGGGCCGGGGTGGCCAGCAGGGACAGGGTGAGCAGGCAGACGCGCGAGAAATGTAAGCGTGGGGAAGTGATAAGCCGGTCTCCTATGGATGTGTGACGGGTTCGCCAGGGTAATGGATACAACAAAATCCCAGGCGTTCCCGGCATGCGGAATATTACGGAACCTTGAGGGCGACATTCACGCGAGGCCCGGGTTTGAATTCTGTCGATACCACTCTTACGGGCTTGGCTTCTGCCCCGGGAAGTCCGGGGCTGCCGGCTGGTCAGAGCAGGTGGGAGGCGGCGATGAGCGTCTCCGCGACCTCGCCCAGGGTCTTGCCCGTCTGCATGGCCAGGTTGCGCATTTCCTTGAAGGCTGCGTCCTCGCTCATGCCCCGGCGCTTCATGAGCAGGCCCTTGGCCTTTTCCACGTTCTTGCGTTCCGCCAGCTGGCGTTCCATGTCCGCCAGGCGGCTGGCCAGTTCCTGGTGGGCCTCGAAACGGGCGCAGGCCACGTCCAGGATGGAACGGATGCGGTCCGGCGCCAGGCCGTCCACCACGTAGGCGGAGACGCCCGCCTTCACCGCCGCGCGGATGCTCTCGCTGTCCCCGTCCTGGGTGAACATGACCACGGGCCGGGGGGCGTTGCGGGTGGTGACGCTGATGTGTTCCAGGGTGTCCCGGTCCGGGGAGTCGGCGGCGACGATGACGATGTGGGGCTTCAAACCCTGCACCGCGTCGGGCAGGGCCAGGGACTCCTTCAGCTCTGCCACCACGTGGTAGCCCGCCAGGGTGAGGGCGCCCCGCAGGTTGCGGCTGCGCTCCACGTCCCCGTCCACCACCATGACGCGGACTTCGGGCTGGTCATCGTTGGCGGTGGGGTCGGACATGGCGGCTAGGGGTACGGCGAAGAGGGCGCTGTCAGCGCCCCATGCTGGAAACGTTGGCGTGGAACAGGGCCTTGTGCACGTCCCCCAGGGACACCATGCCTTCCAGCTGGTCGCCCGTGGCCACGGGGATGCGGCGGAAGTTGTGGCGCGCCATGATGGCGGCGGCCTGGAGGGCGTGCATGTCCGGACGCACGGAGATGACCCGGGAAGACATGATGTCGGCGGTCTTCAGGTTCATGACCTCCTTGTACTGGGACTCCATGGAGGAGTAGTCCACGGTGGCCATGCCTTCCATGAGGTCGCTCAGGCTGGGGAACAGGCGGGACAGCACGTCCTTTTCCGCCACGAAACCCTTCAGCTTGCCGTCCTGCACCACGGGCAGGCCCGAGAGGCGGTACAGGCACATGATGGAGGAGACCTCCAGCAGGGGCGTGTCGGGCTGCACGGTGCGGATGCTGCGGATCATGATGTCTTTCACCAGCATGGGGAGCTCCTCTCTGCTTGAACGGATATTGAACCTGCCGACCGGCTCGGGTCAGCGAGGCTGAAGACGATAGCGGGATGCACGGCCCAGTGCCAGCCGCGTGCCGGGAAATTTTGCGCCATGAGCGAGGGAAGGCTTCACCTGGAACATCTCATCCCGCCTGCAACAGGGCCTTGAGTTCCGGAATGCAGGAGCCGCAGTTGGTGCCCGCCTTGAGCTGGATGCCCAGGGCCTCCACCGACTTGGCGCCGGCGGCGATGGCCCTATCCAGGTCGTTCTCGCCCACGCCGAAGCAGGCGCAGACAATGCGTCCGCAGTCCGGCGCGGACTTGCCCGGGCGGCCCATGAGCAGGGCGGTGCGCTCCTCGCCGCTGATGCTGTCCTTGTCCAGCAGGGCCTCCAGCCAGTGGCGGGGCGGCAGGGCGGCCGCGTCCCGTTCGAAGAAGCACACCATCTCCAGGCGGCCGTCCCTTAGCAGGGCGGCGCGGTAGCGGTTCACGGCGGCATCCCGCAGCTCGATCCAGTCGCCGCTGGCGGCGCTGTCCTCGCCGAACACGTTCCGCACCTGCTCCGGCCAGGGGCAGGCGCCCTCCGGCCCTGCCAGTTCATGGCGCCAGCCGCCCTTGGCCCGCACCCGGGTCCAGTAGCCGTCCATGTCCCGGGCCAGGGGCCGGCGTGAGATCACGAAGCCGTGCCAGCCGGCCGCATAGGGAGCCACCGCCACGGGGGCATGCTTGAACTCGGGCTGGCCGGAAATCCCGTCCACCACGGCGTTCACCAGCACCCCCACCCGGGCCCGGCCGCTGAACTGGCCGTTCCAGTGGATGGGGGAGAACACGGCGCCGGGCCGCTGGCCCTGGCTTTCCATCACCCGCGCCACCATCTCGCCGTGGGCGTTGTGGACGCGGGCCAGGCCGCCATCCGCCACGCCCGCCTTGCGCGCGTCGGCTGGGTGCATTTCCACGAAGGGCTCGGCGATGTGGGCCAGCAGCTTGGCCGTCTTGCCCGTGCGGGTCATGGTGTGCCACTGGTCGCGGATGCGGCCGGTGTTGAAGACGAAGGGATGGTCAGCGTCCGGCGCGTGGGCCGGCGGGCGCGGGGTGATGGCGATCATCCGGGCCTTGCCGGAGGGCGTGTGGAAGTGGCCGTCGGCGAACAGGCGGGGCGTGCCGCCGCCGGACGTGACGGGCCATTGGATGGGCAGGAGGGTGTCATAGGCCTCCGCATGGAAACCACGCGGCTCCCCCCTTTGATAAAGGGGGGGTGGGGGGGATTCCAGCAGCGGTTCCACGGGCACACTCGAATCCCCCCTGCCACCCATTTGGAAAGGGGGGTAAAGGCTCAGCAAACCGCTGATGTCGAAGTCCCTGGAGCCTTCGTTTTCAAACCCCGACAACGCCGCGTGCTCGGCAAAGATCTCCGCCGTCCCCGCGTAGTCGAATTGCTGCCGGTAGCCCAGGCGTTTGGCCACTTCATCCACGATCCACCAGTCCGGCCTGGCTTCGCCGGGCAGGGGCATGAAGGCCCGCTGGCGGGAGATGCGGCGCTCGGAATTGGTGACGGTGCCGTCCTTCTCGCCCCAGGCGGCGGCGGGCAGGCGTACGTGGGCGTGAATACTGGTGTCCGTGCGGGCCGCCACCTCGGAGACCACCACGAACTCGCATTGCTTCAGGGCGGCCACGGCCCGGTCCGCCTGGGGCAGGCTCACCGCCGGGTTGGTGGCCATGATCCACACCGCCTTGATGCGGCCCTCCCTGACCGCTTCGAACATGTCCACCGCCTTCAGGCCCGGCTTGCTGGCCACCCGGTGGCTGTTCCAGAAACGTCCCACCCGGGCCACGTCCGCCGGATCGAAATCCATGTGGGCCGCCAGCTGGTTGGCCAGGCCGCCCACCTCCCGGCCCCCCATGGCGTTGGGCTGGCCGGTGATGGAGAAGGGGCTGGCGCCGGGCTTGCCCACCCGGCCCGAGGCCAGGTGCGCATTGATGATGCTGTTGGCCTTGTCCACGCCGGAAGAGGACTGGTTGGTGCCCTGGGAAAACACCGTCACGGCCTTGGGCATGGTGGTGAACAGGCGGTAGAACTCGGCCACCTCGGCTTCCGCCAGGCCGCATTGGGCGGCCACCTGGGGGATGTTCAGTCCGTCCACCGCATCCAGGGCGCTGCCGAAGCCTTCAACGTGGCTTTCCAGGTAGGACCAGTCGATGCCGCCTTCCCGACGCAGATGATTGAGCAGGCCGTTGAACAGCCAGGCATCGGCGCCGGGCGCGATGGCCAGATGCAGATCCGCGATGTCGCAGGTGGCCGTGCGGCGGGGGTCGATGACCACCACCTTCATCCCCGGCCGGGCCTTCCTGGCGGCGACGATGCGCTGGAAGGCCACGGGATGGGCCCAGGCGGCGTTGGAACCCACCAGGGTCACCAGGTCGGCGATCTCCAGGTCCTCGTAGCAGGCGGGCACCGTGTCCGTGCCGAAGGCACGCTTGTGGCCCGCCACGGCGGATGACATGCACAGGCGGGAATTGGTGTCGATGTTGCCGGAGCCGATGAAACCCTTCATCAGCTTGTTGGCCACGTAGTAGTCCTCGGTGAGCAACTGGCCGGAGACGTAGAAGGCCACCGCGTCGGGGCCGTGCTGCTCGATGATATTGCGGAAGTGGTGGGCCACCGTGTCCAGGGCCTGGTCCCAGCCCACCTGTTTGCCCGCCACCTCCGGGACCAGCAGGCGGTCCTCCAGGCCCAGGGTCTCCGCCAGGGCCGCGCCCTTGGAGCACAGCCGTCCCAGGTTGGCCGGGTGGCCCGGGTCGCCGCGCACGGAGAAGCGAGGGGGGGAGTCATCGGGCTCCCGGCTCACCAGGATGCCGCAGCCCACGCCGCAATAGGGGCAGGTGGTGTGGATTGGAGTGGGGTTGTCTGCCATGGGATGGGACATGTTCAACTCAGCGTGCCGTCGCGTACGGAGAAGCGAGGTCTTTCCCCCCCCTTTCCCAAAGGGGGGAGTCATCGGGCTCCCGGCTCACCAGGATGCCGCAGCCCACGCCGCAATAGGGACAGGTGGTGCGGATGGGTGGTTGTGTCGTCTGCCATGGGATGGGACATGTTCAACTCAGCGTGCCGTCGCGCACGGAGAAGCGAGGTCTTCCCCCCCTTTGGGAAAGGGGGGAGTCATCGGGCTCCAGGCCCACCAGCACGCCGCAGTCAACGCCGTAACAGGGGTAGATGGTGCGGATGGGGATTGGGATGTCTGCCATGAGAGGGAGCATGTTCAAGTCACCGCCTCACCCCGGCGAAAGCCGGGGCCCAGTTTCTATTCCTGGATTCCGGCCTGCGTCGGAATGACGGACTCATCATGTTTGATCAGTGGTTCGGGCAGCCTTCGTCCGGCGCCAGGCACAGGCTCACCAGGCCATCGCTCACCTTCACCGGGAAGCGGGCGGCGCAGCCCTCGTCCGGGGCCACGGCGATGCCGGTGTCCAGGCTGATCTTCCAGTCGTGCAGGGGGCAGGCCACCCGCTTGCCGGAGACGATGCCCTGGGACAGGGGGCCGCCCTTGTGGGGGCACTTGTCCTGCAGGGCGAAGACCTCGCCCTCCACGGTGCGGAAGAGGGCGATATTGCCGGCGGCGGTCTTCACCACCCGGGAGCCCTGGCGGGGGATGTCTTCCACGGGGCCGATTTCAATCCAGTGTTCGTTCATGTTCATGTCCTTAGCCTTTTCCTGATCCTTCGTTCTAAGCCCCTCGCCCTTGAGGGGGCGAGAGGGGAATTCGGTAAGCACTGCTTACCGCCCTCGCAGCCGGCTGGCGATGCAACGCCAGCCGTGGGGCGCGGAGCGGGGGTTGGGGAGAGGGTGGGCTTTTGCGTTCATCTGAATGAAATCAGCCCTACGCTTCACCCTCTCCCCGGCCCTCCCCCCTCAATGGGGAGGGGGAAAACCGTGTTGGCTCACGCCCCCAAAAAACCTCAAGCCAGCACGGCGATAGGCGTGAATTCCCGGGTCAGCTCGCCTTCGGTACGTTCCTTCCACGGGTCCACCTGGGCCGGCTTCTGGGAGACGGCGAAGCGTTCCGCCAACGCCTTGCGGCTGGCCTCGTCCTCCACCACCTTCGCCTTGATGTGGGCCAGGCCCACCCGCTCCACCCAGGGGGCGGTGCGTTCCAGGTAATGGGCCTCTTCCCGGTAGAGCTGGGCGAAGGCGGCGGTGTACTCCAGCACCTGGGCCTCGGTTTCCACCTTGGTGAGCAGGTCGGTGACGCGCACCTTTATGCCGCCGTTGCCGCCCACGTGCAGCTCGTAGCCGCTTTCCACGCACACCACGCCGAAGTCCTTGATGGTGGCCTCGGCGCAGTTGCGCGGGCAGCCGGACACGGCCAGCTTGTACTTGTGGGGCATCCAGGAACCCCAGGTCAGCTCCTCCAGCTTCACGCCCAGGCCGGTGGAATCCTGGGTGCCGAAGCGGCACCACTTGGCGCCCACGCAGGTCTTCACCGTGCGCAGGGCCTTGCCGTAGGCGTGGCCGGAAACGAAGCCCGCGTCGGACAAATCCTTCCACATGGCCGGCAGGTCTTCCTTCTTCACGCCGAACAGGTCGATGCGCTGGCCGCCGGTGACCTTCATCTCCGGCACCTGGAACTTGTCCGCCACGTCGGCGATGGCGCGCAGGTCGGACGGGGTGCACAGGCCGCCGAACATGCGGGGCACCACGGAGAAGCTGCCGTCCTTCTGGATGTTGCCGTGGGCCCGCTCGTTGATGTAGCGGGACTGGGCGTCGTCCACGTATTCCGTGGGCCAGGCGCACAGCAGGTAGTAGTTCAACGCCGGGCGGCACTTGTTGCAGCCGTCCGGGGTCTTCCACTCCAGGAAGCGCATGGCATCCGGCATGCTCTTCAGGCCCTGCTCGGCGATGGCGGCGCGGATTTCGTCATGGGTGTGGTCCGTGCAGCCGCACAGGGGCTTCCTGGAAGGCGCGGTGGAATAGTCGCCGCCCACCGTGGCCGCCAGGATGGTTTCCACCAGGCCGGTGCAGGAACCGCAGGAGGCGGAAGCCTTGGTGTGGGCCCGGACCTCATCCAGGGTGAACAGCTTGTTGGCGCGGATGCTGGCGATGATGTCGCCCTTGCACACGCCGTTGCAGCCGCAGATTTCCGCCGTGTCCGGCAGGGACATGACGCGGCTCTTCTCGTCGCCGCCGCCGGCCCCGGAGTCGCCGATGTGATGGCGGCCGAACAGCAGCTTGTCCCGGTAGTCGGACACGTCGTTGCCGTCCCGCATCAGCTCGAAGTACCAGGCCCCGTCCAGGGTGTCGCCGTAGAGCACGGCCCCCGCCAGCTTGTTGTCCTTCAGCACCAGCTTCTTGTAGGCGCCCCGGCCCGGGTCCTGGAACACGATCTCCTCCGTGCCCTCGCCGCCCATGAAATTGCCGGCGGAGAACAGGTCGATGCCCGTCACCTTCAGCTTGGTGGAGGTCATGGAGCCCTGGTAGCGGGCCACGCCGTGCTCCGCCAGGTGGTTGGCGCACACCTTGGCCTGCTCGAACAGGGGCGCCACCAGGCCGTAGGCAATGCCCCGGTGGCTGACGCACTCGCCCACGGCATAGATGCGCGGGTCGAAGGTCTGCATGGTGTCGTTGACCACGATGCCGCGGTGGCAATGCAGCCCGGCGGACTCCGCCAGAGCCGTGTTGGGGCGAATGCCCACGGCCATCACCACCAGGTCGGCGGGGATTTCAGAGCCGTCCTTGAAGCGCACGGCGCCCACGCGGGGCTTGGAGGAATCCCCCCCGTCCCCCCTTTGGGAAAGGGGGGAGTCAAAACCAGCTCCATCCATCCCCCCCTTTTGTAAAGGGGGGCTAGGGGGGATTCCAGGGGTGATTCCAGCAGCCGGCAAAATCTCCGCCGTCTGCTTCTCCAGCAGGAACTTCAAACCTTTTTCTTCCAGGCTCTGCTGCAACAGTGCAGAGGCTGGCTTGTCCATCTGCCGCTCCAGCAGCCAGGGCGCGATGTGCACCACGGACACGTCCATGCCCCGCACCTTCAGGCCGTTGGCCGCCTCCAGGCCCAGCAGGCCGCCGCCGATGACCACCGCATGCTTGAACCGGGACGAGGCGCGGATCATGGCGTCCACGTCCGCAATGTCCCTGAAGCCCACCACGCCTTCCAGGTCCGCGCCGGGAACGGGCAGGATGAAGGGCTTGGAGCCCGTGGCCAGCAACAGCCGGTCGTAGGGGGCCTGGGTGCCGTCGTCCGCCTCCACGAAGCGGTTCTTGCGGTCGATCTTCACCACCTTCTTGCCCGTGTGCAGGGTGATGCCGTGGGTGTCGTACCACTCCCGGCTGTTGAGCACGATCTGCTCCACCGTCTGCTCTCCCGCCAGCACGGGGGAAAGCATGATGCGGTTGTAGTTGGGGTGGGGCTCGTCGCCGAACACCGTAATGTCGTACTGCTCCGGCGCGGCCTTCAGCAGTTCTTCCAGGGTGCGCACACCCGCCATGCCGTTGCCCACCAGTACCAATTTCATCCTTGCCATGCTTCTGTCCCTCTAGGCAAAAAAAACGGCATCCGACCCCGAAGGGAAGGACGCCGTTGTCCAAGATCGCTTAGGCTGTAATGACCTGGTTAGCTAATAGCAATGGCTGTGCCAGGGAATGTTGGCTATATAAATCAAGGGGATGGCTTGTGGAGGAATAAGGTTGCGCACTGCGGCGGGGCGTGGTGCACTGGATTTGAGCGGAGGGATTGGGGCGCCGGAGCACTGATTTCAGAGTCATCAATGTGCCACAGACTGGTACACAATGTGTATCATGAAAACCTACCCGGTCATATTGAGGCGACCCATGCATACCCCCGTTAATACCGAATCCGTTACCCGCCCCGTGAACCTCCGCGTGCGCGAGGAAATCCGTGACCTCATTGATCAAGCCGCGCGCAGCCAGGGCAAGTCCCGGTCGGAATTCATGATTGACGCAGCCCGACGTGCCGCCGAGGAAACCCTGCTCGACCAAACCCTGGTGCGTGTGGACCGGAAGACCTACGACCACTTTCTGGCCGTGCTCGACCAGCCGCCGGGGGGTGAGGGCTATGCGCGGTTGATGAACGCCAAACAGCCTTGGAAGGCCTGATGCTCCAGGCCCCGGCGCCACTGGGTGACGCCCATGTCCTGGATGGATTTTCCTGCGGTGTAACCAATCTGGATGACTGGCTGAAACGCAGGGCGCGCGCCAACCAGGCATCCGGTGCATCCCGCACCTACGTGGTGGCGGACGAAGCGCAACGGGTGATGGGCTATTACTGTCTGGCATCCGGCGCCCTGGCCCTGAACGAATCGCCTTCCGGACTGCGCCGCAATATGCCCGACCCCATTCCCATGGCCCTGCTGGGCAGACTGGCGGTGGATGGGACGATGCAGGGACAGGGTCTGGGTGTTGCGCTGTTGCGCGATGCGGTGGAGCGCACCCAGGCCGCGGCCGGGATTCTCGGGATTCGTGGCTTGCTTGTGCACGCCTTGTCGGAAGAGGCCAAAGCGTTTTACGAGCGATATGGGTTCGTGGCATCGCCGGTCAGGCCAATGATGTTGGTGATGTCTTTGAGGGTGGGGTAATGAAGTAAAGGCGCCCTTCCATGCCCGAAATTCATTTCGTCGTTGAGGAAGCCCCCGAGGGTGGCTTTGTCGCCCGGGCCATGGGCGTGGACATATTCACCGAGGCGGATGACCTTCATGCCCTGCACGCCCAGGTAAGGGATGCCGTGCGCTGCCACTTTGACGAAGCGGATAGACCCAGGCTCATCCGCTTGCACATTACCCGCGAAGAATTGCTGAAAACCTCGTTGGGATAAAAAGCGGAGGCCTTTCGGTATCTGGGCATTGAAGCCGGCGGCAAATGGCCGTCTCCATGTCTTCGACCGACTTGCTCGGCCCCTTGTAGCCGGTACAGCCGATGACCTCGTTCAGGGTTGACTGCCCAAAGTCCTTGGCAGTCACCGGGGTCAGCCTGGATTGGTTTTTCCGGATCATGAATCTACTCCCTGATCTCTGTCACCCGTTTCAATTTCACCTGTGTAGATCGACGGCCATTCAGACTGCGACTCGGTGCTCGGGCTCCACGGACAGTTTCATGCCCACGGCCTTGAGTACGGCCAGGATGGTCTTGAGGGTTGGGTTGCCCTTGGGTGAAAGGGCTCGGTACAAGGATTCCCGGCTCAGGCCGGCTTCCGCGGCCACGGCCCCCAGACCTCCGTAGGCCTCGGCGATGGTGCGCAGCGCCAGCAGGCCCGCCGCCCGGTCATCGGGATCGTCCAGGGACTCCATGGCGGTCTTGAGATAGGCGACAGCCAGTTCCCTATCGGAGCGCAGTTCTTCTACCTCGCGATCATGGTGGGATACGGCACCCTCTAGCTTCTTGCTCATACCTGCCTCCGTTTCCAATCTGCCCAATATTCCTTCGCTGTCCTGATGTCCGCTGCCTGGCTCTTCTTCGATCCTCCGCAAAGGAGGATTACGACTGTCTGGCCATGGCGCCCGAAATAGACCCGGTAGCCAGCGCCCAGGTGCTCCTTCAATTCGAGAACGCCTTCGCCCACCGGCTCGCTATCACCGAATATGCCTGCTTCCAGACGCTTGAGACGCAACCGGATTTTGGCTTGCGCCTGTTTCTCCCGCAGGGACAGGAGCCAGTCGGTCATGGGCTCCTTGCCATCCTCGGTCTGATAACGGCGAACGCAGATCATGGGGATTATTGTAGCCTATAAGCTACGTAATGGGCCTCAGCCGATATGCTCGTGCAGCCGTCCTGAATACTCGATGTTCCAGCGGAACTGGTCCAGTAGGGCCTGGCGAATCCGCTCCATGTCCAGGTTGTAGATGTCGTCGGGGAAGAGGAACTCGGCCACGCCGGAATCGAAGATGCGCTTCACCTCGTATTCCTCATGGGCGTTTCAAAACTGCGGGCAGGCCTATAGTGGAAAGGAGGTGATGGCCATGGCTGCGCGTCACCTCCATAACAATGAACCGCCAGTTGCGAGATTTGCTTTGGGCCGGGCTTTTACTGATCCTGACGACAGTAGGTGGTGGCCTGTACGCCGGTCCTACTCCCCAACCAGACCGGTTTCCCCCGTCTTCGCCTTTTGCCGAGCCTCCCTTGGCCCTCCAGTTGAACGTGGCGGCGGCCCAGGGAGATGTGGCCCGGGTGGTGGACCTGCTCGGCGCCGGCGTGTCACCTGATGCCGTTATGGCGGATACGGGCATGACGGCCCTGATGGTGGTGGCCGATGCCCGGGTGGCGCGGGTGCTGATCCGGGCGGGTGCGGATGTACGCCGGACGGATACCCAGGGGTGGGCGCCGCTGCACCATGCCGTGACCCGGCCTGGCAGCGCGGGCCTGGTAGCGGTTTTGCTCCATGCCGGCGCCGACGCCGGAAAACGGGATGAGCGGGGTGAAACGCCCCTGCTGCGGGCGGGCCTGTTGTTCACCGAGGCCATCGACCGGTCCGGCGGAGTGTCGGTCCTCAACTTGCTGGTGCAGCAGGGCAGGTCAGATATCAATGCCTGTGACCGGGACGGCTGGACGCTGCTGCACCAGGCCGCCAGCAATGACGAGCCGGCCCTGGCGGGGGTTTGTCTGGCCCTGGGGGCGGGCCCGGATATCCGTACACCCTTGCGGGAAACCCCTTTTGAGATGGCGAAGCGGCTTCACGCCCATGGCTTCCTTGAGGCCCTGGGGCGGTTCCGCGGTGGAAAGGAGAAATGACATGGCAACGCGGTGGATGCGGATTATGCGGTGGATGAAGCGGTTGGTGCCGCTGGCGGCCCTGGTGCTGGCGGGCCTCTCCACCAGCCTGGCGGCGGAGAGCCGGGCCAGTGTGGCTCAGGCGTTCTGGCAGAACGAGGCGAGGATCGAGGCCTATGAGCGGCAGGCCACGGGCACGGATCACATCAACGTGTATGCCGGCCTGTTGCTGGCCGTGGCCGACCCCAACTGGGATAGGCGGGGCACGGGCATGATCGCCACCGACGACGTGCTGATGTTGCCTATGGCTCGGCTGCCGGAAGTGGCACTGGACATCGCCCTGGATAACCAACGCCAGGTGAGCGATGTCACCCGGGATCTGCTGCGGATGGACAAGGAATATCGACTGCACCTGCAGAACGAGGTGTTGCCCGCCCTGCGGGAGAAGAGCCACCGACTGCTGCAGCGCTTGGCTGAACTGACCCCGGTGCCTGCGGGGCGCCGGCCCCCTGGACCCACGAGCCTGAACCCGAACGAGATGATGGTGTGGTCAGGAAATCTGGATGACGGCGCGTTGACCCAGGCCCGCCAGAAGGTGGAGAGCAGAGGCTTCACCAGGCTGCGGGACTACAGGGCGGAGAGTGTTACCTTGCACTTGTACCCGAACGGACGCATCGAGCTGGTGAGACCGCCCACCTGCACCGTGGTGACGTGGACCCCCACCAGCGACCGCCGGGATGCCATTACCACCACCACACGCACGACCTACCAGGTGACCCCGGGGACCAAGCTGAGCGGCGAGCGGTTCAGGGTCCGGGCCAGCGTGCAACGGGATGCCAACTCGGATAGCAAGGTGGTGCGGCAGTCCTTCATGAATACCTCCGACAAGGACGCCAGGCTGGTGAACGTCGAAAACGGCAGGCAAAAGCTGCTGTACCTGTACAACGGCCAGGATTCGGTGCCCCTGGTGCCCTGGCGGCTATTTCCGGAGCTTTTGAGATGATCGTGGTGGGAATCTTGTCCCTGGCCCTGGCGGTGATGATGATGATCCTGGCGGTGACCTATCAGCGGCGGGACATCACCCCCGGCCGGGGCGGCACGATGGGCGGCGAGATGACGGCCGGCCTCATCTGGCTGGTCGCATCCGCGCTCTGTGCCCTTGCGGCCCTGGTGCTCCTGCGCTGGTATTGGGCCGTGCTGGCCTTCGTCCTGACGCTCGGCCTGTCCTTCATGGTCAGGATTCTGCTGGCTCGCATCGGTTGAGCCGGGAGGCGGCCGACGTCTCAGCCAATATGCTCGTGCAACCTTCCTGAATACTCGATGTTTCAGCGGAACTGGTACAGCAGGGCCCGGCGAATCCGCTCCATGTCCGGGGTGTATATGTCGCCGGGGAAGAGGAATTTGGCCACGCCGGAATCGAAGATGCGCTTCATCTTGTATTCCTCGTGGGTGATCTCCCGCTGGTCGATGGCGCCCGCCAGGTTCATGAGCATCAGCTTGCACTTCGCCTCGAAGCGGACCTTCTTGTGGGAGCAGTCATCGGACACGTGCGGCAACGGGCCCACCGGGTCATGGGTGGTCTCGATCTCGTCGTTGGTTTCCACATAGGAGGCATAGGGGCTCAGCAGCTTGTCCCGCAGCAGATTGATGACGGCGTAGGCGGTTTGGGCGTATACCCTCACCAGCCCCTGCAGCTCTTGATCTGCTGGGCAGGCCCGCCGCCGGCATGGACGTTTTCGGTATGCTGCCAGTGCATTTCTGGCCTTGATGGCCCCCTCCAGCACGAACAGGGAGCGATGGCAGTGTATGAACAGGAGGGCGAGTTCTCCGACCTGGCGGGCTTCCGCACTCACTTGTCTGCCCGGGATCATGGGGCCAAGCCATGAGAAGGCATTCAGGGGGTGCGTTTTGCACGGGGTTCACTAGTATGCTGGGTGTGTTCTATCCGTCAGACCGGAGCCCGCCATGACCGACCAGCTTTCCCCGCTTGCCCGTTTCCAGAACATTGTCCTTTCCACCGACGGTACCGACGTGAGCGCGGGTGCCGTCCGCGTGGCCCTTAAGCTGGGCAAGCAGTGCGGCTCCAGGCTCACGGTCATGCACATGGCGCGCACCTATCCGGGTTATGCGATGTTCAATCCGGGGGGGGTGAGCGATGAGGAGAACCGGGCCCAGGAGGTGCTGAAGGGGGTGGAGCAGCAGGCGGGAACCGAGTGCGTCAACTGCGTGCCGGTGATGCGCTATGGCGAGGAACCGGTGCGGGAAATCGTCAGCCAGGTGGAGGAAAGCGACGCGGACCTGCTCATCATGGGGCGGCGGGGCGTGCACTGGCTGGAAAGACTGGTTCTGGGCGAGGCAGCGGCCCGGGTGATTGGCCACGTGAGCCGCAGCGTACTGGTGGTGCCCAAGGAAGCGGACATGTGGAGCAAGGGCATCATGATTGCCGTGGACGGCTCCCGTCATGCCGATGCGGCGGCTTTTTCAGCGGGTTTCCTTGCCAAGTGCACGGGCTTGCCGGTGACGGTGGTGACCGTTTGCGCCAGCGACGACCTGAGCTGCGACATCATCAAGCCCATCGCCGACCGGGTGCGTGACCTGCTCATCGCCGACGGGATTACCGCCAGGAGCGTGGTGCTGGAAGGCCGGCCCGCCGACCAGATCGTACAGGCGGCGCGGGACAATGACTGCGACCTCATCGTGGTGGGCTGCCAGGGCCGCACGGGCCTGGACCGGCTGCTCATGGGCAGCGTGTCCCAGCAGGTGGTGGTGCAGGCCACCTGCCCGGTGCTGGTGGTGAAGGAAAGCTGAGTCGGCGCGGCGCTCTCAGTCGCCGGTCAGTACATCTTGTAGGGCAGGAACTTGCCGCTCATGACGATGTGCACCCGGTCGCCGTTGGGGTTCGGTTCGCGACTGATGTCCATGGAGAAGTCGATGGCGCTCATGATGCCGTCGCCGAATTCCTCGTGGATCAGTTCCTTGATGCTGGTGCCGTACACATTGATCAGTTCGTAGAAGCGGTAGATGAGCGGGTCGGTGGGCACGGCGGTGGGCAGGGAACCCTTGTAGGGCACCACATGCAGCATCTCCACGGCCTCGGTGGGCAGGTCCAGCAGGGCACCCACCTTGCCGGCCTGTTCGGCGGTGAGGGTCATCTGGCCCATGAGGGCGGCGGTCGTCCATTCCTTGCTCTGGCCGGTGGCTTCGGCCAGTTGGCGCCACTTGACCTGCTTCTTGCGCTTGGCGGTGAGGATGAGCTGGGTGACTTCGTCGCGGGTCATGGTGATCTCCTTGGAGTGGACGGGATGGGTTACGTGAGGGTGTGCAGTTTGTAGAGCGCCACGGCCAGGGCGGCGGCCAGGATGAAGGACACGGTCTTCCAGAAGGCCAGGGGGCTGCGCTCCATGAGGGGCGGCCGGGTCTTGCTGAGAAAGGCCTGGTTGGGGTGGGAGAGGTCATAGACGAACTCGGAGAGTTCCTCGTAGCGCTTGTACGGGTCCGGGTGCACGGCCTTGGCGATGGCCTCGTCCACCCAGGCGGGGATGGGGCGCTCGTCCGTGCGGGCGGGTTCGTAATACAGCTTGCGCTGGGCCGCCCGGGTGCGGGCGCGGGGTACCTGGACGCCGTAGGGCAGCTTGCCGGTCAGCATCTGGTAGGCGATGACGCCCAGGGAGAAGAGGTCCGAGCGGGCATCGCCGTTTTCCCCCAGGAAGTATTCGGGGGCGGAGTATTGCTCCGTGCCCAGGATGGGGGCGTCGGCATTTGTGTTGCCGTCCCCGTCCTCCAGTTCCGCCAGGCCGGCGACCCGGGTGGAGCCGAAGTCGATGATCTTCACCGTGCCGGTGCCGTCGATCATGACGTTTTCCGGGCGCAGGTCCTGGTGCAGCATTTCCAGGCGGTGGAAGGCCTGGAGCCCCTTGGCGATCTGTTCGACGATGTTGCGCACGGCCTTCAGGTCCGGCTTGGGGTGGTCGCGCATCCATTGGGCCAGGGTCTGGCCCTCGATGAACTCCATGGCGATGTACTGGAAGTTGCGCCGGCGGGTGATGGCGCGGGGCTTCATCACATGGGGGTTGTTGATGCGCCGGGCGATCCATTCCTCCAGGAGGAAGCGTTCCATGTAGGCCGGGTCGTCCCGGTGTTCCGTGGACGGCACCTTGATGACCACCTGTTCGCCGCTGGCGTTGTCCACGGCCAGGAAGGCGTGGCTGCGGTGGCTGGCGTGCAGGGGCCGGACGATGCGGTAGCCGTCGAACTCCATGCGCGCGTCCAGGTCCGGCGCGAAGGGTAGCTCGGTGAGATGTCGGGTGATGGCATGGGCGTCCTGGCTGGGCAGGGCGTCGATGCGCACGATCTGGAGGGTGAGGTTGTCGCCGCTGCCCTGGGCCAGGGCTTCTGCAACGATGAATTTGGCGGCGGCATCCAGGTCGCCCGGGTGGGCGTGGACGGTCTGGACGATGAATTGGGACGAGGCATGCTCGTACACGCCGTCGGTGGCCAGGACGTAGATGTCGCCCGGCTCGACAGTCTGGGTCTGGTAGTCGATGTCGAGATGCTGGTTGATGCCCAGGGCCCGGGCCAGGTAGCTCTGCTCGCTGGACACCCGGTAGCGGTGGTCCTCGGTGAGCTGTTCCAGGTCGTGGCCCCGCAGGCGGTAGATGCGGGAGTCGCCCACGTGGAACAGGTGGGCGGTGTGGGACTTGAGGACGATGGCGCTGAAGGTGCAGACGTAGCCCTTGTCCTTTTCATAGCGGTAGTGGCTTTGCCGCGTCTGGGCATGGAGCCAGGAATTGGTGGCGCTCAGTACGCGCTGGGCGGATTGCTTGACCGACCAGGCTTCCGAGGTGCAGTAGTAGTCCGCCAGGAAGCCGTTGACGGCGCTCTGGCTGGCGATCTGGCTGACATCGCTGCTGCTGATGCCGTCCGCCAGGGCGATGGCGATGCCCTTGGAACTGAGTTGGGGTTCCTGGGGTATGTGGATGCCGTGGTGATCCTGGTTGGCCTCTTTGCGGCCCTTGTCGGAATGTTGCCCGACGGCGATCTGTAGTGAACTGGACATGGTCATGAAAAGGCCCCAGCCCCTTGCGGAGCCGGGGCCCTTGCCATTGTCGCCGATCAGGCGGTGGCGGGCTTGGTGCTAAGGGTGCGCTTGGCCGCGGTACGCACGTGGGTGGCGTACAGGGTCAGGCCGGTGAAGGCCAGGCCGCCCACCAGGTTGCCCAGGGCGGTGGGGATCTCGTTCCAGATGAAGTAGTCCATGATGGAGAAGTCGCCGCCCATGATCATGGCGAAGGGGAACAGGAACATGTTCACCACGGAGTGCTCGAAGCCCATGAAGAAGAACAGCATGATGGGCATCCACATGGCGATGACCTTGCCGCTGACGTGGGTGGAGATCATGGCGCCGACCACGCCCATGGACACCATCCAGTTGCACAGCATGCCGCGGATGAAGATGGTGAACCAGCCTGACAGGCCGTACTGGGCGTAACCCAGGGTACGGGCCTCGCCGATGCCGGACACCTTGGTGGCCACGTCACCGCCGGGGGTGTTGAAGCCGTAGGTGAAGACGAAGGCCATCATGATGGCCACGGTCAATGCGCCGGCGAAGTTGCCCAGGAACACCAGGCCCCAGTTGCGCAGGATCTGGTTCCAGGTGACGCCGGGGCGCTTGTCCAGCCAGGCCAGGGGCGTGAGCATGAACACGCCGGTGAGCAGGTCGAAGCCCATCAGGTACAGCATGACGAAGCCCACCGGGAACAGGATGGAGCCCACCAGGTGGGAGCCGGTGGCGACGCCCACGGTGACCGCGAACACGGCGGCCAGGGCCAGGGTGGCGCCGGCCATGTAGGCGCGCACCACGGTGTCCCGGGTGGACATGTAGATCTTGGATTCACCGGCATCCACCATCTTGGTGGCAAATTCGGAAGGCAGCAGGTAGGCCATGACGATTCCCCTCAGTTACGAAAAAAAACCAAAAAAAATGGCGTCCATCCCCGCGCCTCGAAAAAACGTGAGACGCGGAAATGAACGCCGTTGTCCATTTGTCTGTGTGGCGGCGAGTTCATCGCCGCGCTTCCACCAGGCCGCCGTTAGCCTGGCGACCCTTGTTTAGCACGTGCCGTGCCAAAGATTAAAACGCCCTGTTCATGCGGGTTTGCGGGGATTGCTTGTTTTGGGCAGGAGGTTGTTTGCGCCAGGATGGTGCGTTTTTGTCCGCGGCTTGCACGCCATGGTGCAAGGCCGGATGCCCGTCCGGCATCAATCCGGGGATGACATAAACGACTTACCTGAGAGGGGTGCGACTTGTATCCGTGACGCAGGATGGGTTGCCAAGGTGGTCAGCACTAATACGGTGCGTCATGCACCGGGTGCTTGCGCACCAAGCCCGTGCCTGGCCAGTCGCTATTTCCAGGTGGGGCGCCCGGAAGCCCCATGGACAAGGCTCTGCCGGTGCCCATGGACACATTTGGGGCAGCGGGCGGCGAGCTGGCATGAGTTCTGCGTTACACAAATACATGACATGCCAATCCTGAACCATGAAACTTGCCGCCAAAGCCTACGCCCTCAGCCAGTCCTACGATGAGCTGATCGATCCCGAGGGAGTGCCCAGGCCCGCGGCGCGGCCCTTGTTCCAGTATCTGGACTCCCTGGGGCCGGGCACCCTGGAGTCCCGCCGCCAGGCGGTGGACGCGGCCATCATGGCCATGGGCATCACCTTCACCGTGTACAGCGACGGCACCAACATCGACCGGGCGTGGCCCTTCGACGTGATTCCCCGCATCATGGCCCGGGACGAGTGGGAGCACATCGAGGCGGGCCTGAAGCAGCGCCTGACGGCCCTGAACCTGTTCATCAACGACCTTTACAACGAGCAGAGGATCGTCAGGGACGGGGTGTTCCCCATCGAGGTGCTGGCGGGCTCCAAGAACTTCCGCGAGCAGTGCCGGGGCATCACGCCGCGCTTCGGGGTGTGGGCCCATGTGTGCGGCACCGACCTGGTGCGGGACCGGGACGGCACGGTCTACGTGCTGGAGGACAACCTGCGGGTGCCTTCGGGCGTGTCCTACATGCTGGAGAACCGCCAGCTCATGAAGCGCATGTTCCCGGAGATGTTCCAGGCCACCCGCATCCTGCCGGTGGACGATTACCCCACCCGCCTGTACGACACCCTGGCGGCCCTGTCGCCCCGGGAGAACGAGCGCCCCAGCATCGCCGTGCTGACGCCGGGTATCTTCAACTCCGCCTATTTCGAGCACAGCTACCTGGCCCAGCAGATGGGCGCGGATCTGGTGGAGGGCTCTGACCTGGTGGTGAAGGACGACGACTGCGTCTACATGAAGACCATCTCCGGCCTGCGCCGGGTGGATGTGATCTACCGCCGCATCGACGACGATTTCCTGGACCCGGAGGCCTTCCGGCCCGATTCCGCCCTGGGGGTGAAGGGCCTGATGCGGGCCTGGCGCAACGGCAAGGTGGGCATCGCCAACGCGCCGGGGGCAGGGGTAGCGGACGACAAGGTGGTCTATACCTTCGTGCCCCGGATCATCAAGTACTACCTGGACCAGGACGCCATCATCCCCAACGTGCCCAGCTGGCTGTGCATGGTCGAGGACCAGCGGGACTACGTGCTGGCCAACCTGGACAAGCTGGTGGTGAAGCCGGCCAACGAGTCCGGCGGCTACGGCATGATCATTGGCCCCCGGGCCAGCCAGGCGGAGCGGGACAGGTTCGCCAGCCTGATCCGGGAGAACCCCCGCAACTACATGGCCCAGCCCACCCTGGACATTTCCACCGCGCCCACCCTGGTAAACGACGAGCTGGCGCCGCGACACCTGGATCTGCGTCCCTTCGTGCTCCAGTCCGACAAGCTCTACGCCACCACCGGCGGCCTGACCCGGGTGGCCATGGTGGAGGGTTCCCTGGTGGTGAACTCTTCCCAGGGCGGTGGCAGCAAGGACACGTGGATCGTCGATGTGGACAAGGACGCGGACAAGGGGTCCGACAAAGAATCGGACAAGGAGTAAGCCATGCTGTCCCGAGTCGCCGAGAACCTTTACTGGATGGCCCGCTACCTGGAGCGGGCCGAGAACACCGCCCGCCTGATCAACAGCACCACCCAGGTGCTGCTGGACCTGCCCCGGGGCGCCACCTTCGGCTGGGACGTGATGCTGCGGGTGGCGGGCCTGGATGCCCTGTACAGCAAGCATTATGGCCAGCCCAACGAGGCGGACATCATGCGCTTCCTCATCCAGGACGAGGACAACCCCAGCTCCATCGTGTCCTGCGTGCATGACGCGCGGGAAAACACCCGCACGTTCCGGGAGGTGCTGCCCATGGAGCTGTGGGAACGCATCAACAGCATGCACCTGTTTGTGAAGGCCAACGCCGCCCGGGCCACCCTGGGGCGCAGCCAGCGCTACGAGGTGCTGAGCGGGGTGATCGAACGGCGCCAGTCGGTGGTGGGCCTGCTCATGGGGTCCATGAGCCACGACATCGCCTACCAGTTCATCAAGCTGGGCCGCAACATCGAGCGGGCGGACATGACCACCCGCATCGTGGACGTGAACTCGGCGGTGCTGCTGCCTAGGGATACCGCCGCTTCCCACGCCACCCTGGAGCGCCTGTGGATGAGCACCCTGAACGCCTTGTCCGCCTACCAGATGTACCGGCGCCACGTGGGGGTGCACGTGAACGGCGCCTCGGTGGTGCACTTTCTGCTGAACAACCCCCATTTCCCCCGCAGCGTGGTGCATTGCCTGGGCGAGATCGAGACCTGCCTGGCCGTGCTGCCCGGTTTCGGCCAACCCATCAAGTCCGTGCGCCGGGCCTGGAAGCGGCTGGAGGGCATGCGCTTTCACGACCTGCCGCCGGTGGTGCTGCATGAGTACCTGGACCAGATCCAGGCGGACCTGGGGGACCTGCACGAGACCTTGTCGCGGCAGTACTTTCACCTGCACCACGAGCACGCGCCCGAGATGGCGGCGTCACAACAGGAATGACCATGGGTAACTCCCTGAGCTTTCCCCGTTACGGGGACAAACAGAATTCACCGTTCTTCGAGGAGTTCCTGATCAAGTTGCTGGAAGAGCGGGACCGGGTGGGCCTGACGGAATCCATCCGCCAGATCGACGCCCTGATGATCACCGTGGAGCCGGGCAACTCCCTGGCCTACGTGGGCGAGCTGTGCCTGATGACGCCATACAATTATCTGGTGACCCTGGAGTCAGAGAGCCACGACACCCATGTCCTGCGCATCGACATGAGCGCGCCGGACATCCTGGTGCGGGAGGTGAAGGACCCCAACACCCGGGGCATCTTCCGCAGCCTGAACGAGGTCTATCCCATCGGCGCCCACAAGCCCAACTCCCGCTACATGGGGGAGATCTTCCGGGTGCGGAACCTGCACGACGTGGTGGAGACCCAGAAGGCCCGGGACGTGCGCTTCTTCAACCAGGACCAGGTGCGCAGGCTGGAACTGCCGGGCAACATGGCCATCGTCAAACCCAGCCCCTACACCCACAACATCGTCGGCTACTGGGAACGGCCGGAGTCGGACATCCGGGTCTACGCCCTGGGCTGGAGCGTGATCCGGGAGGACGTGAACGCCGCCTACCAACGGGCCAAGGAGACCCAGGCCAAGCTGGGCCTGGACAAGATGCTGCTGCCCATCGACCATCTGGCCACCCGGGTGTATTCGCAAAACCGGGAGGCGGCCATCCTGGAGTACCTGTCCCTCACCAGTTATTACTACTGGGGCTCCTACGACATCGCCGACCAGAACTCGTCCACCAACGTGACCAAGAGCGTGCACCACGCCAACGAGCTGGAATGCCCGGCCAAGGTGTTCACCGCCGCGAATCATCCCTACTTCGTCAACCACCTGCTGAAGCTGCCCAGCCCCACCGAGCAGTTCGTGCGCAACTTCGGCCCCCGCCTGCACCACGTGGCCGTGGCCGTGGCGGACGGGGAGGTCAATGGCAAACCCCATATCGACTACGTGGTGGAAAGCCTGCGCGATTGCGGCCAGGACTTCCTGCTGGACGTGATCGGCTCCAAGGAGGAGGGCCTGAAGCAGATCTTCTCCAGCGCCTCGGAATACTCCAGCCTCATCGTCGAATACGTGCAGCGCTTCGGCGACTTCCAGGGCTTCTTCACCAAGGACAACGTGGCGGAACTGACCCACGCGGCCGGGGTGGAGGAAAGCCTGCGGGCCATGGACGAAGCGGCCCGCAAGGCGGATACGCCGGCCTGACCAGGGCCGCACACTACGGGGGCGGAAATAAGCCTCAGCGCCGCATCCTGGCCCACATCCAAGGACATGATCCGAGGGGCTGGCAGGGATGCGGGTATCACCCTGGACCTGGCCTATACCTCGGTGTTCAAGCGTTCCATCCGCACCCTGTGGGAGGTACAGGAAGTGATGGACTGCCTGTGGCCGCCGGTGGAATAGGACTGGCGTCTCAACAAGCGTCACTTCGGTGACCTGCAGGGGCTCAACATGGCGGAGCACTACGGTGAAGAGCAGGTGCACCTGTGGCGTCGCGGCTATGGCACCCAGCCTCCTCCCCTGAGCACCACGTATCCCCGCCATCCCCGCTTCGATCCCCGCTATCGTGGCATGGCGGCCCATCACCTGCCCGCAGGTGTATCCCTGGCCGATACCCTGGTGCGGGTGGTGGAGGTTTGGGAGAAAAGCATCCTGCCCCGCCTGAAGAATGGCAAGAAGATCCTCATCGCGGCCCACGGCAATTCCCTGAGGGCACTCCTCAAGCATCTGGAGCACATTTCTGGCGAGGAGATCATGTAGTTGAACATCCCCGCGGGGATTCCCCTGGTGTATGAGTCCAACACGGTGTTCCATGTGGTGGCCCGCTACTATCTGGCCGACGACGAGACCGTCCAGGCCGCCACCCACGCAGTGGCACACCAGGCCTCGGTGGCCAACGCCGCGGGCTAGGCCTGGAGGTGAATGTTGCTCAGTCGTGCTCGCCCATCGTCAGGCGTGCAAAGCGGGCGGTGATGAGGGCGGCCTCGGGGGTTTCCCGCACCTCGGCCTGGATGGCGTCCCAGTCCTGTTTGGGCGCGTGGGGCTTGTCGGACCAGCGCTTGACGTAGGCGCGCATGGATTCCGCGTCAAATTCCGGATGGAACTGTACTCCCCAGGCCCGGGGGCCGACGCGGAAGGCGTGATGGGGTTCCCGCTCGCTGGAGGCCAGGTGCACGGCATTGGCCGGCAGGCGGCTGGCGGATTGCACGTGGCTGGCGTGGGCGGGGAACCTGGGGGGCAGGCCCTGGAACAGGGGGTCATCCAGTCCGGCCTCGGTTAGTGCGACGCAGACGGTGCCTACTTCAGGTTCCGGCTCCAGGTTGGCCACTTCGCCGCCCAGGGCCTGGGCCAGGAGCTGGTGGCCGTAGCAGATGCCCAGCACGGGCAATCCGGCGGGCACGGCCTGGCGCAGCCAGCCGGCCAGGGATTCGCTCCATTCCGCACGGTCGGTGACCATGGCGTGGGAGCCGGTGATGATGGCCCCGCAGAGGTTTTCCGGCGGTGGCGGGGCCTCGCCTTCGGCGACGGAAACGACCACGACATTTGTGCCGGCATCGCCCAGGCTGCGGCGGAGCCAGTCGTCGAAATCGCCCCGGGCCTGGGCCATGGCCGGCCAAGTGGAACCTGTCTTGAAGATGGCGAGGGGTTTCTGTCGCTTGCCCATGATCGGATTAATGCGGTTACGTCGACCATGGTACCGGCCTTGCGGCTGGAAGGGCCCGCACTATGGTGCGGGGGAGCGCTGGCGGTGCCGGGGGTGTGGCGGGGGAGCCATGCCCCCTGGCGAGGCGGGGGGCTGTTAGTTGGAGACCACCAGCTTCGGGCCGGCGTCCTTCTTCTTCAGGGTCCGTATCACGCTGGACAGCAGGGCCTCCACGTCGCCGGCGCTGAGCTCCGGGTAGGCGGACTGCAGGCGCTGCATCACCAGGTACATCATGGTGTCGTTGGCGGCGGACCGCTCCAGCACGGGTTTCAGCATGGCCATGGCGGTCTCGAAGCGCTCCCGCTGCTGGAGGTTTGTGCGGCGTTCCACAATGGGGGGGCGCTGGCGTGCCCCGCCGGTCTGCTTGGTGATCATGTGTTCTCCATCCATCGATAGTCGTTATTGGCCTCTTCCATGCTCCATGATGGGGCGTGTCGTCGCACCGGAAATGGAAGGGTAGCGAAGAATTATGACAGTACATTGATACTAAGCATTAACTTTTTGTTGTAACCCGCAGATCGAGAGTGCATGGGTATTCCCCCGCGGGTTCCTCCGTGGGGGGCAACATGGGGCCTACACGGCGGTTGTCGGGGAGGAAGCGGGACAGGGTGTCCAGCCAGGGGGGCGGGGTGAAACTGCCCTGGGTATGTCCCCACTGGTTGAAGCGGATGTGGCGGCGGGCCTCGGCCTCGTAGGCGTTGACCGGGAAGTGGTCGTAGCTGCGTCCGCCCGGGTGCATGACGTGGTAGGTGCAGCCCCCCACGGAGCGGTTGTTCCAGGTGTCCACCAGATCGAACACCAGGGGGGCGTGCACGCCGATGGTGGGGTGCAGGGCCGAGGGCGGCTGCCAGGCCCGGTAGCGTACCCCGGCCACGTATTCCCCATGGGCGCCAGTGTTGCGCAAGGGCACCCGGCGGCCGTTGCAGGCCACGACGTAGCGGCCGTCGGTCATGCCCGTGACCTTTACCTGCAGGCGCTCCACGGAGGAGTCCACGTAGCGGGCCGTACCCTGGCTGGTGGCCTCCTCCCCCAGTACCTGCCAGGGTTCGATGGCGGCCCGCAGTTCCAGTTCGATGTCGCCGAATTGCAGGGTGCCGTAGCGGGGGAAGCGGAATTCCAGGAAGGGTCCGAACCACTCCGCCTGGAAGGGATAGCCGGCATCGTTCAGCTCCTTCACCACCTCCTTTATGTCAGCCCACAGGTGGTGGGGCAGCATCCAGCGGTCGTGCAACGAAGTGCCCCAGCGCACCAGGGGCTTGTCGTAGGGCTGGGCCCAGAAACGGGCCACCAGGGCCCGCAGCAACAGCATCTGGGCCAGGCTCATGCGGGCATGGGGCGGCATTTCGAAGGCGCGGAACTCCACCAGGCCCAGGCGGCCCGTGGCGCTGTCCGGGGAATACAGCTTGTCGATGCAGAACTCGGCCCGGTGGGTATTGCCCGTGAGGTCGGTGAGCAGGTTGCGGAACAGCCGGTCGGCGATCCAGGGCTGGTCGGTGCCGCCTTTGGGCACTTGGCCGAAGGCTATTTCCAGTTCGTACAAGGCTTCCGGCCGGCCTTCGTCCGCCCGGGGGGCCTGGCTGGTGGGGCCCACGAACAGGCCGGAGAACAGATAGGACAGGCTGGGATGGTGCTGCCAGTAGGTGACCAGGCTTTGCAGCAGGTCGGGGCGCCGCAGGAAGGGGCTGTCCGCCGGACTGGCGGCGCCCAGGGTGATGTGGTTGCCGCCGCCGGTGCCGGTATGGCGGCCGTCCAGCATGAATTTTTCGGTACCCAGGCGGGATTGGCGCGCTTCTTCATACAGCACGGTGGTGCGGGCCACCAGTTCGTCCCAGGTGCGGGCGGGGTGGATGTTCACCTCGATGACGCCCGGGTCCGGGGTCACCAGCAGCTTTTCCAGACGGCCATCGCTGGGCGGAGGATAGCCTTCCACGGCCACGGGCAGGTTCAGGGCGTCGGCGGTGTGCTCGATGGCGGCGATGAGGTCCAGGGCGTGTTCCAGCCGGTACAGGGGCGGGATGAACACGTGCAGGCAGCCGCCCCGGGCCTCCACGCATACGGCGGTGTGGGGCACTTCCACCTTTGTGCGCTGGCGGTCGGCCGGGGGCTGCTGCTTCACCTCTGGATGCCACTGGGGTTCGGGCTGGATCTTGCTGTAGCGGGCCGCCACTTCGCCCTGATAGTCAGGCAGGGGCGGAGTCGGCGCGAAGGGGTCCGCTTCCGCTTCAACATCCCGTTCCTCCTCCGCCACCCAGGGCAGGGATTCGAGGGGCAGGCGCAGACCCAGGGGAGAGTCGCCGGGAACCAGATACAGGCGCTCACGGCGGAACAGCCAGGGGGCCGAATACCAACTCCCTTTGTTTCCGTCCCAGGCCAGGGGCAGGACATATCCCGTCGGGGTATCCAGGCCCTGCGAGAGCTTGTTCGCCAGGTTTCGCCGCCCCAGGCCATCCTTGAGCTTGGCCTTGGACGGATCCAGGTTGGCGGGGACCTCCGCCTCCTTGATCAGGTAGTGGGCGGCATCTTCAAAGGCCGGCTGGACGTAGTGGGGAAACAGGCCCAGGGTGCGGGCCAGGGTGTCGGCGAACAGCTTGGCCTCCTTCACACCGTGGCCGTAGTTGCGCCAGGCCTCGGCCAGCAGGCGTTCATTCTTCCACACCGGCACCCCGTCCTTGCGCCAGAACACCCCCAGGGCCCAGCGGGGCAGGGGTTCGCCCGGATACCACTTGCCCTGGGCCGTGTGCAGCAGGGCGCCGGGGGCGAAATGGTCCTTGAGGCGGCGCACCAGTACCTCGGCCCGCTCCCGCTTGTGCTCCCCCAGGGCGGCCGTGGTCCATTCCGGCGCGTTCATGTCGTCGATGGACACGAAGGTGGGCTCGCCCCCCTGGGTGAGGCGCACGTCCATCTCCTCCAGGCGCTGGTCCACCATCCGGCCCAGGGCCTGGATGTGGGTCCATTCCTCGTCGCTGTAGGGTTTGGTGACCCGGGGATCCTCCCGGAAGCGGGTGACGGTGTTGCTGTAGCTGAATTTCACCTCGCATTTGTCGGAAAGGCCGTCTATGGGAGCGGCGCTGGAGGGATGGGGGGTACAGGCCAGGGGGATGTGGCCTTCGCCGGCGAACAGGCCGGAGGTGGGGTCCAGGCCGATCCAGCCCGCGCCGGGCACGTAGACCTCGGCCCAGGCGTGGAGGTCGGTAAAGTCGTGGTCCGTGCCCGAGGGGCCGTCCAGGGATTCCTCGTCCGGCGTGAGCTGCACCAGGTAGCCGGATACGAAGCGGGCGGCCAGGCCCAGGTGGCGCAGGATCTGTACCAGCAGCCAGCCCGTGTCCCGGCAGGAGCCCAGGGCCTTGTCCAGGGTCTCCTCGCAGGTCTGCACCCCCGGGTCCAGGCGGATTGTGTAGGCGATGGCCTTCTGCAGCATCTGGTTCAGTTCCACGAGGAAATCGACGATGTGCTTGCGCTGCCGGGGGATGCCCGCCAGGTAGACGTCCAGCAGGGGGCCGTTCTCGTGCGCTTCAAGATAGGGCGCCAGTTCCTGTTTCAGTGCATCGGGATAGGTGAAGGGCCAGTGCTCGGCATACTCCTCGACGAAGAAGTCGAAGGGGTTGATCACCGTCAGGTCGGCGATGACCTCCACGTCCACCTTCAACTCCCGTGTCTTGTCCGGGAAGACCAGGCGCGCCAGCCAGTTGCCGAAGGGGTCCTGCTGCCAGTTGATGAAATGCTTCTGGGGCAGGACCTTGAGGCTGTAGGACTGGATGGGCGTGCGGCTGTGGACGGCGGGCCTCAAGCGGATGACGTGGGGGCTCAGGTTGACCGGCCGCGCAAAGCGGTACTGGGTGGTATGCCGGATGGCGACGTGGATGGACATGCGGTCTATGCCGTGGGGTGGGTGCCAGATATCGAGCAATGATCATGGCGGCCCAGGCGTGGGCCGGACATGGCGGTTTTCCCATGTTCAAGGTAGGTAAACGACACGTATCGTGCATAATCCGGGCGAAAAAATAATCCAGATCCATGCCTGCCAATTCATCGAGACGCCAATTCCTGATTGCCTCCGGAGGAGTGGCATTGACCTGCCTGTCCGGTTGTTCCGGCCGGGAGCCCTTGCTGCGCATCGCCAGCCATGATTGGCTGGGATACCAGCCCCTCTTCCTGGCGCGTGAACTTGGCTACCTGGACGAAGAACGTGCCCGTCTGGTGGAGATGCCCTCCGCCAGCTACAGCCTGCAGGCCCTCTCCGCGGGCAACGTGGAGGGTGCCGCCCTGACCCTGGATGAAGTTCTGTCCTCCCGGGCCGAGGGTCTGGACCTGAAGGTCGTGCTGGTGTTCGACGTGTCCGCCGGGGCTGACGTGCTGATGGCCCATGCCGGCATCGGTACACTGCAGGAACTGGCCGGCAAGCGCGTGGGCGTGGAATCCACCGCTGTGGGCGCTCTGATGCTCAGCGAGGTACTGCATGCTGCGGGCCTGGCTCCCTCCTCGGTAGAACTGTTATCTCTCACCGCGGACCAGCATTATTCCGCCTACGCCAGTGGCCAGGTGGACGCGGTGGTGACCTTCGAGCCCATGGCCACGCGCTTGCTGCAGGCAGGGGCCAGGCGGCTGTTCGACAGCAAGGCCGTTCCCGGCCGCATCGTGGATGTGCTGGCGGTGCGCGCCGAGGCCCTGGAGGCTTCGCCCCAGGCCCTGGCCGGTTTGCTGGCGGCCTATTTCCAGGCCCTCGGGTACCTGCACCAACGGCCGGACGATGCCGCGCGTCGCATGACTGCGCGGCTGGGGCTGGCGCCCGACGCGGTGATGTCGTCCCTGAAGGGGCTGCATTTGCCGGACCTGGCCGAAAACCACGGGTGGCTGGAGGGGGACCATTGCCGCCTGGACCAGAGTGCCGCGACCCTGGAGCAGGTCATGCGCGCGGCCCATTTGCTGGTCCGGCCAGTCAGCCTGGACGGCCTGTCCGAACCACGCTTCCTGCCGGCAGGCCCATGAGGACATCGGCCGGATACTCCCTGCGCTGGGCACTGCCGGTGGGGCTGTTGACCCTGATGCTGGCCATCATGGCCCTGTCCCTGGTGAATGCGTATTGGAACCACCAGGGCGTCCTGCTCACGGAAGCACGCCAGAGCCTGCTGACCGAAGCCCACCGTCTTGCGCGGTTGGCAGCCGATGAAGGCACCCTGGGCCGGGGCCGGGTTGCCACGGAGCTTTCCCTGGCGGGCGCGGACGCACGTGTCCGTCACGCCCTGTTGCTGGACCCATCCGGGCGCATCCTGGTGGCCCAGCGCAAGGAATGGGTCGGGCGCATGGCCGGCGACGTGGTCCCGTCACTGGATATGGGCCGGCTGGAGCAGGCATTGGGCAATTCCCAGCCGGAATACCTGGTGGTACCGGGGGGGGAGGGCATGGACGTTCTTCTTTCCCATGCCAGAGCGGCGGACCAGGGGGTGCTCCGCGGCCATGACCGGGGTGCCGTCTATCTGTCCTACGATCTGAGGGCCGACCGGGCGGAGATTCTGCGCATCGTGATCCGGGACAGGATTCCTGAACTGCTTGGAATCCTGTTCCTGACCTTCCTGCTTTACCGGCTCATTTCCCGCCACGTGGTGCGCCATCTGGCCCGGGTGGAAGCCGCCAGTCGCCGCCTGTCCCAGGGCGAAGACGGGGTCCGTGTTCCGGAGTCGGGCCCGTCGGAACTGGCGGGCCTGGCCCAATCCTTCAACGCCATGGCCAAGGCGGTGACCGACGCCCGCAGGGATCTGGAAGCCAGCGAGGAGCGCCTGGCCATCACCCTGCAGTCCATCGGCGACGCCCTCATCGCCACGGACCTGGAGGGGCGCGTGACCTTGATGAACCCGGTGGCCGAGGTGTTGACGGGGTGGTCCCGGGAACAGGCCTTGGGAAAACCGGTGGAGATGGTGTTTCCCATCGAGAACGCCCAGACCGGCGCTCCCGCCGAGATCCCCGTGGAAAGGGTCATCCGGGATGGCCTGGTGGTGGGTCTGGCCAACCATACGGTGCTGGTGAGCAGGGATGGAACGCGTTACCACATCGCCGACAGCGCGGCCCCCATCCGCCACCGGGATGGAGGTCTCCTGGGGGTGGTCATGGTGTTCCGGGACGTGTCCGAGGCCTATGCCCTGCGCCATGCCCTGGAGGAGAGTGAGCAGCACTTCCGCACCCTGGCCAACGCCGGCCAGGCTCTCATCTGGACTGCCGGCCTGGACAAGGGTTGCGACTATTTCAACGAGACCTGGTTGTGCTTCACGGGCCGCAGCCTGCAGCAGGAACTCGGTGACGGCTGGGCCGAAGGCGTGCATCCGGACGACCTGCAACGTTGCATGGAGACCTATCTAAAAGCCTTCGACCAGCGTCAGCCTTTCAACATGACATACCGCCTGCGTCGCCATGATGGCGAGTACCGGTGGATACTGGACGAAGGCACGCCTCGTTTCGACAGCCAGGGCCAGTTCATCGGATACGTGGGCCATTGCCTGGACGTGACCGAGCGTATGGATCTTGAGGCGGAGGCCCTGCGGGGCCGGGCCGAACTGGAAGCCCTGTTCCACGCCCTGCCGGACCTGTTCTTCCGCCTGTCGGGCGACGGCATGACCATCCTGGACTATCGTGCCCGGGACGACAGCGAATTGTTTCTATCTCCCACCCATTTCCTGGGCAGGGATCTGCACACGCTGATGCCCGCGGAAATGGTGGATCGCCATCGTGTTGCCCTGGCGGAGCTGCGTCAAACCGGACTTCCCACAAGTTATGAATACTTCCTGCCCATGGAAGACGGCATGCGCTGGTTCGAGGCACGCCTCAATACCCTGGGCCACGGCGACGGGGTGATCGCCCTGGTGCGGGATATCACCCCGCGCAAGGTCAGCGAGGAAACCGTCCACCGCTTGGCCTTCTTCGACGCCCTCACCGGCCTGCCCAACCGTCGTCTGTTCATGGACAGGCTGGTCCAGGCCCTGGCCGCCGCCCGCCGAACCCACCAGATGGGTGCGGTGCTGTTCGTGGACCTGGACCAGTTCAAGCAGGTGAATGACGCCCGGGGCCACTCGGTGGGCGACCAGCTCCTGCGCCAGGTGGCGGACCGACTCACCCACTATCTTCGGGAAGAGGACAGCGTGGCTCGTCTTGGGGGCGACGAGTTCGTCATTCTGCTGGTGAACCTGGCGGCGAACCAGGACGATGCGGCGCGCCTGGCCCGCAGCGTCGCCGACAAGGTGCGCGCCACCCTGGAAAGCCCCTTCGAGATCGATGGCCAGAGCTACAGCAGCGGGGCCAGCATAGGCATCACGGTGTTTCCCAAAGGGACCGAAACCGTCGACGACCTTCTGCGGGAGGCGGATACCGCCATGTATCGCGCCAAGGAGGCAGGCCGCAACGCCGTGCGCTACTTCGAACCGGCCATGCAGGAGGCCGTGGCGAACCGATATGCCCTGGAAAGGGACCTGCGGGAGGCCGTGACGGCGGGAAGCCTGGAAATGTATCTGCAGACCCAGGTGGACCGCGCCGGAAATCCCACCGGCGCAGAAGCACTGCTGCGCTGGTCACACCCCGGGCGTGGCCAGGTGCCCCCATCCAGCTTCATCCCCGTGGCGGAAGACTCGGGCCTCATCGTGCCCCTGGGGGAATGGGTGCTGCGCGAGGCCTGTCGCGCCATCGCCCGGCTGGAAGCGGCGGACTTGCCCATGCGCATCGCGGTCAACGTTAGCCCGCGCCAGTTCCGGCAGCCTGATTTCGTGCAGCGTGTAAGGGCCGTCCTGGCGGATACCGGCGCCGACCCCACCCGCCTGACCCTGGAAGTCACGGAGGGGCTGCTCATGGAGCACGCCCAAGATCCGGTGGCCCCCATGATGGAGTTGGCGGACATGGGTCTTCGCTTTTCCATCGACGATTTCGGCACGGGTTATTCCAGCCTGTCCTACCTGAAGCGGCTTCCCATCCATGAGATCAAGATCGACCGCAGCTTCGTGCGGGATGTGCCGGACGACCCCAACGACGCCGCCCTGGTCCGTACCATCCTTTCCGTGGCGGAGAACCTGCACCTGCATGTGGTGGCTGAAGGGGTGGAGACCAGGGCCCAGGCCGACTTCCTCATCGGCCATGGCTGCGAGCAGCTGCAAGGCTACCTCTACGGCCATCCCCTGCCCGGGGAGGGCTGGCTGGAGGAAATCCTGAAGACAGGCGGCACGGATTCCTGAGCCGGGTGCTCAGGATTGGGCCGGGAAGGGGAAGACCCGGGATTCTTCCGCCGCGTCCTGGCCTTCGCTTTTCTCCCACTCGAAACGGGGCAGGCTGGTCAGGGCCAGCAGCAGCCCCTCGTTCCACTTCTCGGCCAAGGACTTGGCGAAGGGATCATCCTCCGTCAGCACCAGCTTGCGGCCTTCGCTCAGGCTGTCCCGTTCATAGATGAGCAGTTCCACGGGGGGACCCACGGTGACGTTGCTGCGGATGGTGGAGTTCATGGACACCAGGGCGCAGCGGGCGCAGCGTTCAAGAAAAGTGTCTCGCTTGATCACCCGGTCCAGTATGGGCTTGCCGTACTTGGTCTCGCCGATCTGCAGGAAGGGATGCTCGTTCGACTCGTGGATATAGTTGCCCTGGGGATACACCATGAAGATTTCCGGTGGCTGTTCACCGATCTGGCCGCCGAAGATGAAGGTGGCCTCGAAACTGGTGTTGGCGAGATCCCGGCTGGCGTGGGTGCGCTGGACGTGGGTGCTGGCAATGCCGATGTAGTCGGCCGCCTCGTGCATGGAACCCACCGAAAGCAGGTTGGGCACCAGGCCGGACTTGATGTCGTCGTTGAGCTTCTTCACCACCGCCTGGGTGGTGGCCAGATTGCCGGCGGAAAGCAGCACGAACACCCGTTCGCCGGGCCAGACGAAACTGTGCATCTTGGAATAGACGCTGACGCAGTCCGTGCCCGCGTTGGTGCGGGAGTCGGAGCAGAAAACCAGGCCTTCGTTGACGTTGATGGCTACACAATATGTCACTGTTCCAGCCTCGATAGGCAATCATTTTTTTCGGATCTTACATCATGGAGTTGGCAGCTCCCCCATGGGAAGGTTGCCGAGGGTGTTACGGAAGGACAGGAGGGTTGCTACCCGAAAGGTTTGTGCGTGCATAGGGCCATGTTTTTCCATATCCCGCTCTGTTCTAACAACAAGGTTTTGTATATGTTTCCTGCCATGACTGAACAAGGTGTAACCAGGGCGCCAGGATCAAAGGGGAGTGACATGAGTGCTGACCAAGCTGAAACCTTTCCATTCATGGAAATTTCCATGGCCTGTTCAAATCTGCTGGCCATGGAGACTTTCTGGCAGGAAATGTTCGATGGCAAAGTGATTTTCCGGGGCAGGATGATGAGCCAGCCATACAGCCGGATGATCGCCTGCGGCATTACCTTTGCCTTCAGGGAAGATCCGGACTTCGTTCCACCGCCGGGCCCTGGCCAGGAATTCATGTTCAGAAACCACCTGGGCTTTCGGGTGCGTGACCTGGAAGCTGCCATTCGCCAATTGGAAGCGCGGGGCGCCAGGTTTGTCTTGACGCCAGATATTGTCCGTCAGCTTCAGCAGTCCAAGCAGGGGGATGGACGGAAGTTTCTTGAAACGGACTTTGTCGCTGCGCCACTCACGACCGAGCGGATTGCCGCAGGCGAATTCAAGATAGACGTGGCGATCATGGCGGGTCCAGACAACTTGTGGATCGAACTTAACCAGATCAAGGAACCGGGCGACACGGGCTGGTTTCCCTACGGCGAGTTGGGGAGCCAGTAAAGCCAGGGCCTGCTTCGGCTGTGATGCGTATCGCAACAGCCCGGAGTTGATCCGGCCAAAGCGGGGTTGGTGGTCGTGGCGCCTTACCCTTTCAGGGAGTTGGTGATCAAGGCAACGCCCTGATCAGGCGGCCGGTCCCGTGTAGATACACCCGGATGCCGAGGTTTCCATCACTACCACCTTGCTCAGGCCCGGCAAACCCGGCTTGAGCCGGTCCCACAGCCAAATGGCCAGGTGTTCGCTGGTGGGGTTTTCCAGGCCCTGGATGTCGTTGAGGCAACGGTGGTCCAGGACATCGTGCAGTGGCCGCCAGGCCCGCTGGATGTCGGCGAAATCCAAGACCCAGCCTAGTCGGGGATCCAGGGGGCCTGCCACGTGCACTTCGATTTGGAAGGAGTGGCCGTGGAGCCTCGCACAAGGGTGGCTCAGGGGCAGCTCGGGCAGGCGACGGGCGCATTCGAGGTGAAAGCGGTTGAAGATTTCCATGGTGATGCAGGGCAGTGGGACATGAACAATAATTTTCCCCCAAACGTGCCAGGGCGCATCACGCCTTTTCGCCCAGCACTGGACCGGTAAGGCCGTCCAGTCCCAATTCCACCAGCTTGTCCAGTTCGGCCTGGCTTTCCACGCCTTCCGCCAGAACTTTCATGCCGATCTTGTGGGCCGTGTCCCGCAGGCCTGCCAGGAAGGCCTGATTGCCTGGGCTGGCCTGGATGTCGCGGATGAAGCAGGCATCCACCTTGAGAAAGTCCAGGCCCAGGCCGTAGAGGTCGCCGATGCGGCTGAACTGATGGCCGTAATGACTCAGGCCCAGGCGGCAGCCCAGGGGCTTGAGCATGCGGGCCATCTCCCGCAGGCCGTCCAGGCGGCGGATAGCGCCGATTTCGTGGACATCCAGCCACAATCGGTCCAGCAGTTCGTGCCGTGACATCAAGGCTTCCAGGAGGCGGTCGCGGAAGGAGCTATCCGCCATGGAACGGGAGGACAGGTTGATCCAGCTTGCCTTGCCATCCTGTCCCGCCTCGAGCCGATCCAGGGCCAGGGAAATGGCGGCCAGGTCCAAGTCCGGGGCTAGGCCGATGCGTTCGGCCTGGGGCATGAAGCGGTAGGCTGGTAGCCAGTCTCCTTCGCCCGCCAGCCTTATGCGCAAATGGCATTCGCATTGGGGATTGCCCTCCAGTGAAATAGGTTGCTGGACCAGTTTCAGATGGTCGGGATGGGTCAGCACATGACGGAGAGCCTGACGCCAGTCCTCGGTATTCGTAGGCGTCGGGGCCTGACAGCAGGGCGGTGCCTCCCGAACGGCGTCGTGGCCTTCGCTTTCAGCCTCGGCCACGGCCTGGTCGACGCGTGCCAGCAGGTCGGATTGGAGTTCTCCGGGGTAGTAGGCGCCGAAACCGATGTAGGAAGATGCCACCCGGTCCGCATAGGGTTCCGCAAGTTCTCCCAGTTTGTCCTGCAGGGTTTCCAGCACCGAGCGGGTGTCGCACTCGGCGGTGAGCATGAGGGCAAAGTCGGCTCCCTTCAGGCGCGCGGCGAAGATGCCCGGGCATGCCGCGCCCATGGCGCCCAGGGTCTGGCTGATGCGTACCAGCAGGGCGTCGGCGGCCTCCCGCCCGAACTGGCGGTTGATATGTTCCAGCCGGGCCACGCGGATGATGGCCAGGCTGCCGCCGGGGCTGTCTTCGGAGGTGAGGGCCTTGGTCAGGTTGGCCATGAAGAACGACCGGTTGGCCAGGCCTGTGAGGGGGTCGAAGTTGGCCTGCCGGCGCAGGGTCTCGAAGCGTGCAGCGTCCTCCTGGAATTCCTGGCCCAGGCGCGTGACCATGTCGTTCATGGCGGAGGCGAGCTGGCGCAGTTCCGGCACCTCGGGCTCCGGGATGGTGGCGAACCGGCGCTGGGAGATGGCGTTGGCCTGGTCGATGACCGCGCGCATGGGCTTGCGGATGCGGCGCAGCACCAATGTGCCGAGGCCGCCACCCAGGAGACCCGCGGCCAGCATGACGCCACACAGGGACAGGGCGCCGTCCCACAGGTCACGGTACGCGAACCTGCTCTGGCTCATGAGGACGATGCTGCCCACCTGCTGCCAGCCGCTGCTGATCTGGGCCACGCCGGGGGCGGGCCGGATTGGAAGCAGCCGGATGAACCAGCGAGGCACCTCCGGGTCGGCCCCGGGGGCGATGCGTTCGACGATGCTGCGGCCCTGGGGGTCGTTGATCTGGATGTATTCGTATTGGCCGCTGTTGAACTGGGCCGTGACCGCCACCACCAGGCCGTCTGCTCCCAGGTCCTGCTGGCCCATGGCCAGGGCCAGGGCGGCGGCGTTGTCCCGGTTCTTGATGCTGAGCTGCTTCTCCAGGTAAATGCGGCCATTGAACAGCACGGCGAAAAGGCTGGCCGCCAGCGCGATGAGCATGCTGACGAGAATGGAGGCCCAGAGTTGGCGGTAGAGCGACATGGCGACTCTCCTATTCGAAGCCTTCCGCCTGGGCGCGCTGAAGGATCTGCTGCCACGGCGGCTGGTTGTAGGTGGAGGTTTCCGTCTGCACGAAGACGTTCTGGCTGTTGAAGCTGTACACGGGTCGCAGCTCGGTGCGCTGGGACGCGGGCCGGATTTCAGGGAAATGGTCGTCCAGCACCAGGGGGTCGCCGGTGGGGGTGGCGTAATAGGCCAGCACCATGTGCACCGGGTCCTTGCGCTTGCCGCTGGGGTCGTTCAGGCGGGCGTAGACCAGGCGCAGGCGTTCCACGGGGATGTCCACGCTCAACAGTGTGAAGTATTTGGCGATGGCGATGTCCTCGCTGTCGCCGCGGGCGGCGCCCAAGGTCTCAGACGGCGTTGCCCAATAGTCCTGGCGACCCCAGGCCTGGCGGTCTTCCATGTGGCGCACCCGGCGGTTGAAGAAATCGTTGACCTCCTTCAACTTGTCCGCGTCCTGGACCGCAGCCAGTCGCTGCCGCAGGGCCTGCCATTGCTTGAAGGCATTGCTGCCGGCGGAACCGAAGCGGCGAGTGAGGGCGGATTCGAACTTGCCCTGGTCCATGGCATAAGTGAGCTTCACCACGCTGCCAGGCTTTTCTTTGCGCCATTCGTCCATGAAAGCCAGCAACTGGCTCTTGCGCAGCTGGCCGGGAATGAACATGACGATTTCCCCCGTGGGGTCGTACAGATAGGACGTAGGAAAATAGTCCACCGGCCCGACCTGGCGATAGGGGCTGTTGGGGTCCCGCCGTGAACCACCGGCCACCTGGGCGTGATACTGCATGGCGTGCTGGTCCACCGCCTCGCGGATGTTGCCCTCGTCGCCGCCATAGTCCAGGCTCACACCGATGACCACCAGGTCGTCGCGCTTGTTCAGGCCATTCAGGGAGGGGATGCCGATGCGGCAGATGGGGCACCAGTAAGCCCAGAAATTGACCAGTACCCATTTGCCCCGGAAGTCTTCCAGCCGGACTGGACGGCCGTCCAGGTCGGTGAACTGAAACTGGATGGCCTTCCTGGGCTCCGCGATGGCCGAGGTGAAAGCGGATACCAGCACCAGAACCAGCAGTCCGGCGGCAAGCAATGAATAGAGTGGGCGCCCGACCTGTCTCATGCCCGAAATCGAACCTTTCCGCACCTTTTGTCGAAACCCGGGAAGCCGGACCGACATCACAATGATAGAGGGGCAGGGGGATTTTTTCCCGGCGTCGGCCCGAACAAAAAAAAGCCGGGCGTAGCCCGGCTTCATTTTCGCTGAATCGAAAAATCACTTCTTGGCGCCGGACACCAGATCATGGATGCGGGGTTCCAGGATCAATTCCATGGCGAAACCCATCTTGCCACCGGGCACGACGATGTTGTTGCGACGGGACATGAAGGAGTCCGGGATCATGTTCAGCAGGTAGGGGAAATCCACGCCCTTGGGATCGCGGAAACGGATGATGATGAAACTCTCGTCCGGGGTGGGAATGTCACGGGCGATGAAGGGGTTGGAGGTATCCACCGTGGGGACCCGCTGGAAGTTGATGTCCGTGCGGGAGAACTGGGGGGTGATGTAGTGCACGTAGTCGGGCATGCGGCGCAGGATGGTATCCACGATGACTTCGGCGGAGTAACCCCGCTCGGCACCATCGCGATGGATTTTCTGGATCCACTCCAGGTTCACCACGGGCACCACGCCGATGGCCAGGTCCACATACTGTGCCATGTCCACCTTGTCGGAGACCACCATGCCGTGCAGGCCCTCGTAGAACAGCAGGTCGGTGCCGCCGGGCATGTCTTCCCAGGGGGTGAACTCGCCCGGCTTCAGGTTGGTGCCCAGGCGCTTGTTCAGGGCGGCCGCTTCCTCGTCACTGTGGATGTAATAGCGTTTCTTGCCGCCGCCGGTCTCGCCGTAGGTCTTGAAGATGTTGGCCAGGCCTTCGAAATCGTTGGCCTCGGGACCGAAGTGGGAAAAGGACTTGTTGCCCTGGGCTTCGGCGGCCTGCATGGCGGCCTTGAATTCCACGCGACCAAGGCTGTGCATGCTGTCGCCCTCGACCACGGCGGCGTTCAGGTTCTCGCGCTTGAAAATGTGCTCGAAGGCACGCTTGACGGTAGTGGTGCCGGCACCGGAAGAGCCGGTGACGACGACGACGGGATGCTTCTTGGACATGTGGGATCTCCCCTGGGTCAGACGAAATTTCAAGAAAATATCCGTTGGAGTATATACGGCGCGTCCCGGGCCTGTCACCCGAAGGACGGCTATAATCCACCGCTCCTTCAAGCAGTTAGACCCATTCCAAGTTCGCCCCCGGATAGACACAGCCATGGACGCCCAATACCGCCCGGAGATCATCGAGCCGGAAGCCCAGCAGCACTGGGAAGAAAAACAGGCCTTCAAGGCCGTGGAAGTCACCACCAAGCCCAAGTACTACTGCCTGTCCATGTTCCCCTATCCCTCCGGGAAGCTGCACATGGGCCACGTGCGCAACTACACCATCGGCGACGTGCTGGCCCGTTACCACCGCATGAAGGGCTTCAACGTGCTGCAGCCCATGGGCTGGGACGCCTTCGGCCTGCCCGCCGAGAACGCGGCCATGGCCAACAACGTGGCCCCCGCTGGCTGGACCTACGCCAACATCGACTACATGCGCAGGCAGTTGAAGTCCCTGGGCCTGGCCATCGACTGGTCCCGGGAACTGGCCACCTGCAAGCCGGACTATTACCGCTGGGAGCAGTGGCTGTTCACCCGCCTGTTCGAGAAGGGCGTCATATACAAGAAGATGGCCACGGTGAATTGGGACCCGGTGGACCACACCGTGCTGGCCAACGAACAGGTCATCGACGGCAGGGGCTGGCGCTCCGGCGCCCTGGTGGAAAAGCGGGACATCCCCATGTACTTCTTCCGCATCACCGACTATGCGGAAGAGTTGCTGTCCGAACTGGACAGCCTGCCCGGCTGGCCCGAGCGGGTGAAAACCATGCAGCGGAACTGGATCGGCAAGAGCTTCGGGGTGGAGATCCACTTCCCCCTGAATGAGCGCCACCAGGCCGGCCAGTCGGGTGAAAACAGCGTCCTGAAAGTCTTCACCACCCGGGCCGACACCCTGTTCGGGGTGACCTACGTGGCCGTGGCCGCCGAGCACCCCCTGGCCCAGCAGGCCGCCGCCAACAATCCTGAACTGGCCGCCTTCATCCACGAATGCAAGCAGGGCAGCGTGGCCGAGGCCGACATGGCCACCATGGAAAAGAAGGGCATGGACACGGGCCTGAAGGTCTACCACCCCTTCACCAATGAGCCGGTCCCCGTGTGGGTGGCCAACTACGTGCTCATGGGCTACGGCGAGGGCGCGGTCATGGCGGTGCCGGCCCATGATGAGCGGGATTTTGCCTTTGCGAAGAAATATGGCCTCCCAATCAAGCAAGTTATTCGTACAGCTGATGAAGAGGCTAGAAGCGATATCCAGACAGAAATTGACAAAGGCGAGTGGAACGAAAATGGTCTTGAGCAGCTTCAAAAAGCTTTTAAAGACAAGACCTTTGATTCGGGTGAATGGAAGTTTTGGTACGCAGATGCTGGAACTCTGTTCGACTCCGGCGATTTCTCCGGCCGAACCTCCCAGGACGCCATCGAGAAGATCGCCCTGGTGCTGAAGAACCTGGGCCTGGGGGACCGGCGCACCACCTGGCGCCTGCGGGACTGGGGTATCAGCCGCCAGCGCTACTGGGGCTGCCCCATCCCCATCATCCACTGCCCCGCCTGCGGCGACGTGCCGGTGCCGGAAAAAGACCTGCCCGTGGCGCTGCCCGAGGACGTGAAGATCGATGTGGGGTCCCCCATCAAGAAGATGCCGTCCTTCTACGAGTGCGCCTGTCCAAAATGTGGTGGCAAGGCAGAGCGGGAAACGGACACCATGGACACCTTCGTGGAGTCCTCCTGGTACTACGCCCGCTACGCCTGTCCCGATCTGGACAAGGGCATGCTGGACGGCCGGGCCAACTACTGGCTACCGGTGGACCAGTACATCGGCGGCATCGAGCACGCCATCCTGCACCTCTTGTACGCCCGCTTCTTCCACAAGCTCATGCGCGACGAGGGCCTGGTGAGCGGCAACGAGCCCTTCGCCAACCTGCTCACCCAGGGCATGGTGGTGGCGGAGACCTATTACCGTGACCAGCCGGACGGAAAAAAGCAGTGGATCAACCCCGCCGACGTGGAAGTGGAGCGAAACGACAAGGGCCACATCGTTGCGGCCAAGTTGGTAGCCGACGGCCAGCCCGTGGTCATCGGCGGCGTGGAGAAGATGTCCAAGTCCAAGAACAATGGCGTCGACCCCCAGGCCCTCATCGACCAGTACGGCGCCGACACCGCCCGCCTGTTCATGATGTTCGCCGCCCCGCCGGAACAGTCCCTGGAGTGGTCCGATGCCGGCGTGGAGGGGGCCCACCGCTTCCTCAAGCGTTTGTGGTCTTTTGCGTACGAAAACGCGTCCTCAATTGCGCAACATGTCGCGCATGAGAAGAACCCTCCTGAGCAATACGTATTTGATTGGTCACAAGCAACCGATGAATTTTCGGCCGCCCGTCGTGACATTCACGAAAACCTTAAACAGGCAAACATTGATATCAGTAAGTGCCAGTTCAATACGGTAGTTGCATCATGCATGAAGATACTCAACACGCTTTATCGCTTGCCTGACCCGGCCCTTAAGCAAGGTGTTTCCGCTCCAGTATGGTTCATACCCCGAGTGGCCCTGCGTGCGGAGGGACTTAGCATTTTGATTCGCCTACTTTCACCAATTACGCCCCATGTCACGCAGCAGTTGTGGCGAGATATTGGCTTCGGGAATGACATCTTGTGTTCCCCCTGGCCCCAGGCGGACGAATCCGCCTTGGTGCAAAATGAGGTCGAACTCATGCTGCAGGTGAATGGCAAGCTGCGGGGCAAGTTCAAGGTGGCGGCGGATGCGTCCAGGGACGCCATCGAGCAGGCCGCCCTGGCCAGCCCGGAACTGCTGAAGCATCTGGACGGCAAGGCCCCCAAGAAGGTGGTGGTGGTGCCGGGTCGTCTGGTCAACGTGGTGGTGTAAGGAGCGAGGATGGCGCGATTAGTGGGGATTTTCCTGGCGTTCTTGACGGTCCTGCCGGCCGGCTGCGGCTTTCAGCTGAGGGGCGAGGCCCGGTTACCCTTCGCCAGTGCCTACGTGGATGCGCCCGAAGCTTCCGTGCTGGCGCCTTTCCTGCGCCAGGCCCTGGGGGCCCAGGGCAAACTCGCTGCCCAGGCCAAGGATGCGCCGGTTCGAATTCGTGTCCTGGACGAGCGGCGCGAAAAAAACATCCTCTCCCTATCCGGCGGCGGCAAGGTGCGGGAATACCGCCTTGTCTATAGCGTGACCCTGAAGGTGACGGATGGCACGGGCAATGAGTTGATCGCCCCCGTGGAACTGCAGCAGTTGCGGGAGTTTTCCTACGACGACGCCCTGATCCTGCCCAAGGAGGCCGAAGAGGCCAGCCTCAACCGGGCCATGGAGCAGGAGGTATTGCGCCAGGCCTTGCGACGTCTGTCCTACGTGAAGCGCTGATGCGTATTCGTGGAGACCAGCTGGCCAGTGCCCTGAAGGGGTCCCTGGCCCCCGTGTGGCTGGTGAGCGGCGACGAGCCCCTGCTGGTGGACGAGACCGTGGCCCGGATCAGGGCAGTTGCACTGGCCCAGGGCTACGACGAGCGCCAAAGCGCACAGTCCGAGCCCGGCTTCGACTGGCGGGCCTGGTCCGGCGGCTTCGATTCCCTGTCCCTGTTTGCCAGCCGCCGCTTGATTGAACTGCGCCTGCCCACGGGCAAGCCCGGGGTGGAGGGGGGCAAGGTGCTGGAGGCCTGGGCCCTGCAGCCGCCCGCCGACACCCTGCTGCTGGTGACCACGCCCCGTCTGGACAAGGCGGCCCTGGCGGTGAAATGGGTCAAGGCCATGGAAGGTGAGGGGGTGCTGGTGCAGACCTGGCCCCCCACCCTGGACCGCCTGCCGGACTGGATCGGCGAGCGCCTTGGACGTCACGGCCTGCAGGCAGATCGGGAGACCCTGGCCTGGCTCACGGCCCGGGTGGAGGGCAACCTGCTGGCCGCCCACCAGGAGATCGAGAAGCTGGCCCTCCTCCTGCCACCCGGCCCCCTGGACCTGGCCACGGCCCGGGCATCCGTGGCGGATGTGGCACGCTATGATGTGGGAGACCTGTCCGAGGCCTTCCTAAAGGCGGACGCGGCGCGTTTTTGCCGGATACTGGACGGACTGAAGGCGGAAGGCGAGGGCCTGCCCCTGGTGCTGGCGGTGTTCGGAGGCGAGGTGCGGACCCTGTACCGGCTGGCCGCCGGCCTCTCCCGGGGCGAACGGCTCCAGGGCCTCATGGCTGCCCTGCGGGTCTGGGAAAGCCGCCAGGGTCTGCTGGAACGGGCCCTGAAGCGGGCTGACCCCGCCCGCCTGGCCTGGGCCATGGGAGGACTGGCCCGTCTGGACCGTGCGGCCAAGGGCCTGCTCCGGGAAGATGCCTGGGATGAGTTGAAGCAATTGGGCCTGGTCCTCATGCAACGGGGCCGGGCGCCGGCATTTGTATCGTAGGCGGCCCCGCGTCGGGCCGCACTCGCGTTGGAGCACCAAATGGACATCAAAGCCTACATGACAACCCTGGGCCAGCAGGCCCGTGACGCCTCCGCGGCCATGGCCCGCGCGTCGACCCGCGCCAAGGACGAGGCCCTTTCCGAACTGGCCCGACTGCTGCGCGCCTCGGGCGCGGTCCTCGCCGAAGCCAATGCCAGGGACATTGCCGCCGCCGAGGCCGCCGGCCTGTCGGCCCCCATGGTGGACCGCCTGCGCCTCACCGAGAAAGTCATCGCCACCATGGCGGAAGGTTGTGAGCAGCTGGCCGCCATGCCAGACCCGGTGGGCGAAATCACCGGCATCAAGCGCCGTCCCACGGGCATCAGCGTCGGCCAGATGCGCGTGCCCCTGGGCGTGTTCGGCATGATCTATGAAAGCCGTCCCAACGTGACCATCGAGGCCGCGTCCCTGGCCGTAAAGAGCGGCAACGCCTGCATCCTGCGCGGCGGTTCGGAAGCCATCCAGTCCAACCTGGCCTTGTGGCAACTGGTGGGGCAGGCCCTGGAAAGCGCCGGGTTGCCGCGCACCGCCGTGCAACTGGTGGAAACCACCGACCGGGCCGCCGTGGGCGATCTCATCACCATGCCCGCTTATGTGGACGTCATCATCCCCCGGGGCGGCAAGGGCCTGATCGAGCGCATCACCAACGAGGCAAAGGTGCCGGTCATCAAGCACCTGGACGGCAACTGTCACACCTACGTCGATGCCGAGTTCGACATGGACAAGGCCCTGCGGGTTACCGAAAACGCCAAGACCCAGAAATACAGCCCCTGCAACGCCACCGAATCCCTGCTGGTGCACGAGCAGGCTGCCGCCGGCTTCCTGCCCCGTATCGGCGAGGTCTTTGCCGCCAAGGGGGTGGAGATGCGCTGCGACGCGGCGTCCAGGGCCATCCTGTCCGCCGTGTCAGGCGCCCGGCTGATCGATGCCACGGAAGAGGACTGGTACACCGAATATCTGGCGCCCATCATCAGCGTGAAGGTGGTGGCCAGCGTGGCGGAGGCCATCGCCCATATCAACAAGTACAGTTCCCACCACACGGATGCCATCCTCACCACCAACCACCCCAACGCCATGCAGTTCCTGCGCGAGGTGGATTCCAGCTCGGTCATGATCAACGCCTCCACCCGCTTCGCCGACGGCTTCGAATACGGTCTGGGAGCGGAGATCGGTATCTCCACCGACAAGATCCACGCCCGGGGCCCCGTGGGCCTGGAGGGCCTCACCAGCCAGAAATGGGTGGTGCTGGGAGACGGCCATGTCAGGGGGTGATGAGTGATGAGCGATGAGTGATGGGGAAAGGCGCTAAGACCGGGGGGAGCCCATACCCCATACCCCATCCCCCCTCCCCGCAGGCCGTCGGCCTGCTCGGCGGTACCTTCGACCCCATCCACTACGGCCACCTGCGACTGGCGGAGGAAATGGCCGAGTTGCTGGGCCTGGCCGAGGTGCGCATCCTGCCGGCGGGTCTGCCTCCCCACCGGCGCCAGCCCCGGGCCGCTGCCCACCACCGCCTGGAAATGGCACGGCGGGCCGTGACGGGAAATCCACGCTTCGTGCTGGACGAGCGGGAGATACAAAAGGCCAGCCCCAGCTACAGCGTGGAGACCCTCAAAGCCCTGCGCAAGGAGTTGCCTGGCGGCACGCCCCTGATCCTTTTCATGGGTGGCGATGCCTTCATGGGCCTTACCACCTGGCACCGCTGGGAGGAACTGCTGGACCTGGCCCATCTGGCAGTGGCCCATCGTCCTGGCTTCACCTCGGCGGTATGGGAGGACGCTTTGCCTGAGCCCCTGCGCAGGCTGCTGGCCACCCGCCGTTGTGAACAGCCTGGCGAACTGTCGGAAAAAACCGCCGGGCTGATCCATCTACATGCCATCACCCAGCTGGACATCTCAGCCAGCCAGATCCGGGAACGGGCTCTGCGGGGCAAGAGCCTGCGCTACCTGTTGCCGGACTCCGTCATCGATTACATCAACGAGCACCATTTATATGTCTGAACACCTCACTCCCGATCAACTGGTCAAGATCGCCGTCGCCGCCCTGGAGGATATCAAGGGCAAGGACATCACCGTCATCAACGTGAGCCACCTGACCTCCCTGTTCGACCGCATGATCATCGCCAGCGGCGATTCCACCCGCCAGGTGAAGTCCCTGGCGGACAATGTGCTGGAAAAGCTAAAGGCGGCCGGCGCGGACATCATCGGCACGGAAGGCGCCGAGGTAGGGGAATGGGTGCTGGTGGATGCCAGCAGCCTGGTGGTGCACGTCATGCACCCCGCCGTTCGGGCCCACTACAACCTCGAGGAACTATGGGGCGCCGCCCAGCATGCCCGCCAGGCAGCCAGGTAGCCCACTGAAAGGAAGAGGCCATGCAGGACGAATTGAAGCCCCAAGCCCAACTGATGCCCCGGGACGGCATGGTCACGATGACCCATGTGATGTACGGCCTCCATGCCTTCAGCGCACTCACCGGCCTGGTCAGCGCCGCTTTCATCGTCACCGCATTTCTCAGCGGCTGGCCGTCCATCATCGCGGTGGTGCTGAATTACATCAACCAGCGTGAGGTGCGGGGCACCTATCTGGAGTCCCACTTCCGCTGGCAATTGCGCACCTTCTGGTATGCCCTGCTGTGGGTGGTCATCGCCATGGCCCTGGCCTTCACCCTCATCGGCATCCCCGTGGCCGTGGCCCTCATGCTGGTTGTGGGAATCTGGGTGCTGTACCGCCTGGTCCGGGGCTGGAGCGCCCTGGCAGGAGAGAGGCCCATGGAACCCTGAGCCTCAGTCGGAGGAGGCACAAAAGAAAACGGCTTGCATCGCTGCAAGCCGTTGATTTGTCTGGCGTCCCCACGGGGATTCGAACCCCGGTTACCGCCGTGAAAGGGCGATGTCCTAGGCCTCTAGACGATAGGGACTTATGAGGCCGAAAGCCCGGATTTCCGTGCTTTCTCGATTCCTGGTGGAGGTAAGCGGGATCGAACCGCTGACCTCTTGCATGCCATGCAAGCGCTCTCCCAGCTGAGCTATACCCCCACACGAGAGTCGCGCATTTTATTGAGGGTTTATCGCCTTGTAAAGAGGGAAATCGCGCTTCTGCTTAATGCACTATAGTCGCGTCATGCGTATCGCCCTGATCAGTCCTTACTTGCCCCGGGGCCGCAACGGCAACGCGCATACAGCCGTGCGGTGGAGGGCGTTCTTACGCCGGGACGGACATCGCGTGGATACGGCGATGGAATGTGATGGTTCCCCCGTCCAGGCCATGGTCGCCCTTCACGCACGCCGCAGCCATGCGTCCATCGCCAGATTCGCCCGGGCCCATCCGGACAGTCCCCTGATCCTGGTGCTCACCGGAACGGACCTGTACCGCGACATCCGTTTCGACGTGGATGCCCAACTCTCCCTGAAGCTGGCCCATAGGCTGATGGTTCTGCAGGAGGAGGGCGTGGCAGAAATCCCGCAGGCCTACCACCACAAGACAGTGGTGGTTTTTCAGTCTGCGCCCACCTTGGTGCCCCAGCCCCGGCCGGTGCGGCATTTCAGCGTGGGTGTGGTGGCCCACCTGCGGGACGAGAAGGATCCCTTCCGCGCCGTTCTGGCCTTGCGGCATCTGCCCCCACCCCGCCGCATCCACGCCTGGCATGTGGAGGGTGAGTTGCAGCCCGGCCTGGATTTGGAAGCAGATGCCCTGGATCGCCTGGAATTTCGCTGGAAGTGGCTGGGTGGGCGTCCCCATGGCCAGACCCGACGCCGCATCGCCCGCAGCCACCTGCTGGTGGTGCCTTCCCGCATGGAGGGGGGCGCCAATGTCATTTGCGAGGCGGTCACGCTTGCCACGTCTGTCCTGGCGTCGGATGTACCAGGCAACGTGGGCATGCTGGGCCGGGACTACGCGGGCTATTTTCCCGTGGGTGACGATCGTGCCCTGGCAGGGCTGATGCATCGCGCCAAAACGGATGCCGGATTCTATGAACTACTGGCCCGCCAATGCGCCATCCGCGCACCCTTGTTCGCCCCGGAGCGGGAAGCGGCCGCCGTGCAGGCCCTGGTGCCATGAAACTCACCCTGCTGGCGGTGGGGGACAAGATGCCCGCATGGGCGGAGGACGCCACCACGGAGTATCTGAAGCGCCTGCCGCGGGAGGCGCGCATGGTCTTGGTGACGGTGAAGCCGGAGAAGCGCGCAGGCCAGTCTGCTGACGCCATCAAGCAGGCGGAGGCTGCGCGCTTGCTGGAGAAGGTGCCGGCGGCCAGCCGCCTGGTGGCCCTGGACGAGCATGGCAGGCAGGTCAGCACCCGGGAACTGGCGGATCTGCTTGAGCGCTGGCTGGAGTCCGGCAAGGACACGGTGCTGGTCATCGGTGGTGCCGATGGCCTGGCGCCGGGGTTGCTGGAGCGCGCGGAAACCAGTCTGGCCCTGTCCCGCCTGACGCTCCCCCACGCCATGGCCCGGGTACTGGTGGCGGAACAGGTCTATCGGGCCATGAGCCTGCTGCACAACCATCCCTATCATCGGGATTGAGTCCACCCTGCGGTCGGGTGGTGAACGTAAAGCGGATGGAAAAATGTCGGACAATACCGGTCATGTCCCGCAATCTGTACCTCGCCTCCCAAAGTCCGCGCCGCCTGGATTTGCTGCGCCAGGTGGGCCTGAGCCCCATGGTGCTGCCACTGCGCGCCAGCCCGGAGCGTGCAGACGTGGACGAAACTCCACTGGCGGACGAGCCAGGCATCGATTACGTGCAGCGCCTGGCGCGCATGAAGGTGAAGGCGGGGATGCTGGCCCAGCAGGCACGCCATCTGCCCGCGTGGCCCATTCTGGCAGCGGACACCACCGTGACCCTGGACGGCCGTATCCTGGGAAAGCCCGGAGACGCGGAGGAAGCCGTCGCCATGCTGCGCCTCTATGCCGGACGCACCCATACGGTGCTGACCGCCGTGGCCGTTGCCTACCAGGGGCGGATCAGGGTGGGGCTCAGCGAGAGTCAAGTCACTTTCAAGACCCTGACCGAGGCGGAGATCGCCGCCTATGTGGCCAGCGGCGAGCCCTTCGACAAGGCGGGCGGCTATGGCATCCAGGGTCGCGCGGCCATCTTCATAGAGCACCTCTCGGGCAGTTATTCCGGGGTCATGGGCCTGCCCCTTCACGAGACCGCAGAGTTGCTGCGGGAGGTGGGTTTCGAGGTTTTTTGAAGGGAAGTGGGGAGCGGGAAGTGGGGAGCGGCTCCCCATTTCCCACTATCCATTACCCATGAATGCCATGAGCGAAGAGATTCTCATCAACGTGACGCCCCAGGAAACCCGGGTGGCGGTGATCTACCTGGGCGCGGTCCAGGAACTGCACATCGAGCGCAGTACCCAGAGGGGGATGGTGGGCAATGTCTACCTGGGAAAGGTGTCCCGGGTGTTGCCCGGCATGCAGTCGGCCTTCGTGGATATCGGCCTGGACCGGGCGGCGTTCCTCCACGTGGGGGACATCATAGAGGCCCGTTGCGACAACTGCCCGCGTCCCATAGAAAAGGTGTTGCACGAAGGCCAGAGCATCCTGGTGCAGGTCATCAAGGATCCCATCGGCGCCAAGGGAGCACGGCTTTCCACCCAGATCAGCATGGCGGGGCGCTTTCTGGTGTACCTGCCCCAGGAGACTCGCATCGGCATTTCCCAGAAGATCGAGGACGAGGCGGAACGGGAACTCCTGCGCGAACGCCTGAACCGTGTACTGCCTGAGAACGGCAAAGGGGGGTTCATCATTCGCACCATGGCCAACATGGCGGAGGAATCCGAACTGGCGGCCGACGTGGAATACCTGCACGCCCTGTGGGATGCCATCCAGGCACGTTCCGAGAATACGGCCGCCCCGGCAGCCATTTACCAGGAACTGGACCTGGCCCACCGGGTGCTGAGGGATTTTTCCAGCGATGAAACCGACCGCATCCTGGTGGACTCCCGGGAGACCTATGCCCGCATGAAGGGCTTCGCCGAGGAATTCACCCGCAACGTGGCGGAAAAGGTGAGCCATTACGTGGCGGAGCGTCCCCTGTTCGACCTCTATGGCGTGGAGGACGAGATCGAGAAGGCCCTGGGGCGGCGCGTGGACCTGAAGTCCGGCGGTTACCTGATCGTGGACCAGACAGAGGCCCTGACCACCATCGACGTGAACACCGGCGGCTTCGTCTCCGGGCGCAGTTTCGACGAGACCATCTTCAAGACCAACCTGGAGGCGGCCCAGGCCATCGCCCGCCAGCTGCGCCTGCGCAACCTGGGCGGCATCATCATCCTGGACTTCATCGACATGGACAGCGCGGAACACAAGGAGGCCGTGCTGGGGGAACTGACCAAGGCCCTGGCCCGGGACCGCACTCGCATGACCATCAACGGGTTTACCTCTCTGGGCCTGGTGGAGATGACCCGTAAACGTACCCGTGAAAGCCTGAGCCACGTGCTGTGCGAGGCCTGCCCCACCTGCCAGGGCCGGGGCCAGATCAAGACCGCCCAGACCACCTGCTACGAGATCCTGCGGGGCCTGATCCGGGAGGCTCGCCAGTTCAACGCCAAGGAGTACCGCATCCTGGCCTCCCAGGCCGTGATCGACCTGTTTCTGGACGAGGAGTCCCAAAGCCTGGCCCAGCTGTCTGACTTCATCGGCAAGCCGATTTCGCTGCAGGTGGAAAGCCTGTTCACCCAGGAGCAGTACGACATCATCCTGCTCTAGGGCGGGTAAGCCCGGGAATCAGGCTGCCTTGACGGGGGCGGGCGTGCCCAGCTGCTCCAGGGGGCGAACCGGCAGGCCGGTGAGGATGGAGAATTCCTTGACGATGGCCTCGATGGATTCCAGCTGGTGTCGCAGCTTGATGATCTCGTTGTTCACCAGGGCGCTGCGCTCCTGCAGGGAACCCAGGTTGGCGTGCACCTTGTTGAGGTTCTCCAGGCGGCGCTCCAGTTGGGACTTGTGCTCATGGATGCGGGCCACGATGGGGTCCAGGGTGAGGCGCAGCCAGGTTTCCGTCTCGATCTGCACCTGCTGGAACACCAGGCGGGCCTGAGCCACCAGGGCGATGTAGAACTTCTTAATCATGAATCGCTTTTCCAGCATGATGTTGAGGGGGTCGGCGCAGAATTCCTCCGTGCTCACCATCAATTCGTCCAGTCGGGCGCGGTAGCGGTTCAGTTTCAGCAGAGGCGGCACCGCCTCCTCCAGACCATGGACTTCGTGGAAGCGATGGTAGGCCGTGTTGAGCAGCTGGGTGATGGCGGCGCACTGCTTGTTGGCGAAATCGAATTCCGCGCCCATGCGCTGGATCAGGGTCTGCATGCCCTTGATCAGGCTGGCGGTGGTCCAGCTGCCGCTGATGGTCAGCATGGACTCCTCGATGATCTTTTCCAGGCGCTGCTCTTCCAGGTGGGTGAGGAGCTCCTGGCCCTGCTCGCCGATGATCTTGCGCGTGACGTTGAAGTTGCGCATGGTCACGTCATAGTTCTGCTTGTCCGCCAGCATCTTCTCCCGCAGCTGACCGATGATCTGCTGGTTCTTGCCGGACAGGGCCTGCAGGTCTTGCAGGCTCTGGTGGGCGGTCATGAGGCGGTGGTAGGCCGTTTCCCGTGCCTCGTTGATGAGGGGGCCCATCTCCCTGATCACCGACTCGCGCATGATCTTTTCCCGGGAGGGGATGATCTCCCGGGCCAGCAGCACTTCCAGGGCCTGGATGCCTGAACGCTTGAGCAGATCGTCGTCGCCGCGCACCTTGCCCACCAGGGCCTTCTGGGCAGATATGGCCAGCACGCTGGAGGGGGAGATGTTCAGCTGGGTGGCTGTGGATTCGATCTGACGCTGTATGGTGCGGCCGATGTCCTCGGGGCTCTTGAGGTCGTCCCAGAGCATGTCGATCTTGTTCAGCACCGCGTAGTGCTGGCCAGCGTGCTTGGACACCAGCTTGTTCCAGATCTCGTAGTCCGACTGGGTCACCCCCGTGTCCGTGGCCAGCAGGAACAGCAGGGCGTGGGCATTGGGGATGGCGGACAGGGTCAGTTCCGGTTCCGCGCCCATGGCGTTCAGGCCCGGGGTGTCCAGGATGGCCAGGCCGGATTCCAGCAAGGGGTGGGGGTAGTTGATCATGGCGTAGCGCCAGGCGGGGATTTCCACCCGGTCCTGGTCCTTCACCATGTAGGACAGGTTGGGGTCGTTCTCGTCCCAAAGCCCCAGGGCCCGGGCCTCCACCTTGAACACCACCTTTGTCTCGGCCAGCTTGCGCAGGGCGGAGGTCATGGCATTGGGGTCCGTCACGTCCAGCTTGACGGTGTTCCACTCCACCGGCAGCCGCTTCAGGGCCGTGATGCTGTCGTCCCGGAAGCGGGTCTCGATGGGCAGCAGACGGATGTAGGGTTCGGTGCCCGGCTCGTAATAGATCTCCGTGGGACACATGGTGGTGCGACCAGCGTCCGAAGGCAGCAGGCGCTGCTTGAAGTCGGAGAAGAACAGGGCATTGATGAGTTCCGTCTTGCCCCGGCTGAATTCCGCCACGAAGGCCAGCATCAGCCGGTCCCGCTTCAGGTTCTCGCTCAGGTCGAAGATGCGCAGCAACAGGTCGGGTTCAAACTCGGTGTGGCTTTCGATCCAGTCCTTGAAGTCGCTGATGATCTTGACGAGACGGTCGCGCCGGTTCTTATACCGGGAGATCCCGCTTTCCAGCCCGAAATTCATGAACTCTCTCCCACCCTGACTTTCACAGTCGTCCAGTCAAAATTGCTGCTACAGCATCCACCGGCAATGGAGTTTCCAATACTTTCCGGCGGGATTTGTCACCGCGAAGGATTTTAACCTCCCGTAGCGGAACGCCAAGGGTCCCGGCGATGAATTTCAGCAGTGCGGCATTGGCGGCGCCTTCCACTGCGCGAGCGGGTATCCTCACCTTCAGGGCATCGCCGTGCAGGCCCACGACCTCGCCATGGGCGGCTCCGGGCTGAATGTGCACGGTGATTTCCGTGCCCTGAGGCGTGGCGCGCAGGCAGGGAATCACCACACCAGGGCACGGGCCAGGCGTTCCAGCGTGGCCACGGGCGCCACAAGGAGCAACTGGATGGCGATGAGGGCGGCCAGGGGCGTCAAGTCCACGCCTCCTATGGGGGGGATGAGCCTCTGGAAGGGGGCCAGTACGGGGCGGGACAGGGCGTAGAACACGGGGGCGTGGGGCGAGAAGGGGTTCACCCAGGAGAGGATGGCCTGAAGGACGATGAGCCCCATGAGTACGTAGAGGCCTAGACGCAATGACGCCACCAGGCCAAGAGCCAGGAACCCGGGCACCACCTTGGTGCCCGCGGCGGCGAAGGGGTAGCTCATGAGCCAGTGGATGGCCACCACGGCCAGGATTTTGGTAACCAGCAGCAGCAGCAGGCTGGCCCAGTCCATGCCAAAGAATCCCGGCACCGCCCGCCGTAACGGGCGCACGGCGAAATCCGTCACTTTCATCAGGAATTGGGAGAAGGGGTTATGCACGGGTACCCGGGCCCATTGCATCCAGAAGCGCAGGAAGAAGGCGCAGGCCAACAGGTCCAGGCCGGTGCGGATCAAAAACTGCAAGGCATCCGTCAGCATCAAGTTCGCCCCCAGGTCAGAGATGCGCCCGGCCCGCCCCCCGAGGGGGACAAGAAAACTTGGGACTGCCCTTCGTTTTCTTGAGAGTTCCCCAGCTGGTCGCCCATCTCCCGGGCACGTTCCGCCGCCGCCCGGGCGGCCTGGAGTATGGCGGCGTGGACCCCTCCCTCCACCAGGGCCTGGATGCCCCGTTCGGTGGTGCCACCCTTGGAGGTGACCCGGGCCCGGAGCTCCGCCGGGGCTGCCGGATCCTGCACGGCCAAAGTGGCTGCCCCCAGGAAGGTCTGCAGCGTCAGTTGGCGGGCCACCTGGGGTGTCAGGCCAAGTTCGATGCCCGCTTGTTCCAGGGCCTCGATGAAATAGAACACATAGGCGGGGCCGCTGCCAGAAAGGGCCGTGACGGCGTCGATCTGGGATTCTTCCTCCACCCAGACCACCATGCCCACGGCCTCCATGACCTGGCTGGCCCAGTCCCGCTGAGCGGCGCTCGTGCCGGGGAGGCCAAACAGCCCCGTGGCCCCTTCCCCCACCAGAGCCGGGGTGTTTGGCATGGCCCGGGCCACGGCGGCGTGGCCCTTGAGCCAGCGGCTGATGTCCGCCGCACGCACGCCTGCAGCCACGGAAAGCACCAGTTGGCGCGCTTGCAGGGTGGGCAGGACGGTCAGTGCTTCCTTGAGTTGCTGGGGTTTCACCGCGAGGACGATGACGTCGGCATCCAGGCACGCTGCCGCGCTTTCCTCGACCCCGATGCCGAATTCCCGGATCAACCAGGCCCGCCGCCCGGCGATGGGCTCGGCCACGGTAATGTCGCTGGCCATGAAGCCTTTGCGCAGCAGGCCGCCCACGATGGCGGCTGCCATGTTGCCGCCGCCTATGAATCCAAGTTTCATGTTGCTGCATCCTTTGTATATTGACGCGTGCCGAAAATGGCCGTGCCCACTCGCACCAGGGTGGACCCCTCGGCGATGGCCGTTTCCAGGTCGGCGGACATGCCCATGGAGAGGGTGTCCAGTTCCAGTCCTGCCCCACGGGCCTGGGCCAGCAGGTCCGCCAGGCACCGGAACCTGGCATGTTGTACAGCCGGATCGGGCGAAGGTTCCGGAATCGCCATGAAGCCCCGCAGGCGAAGGTTCTGCAAGCCTGCCACCTGCCGGGCCAGGTCCAGGGCCCCCCGGGGGGGCACGCCGTGCTTGCTGGCCTCGCCGCTGACGTTCACCTGGATGCAGGCCTGCAGGGGGGGCTGGTGCCCTGGTCGCTGCTCCGAGAGACGCCGGGCGATTTTCAGGCTTTCCACGCCATGAACCCACTGGAAACGCTCCGCCACTGGGCGGGTCTTGTTGCTTTGCAGGGGCCCGATGAAATGCCATTCGATGGACAGGTCGGCCAGATTGTCCATCTTGCCCACGGCTTCCTGCACGTAGCTCTCGCCAAAGCAGCGCTGGCCCGCATCCCAGGCCTCCCGGATGGCCGTTGCGGGAAAGGTCTTGCTAACCGCCAGCAGAGTCGCGCAGGATGCATCCCTGGCGGCCTGCCTGCACGCGCCCGATATGCGGTTCTGGCAAGCTTGCAAGGCGGCGGCGATTGCGCCCATAATGGGCTGAACTCCCTACAAAATCACGTAAGTCAGGGAATTATAATGGAAATTTCCGAGCTTCTTGCCTTCTCGGTCAAGAACAAAGCGTCCGATTTGCACCTCTCCGCGGGCCTGCCTCCCATGATCCGGGTGCACGGCGATATCCGTCGCATCAACGTGCCCGCGCTTTCCAACCAGGAAGTGCGCGCCATGGTGTACGACATCATGAGCGATGCCCAGCGCAAGGTGTACGAGGAGTTCCTGGAGGTGGACTTCTCCTTCGAACTGAGGGACGTGGCCCGGTTCCGGGTGAACGCTTTCAACCAGGAACGGGGCGCAGGTGCCGTGTTCCGGACCATTCCCAGCGTGGTGCTCACCCTGGAGGAACTGGAGGCGCCCAGGATCTTCAAGGAAATCTCCGAAAACCCCCGGGGTCTGGTCATCGTCACCGGCCCCACGGGCTCCGGCAAGTCCACCACCCTGGCGGCCATGGTGGACTACGTCAACGAGAACCAGTTCAGCCACATCCTCACCATCGAGGACCCCATCGAATTCGTGCACAAGAGCAAGAAGTGCCTGATCAACCAGCGGGAGGTGGGCCCCCATACCCACGGCTTCGCCCAGGCCCTGCGCTCCGCCCTGCGGGAGGATCCGGACGTGATCCTGGTGGGCGAGATGCGGGACCTGGAAACCATCCGCCTGGCCCTCACGGCGGCCGAGACCGGCCACCTGGTGTTCGGCACTCTGCACACCTCGTCGGCCGCCAAGACCATCGACCGGGTGGTGGACGTGTTTCCGGCGGCGGAAAAGGAAATGGTGCGCTCCATGCTGTCCGAATCCATCCGGGCGGTCATTTCCCAGACCCTGCTCAAACGCAAGGACGGCAGCGGTCGGGTGGCAGTGCACGAGATCATGATCGGCACCCCCGCCATCCGAAACCTCATCCGGGAAAACAAGATCGCCCAGATGTATTCCTCCATCCAGACCGGGCAGAACCTGGGCATGCAGACCCTGGACCAGGGCTTGACGGAACTGGTGCGGCGCAACGTTATCTCGGCCCAGGATGCCCGGGCGGTGGCCGTCAACAAGGACGCGTTCTTCTAGGCGTGGGGTCCGTATGAATACCCTTGAGAATGTTCACGAGTGGCTGCGTTTCATGGTGGCGCGCAAGGCGTCCGACCTGTTCCTGACGGCGGGATTCCCTCCGGCCATCAAGCTGAACGGGAAGGTGACGCCCATCTCCAAGCAGACCTTCACTCCCACGGATACCTTGCTGTTGTCCAAGGCCCTGATGACAGAGCGGCAGCAGAAGGATTTCGATGCCACCCATGAATGCAACTTCGCCATCCATGTGGGTGACGTGGGCCGTTTCCGGGTGAACGTCTTCATGCAGCAGACCCGGGTGGGCGTGGTGCTGCGCCACATCAACACGCAAATCCCCATGCTGGAAGAACTGCATTTGCCCATGAACCTGCGGGACATCACCATGATGCCCAGGGGCCTGGTCATCGTCACGGGGGCCACGGGTTCGGGCAAGTCCACCACCCTGGCGGCCATGGTGGGCTATCGCAACCAGCACTCCCAGGACCACATCGTCTCGGTGGAAGACCCCATCGAATACGTGCACGAGCACGGCAAGAGCATCATCACCCAGCGGGAAGTGGGCATGGATACCGAGAGCTGGGAATCCGCCCTGAAGAACACCCTGCGCCAGGCCCCGGACGTGATCATGATCGGCGAGATCCGGGACCGGGACACCATGCAGTACGCCATGACCTACGCGGAAACCGGCCACCTCTGCTTCTCCACCATCCACGCCAACAACGCCAACCAGACCCTGGACCGCATTCTCAGCTTCTTCCCCAAGGAAAGGCGGGAGCAGTTGCTGTTGGATCTCTCCCTGAACCTGCGGGCGGTCATTTCCCAACGGCTGCTGCCACGGCTGGACGGCAAGGGGAGGGTGCCGGCGGTGGAGATCATGCTCAACTCGCCCCTGATCTCCGACCTGATCCTCCAGGGCCGCCTGGACGAGATCAAGGACATCATGACCCGGTCCCGGGACCTGGGCATGCAGACCTTCGATCAGGCCCTGTTCGACCTGTTTGCCAAGGGCGACGTCAAGGCCGAGGACGCCCTGCGCAACGCTGATTCCTTCAACGACCTGCGCCTGAAGATCAAACTCCACATCAAGGGCGAAAAGGGGGATGCCCCCTTGTCAGGCCTGGACCACCTGGGCCTGGTTTGATCCGGGCCGCAGGTCCGATTACAGGTTTTTCCCCAGATAGGCGTTCACGGCTTCCAGCAGTTCCGCGTCCTGGCCGGTGAAGAAATGGTCTGCATTGGGCAGGCGCTGCTGGGCGGAGCCCGGTTGCTTCAGCCCGGGAGCCCGCGTCCTGGCGTTCTGCAGCACCCCGGGCAGGTCGTTCTGGCCATAGAGGTCCAGCACGGGCAGTTTCAACTTGTTCCAGTCCTCGGCACCCGGGGAGGATAGGGCCACCCAGGTCTTGACGGCGTCGTCCGGCTTGCCGCTCAGGTAGCGGTAACTCATGCGGCAGCCCAGGCTGTGGGAGACGATGGCGACCTTCCCGTAGCCTTTCTGCTTCAGGAAGGACGTGGCCTTGGCAAGGCGTCCCGCCGCATCATCGAAGGTGGGGGCGTAGGCCTCGGCCTTGGCGTCCGCCGCCAGCACCGGGAACTGTATTGACAGGGTGGTGTAGCCCTTCTCCGCCAGGCTCTGGCGCAGCATGCCGATGAGACCCCAGTCCGGGTGCACGCCGATGCCGTGGCCCAGGATGACGGCTCCCTTGGCGTTGGGGGCCTCCGTGTAGATGCCCAGGAACCTGTGGTCCTTCTCGCCTTCCAGCCAGACCGGGTCGCCCACCAGCACGGCGGGCAGGATTTCGTCCGCCCACTTCTGCTCCCGGGCGTAATCGCTGGCCACGGCAAGCCCGGTCAGCAGCAGGCCCAACAACAGGGCAATCCAACGCATGGTTTTTCTCCTATTCAGGGGGTGGAGAATTGTCGCCTCAGGAAAACCAGACGCTATAGGTCATCCGTACCGCCAGCAGGTACAGCAGGCCGGCGAAAATCTTCTTCAGCCTTGCCACCGGCAGGCGGTGGGCCAGCCTGGCCCCCAGGGGCGCAGTCAGGCCGCTGCCCAAGGCAATGCCCAGGAAGGCGGGCAGGTAGACGAAGCCCAGGCTCCAGGGGGGCAGCCCCGCCGCAGCCTGGCCGGAAAGCATGTAGCCCGCCATGCCCGCCAGGGCGATAGGCAGGCCGATGGCCGCCGAAGTGCCGATGGCCCGGTGCAGGCCCACGTTGCACCAGGTCTGGAAGGGCACTGACATCGTGCCGCCGCCGATGCCCACCCAGCTGGAAACCAGGCCGATGATGCTCCCCGCCAGGGTCATGCCGGCTGGGCCGGGCAGTCCTCGCTGTGGTTTCGGCCGGAAGCCCAGGAGCATCTGGGTGGCGGCATAGAGCAGGAAGGCAATGAAGAACAGCTTCAGGTTCCGGTCCGGCATAAGCACCGCCATTCCCCCGCCCAGGAGGGTGCCCAGGAGGATGCCCGGGGTGATGCGGCGTACCAGCAGCCAGTCCACGGCGCCATGGGCATGGTGGGCGCGCATGCTGGACACGGCGGTGGGTACGATGACCGCCAGGGAGGTACCCAGGGCCAGGTGGATGTTGAAGTCCGCAGTGAAGCCCTGCTGGGCATAGGCCCAGGTGAGCACCGGCACCATCACCAGCCCGCCGCCCACGCCCAGCAGGCCGGCGATCACGCCGGTCACCAGGCCCAGGGCCAGGTAGGCCAGCAGCCATTCCACTTGTTAACCCAGCTTCTTCAGGATGAAGTTCCACTCGTCCGGGTCCACCGGGGTGATGGACAGGCGGTTGCCCTTGGCCAGGATGCGCATGTTGGCCAACTCCGGGTACTGGCGCAGCTCGGCGATGGGCATGAGCCGGGTCTTTTTCCTGAATTTCACCTCCACGTTGAACCAGCGGGGATTCTCCCGGGTTGCCTTGGAGTCGAAGTATTTGCCCTCCTTCTCGAACTGGGTCTCGTCCGGGTAGGCGGCTACGGAGACCTCGGCGAGGCCGGCGATACCAGGCTCGTCACAGGAGGAGTGGTAGAACAGCACCTTGTCGCCCACCCGCATCTGGTCACGCATGAAATTGCGGGCCTGGTAGTTGCGCACGCCGAACCAGGCCACGTGGCCCTCCCGGTGCAAATCGTCGATGCTGAATTCCGATGGTTCGGATTTCATCAACCAATAACGCATAAGTAATCTACTCCGATCTATTCAAGTCTATAAAATCAACGTCATACAGTTATGGGCGGGGTTTTTGTGTCTTGTGAAGTCCCACCCAATTTCATACAATCCCACCCAGAAACCCACCCAAAACCCCACCCAGATAAGTCCCACCCAAGCTTTTCAAAAGTCCTCACCAAGGAGAACCAAATGGGCAAAACCGCATCGGCCACATACGACAAGGCCCTCCCGAATTTGAAGGGGGATCGGATGCTGGGGGATGGGGATGGGCTGTTCATGCGCATCCGCCCCCATGGGACGAAAACCTGGGTCATTGAGTACGAGCTTATGGGCCGGCGGACAAAGTACACCATTGGCCAGTATGACCGGGACGGCGCTCCCGGCGCCAGCCTGGAAGACTGGCTACGACATGGCCGCCAGTCCCTTACCCAGGCCCGCGCCATCGCCGGGGAATGGCGGGCGATGCGCAAGGCGGGCCATGACCCGGTGGCAGCATGGGAAGACAAGCTGGCCCAGGAACGGGCGGAGGAAGACGCCAGGAAGACCGCCGAAGCGGCCGAGATCGCGGCGCCTACCGTCGCCAAGGCCGTCGAGGTCTTCATGGAGAAGATCATGGACGGCAAGAAAAGCGCGGGCGCCATCCGCTACCGGCTGGATCGGCTGGCCGCCTTCATCGGTGACAAGAAAATCCGCGACGTCACCCGCCAAGACCTGTTGGACGCCCTGGACAAGATCGCGGAAGGGCACCACGAAGGCCGCACCGCCAAGCTGATGGCCGGTGAAGTCCTGGCCCAGGCCCGGCGGCTCTGGCGCTTCGCCCTGGTGCGGGAATGGGTCACGGGCAACCCCCTGGAAGGCGTCACGCGGCGGGATATGGACGCCTCCCCCAGGAAGCGGGAGACCACCCTGCGCATGGATGAACTGGCGGCCCTGTGGCGGGTGCTGGAAGACCCCCGCCGCTGCAAGTCCGATCCCGTCACCATCGCCGCCTTGAAGCTGCTGATCCTGACGGGGCAGCGGGAAAACGAGGTTTGCGGCGCGGCCTGGGCCGAATTCGACCTGGCCGGGGGGCTCTGGCGCCTCCCGGCGGAGCGCACCAAGAAACAGCGCGCCCATCTGGTCCACCTGGCGCCCCAGGCGGTGGCGGTACTCCAAGACCTGAAAAGGCTCACGGGCGAAGAGCGATTCGTCTTTGCTTCCCCCCTGCGCAAGGATCAGCCCATCTTCGGAAGGTCCGTCAACAATGCCTTGCTGACGCTGTTCAAGCGCGGCGTCCTGCCTGGCGTCACGCCCTGCCACGTCCATGATTTGCGTCGCAGCCTGATAACCCGCCTGCCCGACCTGGGTTTCGAGGCCTTCGTGGGGCACAAGATCGCCAACCATGTCTTGCCCGGCGTCCTGGCCCATTACAACCACGCGGAATATCTGGACCTGCGAGAGGCCGCCTTGAAGGCCTGGGCGAAGCGAATCGAGGCCCAGGGGAGAGGGGGGAACGTGGTGCCACTGCACAGGGCGGCATGATGCGAGACCCGAAAAACCTTGCGAATCCTGCGAATCCCGCGAAAGTCCGCATGGCGACTGGGTTCCGGCGTGCGAATCCTGTGCGAATCGCTTGCGAATCTGTGAGTTGAGGCGCGGCGACTTGGCTCCCGCGTCGTAGGAGCTGGGCACTTTTCCGGTTGCAGGCCCATCGCAACGAGAACCGGAGCTTTACGGGGGCGGCTAGGTTTGGCCGCCGAAAACCGGGGACCCTCAACCCGGAACGCCGCCCCCACCTTCTTTTGGGGGCTGGCGCATGAGGGGCGCAAATGGATCTGATATCAGACCCGGACCGATTCGAGGATGCCATTCGCGCGCTTCGCGAATTGGCTGCGGAAGGGCAGGCGTACAGGCGCGGCGGCTCGCTGGATCACCTGCTTGAAGGGCTGATCGGCGCGGCGCTTTCCGAGTTTGGCCCCGACAAATTCGACATGCCCAGGCGCGCCGGAGACCTGGCCGACGCCGATGGAATCCGTCACCTGCTGGCCGACTACGGCCCCGCGTTTCTGAATGCCCGAGAGGAAGCGGCCGCGAGCTTGGCCCTCAAGCTGTTCCTGGCGCGGGACTTCCTGAAACTGGGATTCGGCCTTCCGGATGAAACCATCCGCGAGATCGAGGGAACGGGCCGAACGCTGCTTTCCTGGCGTCAGGATAGCCGGGTCCACACCCTGGAACCGCTTGCGGAACGGGGCCAGGCCGAGCTTGATCGGCTGGCAGATATGCGCGAAAGGGCCGCCGGAGAAAGCACCATCTATTCCGAACAGGCCAAAGAGGACTGGCGCGCACATGACACAGACCAGACCCCCAAGGCGGCGCGCAAACTCAATCAAGCGGATCGAATCCGGTCTGTTCTGACGAAGTTCAAGCTGCCGGAGTCAGCGTATCGAACCGTTTCGCGGGCATTGTTTGGGAGATAGTTTGACAGCGCTCTAAGCCTGTCAAAAAGGGGGCAGGCAGGATGCGGGCACACTGTTCAGCAGGAGCCCAGCATGTCCCGTAAGACACTCTCCCCCGCCACCCTGGTCCATCTTGAGAAGCACGGCCAGGCCCGCGCCGTCACCCTCCCCGCTACCGGCTTCGTCAGGCTCTCCACCATCCTGCAAATCCTGCCCATCGGGCGCAGCACATGGTGGCACTGGGTAAAGACTGGAAAGGCCCCGGCCGGCGTCAAGATCGGCGCCAATACCACGGCCTGGACGGTGGAATCCATCCGCGAGCTTCTCGCCCAATACCAGCATCCCAAGGCCTGAGCCATGGCCCGCCGTACCAAGGTGGCGGCCGCCTGCGTCGTCTGTGCCGCGAAGATTCCCCCTGGTAGCCATACGGGCGGGGACGTCTCCATCACCATCAACCTTCTGACCGCCGGCAAGGCGACAATTCAGGCGCCCATCTGCATGGCGTGCGCCGATGTCGGGGCCGCCGATCCATCCAAGGCCATGGCCATCCTCATCCGCGCCGGGCGCGGCGTGCTGGGACTGGAAAAGCGGGACAAGCTGCTTTCATGAGCGCCCCCGACCTGTACGGCGCTTTGCGCAAGGCTTGCGACGAGGTGGGCATCGTCTTCAAGCCGGTCCCCACCGATGGCCGTTGGCATGAAACCGATATCGAGGGCGACCGGCGCGGCAAGGGCGATGGGCGAATCAAGCTCTTCGCCGATGGCCAGGGCGGGACTGTCGCCAACTGGAAGACCGGCGGACCTGTGACTTTCTTTGTGGACGATGGCCGCGAGCTGTCCGACGCGGAACGCCAGGAGCGGGAGCGCAAGCGGCGCGAGGCCATCCGCCAGGCGGAACAGGCAGAGGCCCGGCGCCGGGAGGAAGCCGCGAAAAAGTCCCTAGCCTGCTGGAAGGCGGGCAGCCAGGTAGGCGAAGCCCACCCCTACCTGGGCCGAAAGGGCGTGCAACCCACCGCCACCCTACGCGAGATCGAGGCCACCCGCGCGGCGGGGCTGCTGGGCTACACACCCAAGGCCGAAGGCCAGCCGTTAACCGGCCGCCTACTGCTGGCCCCGGTGAAGATCGGCGGCAAGCTCACCAGCTTGGAAATGATCGACGAGACCGGCCGTAAAAGCGCCCTGGCCGGCGGCGCCAAGGCGGGCGGATTCTGGGCAACTGAGGCCCTGCCAAAAGGCGACGGCGAAGGCGTCACCATCCTGATCGGGGAAGGGGTTTCCACCTGTTTATCGGCCAGCCAGGCGACGGGCCACCTTGCCATGGCCGCCCTGAGCTGCAACAACCTGGGCGCCGTGGCCCAGGCCATGCGCGCGCGCTACCCGAAAGCCCGGCTCTGCATCCTGGCGGACCTGGGCAACGGCCAGGAGCACGCCGAACACGCCGCGCGCCTGGTGGGCGGCGCCCTGGCCCTGCCCGACTTCGGACCCGAACGGCCGGAGGGGGCGACGGACTTCAATGATTTGCACCAGCTTGGGGGCGCCGAGGCCGTCGCGGGCCAAATAGGCCTCGCTTTGGCCCAGGTGAATACCAAAGCCCCACCCCAGCCCAAAAAAACGAACCTGGGCGATTCTGGAAGGCCGTTCATCAAGACCCAGGAACGCCGGCTGGAGTTTCGGCCATTGCAGCGGGAGATTGACCCCGCCACCCGCTACCCGGCGGAGGCCCTGGGCGAGCTGCTGGGCGGCGCTGCACGCGTCCTGCATGAAACCGTGCGCGCGCCCCTGGCCATATGCGCCCAAAGCGTGCTGGGCGCGGCGGCCCTGGCCGTGCAAGCCCATGCAGACGTGAAGCTGGATGGCCGGCGCATTCCCCTATCGCTGTTCCTGGCCAGCCTGGCGGAGAGCGGAGACCGCAAAAGCGCGGTGGATCGCCTGGCCCTCTACCCCGTCTTGAGGCGCGAGAAGCGCCTGATCGACGAATACGAGCCCCGGCGCCGGGACTACGACCGCGAGCTGGATGCCTGGAAGGCTTCCCGCGCCGATGCCCTGCGCAGCGGCGGCAAAGAGCGGAACAAGGCCGCCATTGCCCACGCCCTGGCGGAGGTAGGCGACGAACCCGAACCACCCCTGGCGCCGGTCCTGTTGTGTGGCGAGCCCACGCTCGAAGGCCTGGCGAAGCTGCTGATGGTGGGCCAGCCCAGCATGGGCCTGTTCAGCGCGGAAGGCGGGCAGTTCATCGGCGGGCATGGCATGAACGCGGATAACGCCCTCAAGACGTCGGCCGGACTCTCTTCCCTTTGGGATGGCACCCCCCTGGACCGTGTGCGCGCGGGGGATGGCGCTTCCAAGCTCTACGGCCGGCGCGTATCCGCCCACCTGATGATGCAACCCCGTGTGGCGGCGGCCCTGCTGGGGTCCGAACTGATCAACGAACAAGGGCTGTTGGCCCGGTTCCTGATTTGCCAGCCCGATAGCCTGGCCGGTAGCCGGGCGTATGTGGAGGGCAACCCCGAAGACGCCCCGGAGATCAGGACCTATACCGGCCGCCTGCTGACGCTGTTGGAAGCGCCCCTTCCCATTGGCGAGGGCGCGCGCAATGAGCTGGCGCCCCGAGACCTGCCCCTATCCCCACCCGCCCGGCGGCTCTGGATCGAGTTCCACAACGCGGTGGAAGTTGAGTTGGTGGGCGAGTTCGCCCCCATCAAGGCCTTCGCCGCCAAGGCCGCCGAACATGTGTTGCGCCTGGCCGGCGTGCTGGCCCTGGTGGAAGACCTGGGGGCGGCGGAGATTGACGAAGAAACCCTGGGCCGGGCAATCGTGCTGGGCCAGTTCTACCTGGCGGAGGCCTTGCGCCTGGTGGGCAGCGCCCAGGCGGACCCGGAGCTGATGGCCGCCCAGCGGCTCTATGACTGGCTGATCCAGCACGGCAAAGGATCCATAACCCTGGTGGAAATCTACCGCAACGGCCCCGCCCACGTGCGAAGCGCATCGCGGGCGCGGGAGCTGTTGCGGGTGTTGGAACTGCATGGCCACGTTTCCGCCTTGCCCGGCGGCCTGGAGTACGAAGGCACCACACGCCGCGAAGCCTATCGCGTGCATCGGGAGGGCGAGGCATGAAATTCCGCTTCCAGCCCGCCACGCCCCCCGGATTCGCACAGGATTCGCAGACATTCGCAAAAGATTCGCACGCTGAAACCCAGTCGCCATGCGGACTTTCGCGGGATTCGCAGGATTCGCAAGGTTTTTCGGGCGCGCACACGGCAAATGCCCTTTCCCCGATGTTCAAGGTCCGCATTCTCAGGATGGCGGAACGCTGGGGCTATTCCGCCGAAGAGCTGAATCAAGCCCTGGCCCTGGCCAGGACAGACCCCGAAGGCTGGCTGAAAGTAGTCGAGGCCGATGAAGCCCTGGGCTTCGACCCCAAAGAATTGCCCGCGCCTTGCGGGCATACATCGCCCGCAAGGGCCTTCACTTGAGAGAGGACTCACATGAAAAATATCGGCATCCGCCAGCTGGACACACACCCGCAAGTTGCCGCTCTGTTGGAAAGAGAGCGTGCCCTGATGATTGAAGCGCATACCCTGCGAATCGCCCTGCCCCCGCTGAGCCCGGCGGAGCTACGCCAGAGAGAAGCCAGCGCCCTGCTGGGCGACGAACAGCAGCCCAGCGCCATGACCCCGGCCGAGCGGGATGAGCGCCTTCGCACGATCCAGGCTGCCCTCGGGCTGTTGCGGGACCGGCTTGCGACGGCGCGCCAGGCCGCGCGGGGAGAGATTAGAGCCGAGTTCAAGTTGCCTGAGCTGGCCAGGCGCCAACGCCATGCCGTAGCCCTTGCCCTGCAAGCGTTATGCAGCAGGTTGCAGGAAGCCCAGGACCTGCAGGACGAGATCGAATTTTGTGAGGTCGGGGATTTCAGCACGTGGCCGGGCGGCGACAAGGGGTTCTATGCAAGCTGTCTGCAGCGGCTCGCTCGTCTGGGGGAGACCGGGGTCCCTGTTGACCTGAGCCTGGAGCAGCTGCACGTGGCCGGGATAGTGGTACAGGCGGAGACGTTTGTTTGACGTGCGTGGAGGGCGGCCGGGGGGGCGCGGAAAGTCTATGACCCATGCGCCCGCGACCGCTCCCTCCCTTTCGCTCGCAACACCGCGAAATGGGTAGGGGGGAGGGGGGGGAGAAATTCACTTCATAGGAGAAATCATGTCGAACTGCATCAAGTGCAATGCCGAACTTCCCAAGATCGAAGGGCCTGGCCGCCCTAAGGGCTACTGTTCCACTGCCTGCCGAAGGGCGGCTGAGCATGAAGTCCGCCGCCTGGATCGCCGCATAGACGAACTGGAGAGCCGCCTTAGCTACATCCGCACAGGCGGCTTTGCCCTGCCCGGCGAGGTGGATAGGGTCAGCGCCGAATTGCAGCGCCTGGAACGCCGTATGCTCATGCTGATGGGTACAGAAGTTTCATAGTCCCACCCAAAACCCCACCCAAGCGGCCGCCGTATCTAGGCACGTAAGAGCGGGGATGCGCCAAAAGCCAGTAACCATGCGGCTTACAAGCCTGCTAGGCTGATAGATCAATTTTCATCAACCAGTAACGCATGTTGTTCCTTTGTAAAAAACGCCGGCGCATAATCCGACAAAATTGCTCAACAATTCAAGGAGCCGGCCATGGGCGCCTCGTGTATGACAGACTTGAACCTGGGGGCCATCGTCAACGCCGTGCAGACAAATTGTCACATCTCCGATGCCCAGTTTGCCGGCGATCTGACCATGTGCACCTTCCTTTTGAAGATGCGTGAACTCTACCGCTGGGAAAACGACCTGGGCTTCACCCAGGAAATGCCCAAGGCTGCCATTGGCGACTGGATGAACGAGCGGGAAAAGCTTTGGGAAGGTGTCGAGACCTCGCCCTATGTGCCGCTGCCAATGCCCGGCGGCGAGATGGACCCTTTCGAAGTGGAGGCCATCAACCTCACCCTGGCCCCCATGGGCTACATCTACTCCGGCGGCTACGGCCGGGCCTGCAAGCCCCACTTTTTCCTTGCAAACCTGCTGCATCGGGAGGAACGGCATGGTTTCCAGGTCTACGTGTCCGATTGCGAATACGCCCGGGACCTGGACGCCCCCCCGGGCATGATGCTGGAACATGTCACCACCCCCGGCACCTCCCTTCGGTCGGCCCCGCCCCCCGGGGGTGGCGGAAAACACTTGGGGCGACCCGGCGTGTTTTCCGCCAGCATCTTCGTGCGCACCGAGGCCCTGCGCCGCTGGCTGTGGGAACGCTTCGAAGAATGGACCTGGAACAAACGCAACGCGGCCCTTGGCCGTGCACTGGCCTGCTACGACTTCGCACGTGAGACGGAACAGGCCCTGGATGCCATGACGGGTGTGGAAACCGAGTCCGTCATCCTGCACGAGATCGGCGAGGCCCGGGTGGGGGCTGAACTGGGCGAGCCCTGGTCTGCCATGCTGGCGGACCTGATGCGATCCCGGGCGGAGATCATGGCCCGGGCCGTGCGGGACATCTACGCGGATTGCCTGTCCACCCTTCCGGGCCTGCTGGAGCGGGGCGAACCGGCGGCAATCCACTTCTATTTCGCCAACTTCATCGGCATGCGACGCAAGCTGTTCCCGGAACTGGCCGTAGCCTACGAACACTGGGTACAGGAGGGAGGCCTGGCACCCCTGCGCCAGGTTGCGGAATCTGGCCGGCAGCAGTGGCTGGACAAGGCCATGGCCATCCTGGACCTGCATCGGGGCCGGGGCGATTCCGCCGGCAAGGCCATCGAGGCCCTGCTGGAAGCCGCCCACTAAGCGTTCGGGAGGTTGTTCAGGAAGACTTGATCAGGGTGCCCACGCCCTGGTCGGTCATGATCTCCAGCAACAGGGCGTGTTCCACCCGGCCGTCGATGATGTGCACGTTGGGCACGCCGCTGTTGGCCGCGTCCAGGGCAGAGGCGATCTTGGGCAGCATGCCGCCGGACAGGGTGCCGTCCGCCACCAGTTCGTCGATCTTCCTGGGGGTCAGCCCGGTAAGCAGGTTACCTTCCTTGTCCAGCACGCCGGGGGTGTTGGTGAGCAGCACCAGTTTCTCCGCCTTCAGCACTTCCGCCAGCTTGCCCGCCACCACGTCGGCGTTGATGTTGTAGGTCTCGCCCTCTTCCCCCACGCCGATCGGGGCGATGACGGGAATGAAGTCGCCGGAGTCCAGGAAGGCGATCAAGGAAGGGTCGATCTTGGTGATCTGGCCCACCTGGCCGATGTCGATCACGTCCCCGGGCTTCTCCCTGGATTCCATCATCAGCTTCCTGGCGCGGATGAAGCGGCCATCCTTGCCCGTGAGGCCCACGGCCTTGCCGCCGGCCTGGTTGATGAGGTTCACCACCTCTTTGTTCACCTGTCCGCCCAGCACCATTTCCACCACTTCCATGGTCTCGGCGTCGGTGACGCGCATGCCCTGGATGAATTCCCCCTTCTTGCCCACTCTTTTAAGCAGGTCCTCGATCTGGGGGCCGCCGCCGTGGACCACCACCGGATTCAGGCCCACCAGCTTGAGCAGCACCACGTCCCGGGCGAAGGCCGCCTTCAGGGTGGGGTCGGTCATGGCGTTGCCGCCGTATTTGATGACCACGGTCTTGTCCCAGAAACGCTGGATGTAGGGCAGGGCCTCGGCAATGACCTTGGCTTTGGTGGCGGGGGAGAGGTCGGCGATGGACATGACGTGTTCCCGAGTGGCAAACGCCGGAATTCTACCCGGCCGCGGGTGAGATGAAGAAAGGGCGGCCAAGGCCGCCCTTCGGGAGTTTCGGGAAATTACCTGCTAGTGGACGCTCACCCTGCGTGCCGCGGCCTCGGCCTTCTTGGGCAGCATCAACTCAAGCACGCCGTCCTTGAAAGTGGCGTTGGCAGCTTTCTCGTCCACTTCATGATCCAGCGCGAAGCTGCGGGACATCCGCCCGTGGAAGCGTTCGCTGCGCAGGACCTTTTCGCCCTCCTTCTCCTCGCTGGTCTTCTTCACCTCGGCGGAGATGGAAACCATGTTGCCGTCGATGGTCACCTGGATGTCTTCCTTGCTCACCCCCGGCATCTCGGCGTGCACGGTATAGGTCTTCTCGTCCTCCTTCATGTCCATGCGGATGGATTGCATATCGGGCAATTCCTTGGGCCAGCGCATGGGCCTGACCCAATAACCTTTCATCAGGTCATCGAAAAGCTCGTCCATGGCGAATGGATCGCGTCTGACGATATTGCTCATCTCAACCTCCTTTCCTCTTGTCTTCTCCAGGCAAGATGCATTTTCACTTTCAATATGGACCACATCGAGCACGATGCAAGAGATACTCAAGACAATCGTATCTTATTAATTCATAAACAAAAATTTACTTGCCGGGCATTGTTGCGATCCCTAAATTTCAAACCGCCGATACCCACGGAACACCTTCAGCGACACCTGCAAGCAACCCCAAGGGCCATCGCAAAAAGCACAAAATCCTGAATGACATCGAGAGGAACGACCATGAAACGCAATCAAAAAACCGCCCTGACCCTGGCCCTGGGTTCCGCCCTGGCCGCCACCCTGGCTGCCGCTCCTGCTGCCGCGGAGAATCCCTTTGGTTCCCAGTCCATGGGCAAGGGCTACATGGTGGCCGCCATGGACGGCAAGTGCGGTGGCGCCAAGGCCAAGGATGGTAAATGCGGCGAGGGCAAGTGCGGTGGCGCCAAGGCCAAGGACGGCAAGTGCGGCGAGGGCAAGTGCGGTGGCGCCAAGGCCAAGGACGGCAAGTGCGGCGAGGGCAAGTGCGGCGGCGCCAAGGCCAAGGACGGCAAATGTGGCGGCGCCAAAGCCAAGGATGGCAAGTGCGGTGAGGGCAAATGCGGTGGCAAGAAGTAAACGGATGAGCCTGTCATGACCCACCCGCGCCAACCACAGGGCGCGGGGCTCGGATTCCGGCGCGACCTGATTCCCGAACTCAAGGTCGCGCTGGACTCCGGCCTCCCCAAGGTCATCGATTTCTTCGAGCTGGCGCCCGAGAACTGGATCGACCAGGGCGGACGTCACGCCCGGGACCTGCGCGCCTTCACCGAGCGGGTGCCCTTCGTCTGCCATGGGCTGTCCCTGTCCCTGGGGGGCATGACGCCCCTGGACCAGGTGCTGCTGAAGAAGATCAAGACATTCATGGCCGACCACGGCATCACTTTGTATACGGAACACCTGTCCTACTGTTCCGACCACGGCCACCTGTATGACCTCATGCCCATACCGGCCACCTGGGAGGCGGTGAAATACGTGGCGGGCCGTATCCGCCAGACCCAGGACATCCTGGGCCAGCGCATCGCCATCGAGAACGCCAGTTATTACGTGGCCGCCCCCATCAACGAGATGAGCGAGCCGGAATTCGTCAACGCCGTGCTGGCGGAGGCGGACTGCTGGCTGCACCTGGACGTGAACAACGTCTATGTGAACAGCGTCAACTTCGGTTTCGACCCGGTGGCCTACCTGAAGCGGATGCCTGCCGAACGCATCGTCTATATGCACATGGCCGGCCATTACCAGGAAGCCGAGGACCTGATCATCGACACCCACGGCGCCGACGTCATCGATCCCGTCTGGCAGCTCCTGGAAACCGCCTATGACCTGTTGGGCGTCCATGCCACCTGCCTGGAGCGGGATTTCAACATTCCTCCCCTGGCCGAACTGCTGCCCGAGGTGGAGCGCATCGCCGCCATCCAGCGGGCCTGTAAACCCAAAGCCCAGGCCGTGGCCTAATGGACTTCCAACGCTACCAGCGCGCCTTCACCGCCCGCATCCGGGATCCCAAGGCCAACGATCGCCCCCAGGGCGCACCACCCAAGCGCATGAAGGTGTACGAGGAACTCCTCTACAACAACCTGGAAGGCTTCCTGCTGGCCTGCTTCCCCGTGTGCCGCAAGATTCTGGGCGTGCGGCGCTGGAACCGGCTGGTGCGGGCCTATTTCCGCGAGCACACCAGCCACTCTCCATATTTCCGTCAAATACCCGAGGAATTCCTGAAATACCTCCAGGACGAGTGGACGCGCCCCGAGGATTACCCCCCCTTCCTGCCGGAACTGGCCCACTACGAATGGGTGGAACTGGAGTTGGATACCTCTGACAAGGACCGGAGCTTGCCTGCCCACGACCCTGTGGGAGACCTGCTGGCGGGAAGTCCCCTGGTAAACCCCGTGTTGCGGGTACTGGCCTACCGCTGGCCCGTGCAGCGACTGTCTGTGCGTTTCAAGCCTGAAGAACCTCCCCTGGAGCCCACTTTCCTGGCGGCATGGCGGGACAGGGGCCTGGACATCCGCTTCAGCCAGCTCACCCCGGCCACGGCCCGGTTCCTCAATCTGCTCCAGGAGCATCCCGGGTTGACGGGAGAACAGGCGCTTCAGCAGTTGGCAAGGGAACTCCAGCACCCCGATCCGGACGCCTTGCGGGCCTACGGCCAGGCTTTGCTCAAGGGCTGGGGCAGTGATGGCATTTTGCTGGGCACCCTCAGCTAAGTCCTTGGTCACAAAAGCACTATTGCCATTGCTGTTGGCGATGCATGGGCCTTCGCGATAAAATCCCCGCCCTTTGTCTAAATGCATGAACGAAAAAGGCGTACCCAAGCGCCGCGTTGCGGTATCTGCCCCCCTGGGGGGCAAGAATACTTGGGGCGGCCCTAAGTATTCTTGAGAGATCGCGATGGATGACCGTCAGCGCCGCCTTTGCGGCACGCTCTACAGCCCGGATTTCGAGCAGGACAGCTGCGGCTTCGGCCTCATTGCCCAGCTGGACAACCAGCCCTCCCACAAGCTGGTGCGGAACGCTATTTCCTCCCTGGCCTGCATGACCCACCGGGGCGCCGTGGCGGCGGATGGCAAATCCGGTGACGGCTGCGGCCTGCTGTTCAAGATGCCCGAGGACTTCCTGCGCACCGTGGCGGAGGAGGCGGGCATCCGGCTGGCCCCCCGCTTCGCCGCCGGCCTGGTGTTCCTGAACCAGGACCCCGCCCTGGCCCGGCGCGCCCGGGACCTGCTGCTCCAGGAACTCCATGCCGAGGGCCTGGAACCTGCCGGTTTCCGCCCGGTGCCCACGGACAACTCCGCTCTGGGTGAATACGCCCTCAAGAGCCTGCCGGTCATCGAGCAGCTGTTCGTCAACTGCCCGGATGCCATCGATGCCGATATCTTCGAGCGCAAGCTGTATATCGCCCGCCGCCGGGTGGAGAAGGCCGTCGCCGGCGCGGATTCCACCTTCTATATGCCCACCCTGTCCGGCCGGGTCATTTCCTACAAGGGCCTGGTGATGCCGGCCTGGCTGCCGGTGTTCTACCCGGACCTGAACGACGCGCGCTTCGAGTCCGCCCTGGCCGTGTTCCACCAGCGCTTTTCCACCAACACCTGGCCCGAGTGGCGCCTGGCCCAGCCCTTCCGCTACCTGGCCCACAACGGCGAGATCAACACCGTGCAGGGCAACCGCAACTGGTCCCGCGCCCGGGAGCAGAAGTTCCAGAGCCCCCTGATCCCCAACATGGACGACGTGCGGCCCATGGTGGGCTTCAACGGTTCCGACTCCATGAGCTTCGACAACATGCTGGAAGGACTGCTCATGGGCGGCGCCGGTCTGTTCCGCGCCATGCGCATGATGGTGCCGCCGGCCTGGCAGAACGTCACCAACATGGACCCGGACCTGCGGGCCTTCTACGAATACAACTCCATGCACATGGAGCCCTGGGACGGCCCCGCCGGCATCGTCATGACCGACGGCCGCTACGGTGTGTGCATGCTGGACCGCAACGGCCTGCGGCCCGCGCGCTACGTGATCACCAGGGACCGCTTTGTCACCATCGCCTCGGAGGTGGGCGTGTGGGACTACGGCGGACCCGACAACATCGTCGCCAAGGGCCGCGTGCGCCCCGGCCAGATGGTGGCCGCCGACCTGGAGACCGGCCGGTTCCTTCTGCCCGAGGACATCGACAACCAGCTCAAGTCAGCCCGGCCCTACCGGGAATGGCTCAAGGCCCACGGCAAGCGGGTCGAGTTCGGCCTGGAGCAGGATACCGGCTACCCGGCCATGGATGCCGCCAGCGTCGCCATGCACCAGAAGCTGTTCAATGTCAGCTTCGAGGAACTGGATCAGGTGCTGCGCGTGCTGGCCGAGGACGGCCAGGAGGCGGTGGGCTCCATGGGTGATGACACGCCGATGGCCGTTTTGAGCCAGAAGGTGCGCTCCCCCTTCGACTACCTGCGCCAGCAGTTCGCCCAGGTGACCAACCCGCCCATCGACCCGATCCGCGAGGCCATCGTGATGAGCCTGAACACCGTGTTCGGGCGCGAGCGGAACCTGTTCGAGGAGACGCCGCAACACGCGCACCGCATGGAACTGAACAGCCCGGTGCTGTCCCACGACGCCTTCAAGGCGGTGACCACCAGCAGCGATCCGGCCTATGCCGTGATCTATTTCGACCTGCAATATGACCCGGCCGCCACCGACCTCAAGGCGGCCCTGGAGAAGCTGGCCGCCGACGCGGTGGCCGCCGTGCGCTCCGGCAAGGTGGTGGTGGTGCTGAGCGACCGCATGATCGAGCGCCACCTGCTGCCCATCCCCGCGTTGTTCGCCACCGGCGCCGTGCACCATGCCCTGATCCATGCCGGCCTGCGCTGCGACGCCAACATCGTGGTCAAGACCGGCGCCGCCCGGGACCCGCACCAGATCGCCGCCCTCATCGGCTACGGCGCCACCGCCGTTTACCCCTACCTGGCCTACCAGTCCATCCTGGAGATGGTGCGCAGCGGCGAGGTCAGGCTGGCGCCGGAAAAGGCCCTGCACAACTACCGCAAAGGCATCGACAAAGGCCTGCTCAAGGTCATGTCCAAGATGGGCATCTCCGCCATCGCAAGCTACCGGGGCGCCCAGCTGTTCGAAGTGGTGGGCATGCACGAGGAGGTGGTGGACCTGTGCCTGAAGGGCAGCGTGTCCCGGGTGTCCGGCGCCAACTTCGCCGACTTCGAGGCGGACCAGAAGCAGCTGGCCCGGACCGCCTTCAATCCCCTGAAGGCCATCCCCGCCGGCGGCCTGCTGAAATTCATGCACGGCGAGGAATACCACGCCTACAACCCGGACGTGGTGCAGGAGTTGCAGAAGGCCGTGCAGACCGGTTCCTACGACGCCTACAAGCAATACGCCGCCACGGTGAACAACCGCCCCGTGGCCATGTTCCGCGACCTGATGAAACTGAAGCTGGCGGACCAGCCCCTGGCCGTGGACGACGTGGAGCCCATCGAGGCCATCCTCAAGCGCTTCGACTCCGCCGGCATGTCCCTGGGTGCCCTCTCCCCCGAGGCCCACGAGGCCCTGGCGGAAGGCATGAACCGCATCGGCGGCCGTTCCAACTCCGGCGAGGGCGGCGAGGACCCGGCCCGCTACGGCACGGTGAAGATGTCCAAGATCAAGCAGGTGGCCTCGGGCCGCTTCGGCGTCACCGCCCACTACCTGGTGAACGCCGAGGTCCTGCAAATCAAGATCGCCCAGGGCGCCAAGCCCGGCGAGGGTGGCCAGCTGCCCGGCAAGAAGGTGGAGCCCCACATCGCCAGGCTGCGCTGCACCAAGCCCGGCATCTCCCTGATCTCGCCGCCGCCCCACCACGACATCTATTCCATCGAGGACCTGGCCCAGCTCATCTTCGACCTGAAGCAGGTGAACCCGGAGGCCCTGGTGTCGGTGAAGCTGGTGGCCGAGCCCGGCGTGGGCACCATCGCCGCCGGTGTGGCCAAGGCCTATGCCGACCTCATCACCATCTCCGGCTATGACGGCGGCACCGGCGCCAGCCCCCTGACCTCCGTGAAATACGCCGGCACCCCCTGGGAGCTGGGCCTCACCGAGGCCCAGCAGGTGCTGCGCGCCAACGGCCTGCGCGGCCGGGTGCGGGTGCAGACCGACGGCGGCCTGAAGACCGGCCTGGACGTGGTCAAGGCCGCCATCCTGGGGGCCGAGTCCTTCGGCTTTGGCACCGCGCCGATGATCGCGCTGGGCTGCAAGTACCTGCGCATCTGCCACCTGAACAACTGCGCCACCGGCATCGCCACCCAGGACGCCCGCCTGCGCAAGCAGTTCTTCATCGGCCTGCCGGACATGGTCATCAACTACTTCACCTTCGTCGCCCGGGAGACCCGGGAGTGGATGGCCGCCCTGGGCATCAGCCGCTTCGAGGACCTCATCGGCCGCACCGACCTGCTGGACCTGCTGCCCGGCCAAGATGGTCAACTAAGCGACAAACAGGGCAAGCTCAAGCTGGGCGTGCTGCTCTCCCAGGGCGGCATCGATGCCGCCGAGCCCCGCTTCTGCGTCGAAGCCCGCAATCCCTCCTTCGACAAGGGCGAGCTGGCCGAGCAGATGGTCAGGGACGCACTGCCGGGCATCAAGGGCAAGACCCCCCAGCGCCTGGAATACGCGGTGCGCAACGTCAACCGTTCCATCGGCGCCCGCCTGTCCGGCGAGATCGCCAAGGCACACGGCGCCGAGGGCCTGCCCCCCGACTGCCTGCACATCAAGCTCAACGGCTCCGCCGGCCAGAGCTTCGGCGTGTGGAACCACAAGGGCCTGACCATGGAGATCGAGGGCGACGCCAACGACTACGTGGGCAAGGGCATGTCCGGCGGCCGGCTCATCGTCTACCCGCCCAAGGTCTCGTCCTTCGAGGCCCACAAGGCCAGCATCATCGGCAACACCTGCCTGTACGGCGCCACCGGCGGCGAACTCTACGCCGCGGGCATGGCGGGTGAGCGCTTCGGCGTGCGCAACTCCGGCGCCCTGGCGGTGGTGGAGGGCGTGGGCGAACACTGCTGCGAATACATGACGGGCGGCTGCATCATCGTCCTCGGCAACACCGGCCTCAACGTCGGCGCCGGCATGACCGGCGGCTTCGCCCTGGTCTACGACGAGGGTGATCAAACCAGCGGCCACTTCGCCGACAAGATCAACAACGAACTGGTGGACATCAACCGCATCAACGACGAGAAAACCGGCGAACACCGCGCCTTCCTGCGCGAGAAGCTGGAGAAGCACCTGCTCTACACCGGCTCCGCCCGGGCGCGCTGGATGCTGGAGCACTTCGACGACGTGGTGAACCGGTTCTGGCTGGTGAAGCCCAAGGCTTTGACGCTAGATAGTTTGTTGAAGGACTGAAAGTAATGGAGGTTGAGATGGGCCCGATAACCATTGAGCAGCTCAAACAGCTTTCCTATGCGGAAAAAATCCAGTTGGTGGAAGACCTTTGGGACGCCATCGCGGCCGAAGCAGCCTCACAGCCGGTCAGCGATGAGGTCAAGGCGGAAATGCAGCGCCGTTTGGCGGAACACCGAGCGCACCCCGGAACGTCAATGCCTTGGGATGCTGCCAAGGCGGAACTGGAACGTCGGTTTTCATGAAACTGTTGTTCCGTCCCGAGGCGGTTGAGGAACTGGCCGAGATTCGTGCCTGGTACGAGTCCCAGGGCCGTGGTCTGGGGAATGACTTCATGCGTTCGATTGAAGTGGCCTTGGCGCAGATCGCCCGTTTTCCATCCGCTGCCTCTGGGGTGCAAGGTGATGTGCGGCGGACCTTGGTGCGAAAGTTTCCTTATTCACTTTTTCACGCAGTCGAAGGCGACTTCGTGGTCATTTTGGGTTGCATACACCAGCACCGGGCCCCTATCCACTGGCCCCAGCTGGACCATTAATCAGGAATTCCCATGTCCGACGTATTCCAATTCCTCAACATCGCCCGCCGGGACGGCGACAAGACCCCGGCCGAGGTGCGCAAGGTCGAATTCAAGGAAATCTACGCCCCCTTCGGCGCCGACCAGGCCCGGGAACAGGCCGGCCGCTGCCTGGCCTGCGGCAACCCCTACTGCGAGTGGCGGTGCCCGGTGCACAACTACATCCCCAACTGGCTCAAGCTGGTGGATGAAGGCCGCCTGTTCGAGGCCGCCGAGCTGTCCCACCAGACCAACTCCCTGCCCGAGGTCTGCGGCCGGGTCTGTCCCCAGGACCGCCTGTGCGAAGGCGCCTGCACCCTCAACCAGGTGGCGGCCGGGGCCGTCACCATCGGCGCCGTGGAGAAATACATCAGCGACACCGCCTTCGCCCAGGGCTGGCGCCCGGACATGAGCAAGGTGGTGCCCACCGGCAAAAGGGTCGCCGTCATCGGCGCCGGCCCCGCCGGCCTGGGGGCCGCCGATGTGCTGGCCCGCAACGGCGTGCAGGCGGTGGTCTTCGACCGCTATCCGGAAATCGGCGGCCTGCTCACCTTCGGTATCCCCGAGTTCAAGATGGAAAAAAGCGTCATGGTGCGCCGCCGGGAGATCTTCGAGGGCATGGGCATCGAGTTCCGCCTGAACACCGAGGTGGGCAAGGACATCACCATGGAGCAGCTCGTGGCGGAGTTCGATGCCGTGTTCCTGGGCATGGGCACCTACACCTACATGCAGGCCGGCATCCCCGGCGAGGACCTGCCCGGCGTGATGCCCGCGCTGCCCTTCCTCATCTCCAACATCAACCACTGTCTGAGCCTTCCCCAGGCGGAGTTCATCGACATGAAGGGCCTCGGGGTGGTGGTGCTGGGCGGTGGCGATACGGCCATGGACTGCAACCGCACTTCCATCCGCCAGGGCGCCGCCAGCGTCACCTGTGCCTACCGCCGGGACGAGGCCAACATGCCCGGCTCCAAGCGGGAAGTGGCCAACGCCAAGGAAGAGGGCGTGCAGTTCCTGTGGAACCGCCAGCCGGTGGAGATCGTGGGTAATGGCAAGGTGGAAGGCATCAAGCTGGTCACCACCGAGCTGGGCGCCCCCGATGCCCGGGGCCGCCGCACCCCCGTGGTCATCGAAGGCTCCGAGGAGATCATCCCCTGCGACCGCGTGGTGGTGGCCTTCGGCTTCCGCCCCAATCCCCAGCCCTGGTTCGCCGACCTGGGCATCACCACCGACCAGGGCGGCCGCGTTGTTGTCAACAGTGTGGCCAAGGACCAGAAGTATGCCTACCAGACGGCCAATGCGAAGGTGTTTGCAGGTGGCGACATGGTGCGGGGCTCCGACCTGGTGGTCACTGCAGTGTACGAAGGCCGCGAAGCGGCCAAGGGCATGCTGGAGTTCCTTGGCGTCTGGTAAGCCGGTTTTTCCCCGTTATCTGGTGAACGGGCCTCGCCTATGCGCGGGGTTCGTTTTTTATGTCCCCCTCTCCATCGTGCGGGACGAGCGGGGACGGTTGCGGTAGCAGAGGCAGTTTCCGCCCTGCCTTCACTTTCCACGTTGCGCTGAGATGTAATCCTCAAGGTCCTGACGCGACACCAGCCCCACTTCGCCTGCGACTGTCTTTCCCGTGGGGTCGATGATGTAGGTGGTGGGCAGGGCCGGCACGGGGCCGAGGGGGGTACGGCGCTCCGGCGCGCTTTGCAGCACGGGGTAGGGGATGTGCTGCCTGGCAACGAATTCCTTCAGGTCCTTCCTGTCAATGGCCTCGAAGTTGATGCCCACCACGACGATGTTTCGATTGCCACGCCTTTCGTGCAGGGCGGCCAGGTCAGGCAGTTCCTTGCGGCAGGTGCCGCACCAGGTGGCCCAGTAATTCACCACCACCCATTTGCCCCGATATTGGTCCAGGGACTGCATGCGGCCGTCGAGGTCCGGCAGGACGTAGTCGATGGCCTGAGCCTGGTTTCCAAGGCCCAGCAGGAGGGCGGCAATCAATCCGGGAAGACACTTGTTCATGGGCTCGCGCGCCAAAAAAACTCCCTGACGGATGCTTGCCTGCCAGGGAGCGGAGGAAAGACAGGCAGGCCAGCTCAGGGTAGCATGTCGTAGCTGATCTGCTCGCCGGGATTCAGGGCGATGCCAGCATTGACGCTCAGCGCGGCCGCTACGATCTTCTGCAGGTCATCCATGATGTTGCCCGGGATGGACGCGAAGTTGAGCTTCTCTACCTCGGAGATGTCGGCGAACAAGGCATTCAGCATGAAGTGGGGGTCCAGATAGCTGACCACCAGCGTCTCCGTGCTGCCGTTGCCGTCCCGGTCGACGATCTGCACGGTGATCTCGCAGGGCAGGGCGGTCACGTGGTGCAGGCCGGTGCTCATAGCCATCTTGGCGTACTTGGGCGAGCAGGCCTCGATGACATGGTTGTTTCCGGGCAGGGTCAATGGGGTGGCGCGGGCCGAACGCCAGCTCGAGCCGGGGCTGAGGATGCTGTCCAGGGGGGCGCCATCGACAAGTGTCGGATGCGTGCCTTCGTCCGGCTGCCCATGGATGCTCATGGTGTTGATGATGGCCTGGGTCACCGCCGTGGAGTTGGCCGCCGTGAAGGCGGTGCCGTCGGCCTTGGTGTAGCCGACATGCTTGTAGGGCGACTGGTAGGGCGAATCGGCCACCACCTCCAGCACCTGGTCCATGCTCCTGTATTTCGGTCCGAGCTGCTGGTCGACGGCCTTGGTCTTGGCATCGAACGCGTTCATGGCATGCAGCACCACCGCGCGGATCTCCGCTTTCACCTGGGGCGGCAGGGCGGTGATCGCCTCGGCGAAGGCCGGGTCGGTCATGTCGTCGCTGGACAGCACGTCGGTGAAGAACAGCGAGAAGATGGCGTTCGGGTCGAGCATGTCCACGTAGATGTGCTCGTCGTCGTTCCAGATGGCGACCTCGCAGGGCAAGGCGGGGGTGTGACTGTAGCCGTTGACCACCTTCTTGGTGCCGACGATGGAGGCGACACCCAGGGCCTGCTTGGCGTAGTGCTCGTTGCAGAAATCCAGCACGCTGGCCTTCTTGGTGTTGGCCGGGGTCACCGTGCCGGTGGTCATGTAGGTGATGTCGTTGGGGTCGATGGGCTCGGGGGAGGGGATTTCAATGATGGCCTTCTTGATTTCATCGTCGGTGCAGGACCAGCTCTTGCGGCAGTTCGCCGAAGTGCCGCCCAGCACCCAGTCGTCGCCTTTGATGACATCCATGCTCAGCTCGGCCGAGTCCCTGTAGCGGGCGACATAGTCGGCCAGCGCCAGGGCCGCCGCCTTGCCTTTGGCATAGGTGGCCTTGTGGTCCACCTCGCCGTAGGCATCCCGCACCACCGGCAGCCTCGCTACCCGGTTGAAGGGGGTGATGGTCGCAAAACCGTCGTTGCCATAGGCATTCGCATGGGCATGTCCATACGCATAGGCATGGCCCTTGCCGGCGAATGCGGGCTGCATGCCCATGGTCATGGCCAGTCCCAGGGCCGCCCCGCCGTACAGGGCCTTTCTGATCCAGCCGTTGATGGGGGCCTCAGCCGTTCTGTTCACGAATCCACGCTTCATTCTTCTGTCTCCAGGGTTGGTTGACGTCACTTCGAGACGGCCGATGCCGGGTTTTCCGGCTGATGCCGATCCCCGCCATTCCCGACCGGGATACGCCGTCCGGTGTGGTCATTTCCGCCTTGGCGAGCCAGCGAACAAGATGGCCGGCAACCCGTATCCGCCATCAAAACTAACAGCCCGACGGTGGAGCGCCAGTCCCTTGTTCGTCGATATTCGTAAGCTTCCGGAAGAAATAATTTCCAATAGAATCAGATTGATGCAAGCGCGCGCGGGTGCATTTCAACGAAAACCGACGCAGGCCGCGGACGAGATGCCCGGGGAGGAGGGGGGGACAGCGCGGCAGGAGGGGGGGTCAGTCCCCGGAGGGCCGGATACCCGAGACAAGCAGGCGGAAATCGTTCAGGGCCTGCTGCAGCTTCTTGCGCTCCAGGCTCGACCTGCGGCCGAGCTGCTTGAGTACGAACTCGGCGGTATCGATGACGCGCTGGGTGCGGGGGTTTCTGGGACAGGTCTCCAGGTTCAGGTACTTGTCCAGGGTCCGGGTGGTGGGCGTCGACTTGTCAATGTAGACCGGCCAGATCCGGCTCTCCTCGGCCAGGTCGATCTTGCTCTTGTCCAGGTCGTGCTCCCAGCAGGCCAGGGCGCAGAGCATGAGGTTGACCGCCTGCTCGCGGATGGCCGGGCGTTCGGTGCCTGTTTCCGCGCTTTCGCCGCCGGCCGGGACGGCGCCGGCGACGGCCGGCACGTGGCCCGGCGAGTTGCGGGTCAGCTCCAGCAAGCTGTTGAGGGATTCCTCCACCGCATTCATGCGCTGCTCGTTGCGCTGGAAGCTGGTGACGACCTCCTCCGCGGAGAGAAATCTGCCCAGGCCCTCCGTGGCATTCACCACGATGGCATAGCCATGACCGCCCTGCACATGCAGGGGGCGGACCACCGCATCCCGCTCCAGGCGGCCGCCGTCCTTGCGGATGCAGGTGAGGCGTGCCTGCAGGCTGCTCCCTGCCGATGCGCCGGCAAGGCCGGCCTCCCGCAGCATGCCGGCGATGTCCTCGACGAACAGGTCGCCCAGGTCCAGGTCGCCGATTTCGTCAGGCGCATAGCCGAACACCGCCGCCGCACCGCGGTTGAAATACACCGCTTCCTGATCGTTGCCGAAGCACAGGATGGCGCTGTCATCCAGGTCAAGCAGCCGTTCCAGGTCGCTTGTCCGCTGCCGAACCTGTTGCGCCATGGCATTGAAGGTCTCGGCGAGGACGGAAAAATCCCGCAGGCCGCTCTTGTTCACGGTCAGGTCGAGCTTCCCGGCGGCCATCTGCTTCATGTCCCGCACCATGCGTCGGACCGGCACGAAGAGGAAGCGGTTGAACAGCCAAAGGGCGAAAAGCAGGGTGCCGAAGGTCAGCAGCAGGAAGCCACTGATGGTGAAGATGCGCGCCTTCTCCATTTGCGCGTTGAGCTTGCCGACATCCTCGTAGCCTACGATCTTGAAGGCGGGCAAGCCGTCCGAAGCATGCAGCATGTATTCGATGGGCAGGTGGCTGTCCGCAAGGTGTTGCGTACCGGCAAGGATGGGCTGGCCGCGAGGCGTGAATATGCTGATGGGCGTGCGGGTGATGGTGCCGATGTCCGGCAGGTTGAAGGCCGGGTTGATGATGATTTCCAGGTAACCCACCAGGCGCAGGCCACCGATGGGCACGAGGGTGGAATGCAACGGCCCCTGGGGTGAAATCCAGATCGCATCTATGGCCTTCAGACGCTCGACGCCGGAACGCCCCGCCAGGTCCTGTGCCAGATGCGCGGCGAGCTTTCCATCCAGGCCGATGATGCCTTTCGTGCTCTCGGCGACTGGCCTCAGATTGAGATCGTGGATGCGGATCTTCTCCAGGTTGATGTTGGCAAAGCCCACGAAACCATTGATGAATGGATCGTCCAGCAGCCTCACCAGGCGGTCGTGGCCGCCGGGCCTGCCTGCATCACGGAGGCCCTGGATCACCTCCTCGCTATGGGCCAGGCGCATGCCCAGGTCGAAGGTATGGCCCCTGACGGACTTGAGCATTTCCTGGGAGGCCACCTCAATGACCCGGGACAGGCTGTTGACCTGGGCGTCCAGGGCCGCCTGGCGGAAGTAGCTGCCGGCCCACAGGGAAAGGACGCTGGCCACGATGCCGATCATCAAGATGATGATCACCGTGACGGAACGGATGGACAGGGTCTCAATGTGCATGGGGGAATGGGCGCGCCTTGCCGCGGGGCCTGGCTGTCATTGTTTTCATGCAGGGTTCAATCCGTGATGACCGGCAGGCGCTTGTCGGTCCATTCCTTCCAGCCGCCGCGGAACCAGAATACATTCCTGTAGCCCCAGTCCATGGCCTTGCGGATGGCATCGGAGCTGCGCAGGCAGCGAATGCCGTTGCAGTAGAAAATGATGGGGGCGGTCTTGTCGGGCACGAGGCGCTCCAGGTCCTCCCGCCGCATGGCGGTGTTCAGCAGGTTGGCGGCCCCCTCGATATGGCCCTTGCCGTATTCGGACTTCTTGCGTGCGTCGATGATCACCAGTTCAGGACGGGACAGGGTCAGCTCCACCACCTGTTCGGCGGTAACGATGACGGCCCCCGGCACGCCTTCCGGGGCATAGGGTTTTTCGGCGGCGAAGAGGCTGGACGAAAGCAGCATGAGCAGGCCAAGCAGAAACCCGAGTCTGGATCGTTGCGGGCGATTCCACGGTTGGCTCAGTTTGGATGGCAAGGCATTACCCTCATCGCCGGGTCAAAATGGGTGCCAATGATGCGACAGGCTGGGGGAATCGCCAAACGGCGGGGTGACAGGGGCCCCCCACGCAAGCGAGGGTGGATCAGCTTGTGCTTTGGCCAATGGCGCGGTTGTCACGTAAGGCTGGAATGTTCAATGGGGGCGCCCCCCATGCCCGGGGCCGCCGCACCCCCGTGGTGATCGAAGGCTCCGAGGAGATCATCCCCTGCGATCGCGTGGTGGTGGCCTTCGGCTTCCGCCCCAATCCCCAGCCCTGGTTCGCCGACCTGGGCATCTGGTAAGCCGCTGGTAACGCCCTACCATTCCGCGCCGCCACTGGGCGGCGTAGCCTTGGCCGTCCCGGTGCAGATGGCAAGGCAGTTCCCATGAAATCGCTTCTTCTTCTGTTGTGCTGTCTGCTGGCCGCCGCCTCCGCCAAGGCCCAGAACCTGGCGGCCGTGCAATATCCCATCCCCGAAGCCCCACCCCTTTCCCAGGCCGCCCAGGCGGTGCTGGACGACGTCATGGCCCGGGTGCCCCAACTGGATACGGCGGGCCTGGCAGCCCAGTTGAAGGAACGGCCGGATACCATGGTGATCGACGTGCGCATGCCCCAGGAGCTGGCCATCCTGGGTGGCCGCATCGACGCTCCCCGCTTCGCTAACCTGGTGCGGGGCTGGCTGGAGTTCCAGGTCGAGACCGCCGTGCCCGACAGGAACACCCCCATCGTGGTGTATTGCGGCGTCAGCCAGCGCAGCCCGTTGGCCGCCGAGACCCTCATCAAGCTGGGCTACACCGACGTGAGAAACTATCGGGACGGTTTCTTCAACTGGAAGCGGGCCGGGCTGCCCATCGTGCCCACGGACGCCGCGCCTGCCTCCTTCCTCTATGACCTCCCCCGGGAAGTGGCCCCCGGTGTCTGGTCCGCCATTGGCGCCACCGCCCCCGGCACCTACGAGAATTCAGGCCACAACAACAACCTCTCCTTCGTGATCACCGAGGCGGGCGTGGTGGTGGTGAACGCCGGCGACAACTACCTGCTGGCCCAAAGCCTCCACGACGAGATCAGGAAGCGGACCGACAAGCCGGTTAAGTACGTGGTGCTGGAAAACGGCCAGGGCCACGCCATGCTGGGTTCCAGCTACTGGAAGGAACAGGGCGCAAAGATCGTCGCCCACCGTGATACCGCCAGGTACATGGAAAAGAACGGATACGAGGCCCTGGCCGGCATGCGCGCCCGCCTGCGGGACAAGGCCTGGCGCACGGAGTTCGTCATGCCCGACATGGTCTACGACGACCAGCTGGACCTCTCCATGGGCGGCGTGAAGATCGAGGTGCTGCACCTGGGCAACGCCCACCACCACGGCGATACCATGGTCTGGCTGCCGCAGAAGAAGCTGGTCATCGCCGGCGACACCGCCTTCCACGTGCGCATGCCCCCCATCTTCGAGGACACCGACACCGCCCGCTGGATTCGCATCTGGGACCGGTTCGAGGCCCTGGGTGCCGAGACCGTCATCCCCGGCCACGGCGGCCCCACCGACATGGCCACGGTCACCAAATGGACCCGGGGCTACCTGGTCCACCTGCGCGCCCGCATCGCCGAGGTCATCGAGAAGGGCGGCACCCTGGAGGACGCCTACAAGGTGGACCAGTCCGCCTACCTGCACCTGCATACGGCGGACGAATTGGCTCGCCTCAATGCCGGGCGGGTGTTCCGGTCCATGGAGTTCGAATAGGGGGCGGGCTGACCGGGTTTCCCTCTCCTTCTCCAGCGGGACTGGGGAAGGAGTCGGTTTTGGGTTTGCCAGGCGGTTAGAGCGCAAGCCCAGGGCGATTGGCCGGAGAGGCCGGGGGCTCGAGTCGTTCCAACGTCATGCCGCTGTAAAGAAGGCCGGTTAGATTGCCACGTTTTTGGCCTCGGCTTGAACGGCGACATGAACGATTGGCTGCGCGGCGCCCTTGTAGTCTCGGTGATACTGCTCCTGGCCGCCTGCTCCCCCCGTCAGATGGTCATGGGCCACCTGGCCGACGGCCTGGCCACACAGGGCCAGCAGACAGAAGACGACCTGGACCTGGCCCGCGAAGCCAGCGCCTTTTATCTCAAGCTGTCGGAGTCGGTGCTGCGCGAACGGCCGGGGCACGCGGCCCTGGCGGAATCCGTGGCCGCCGGCTTCACCCAGTACGCCTATGCCTTCGTCGCCTTCGAGGCGGACCGGGTGGAGGAACGGGACGTGGCCGAGGCGGAGCGTTTGCGCCAGCGGGCGGCCCGCTTGTACCGTCGCGCCCACCGGCATGGGATGACGGCCCTGGAACAGGCCCACCCCGGCTTGCGCGCGGCGTTGGCCGGCGACCCCGCCGGCTGGCCGAAACTGGACCGGGAGGACGCCGGGCTGGCCTACTGGGCGGCGGCCGCCTGGGGCGGCTGGATTTCCCTCGGCAAGGACAACCCCGATCTGGTGGCCGACCTGCCCCTGGCGGCGCGGCTGGCCCGCCTTGCCTGGCAGGCTGATCCGGAATGGGGCCAAGGCAGCCTGACCAGCCTGCTGGCCACCTTCGAGGCGGCACGACCCGGCGGCGACCGCAAACAGGGCCTGGCCTGGTTCGATCAGGCCATCGCCCAGGCCAATGGCAAATCCGCCGGGCCGCTGCTGGCCAAGGCCGAAGGCCACGCCCTGCCCCTGGGGGACCGGGCGCTGTTCGAGTCCCTGTTGCAGGCAGCCCTGGCCATCCCCGATGCGGGCGATGGCAATTCCCTGCAAAACCAGGTTGTGCGGAAACGTGCACGCTGGCTGCTGGAAAAATCTCCCGACCTGTTCTGATACCCCATCGAGGCATTCCCATGCGTTTCTTCACCCTGCTGCTGGCCGCCCTGTTGATCGCCGGAGAGGCCCTGGCCGCCAGCCCCTTGCGCATCGGCACCCTGGCGCCGAAAAACTCCCTCTATCACCGTCAGCTCATGGAACTGGGCGAGGCCTGGCGCAAGGCGGAAGGCGGCGGCAAGTATCTCGTATATCCGGACGGCAGTCAGGGTGGGGAAGTCGACATGGTCCGCCGCATGCGCATCGGCCAGTTGCAGGGTGGCCTGCTCTCGGTGGCCGGTCTGGAGGCCATCGAACCGTCCATCGCCGCCTTGCAGCTCATGCCCCTGATGTTCCGCGGCTGGGACGAGGTGGACCACGTCCGGGAAAAACTCCGTGCCGACATGGAAAAACGCTTCCTGGACAAGGGGTTCGTCATCCTGGCCTGGGGCGACGCCGGCTGGGTGCGCTTCTTCACCAAGCAACCCGCCGCCTCGCCCAGGGACTTCCTGGGCATGAAATTCTTCGCCTGGGGCAGCGAAGCGGCGCAGCAGGAGATCATGAAGAGCCTGGGCTACACCCCGGTGCCCCTGGAGGTGTCCGACATCCTGCCGGCCATCCAGACCGGCATGATCAACGCCGTGCCGTCCACCCCCTACTTCGCCCTGGCAACCCAGATCTACACCAGCGCCCCCTACATGCTGGATCTCAACTGGGCCCCCATCGTCGGCGCCCTGGTGGTAACCCGCAAGGCGTGGGAGTCCATGAGCCCGGCCGCCCAGACGGCGGTGAGGGAGGCCGGCGCCCGCGCCGGCGACAAGATCCGCGCCCAGGCACGCAAGGAGGTGGATGAAGCGGTGGCGGCCATGCAGAAACGGGGCCTGACCGTGACCCGGCCCACGCCCCAGCAACTGCAGGCATGGCAAAAGCTGGCCGACGAGCTGCATCCCCGCATCCGGGGCAGGCTGGTCCCGGAGGAGACCTTCGACGCCGTGGTGGGGCACTTGAAGGCCTACCGGGCGGGCAAGGGGAAGTAAGCCTGGCGCAAGCCCCCCCTGCCCATGGCGATGGTTGGGAGCCGGCGGGCCGGGATGCGCGGCGTCTTGCCTGGCCGGCCATGAGTACCGCAAACCTGTTTCCCGAGCCCCCATGTACACAGCCCTGACCCGCTTCGACGCCATCCTCGCCGGTGGCGCCCTGGCCCTCATGCTGATCATCCCCGTGGTGGAGATCGTCCTGCGGCCGCTGTTCGGCCGGGGGGTCGAGAACGCGCCGGTCCTGGTTCAGCACCTGGGGCTCGTGCTGGCCATGTTCGGCGCCCTGGTGGCGGAGCGGGGCGGGCATCTGACTTCCCTGGGCGCGGGCCTGGCCGCCGCCGAGCATCCCCATCTCCGCCGTTTTGCCCAGGTCTTTGCCGGCGCCAGTTCGGCCCTGATCTGCGGCCTGCTGGCCCAGGCAAGCTGGACCTTCGTGGCCAGCGAGATGGAAGCGCCCCATGCCCTGGCCTACGGCATCCCTGGCTGGATCATCCAGGCGGCCATGCCGGCGGGTTTCATCCTGCTGGGGCTGAAGATCGGCTCCCGTCTGGCCGAGACGCCCGCCTGGCGCATACCGCCCGCCCTGCTGCTGCCCCTGGCCGGCTGGCTGCTCGCCGGCCATTTCGACGGCGAAACCCTCCACCTCTGGCCCTTCGTCCTCTGGCTGGCGCTGATCCTGTTCTGCGGCGCCCCCATCTTCGCCGTGCTGGGCGGCCTGGCCCTGGCCCTGTTCTGGCAGGAAGGCCAACCCCTGGCGGCCGTACCGCTGAGCCACTACCAGATCACGGTGAATCCTTCCCTGCCGGCCCTGCCGCTCTTCACCCTGGCCGGCCTCATCTTCGCCCGCACCGGGGCGGCGGTCCGGCTCGGCACGCTGTTCACCACCCTGTTCGGCGGCGGTGCCCTGGGCACGGCGGTGGCGGGCGCCGTCCTGTGTTCCTTCTTCACCGCCCTGACCGGCGGCAGCGGTGTCACCATCCTGGCCCTGGGCGGCCTGCTGCTGCCCCTGCTGACCCGGGCGGGGTTTGCGGAAAAGCGGGGCATCGGCCTGGTCACCAGCGCCAGCGCCCTGGGCGTGCTGCTGGCCCCCTCCGTGCCCCTCATCATGTACGCCATCATCGCCCGGGTTCCCATCAACACCATGTTCCTGGCCGGCGTGCTGCCGGCCCTGGTCATGGTGGCCTTTCTGCTCCTGGCGGGGGGCTTCCTGCGCCGGGACGGCCTGGCGCCAGTCGAACCGGTCGAACCGGCGCGACGGACTTCCCGTCGCGCGGCGGCCTGGGCCGCCAAGTGGGAGCTGCTGGCCCCCGTGGTGGCCATCGGTTCACTGGTGAGCGGTCTCGCCACCCCCATGGAAAGCGCCGCCCTCACCGCCGCCTATGCCCTCTTCACCCAGAGCGTGGCCCATCGCGAACTGGACCTCCGGGGCCTGGGGCTCGCCCTGGCGGAATGCGTGCAGGTCATCGGCGGCATCATGCTCATCCTGGGCATGGCCCTGGGGCTGACCAATTTCCTGGTGGATGCGGGCATCCCCGACCTGGCGGTGGAATGGGTCCAGTCCGTGCTGCCCAACAAGTACGCCTTCCTGGTGGCCCTGGTGGTTTTCCTGATCGCCGCCGGCGCCCTCATGGAAATCTACGCCGCCATCGTGGTCCTCGTCCCCCTGTTGCTGCCGGTGGCCCTGGCCTACGGCATCGATCCGATCCACTTCGGCATCATCTTCCTGGCCACCCTGGAAATCGCCTTTCTCTTCCCCCCGGCGGGACTGAACATCTATTTCGCCTCCGCCATGTTCCGCAAGCCCTTGCGCTACGTAGCTGTCTCCGTGCTGCCGGCGGTGGGCGCCATGTTCCTGGGCGCACTGACCATCTCCCTGCTGCCCTTCCTGTCCACCTGGCTGCCCGGGCTGCTGGGTCAGTAGCCGCCGCTGTTTCAATACCAGCTTGGGTGGCATCGCCGAATCGGCGTACCTGGGCCATCAACCGCCGCTGGAATCACCCCTGCCCCCCTTTGGTAAAGGGGGATAAGGCAACGATCAGCGCAGCAGCCGCCGCCGCGTCAGCACCAGCGACGCGCCAAACCCCGCCACCCCGTAAGCCACCAGCACCACACCGTGCCACAAGGGCTTCTCCGGCCAGTGCCCCAGCACCAGCGGCCGGGCCAGCTCGATGGCGTGGGTGAGGGGCAGCCAGGCGGCGGCCGTGGCCAGCCAGCCGGGCAGGGCGGTGGGGGGGTAGAAGACACCGCCCAGCAGCACCATGGGGGTGATGGCCAGGGTGAAGTAGTAGAGGAAGAAGTCGTAGTTGGGGGAGATGGCGTTGACGGCGAGCCCCAGGCCGGCGAAGCAGAAGCCGGTGAGCAGGACCACGGGGATGAGGGCCAGGCTCAGGACGAAATCCCCCTGCAAACCCAGCACCCAGATGACCAGCATGATGGCGGCGCCGGAAAGCATGCTCTTGAAGGTGGCCCAGGCCAGTTCCCCCAGCAGCACGTCCTTCAGGCCCAGGGGGGTGTTGAGGATGGCCTCCCAGGTTTTCTGCACGTGCATGCGGGAGAAGGCGGAGTAGAGGGTCTCGAAGGTGGCGCTGTTCATGACGCTGTAGCACAGCATGCCGGCGGCCAGGAAGTTGAGGTAGGGCACGCCGTCCACCTGTTGCAGCAGGCCCCCCAGGCCGTAGCCCAGGCCCAGCATGTAGAGCATGGGGTCGGCCAGGTTGCCCAGCAGGGAAGGGCCCGCCAGCTTCTTCCACACCTTGAAGTTGCGCAGCCAGACGGGGAACCAGTTCATGGGCGCTGCCTCCGCGCCTGGCGGTCATTCCGGCTTTCGCCGGAATCCAGAAGATCAAAATCCCTGGACCCCGGCTTTCGTCGGGGTGATGGGTTGGGTATGGGGGACTCAGTCACGCAAATCCCTCCCGGTGAGCTTGAGGAACACGTCTTCCAGGTTGGCGGGCCGATGCAGGTAGCGCAGGCCGGCGGCCCGGGCGGTGTCGCCTTCCAGGTCCGCCACCACGGCCTGGGGGTCGTCCGTGTAGCAGAACAGGGTTTCCCCCGCGGTCTCGCAGCGGCGGCAGAAGCGGGAGGCGCATGTGTTCCATTCCAGCAGGCCCTCGCCGAAGACCTCCACCACGTGGGGTTCGATGTGGGTGGCGATGAGTTCCCGGGGCGTGCCCTGGGCGATGATGCGCCCCTGGTCCATGACGCTGATGACGTCGCACAGGCGCTCCGCCTCCTCCATGAAGTGGGTGGTGAGCAGCAGGGTCTTGCCCTGGGCGATGAGCCGGCGCAGGCCCTGCCAGATGAGGTGCCGGGCCTGGGGGTCCAGGCCGGTGGTGGGCTCGTCCAGGAAGACGAGCTCCGGGTCGTTGATGAGGGCCCGGGCCAGGGTGAGGCGGCGCTTCATGCCGCCGGACAGGTTGGCGATGGGGGCGTCGGCCTTGGCCTCCAGGCCGGCGAAGGCCAGGAGGGCGGGGATGCGGGCGGCCATCTCGGCCCGTTTCAGGCCGAAGTAGCGGCCGTAGGTGAGCAGGTTCTCCCGCACGGTGAAGTCCGGGTCCAGGCTGTCGGCCTGGGGCACCACCCCTACACGCCGCCGGGCGGCGGCGCCCTCCGCCGGCATGGGGTGGCCCATGAGATGGATGTCGCCCGCGTCCGCGCCGACGAGGCCCAGGGACAGGCGCAGGGTGGTGGTCTTGCCGGCGCCGTTGGGGCCCAGCAGGCCGTGGCAGCGGCCGGGGGCCAGTTCCAGGTCCAGGCCGTCCACCACGGCGGTGGCGCCGTAGCGCTTGGTGAGGCGGCGGATGGAGAGGGGGGCTAACGGCACAGGCTTTCAACCAGGGCCTGGAGGGGCTTCAGCCTGCCGTGGAAGAAATGCCCCGCCCCCTCGATCTCGTGCAAGGGGATGCCGTGGGCATGGGCATATTTCCTGACGGCGGCGATGGGGATCAGCTCGTCCTCCACGCCGTGGATGATGTGGGCGGAGATGGCGGGGCCGGCGAAGTCGTACATGGTGACCGCCGGGCCCACCATGATGAGGCGCTCGGCATTCAATTCCGCCGCGACCCGATGTTGCACGTAAGCGCCGAAGGAGAAGCCCAGAAGGGTCCAGGGCAAGCCAGGGTAGTGGGGGGCGATGCTGGCGGCCAGGCCCAGCAGGTCCTCGGTCTCGCCGATGCCGTGGTCAAAGGTTCCCTCGCTCTCCCCCACGCCGCGGAAGTTGGGGCGGATAGCCACCAGGCCCCGGTTCACCGCGGCCCTGGCCAGGGTCCAGGCCACCTTGTTGTCCAGGCTGCCGCCATGGAGGGGGTGAGGATGGGCGATGAGGGCCAGTCCCCGGCGGCCTTCCTCCGGGTCCTCGATGACGGTCTCGATCCTGCCGACCGGGAGCTTGATGCGCAGCTTGTGGCGTTTCATATGGGTGTGCAGGGTATGGATGCCTTGTTCCCTCACCCCATCCCTTTCCCGGGGGGAGAGGGAGGGACTAGATCTTCAGCCGCTCCACCACCTTGCCGTCCCGCAGGTGGGACTCCAGGATCTCGTCGATGTCCGCCTCGTCCACGTAGGTGTACCAGGTGGCGTCCGGGTAGACCACGCACACGGGGCCCTGGTCGCAGCGGTCCATGCAGCCGGCCCGGTTCACCCGGCAGTCGCCCCCCTTGCCGTGCAGGCCGAGCTTCTTGGCCTTCTTCTTGGCGTGTTCGAACAGGGCCTCGGCGTTGTGGTCGGCGCAGCAGGCGCCGCCGTCCTCCCGCTGGTTCAGGCAGAAGAACAGGTGGTGGCGGTAGTAGGGCTTTGGGTCGCTCATGGTGGGGTCGGGATCGGTGGGTCAGAGTTCGTGGGACTTCGCGCAGGAACCCTTGGCCTTCTCCACGGGGTACTTGCGCGCATTGATGGCCAGCTTGTCCTCGGCGGCCTGGAGGAGATCGATGTCCAGGCAGTTGGCCAGGCTCACCAGGTAGATGAGCACGTCCGCCATTTCCTGGCGCACGGCCTCCCGCTTGGGCTCCGGCAGTTGAAGGCTTTGCTCCGGGGTGAGCCACTGGAAGGGTTCCAGCAGTTCCGCCGCTTCCACGATGAGGGCGGCGGTGAGGTTCTTGGGGTCGTGATACTGGTGCCAGTCCCGCTCGCGGCCGAATTGCCGCACGGCGGCGGAAAGATCTTCGAGGGTGCTGATCGGCATGACGGAGGAGGGCAGGGCGAAACCGTCGGCATGTTACCACCCGGACCCGGCGGCCGCTGTCCGGCCTGCGGTGCGGGCGGCCTCAAGTTGCGATGGTTTTGTCCGATAAAGGCCCATTGTCCGTGGCCATGAGACCACCATGCTGAAGCCCATCATCGCCCTGCTAAACCGCCTGAGTTTTTCCGGGAAATTTCTGTTGACGGTGGGAATAGCCCTGATCCCCATCCTCTATCTCCTGGCCATGGCCATTCCCAACCTGATCCAGGCCTATGCCATCGCTGACCGGGAGGTGAAGGGCATCAGCTTCCTGCAGACCATGCAGCCCGCCCTCATCGCCACCCAGAAACACCGGGGGCTGTCCAATGCCTGGCTGTCCGGCGATGCCGCCGCGGAACCCAAGGTGCGCAAGGCGGCGGCGGACATGCAGGCGGCCCTGGTGGCGTTGAACGCCCGCGCCGCGGAGAATGTCAATGCCTTCGGCGAGGCGGAGGGCATCAAGACCATCGGCGAGCAATGGTCGCCCCTGGCGGCCCAGGGGGCGGATACGCCGGCGCCCCAGAGCTTCGCCACCCACACGAAGCTGGTGGACCACATCCTCGACCTGGCCCAGGACATGGCCTTCCGTTCCGGCCTGACCCTGGACCCGGAGGCGGACAGCTTTTATCTCCAGGACAGCATCGTCAACCAGGCCTGGCCCCTGATCGAGCTGCTGGGCAAGACCCGGGGCAAGACCGCCGGCATCCTGGCGCGCAAGGCCATCACCCCGGACGAGAAGGCCCAGGTGACTGCTCTCACGGCCCAGATCCGGGTGTATGCGAAAAACCTGGCCAACAACCTGGCCTATGCCATGGAGGTCAACCCCAGCCTGCGGGAGCGCCTGGCGCCTTTGAGCGAGGCCATGCAGGAAGAGGTGCGGCGCGGCGTGGAACTGACCATGAGCGAGGCGGTGGCGGAAGGCTTTACCCTGCCCAGCACCGAATATTTCGCCGCCGCCACCCGGCCCATCGACGCGGCCATCCAGTTTACTGACGTCGCCACAAAAGCCCTCACCCACATTCTGGAAGGGCGCAAGCAGTCCAACCGCGAGCACATGGTGTTCAGCATCGCCCTCACCCTGGTCATGCTGGGCCTCACGGGCTACATCGTCTTGGGCATGCACGCGGGTATCCTCCAGGCCGTGGGGGAGGTGAACCTCACCTCCACCGCCCTGGCCGCCGGCGATTTGAGCCGCCCCGCCCGGGTGGCCAGCCGGGATGAGCTGGGGCGTATCGCCACCGACGTGAACCGGGCCCGGGAGGCCCTGGCCCAACTGATCCAGAGCGCCAAGGACGCGGCCGACCAGGTGGACATCGCCTCCCATGAGGTGGCCGCCGGCTCCAATCTCATCGCCCAGGCCACCACCCGGCAAAGCGAGGCGATTTCCTCGGCGGCAGCTTCGGTGGAGGAACTGACCGTATCCGTGTCCCACACCGCGGACCAGACCCAGGACGCCAACGCCACCGCCGATGAGGCGGGACGCATGTCCGACCAGGGCCAGAGCGTGGCCAACGAGGCCAGCCGGGAAATGATCGTCATCGCCCAGGCGGTGCGGGACGCGGCCCGGCAGATCGAGGGCCTCAACGTCCGCGCCGACGAGATCAGCGGCATCGTCCAGGTGATCAAGGACATCGCCGACCAGACCAACCTGCTGGCCCTGAATGCCGCCATCGAGGCGGCCCGGGCCGGGGAGCAGGGCCGGGGCTTCGCCGTGGTGGCGGACGAGGTGCGCAAGCTGGCGGAGCGCACCTCCGGCGCCACCACCCAGATCACCGGCATGATCAGCGCCATCCAGCAGGAGACCCGCCAGGCGGTCACCAACATGGATGCCAGCAGCCAGCGGGCCGAGGTGGGGGAGCGCAGCGTGGGCGAGACCGCCCGGGTGCTTACCGATATCCATGGCGCGGCGGAACTGGTGCGGGAAAAGGTGGACGAGATCGCCAGCGCCTCCAGGGAACAGCGCATCGCCAGCACGGAGATCGCCCAGAACGTGGAACGCATCGCCCAGATGGTGGAGGAAAACAGCGCTTCCTCCGAGCAGGTGTCCACCACCGCCGCCCACCTGGGGGACCTGGCGGCGCGCCTCAAGTCGGAGCTGGATCAGTTCAAGGTTTGAGTGCTGTCAGGGCGAAGCGCTCGTACCACAGCAGGCCCATCACGGTCTTGGCCTCGTCGATGCGGCCGTCGCCGATCATGGCGATGGCCTCCGGGAGGGGCACCCGCAGGATCTCCAGGAATTCGTCCTCGTCCATGTTCTCGCCGCTGTATTCCAGGCCCTCCGCCAGGAAATAAACCAGGCGCTCGTTGGCGTAGCCGATGCAGGGGTAGAAGGTGGGCAGCTCCGACCAGCTTTGGGCCAGGTAGCCCGTTTCCTCCTGGAGTTCCCGCCGGGCGCAGGCCAGTTCGGTTTCGTCCGGGTCGAACTTGCCGGCGGGCAGTTCGATGAAGTCCCGCCGCAGGGGATAGCGGTGCTGGCGCTCCAGCAGGATGTCGCCGTTCTCGAACACCGGGATGATCACCGCCGCGCCGGGGTGGACGATGTATTCCCGGGTGGATTCGGCGCCGTCCGGCAGGCGCACCCGGTCTTTCTTCACGTGCAGCAGGCGGCCCCGGTATTCGTCGCGGGAGTCCAGGGTGTGTTCTGTGAGGTCGGCTTTCATGACGGAGGCACGGGCGGAAGCGGAAGGGGTCTCATTTTCCCTTATTCCGGCGGCCTCCTGTCACTGGCGGTTGCGCCACCGGCCGGAAGGCACGACCTTCACCCCGCAGGAAGCGGATGAAGAACTCGAACAGCACCAGGCGGGTGGTCTGCACGAACACCAGCAGCCCCTCCAGGGCCAGGGCGAAGAGGTTGCCCAGCACCATGACCAACCACCAGCCCCAGGAGCAGTCCGTGGCCTCGGCCAGGGTGAGCACGGCCTGGGAAAGGGCGGCGTGGCCCAGGGCGAAGGCCCCCACCCGCAGGAAGGACAGGGTGTTGATGCTCAGCTCGAAGATCCCCAGCAGCAGGTCTCCCACCAGGATGGGCAGGGCGGCGCGCCGCCCACCGGCAGGGGCCTGATGAATTCCGGCGCCGAGGAACTGCAGGGCGGCTGCTCCGGCCAGCAGGAAGGCGGGGGGATAAACCAGACCCAGCAGGACGGCCAGGTACAGCACCGCCATGGCCCCTTCTTTCCAGAACCATGGACGCCCCTCGCCTCGCCAGTGGGCCTGGACGCCGGCGAAGACCAGTCCCAGCAACATCAGCAGGGCGCCGAAGACCATGGGGATGGCCAGCACCAGCAGGGGCGCATCCAGGGGGGGCTGCCATAGCGGCGGGATCAGGTCGTGAAGGCCGAACACATCCCCGGCAAGCAGGCCGAAGATCATCGCCGATATGCCACAGGGGATGAGGAACCTGACCTTGGGCCAGCGTGGCGAGAGGGCCAGGGCGGCCACGGCCAGCACCAGGCCATGGCCCAAGTCGGGGAACATGTAGCCGAACAGCAGGGGCACCACCAGGGCCAGCAGGCCCGTGGGGTCCACCTCCTGACGCCCCGGCGGGCCCAGCATCTCCACCAGGGGCCGGAAGGGCTGGGCCCACCAGTCGGCGGCGCTGGCCACGGGTGGGGCCGCCTTGGCCGGGGGCCGGGGGCTGCGGATGATGGCCTGGATGCCCGCTTTGGCCAGGGCGTCCCGCAAGGCATCCGGCCGGACCGTGGTCCAGCCGCAGATCCGGTTGAGCGGGCCGGCTCCCAGGGTGTCGGGGGCATGGTTCAGGTACCACCGCAGGGTGCCCACGTCCGCCCTGTCCTGGGCCACCTGGACTTCCTCCCGGAGGGTGCGCAGCTCAATCTTGCGATGGGCCAGCTCCCGGTGGGCGTCCGCCAGGCGGTGCTGCAATGCCCGGCGCTGGTCCTCCGGCCCGCCGGCCAGCCAGGCGGGGATCGCGATCTGCTCGCAGCCGTGCTCCACCGCCAGTTGGCGTATCAGGTGGCGTTTCTCCGGGAGCCCCGCCACGTAGAGGAAATCCCAGTCCTGGCCGTGCAACACCTCCTCGACTCCTTCCCTGGGCAAGGGAACCTGGGCCGCCTGCTTGGGACAGGCAAAAAGGCATTTGCACAGGAACCGGGATTTGCTGAACACCCGGTCAAGATCCACCGCGTCCCGGGCCATGGCCTCCACGCACTCCCGCAGCAGCATCAGGTGGTGGATTTCGGCCTCCAACTGGTCCATGCGGACATGGGCCAGATCCACCCTGTCGCACCAGTGCCGCAAGCGATGCAGGGCCTGGTTGGCAAGGTGGATGGGATCACCCACCAGGTGGGAGGCCTGGGCACCGATGTGGGGCATGTCCGCCCCATGGGCCCTGGCCAGATGATGGAACTGGTCCACGAAGTAGCGCAGCCTGGACGTTTCCGTGGCGTCCACGGGGCGGGGGTAGGTCTCCAGTTCCACCGCGCCCGTGCGGGCCAGCACCTCCACACCCTGCACCGTCTGACTGCGGGGCAGGTAGGTTTCGAACCAGCGGGCCTGGGCGGGGCGGAGGGGCATATGGATATTGTGTATCTCCTGGTTTCATCTTGGCATATCGGCCCAGGGACTGCTCTACCCTGTCCTGGGTCATGTATTTGACTGCCCTGGAAAGGTAGGATGCCAACTTTCGCCGCTGATTCAAGTTGTGCCAGGGCCGCTGTCGGACGGTCCGGGCACGACTTGAAACCTGAACTGACCACTAGGAGAACCTGACCATGCCCCAGACCAAGATCCTGCTGGACGAGAGCGACATCCCCACCCATTGGTACAACGTGGTGGCGGACATGCCCAACAAGCCGGCGCCTCCCCTGGGGCCGGACGGCAAGCCCGTGGGCCCGGAGGCCCTGGCGGCAATCTTCCCCATGACCTTGATCGAGCAGGAAGTCTCCGCCGAGCGCTGGATTCCCATTCCCGAGCCGGTGCGGGAGGCCTACCGCATGTACCGGCCCAGCCCCCTGTTCCGCGCCCACAAGCTGGAAGCGGCCCTGGGCACCCCGGCGAAGATCTATTACAAGTACGAGGGTGTCTCACCGGCCGGCTCCCACAAGGTCAACACCTCCATCGCCCAGGCCTATTACAACGCCCAGGCGGGCATCAAGCGCCTGGCCACCGAGACCGGCGCTGGCCAGTGGGGCTGTTCCCTGGCCCTGGCCGGGCAGATGTTCGGCATCGACGTGCGCGTCTACATGGTGAAGGTGTCCTACAACCAGAAGCCCTACCGCCGCTCCATGATGCAGACCTGGGGCGCCGAGGTGTTCGCCAGCCCCACACCCAACACCGTGTCCGGCCGCAAGATCCTGGAACTGGACCCGGAATCCAACGGCAGCCTGGGCATTGCCATCTCCGAGGCCGTGGAAGAGGCCGCCAATCGGCCCGACACCAACTACGCCCTGGGGTCCGTGCTGAACCACGTCTGCCACCACCAGACCGTCATCGGCCTGGAAGCCAAGAAGCAGTTCGAGAAGGTCGGCGACTACCCGGACATGGTGTTCGCCTGTTGCGGCGGTGGCTCCAACTTCGCCGGCACGGCCTTCCCCTTCCTGGCGGACAAGGCGGCGGGGGATGCCAAGGCCCGGAACACGCGCCTGGTGGCGGCGGAGCCTACCTCCTGCCCCACCCTCACCAAGGGCCACTATGCTTATGACTTCGGCGACGCGGTGGGCCTGACCCCCCTGATGCTCATGTACACCCTGGGCCACGACTTCATGCCCCCGGGCATCCATGCCGGCGGCCTGCGCTACCACGGCGACTCGCCCCTGGTGTCCCAGCTCTACCACGAGAAGCTGATCGAGGCGGTGGCCGTGCCCCAGGTGGCCACCTTCGAGGCCGGCGTGGCCTTCGCCCGGGCCGAGGGCATCATTCCCGCGCCGGAGTCCTGCCACGCCATCCGCGCCTGCATGGACGAGGCCCTGCGCTGCAAGGAAACCGGCGAGCCCAGGACCCTGTTCTTCAACCTCTCCGGCCATGGCCACTTCGACATGTCCTCCTACGACCGCTATTTCTCCGGCCAGCTGGAGGATTACGCCTATCCGGAACACGAGATCGAGGCGGCCCTGCATCGCCTGCCGAAGGTGGCTGCCTGAAATTCAGGTTTTGGCTGGGCTCTCAAGTCGTTCGCTGGGCCGACCCAAGAACGACTTGGCCCCCTCGGGGGGCGGCAACGACCGAAGAGAGATGGCGGGGGCCGTGCCATGTCAGCCAAGGTCTGATAGCATCCTGCCCCATGAATACCACTGCGCGCTATTTTCGATTTAGCCAACCCCTCCTCCCGGCGGTTGGGAAGCACGCGCGCAGTTAATCGACGTTGTCCCCGAAAAACCGCCAGCCTGGCGGTTTTTTTGTTTGGGCTGGCACCACGACAGGAGTAGTGAACCATGACGGGCTACCGTACCGATGACACCCGGATCGAACAGGGCGATGAACTGCTGGCCCCCATGCAGGTCATGCGCGAGCTGAAGGCCTCGGAGACGGCCCTCAAGACCACTTTCGACGGGCGCAAGCAGATACATGACGTGCTGCGGGGTGCCGACGACCGTCTGGTGGTCATCGTCGGGCCCTGCTCCATCCACGACACCAGGGCGGCCATGGAGTACGCCCACAAGCTCAAGGCCCTGGCGACGGAACTGGCCCGGGAACTGGTGGTGGTCATGCGGGTGTACTTCGAGAAACCCCGCACCACCGTGGGCTGGAAGGGGCTCATCAACGATCCCCACCTGAACGAGAGCTTCGACATCAACGAGGGCCTGCGCCTGGCCCGCAAGCTGCTCCTGGAGATCAACGAGCAGGGCCTGCCCTGCGGCACCGAGTTCCTGGACCTGATCTCGCCCCAGTACATCGCCGACCTGGTGTCCTGGGGGGCTATCGGCGCCCGCACCACGGAATCCCAGTCCCATCGCCAGCTGGCCTCGGGCCTGTCCTGTCCCGTGGGCTTCAAGAACGGCACCGATGGCAACATCCGTATCGCCGTGGATGCCATCAAGGCCGCCAACGCCCCCCACCACTTCGTGTCCATCACCAAGTCCGGCCATGTGGCGGTGTTCAGGACCGCCGGCAACGAGGACTGCCACGTGATCCTGCGGGGGGGCAAGAAACCCAACTTCGATGCCGAGAGCGTCAGCCAGGTATGTACCGACCTGGCCGCCGCCGGTTTGCGCCCCCAGGTGATGATCGACCTGTCCCACGCCAACTCCAGCAAGCAGTTCGAGCGCCAGATCGAGGTGGGCCAGGACGTGGCCCGGCAGATCGCTGCCGGCGACGAGCGCATCATGGGGGTGATGATCGAAAGCCACCTGAGCCCGGGGCGCCAGGACCTGGTGCCTGGAAAGCCCCTGGCCTACGGCCAGTCCATCACCGACGCCTGCATCGGCTGGGATGCCACCGAGCCTCTGCTGCGGGAACTGGCAGCGGCAGTCCAGGCGCGCAGGCTGGCGGAGCCCCGGAGAGACGAGTGACGTGAGCCCCCGGCGCTGACCCTCGGTCTGCGCTGCCCCCGAGGGGGCAAGCCGTCCTTGGGGCGGCCCAGCGGACGACTTGGCGGCCCTGCTCGTGTAGAATCCGGGGCGGCGGGCCTCCCCGCATGGTCAAGCCGTGAATCTGGTCAGGTCCGGAAGGAAGCAGCCACAGCGGTCCATGCCAGTGCCGGGGGTCAGGCTCGCCACCTCATTCATATCGCCCAGTACGCACCCGTTGAGACCCCGCATGACCAGACTGGCCTTGTTCGCCTGATGAGCCATCAAGTCCTTGCCCGCAAATGGCGGCCCCGCACCTTTGAGCAACTGGTGGGCCAGGAGCATGTGGTGCGCGCCCTGTCCAATGCCCTGACCCAGGGGCGCCTGCATCACGCCTACCTGTTCACCGGCACCCGGGGGGTGGGCAAGACCACCCTGGCCCGCATCCTGGCCAAGTGCCTGAACTGCGAGAGCAGCGATACGCCCACCGCCCAGCCCTGCGGCCAGTGCGGCGCCTGCACCCAGATCGACAGCGGCCGCTTCGTGGACCTGATCGAGCTGGACGCCGCCTCCAACACCGGCGTGGACAACATGCGGGAGATTCTGGAGAACGCCCAGTACGCCCCCACCGCCGGGCGCTACAAGGTCTACATCATCGACGAAGTGCACATGCTCTCCCGCAATGCCTTCAACGCCATGTTGAAGACCCTGGAGGAGCCCCCGGGCCACGTCATCTTCATCCTGGCCACCACGGACCCCCAGAAGGTGCCAGTGACGGTACTGTCCCGCTGCCTGCAGTTCAACCTGAAGCAGATGCCCCCCGGCCATGTATCAGGTCACCTGAAGCACGTGCTGGAGGCGGAAGGGGTGGAGTTCGATACCGGCGCCCTGCACCTGCTGGCCCGGGCGGCCGCCGGCAGCATGCGGGACGCCCTATCCCTCACGGACCAGGCCATCGCCTACGGCCAGGGGGCCTTGAAGGAGGAGGAGGTGCGGGGCATGCTGGGGGTCATAGACCAGGCCTACCTGCTGCCCATCCTTTTTGCTCTCGCCGACGGCGACGGCCCCCGGTTGATGAAGGAGGCGGACGAACTGGCGGCCCGGGGCTTCTCCTTCGACGCGGCCCTCCAGGATCTGGCGGGCCTGCTGCACCAGATCGCCCTGGCCCAGACCGTGCCCGAGGCGGTGGACGAGGACGCCCCCGAGCGGGAACGCCTGTTCGAGCTGGCCAGGAGCCTGGACCCGGAGACTGTTCAGGTCCAATACCAGATCGCCACCCTGGGGCGCCGGGACCTGGAATGGGCCCCGGATGAATTCGCCGGTTTCTCCATGACCCTGCTGCGCATGCTGGCCTTCATGCCGGGAGAGCCCCCTTCCGTGCCGCCGCCGGGCAGGCGCTCAGGCAATGAAAGCCGTCCAGCTGCGGGGGGCGCGGCCGCCCCTCACCCCGGGGCGGCTGCCAAGGTGCATGCCGTCCCGGCCAGCCCAGTGGCGGCCAACGAGCCCCTGGAGGGCTTCGACGGCAACTGGCGCCGCCTGGCCGAAGGCCTGCCGGGCCTGGTGCGCCAGTTGGCCATGCAATGCGAACTGGCCGGGTACGACCCGCGCAGCCTGCGCCTGCGGCTGCCGGAAGGACAGAAAACATTGCTGGCCGGTTTCGGCGACAAGCTCAAGGCCGCATTGGCGGAACGCCTGGGGGCAGGCGTGCGGGTGGACATCGAAGTGGTGGAGCAGGTCGGCGAGGCCTCTCCCGCGGCCCTTCGCGCCCGGGAACAGGCCAATCAGCAGAGCGAGGCGGAAGCGGCCATCCGCGCCGATCCCTTCGTGCAGACCCTCGTGCGGGAGTGCGAGGCCTCCATCAACAACATTCGCCCCCTGACGGGCACCGGCAACTAGGAACAGGACAGAGACATGATCAAAGGCGGAATGGGCGGCATCGGCAACCTGATGAAGCAGGCCCAGCAGATGCAGGAAAATATGCAGAAGATGCAGGCCAGGATCGCGGAAATGGAGGTGGAAGGCGCCTCCGGCGCGGGGCTGGTGAAGGTGGTCATGACCGGCAAGCACGACGTGAAGCGGGTCACCATCGATCCCAGCCTCCTGGCCGATAGCGGTGACGACGCGAAGGAGATGCTGGAGGACCTCGTCGCGGCAGCCATGAACGACGCGGTGCGCAAGGTGGAGGATATGGTGCAGGAGAAGATGGCCGGCGTTACCGCGGGCCTGCCCCTGCCTCCAGGCTTCAAGCTACCCTTTTAATATGGGATGGGGGATGAGGGATGGGTGATGAGAAACCCCATCCATCATTCCCCATTCATCCTTCCCGAATGCTTCTTCCTTCCTCCCTCGACGCCCTCATCGACGCCCTGCGGGTGCTGCCCAGCGTGGGCCCCAAGTCTGCGGCGCGTATGGCCTATCATCTGCTGCAACGCAACCGCCCAGGCGCCGCCCGCCTGGCGGGTGCCCTGACCAACGCCCTGGAGCGCCTGCACCACTGCCAGCGCTGCAACAACTTCTCCGAAGCCCCGGTGTGCGACCTGTGTCGCAACCCCCGGCGGGACCCGCGCACCCTGTGCGTGGTGGAAATGCCGGCCGATCTCAACCGCCTGGAAGAGACCCAGGCCTATCGGGGCCTGTACTTCGTGCTCATGGGGCGGCTGTCGCCCCTGGACGGGGTTGGGCCCCGGGACATCGGCCTGGAGCAACTCATCTCCCGGGCCCAGGACGGGGAGACGGAGGAGGTAATCCTCGCCACCAACTTCACGGCTGAAGGGGAGGCCACGGCCCATTACGCCGGCGAGATTCTGAAGGCCAAGGGACTGAAGGTCAGCCGCATCGCCCGGGGGCTGCCGGCGGGCGGTGAACTGGAGCACGTGGACGGCATGACCATCGCCCAGGCCCTGCAGGATCGCAGGCCTGCCTGAACGTGCCCAGGGCAAACACGAGATGAGCACGGATACCGCACTGGAAACCCTGCTTCAGCGCATGAACCAGGGGGGGGATTTCCCCGCCCTGTCCCATACCATCAGCGAGCTCAACAAGGCGGTCAGCGACGAGAACGGCCACTCCAGCGCCCTGACCGAGATCATCCTGCGGGACGTGTCCCTCACCAACAAGCTGCTGCGCCTGGTGAACGCGGCCTACTACGGCTCCTTCAGCGTGCAGCCCATCAGCACCATCTCCCGCGCCGTGGTCATCCTGGGTCTGGATGCGGTACGGGACGCGGCGATCTCCCTGCTGCTGTTCGAGCACCTGGAGAACCACGCCCAGGCGGAAGAGCTCAAGGCGGAGGCGGTGGACAGCTTCTTCTGCGGCACCCTGGGACGCATGCTGGCTTCCAGCGCCGGCGTGCGTGACAGCGAGGAAGCCTTCATCAGCGCCCTGTTCCGCAATCTGGGGCGGCTCATGGCGCGCTTTCATTTCTACGAAGAAACCGTGCAGGTCGCTGAACGCATGGAGGCGGACCAGCTCAGCGAAGCGGCGGCGGCAAGGGTGGTGCTGGGGGTGGACTACGAGCAGCTGGGCCTGGCCATCGCCAAGCAATGGCACTTCGCCCCCAACATCCTGCATGCCATCACGCCCGTCGGCGAGGGCCCCGTGCGGGCGGCGAGCTCCCTGGACGGGCGTCTGAGGGTGGTGGCCAACCTGGCCCAGGAACTGCACCAGACCTATGCCAGGAACCTGCCGCCTGACCAGCAGCGGCAGGCCATCAACGCCTTGTGCGAGCGCTACAAGGACGCCGCCAAGGTGAGCGTGGAGTCCCTGGCTGAGACGGCCCACAAGGCCGCCCAAACGGTGCAGCGGGAAGCCCACATCATCCGTACGGACGCCAGGCGCAGCCCCTTGATGCAGCGCCTGCTCAAGCCTGGCCAGGCGGAGCAGGAAGCGGCGGCGGGGCAGGAAGCCGGGGAGGAGGAGGAGGTCATGGCAGGGCTCGACACCTCCCGGGAAGGGGAGTCCATGGACCCCACCAGCATCCTGGCCCAGGGCATGCAGGACCTCACCAGCCTGATCCTGGGGGAATACCAGCTCTCCGACGTGCTTAAGATGGTGGCGGAACTGTTCTACCGCAGCGGCAGCTTCGACCGGGTCCTCGTCAGCACCCTGGACCGGGGCAGCCAGTGCCTGCTGGGGCGTGTGGCCTTCGGGCCCAATGCGGAGGCGCTGCGCCGGGCCTTCCGCATCCCCCTCTCCTTTGCCCCGGACGTGTTCCATGCCGCCCTGTCCAAGGGCCAGGACATCCTCATTTCCGATGCCACGGCGGACAATATCCGTGATCGCATCCCCCCCTGGTACCGGGACAGCACCAACGCCCACGCCTTCCTGCTGCTGCCCATCGCCATCAACGGCAAGTCGGTGGCCATGCTCTACGCCGACCGGCAAGCCCAGCCCCTGGAACTGACGGGCCAGATGCTGGGCATGCTGAAGGCCCTGCGCAACCAGGCCACCCTGGCCATACGCCAAAAACTGTGAGTTCAACATGGACCTGAATACCCTCACCGCGCTTTCCCCCCTGGATGGTCGTTACCGCCGCAGCGGTGCCAAGCTGGCGCCCTATTTCAGCGAGTTCGGCCTCATCAAGTATCGTGTGAAGGTGGAGATCGAATGGCTCAAGGCCCTGGCCGCCGAGCCGGCCATCGTGGAGGTGCCCGCCTTCTCTGCCGCCACCATCGCAGAACTGGACGCCGTGGCCGACAGCTTTTCCCTGGCTGACGCTGAGGCAGTGAAGGCCCACGAGAAGGTCACCAACCACGATGTGAAAGCCGTGGAATATTTCCTCAAGGACCGGCTGGGGGCCAATGCCGAGGTGATGAAGGTGGCTGAATTCATCCACTTCGCCTGCACCTCCGAGGACATCAACAACCTGTCCCATGCCCTCATGCTTCGGGATGCCCGCCGGGACGTGCTGCTGCCCGCCCTGGGTGCCGTGGAGGAACGTCTCACCGCCCTGGCCGTGGAACTGGCGGACCTGCCCATGCTTTGCCGCACCCACGGCCAGCCTGCCAGCCCTTCCACCCTGGGCAAGGAGATGGCCAACGTGGTGCACCGGCTGCGCCGGGCCACGGCCCGCTTTGCCGGCGTGGAGATGCTGGGCAAGATCAACGGCGCCGTGGGCAACTACAACGCCCACCTGTCGGCCTACCCGGACTTCGACTGGGAAGGCTTCGCCCGCCGTTTCGTGGAGAGCCTGGGCCTGGCTTTCAATGCCTACACGATCCAGATCGAACCCCACGATGCCATGGCGGAGATGTACGACGCCTGTGCCCGGGCCAACACCCTGTTGATCGATATGGACCGGGACGTGTGGGGCTACATCTCCCTGGGTTACTTCAAGCAGAAGTTGAAGGAGGGGGAAGTGGGCTCCTCCACCATGCCCCACAAGGTGAACCCCATCGATTTCGAGAATTCCGAGGGCAATCTGGGCCTGGCCAACGCCCTGTTGCGTCATCTGTCTGAAAAGCTTCCCATCTCCCGCTGGCAGCGTGACCTGACGGACTCCACCGTGCTGCGCAACATGGGCACGGCCTTCGGTTTCGCGCTGATCGGTTACGAGAGCTGCCTGCGGGGCCTGAACAAGCTGGAGGCCAATCCGGCAAAGCTGGCGGAAGACCTGGACGCCAACTGGGAAGTGCTGGCGGAGCCCATCCAGACGGTGATGCGTCGTTATGGCCTGGATAAACCCTATGAACAGCTCAAGGCCCTGACCCGGGGCAAGGAGGGCATAACCCAGGCCTCCCTGGCGGCCTTCATCCAGGGCCTGGCTCTTCCCGACGAGGCCAAGCAGCGTCTGCTGGCCATGACGCCGGGCAGCTATACGGGCAAGGCCGCCGACCTGGCCAAGCGCATCGGCGAGCGCTGACGGCATGTCCGTCGGCACGCATGACCTTCCTCAGGAACTTGCGGCTATCGTCCTGGAGAACATCCGGGACGGCATGATGGTGACGGATGCGGACAACCGCATCCTGTACGTTAACGAGGCCTTCTGCGAGGTCACGGGCTATGCGCTGGAGGAGGTGCTGGGCCAGACGCCAAGCATGCTCAAGTCCGGCCGTCATGGCCCGGAGTTCTACGCCCGGATGTGGCATGCCCTGAAGACGGAAGGACGTTGGCAGGGCGAGATCTGGGACCGGCGGAAATCCGGCGAGGTCTATCTGGAGCGGCTGAGCATCACCGTCGTGAAGGACGGGCAGGGGGAGCACAGCCACCATGTGGCGGTGTTTACCGACATCGATGCCCTGCACAGTGCCCAGGAGCGTTTGCAGCGCATCGCCCATTTCGACATCCTCACCGAACTGCCCAACCGTGCCCAGTTGACCGAGCGGCTGCACAAGATGGTGGAGAGGGCCCGTCGGGACAATCAGCTGCTGGCCCTGGTGTTCCTTGATCTGGACGGTTTCAAGCTGCTGAATGACCGCCACGGGCATGCCATGGGGGACCGCATCCTGGTGATGGTGGCCCAGCGGCTGAAGCAGGTGGTACGCAGCACGGACGTGGTGGCCCGGTTGGGCGGGGACGAGTTCGCCATGGCCCTCAGCGGCCTGCCCAACATGGACGAGATCGAGTGCGTGGCGGAACGGGTGCTCAGCCTGTCCGCAGCCCCCTTCGAGATAGACGGCCAGCAGTACACGCTCACGGCCAGCCTCGGCGTCACGGTATTCCCCTTCGACAGTGCCGACACGGAAACCCTGCTACGCCACGCGGACCAGGCCATGTACCAGGCCAAGCAGGCCGGACGCAACCGGTTCCACCTGTTCGACGCCGAACAGGACCAGCAGGCCCAGACCAGGCGCCAACTCCTGCACCGGTTGGGCGAGGCCCTGGGTCGTGAAGAACTGGTGCTGCATTACCAGCCCAAGGTCAATTTGCGCACAGGCCAGGTCATGGGCATGGAAGCCCTGCTGCGCTGGCAGCACCCCGAGCGCGGCCTTCTGTCGCCGGGCGAATTCCTGCCCCAGGCGGAGCATGACGAACTCATCGTCGATATCGGTGAGTGGGTCACACGAAAGGCTTTGTCCCAGATCATGGCCTGGGACCGCATGGGCTGTGCCCTTTCCATCAGTGTCAACCTGGCCGCGCGCCAGTTGCTGCGGAAGGATTTCGTGGATTGCGTGCGGGCCTGCCTCAACGACTACCCGGAGGTGAAGCCGGGTCGTCTCGAAATGGAAATCCTGGAATCCGCCGCCCTGGAGAACACGCGCCATGTGCGTGAGGTGATCGAGGCCTGCCGGGAGATGGGCGTGGGTTTCGCCCTGGACGATTTCGGCACGGGCTATGCCTCCCTGGCCTACCTGCGGGACATCCCGGCGGACGTGATGAAGATCGACCAGTCCTTCGTGCGGGATATCCTGGAAGACAGTGACGACCTGACCCTGGTGGAGGGCGTCATCGGCCTTGCCACGGCGTTCCGCCGCACCGTGGTGGCCGAAGGTGTCGAGACCGCGGAACAGGGCGTGCTGCTCATGCGCCTTGGGTGTGACATCGTCCAGGGCTACGGCATCTCCCGTCCCATGCCCGCCGAGGACGTGCCCGCCTGGGTGGCAGCCTACCGGCCGGATCCCCAGTGGGCTTTATGGGCGGATACCCAATGGGAAATGAACGACTTTCCCCTGCTGGTGGCCCAATATGACCACGTCAAGTGGGTCAAGGGGGTGCTCGATCATCTGGAGGGCGCTTCCCTGCAACTCTCCGCCAAGGAATTGAGCGACCACCATCAATGCCGCTTTGGCCACTGGTACTACGGGCACGGTTCGAGACGGTATGGCCAACTCCAGGCCTTCGTCGAACTGGAACCCATCCACGCGGCGGTGCACCGGCTGGGCCCGGAGATCATCCGCCTGCGCCAGGCTGGCGACATGGAAACTGCCCGGGCCAAGGTGCGTGAGCTGATGGAATTCAAGGACCAGATACTGGAAAAACTGGCGGATCTTCAGGCCTGCGTGGCTGGCCAGCCCTGATGGAAAGTGGCTTGAGCAGTGGCCGTGCTGTTCTTGCATCAGGTGCCATACTGAAAGTGTTCCCAGTTTTTCCAGCCGATCAGGAGGTAGCATGAATAGGACTGCATTGGCCTTTTCGGTGGTGATGGTCCTCGCGGGTTGTGCCAGCCAGGAACCGGTGAAGATCGTCGATGCCGCATGTGAGAGCGCCACTTGCCAAGGGCAACTCGCTCTAGAGCGCCAGAACCTTGCCACAGCCCAGGGGGACTGCAACCGGGCAAGGCAGGAATTGCAGGAATGTATTCGGGGCAGGGACGCGGCCATGGGGCAGGTTCAGGCCGAGAAGGAAGGTCGCTCGCGAGCCGAGAAGGCCTTGGCCGAGAGGGCGGGTGAACTTGTCCGCTGTCAGGGCGACTTGTCGACGTTGAGGCAACAGGCCCAGGCTGACGCGGCGTCCTGCGCGGAGATGCGCGAGGATTTGCAGAAATATGCCAAGGCAGCGGAAACCCGGGACAAGCAAGGCCAGCGCATGCGGGAACTGGAAAAGGGTCTGCGCCAGCGCCTCCAGAGCGAGATCGGCAACCGGGATGTGGAGATCGACCAACTTCGTTCCCAACTGACGGTGAGGGTGCTGGACCGCATCCTGTTCGAGTCCGGCAGCGCGGACATTCTCCCCGGTGGCCGCCGGGTGCTGGACGCCGTGGCCGCAGCCCTGGCTGGAGGCGACGAGACCATCCGCATCGAGGGCCACGCGGACACCGTGCCCATTGGGCCCAGCCTGAAATCTAAGTATTACTCCAACTGGGAACTGTCCACCGGCCGATCCTCCAGTGTGGTGCGCTATTTCGAGGACCAGCATGGCGTCGCTCCCACCCGCATGGAAGCCGTGGGCTTTTCCAAGTATCGTCCCATTGCTTCCAACGATACTGAGGAGAACCGCCAGCGCAACCGGCGCGTGGAGATCGTGCTGACGCCTTGGAAGCCTGACGAGGCGGAGGCCATCCCCATTCCCAACCCCAACCCATAGCCGGCACCCAAACAGGAACGGCCAGCTATTGCTGGCCGTTCCTGTTTCAGGAAGCCGCTTACTGCGCGGCTGCCAGGGCCTGGTCGATGTCCGCCATGAGGTCGTCGATGTGCTCGATGCCGATGGAAAGTCGCACCATGTCCTCGGAGACACCGGCCCTGGCAAGTTCCTCCGGAGAGAGCTGGCGGTGGGTGGTGCTGGCGGGGTGACAGGCCAGGGACTTGGCGTCGCCGATGTTCACCAGACGCACGATGAGTTGCAGGGCATCGATGAATCTGGCCCCCGCCTCGCGTCCTCCCTTGATGCCGAAGGAAACGATGCCCGAGGCCTTGCCGCCCATGTACTTGTCCGCCAGTGGCTTGCTGGGGGAGTCCGGCAGGCCGGCATAGTTGACCCAGCTCACCTGGGGGTGGTTCTTCAGCCACTGGGCCACGGTCAGGGCGTTGTCGCAGATGCGGTCCATGCGCAGGTGCAGGGTCTCGATGCCCTGGAGGATCAGGAAGCTGTTGAAGGGGGAGATGGCGGCGCCCATGTTGCGGAGGGGTACCACCCGGGCGCGGCCGATGTAGGCCGCCGGACCCAGGGCCTCGGTGTAGACCACGCCGTGGTAGGAGATATCCGGTTCGTTCAGGCGGGCGAAACGGGTCTTGTGCTCGGCCCAGGGGAACTTTCCGGAATCCACGATCATGCCGCCGATGCTGTTGCCGTGGCCTCCCAGGTATTTTGTCAGGGCGTGCACCACGATGTCGGCGCCGTGGTCGAAGGGCCTGCACAGGTAGGGGGTGGGCACGGTGTTGTCGACGATGACGGGCACGCCGTGGGCATGGGCCAGTTGCGCCAGTTTCTCGAAGTCCGTGACGTTGCCCAGGGGGTTGCCAACGGACTCGCAGAAAACCGCCTTGGTGCGGGCGTCGATGAGCTTCTCGAAGCTGTCCGGCTGGCGGTAGTCGGCGAAGCGCACCTCGATGCCGTAGCGGGGCAGGGTGTGGGCGAAGAGGTTATAGGTGCCGCCATACAGGGTGGAGCTGGTGACGATGTTGTCCCCCGCCTCGGCGATGGTCATGACGGCGTAGGTGATGGCTGCCATGCCGGAGGCCAGGGCCAGGCCACCGATGCCGCCCTCCATTTCAGCCACCCGCTTCTCCAAAACGTCGGTGGTGGGATTCATGATGCGGGTGTAGATGTTTCCCGCCACCTTGAGGTCGAACAGATCTGCACCGTGCTGGGTGGAGTCGAAGGCGTAGGACGTGGTCTGGTAGATGGGGGGCGCCACGGCCTTGGTGGTGGGCTCAGGGCTGTAGCCGCCGTGGACTGCGATGGTCTCGATTTTCAATGTTGTCTCCTGGGTGTTGGTACCGCCTTGGGATTATGGCATCGCCAAGTCCCTGTGGGCACGCCTGCAAAGGCCCTGCATTTCGCACCAGGCGCAGGTGGAGAGGGCACCGTGGGCCGGCAGGCCGGCGCCGGCGGCCATCTCCGCCATGGTCTTGGCGATGCGCCCCTCCTCGGCGCCGGCCCGCAGGGCCAGGTCGTCGCCTGCCTCGGCCTGGAGCAGGACCACCTGTTTTTCATCCACGCTGACGAAACCGGCCTGGGTGGCATCCGCCAGCCAGGCATAGGCCGCCAGCTGCACATCCTCGCCACCCGGCTCCAGTTTGGCGCGCAGGGTCTGGCGGGACTGGGTCTTGTAGTCCAGCACAGCCACGTCACCGTCCTTGTGGTCCAGGCGGTCCGCCCGGCCGTATAGCAGGGTCTGGTCGCCATCGCCCCAGGCCACGGCCTTTTCCAGGGGCGTTTCGGCCGCATGGAATCGCCATCCCTCGACCTCCCGGCCCAAGGCCCAGGCAACGTAGTCCGGAATGTGGCGTTCCCAGCGCAGGCGCCAGGCCACGGCCTGGAAATGCCTGTGCTCCGCGACGTCAAAGACGGCGGCGGACAGGGTCTTCAGTTCGGCCTCCCAGTAAGGGGCGGTTTCGTTTTCCAGGCTGGGGTGGGTGCTGTGGAAGCGGGCCAGGATGCGGTGCACCAGGCTGCCGTATTCCGCCTTGTCCATTTCCTCCGGCATGTCGTCCGGTTCGTTCAGGCCCAGGACATGGCGGGCGAAGAACTGGTACGGGCAAGCCACCAGGCTCTGCCAGGCGCTCACGCTGAGCCGCCGGGGAGGTCGAGGCGCAGAGGGCGGGTCAGCGGGCATGGCTCCCGGGCCCTCGGCCAGCGGCAAGGGAAGCTCCAGCGTGCGGATCAGGCGCTGTCCCCATGCCGCCTGGTGGAACGCCTCTAGGTGCACCAACCAGGGCGACAAGGGGGCGGGGTCGCCATCCGCCTCGGCCTGCCAGATGAATGCAGCCCGGGGCGTGCGGGCCAGGAGGTCCATGAGCATGTCCTGGGTGGCAGCCTCCTTTTCCTCACGGCCTGGCAGGCCCAGTTGCCGCAGGGTGGCGTCGTTGAACACCGTGGCCTTGGCGCCGCCCGGCAGATGGGCCGCGCCGGCCCCCAGGATGATCACGCCCTCCAACTCCCGGTGGTGGGCGGCGGCCAGATGGGTCAGGCGCAGGGGGCTTTCCACCGAGGCTTCGCTAAAGGTGGTCTGCTCCAGGTGCAGGAACAGCCAGCGGCGCCAGTCCCCCTGGTCGAAGCCTTGAGACATGCCAGCTACTTCCTGTTCCAGCCGCTGCAACAGCTCCAGCAATTGCCGGCCGATGGGGTCGGCGGCCAGGGCCGGCCGTGCGCCCAGCAGGTCCATGGCCTCCAGGAGTTGACGGGTCCAGGCCGCCAGGGGCTGGCGGCGACGGGTAAACAGGGACTGGGCGGCCGCCAGGCGTGAAAGGATGGATTGGGCCTCGGCGAGTCCTTCCTGGCGCGCCAGGGCCTGGTAGCCCGCCAGGTTGGCCGGAGCACCATGGCGCCTCAGGGCGGCTTCCAGGCCGTGGGCCGCCGCCGTGCGCCCCGCAGGATCGTCCGCGAACAGGAAGGGGGACTTGAGCAGGTCCAGCAGGTCCCCGTGCCAGACCCGCTCCCCGGACATAGCCAGCCAGCGTTCCACCACATGGCTCACTGCGGAGGTGGACAAGGTCCATCCGGTTTCGTCCTGCACCAGGATCCGGCGCCGCTCCAGCAGGGCTCGCAGGCGCCGGGCCAGAAGACGGTCCAGGGCCACCAGGGCGATGCGGCGCCGGCCCTCGGCCAGCCAGTCCAGCAGCACCCGTTCCGCCGTGCGAGCTGCGGTTTCCAGGTTGTGGGCAGGGTGGATGGCCAGGGCACCCGCAAGCGGAGAGGTGGCCTGCTGGCGGGCATGGTCACCAGCTCTACGTTCCAGGGGTGGGGTCTGGGTGCGCCAGGCATCCACCAGCAGGGCATGGCGTTCCGGATAGGGCACGGGTGCCGGCAATGCGAGTACGGGCTGGCGCTCTGCCCAGCTCCGCAGGAAGTCATCCTCCTGCGCTGCCAGGTCCATGAGTCCCAGGGTATACAAGGGCTGCTGGGCCCGGTTTGCCAGCCAAGCCAGACGCAGGCCATAGGCCCGGGCCCTGCCCGGCGCATCCTGGCCCAGGGCCTGCCATACACCTCGGGCAATGGTGGCCTCCAGCCCCAGGTAGGGGTTGCCCCGCCCCTGATCCAGGGCCCGATCTGCGGCTGCGCCGTCCAGGGTGACCTGGGCCCTGTCCATTTCTTCCAACAGATCCAGGAGTTCACGGGCGGCCTGCCACAAACCCTCCCGGGGCAGATGGCCAATGTGGGCGAGGAAGTCATGCAATTCCGCCAACCGCTTGCTGTCGGGTTCCGCCGTCGTGTCCACGGTCGCGGTCCGGGCCAGGTCCGGGAGCGTGAGCAGGCGAGGCGGCAGAAACACGGGATCCGGCATGGACCGCCGCAGGGCCAGGCGAAAATCCACACCCATGTGGTGGTGGGGAATGAGGACGATGCAGCCGGAAAAATCCGGACGATGCGAAGCTTCCAGTTCCAGGAAGCGTGTGGCTGCAGGCAACAGGGATGGATCGGGGGGGGTGTCCATGGGGCCATTGTCCCCAGCCACGGGGCAAAAAAAAACCCCGGTTAGTTACCGGGGCGAAGAGAGGAGGAGGATGTCAGCCGCGCCGGTGCCGGCACGCGACCAACATGCCCCACTGGTCGCCAGATGGCTCAAAGCTGCCAGTGGGTTACGACATGAAACGCGTTGCGCGACACACGCAAAGACACATTTCAGATATCAATGTATTAAATCAACCCCATTTGGTCAATCTGGTCTTGTCATTATTTTCTTGACCTGGCCCCTGGGTGTAATAAAATACCCGACAAATTTACTCTGGTAAGAGGCTCCCATGGATGTCAAGGAATTGATTCACAAACAGGTCACTGAAAATCCGGTCGTGCTGTACATGAAGGGCACACCCCAGTTTCCCCAGTGCGGCTTTTCCGCCAATGCCGTCAATCTGCTCAAGGCATGCGGTGTTACACAGTTTCTGGCGGTGAACGTACTGGAGGATGCTGAGATCCGCCAGGGCGTGAAGGATTACGCCAACTGGCCCACCATTCCCCAACTGTATGTGCGTGGCCAGTTCGTTGGCGGCTCCGACATCATGCGGGAACTCCACCAGTCGGGCGAATTGCAGCGGTTGCTGGCCGTGGATACGGTGCAGTAGCTGCCCCTACAGGGTTCTTTCAACCGGCGTAAGCCGGTTTTTTTTTGCCCGGGGCGTCTGGCACCCACCTAAAGATTTAGGCCGGTGTGCCGATATGGGGCACGCAAGCTGCCAGCCCGAGGCAGGACTTACACGTACAAGGAGCCCTGGTTGTCGTCCAGATATTTCACGACCTTGATTGCCATCGCCGCGATCCTGGCCGCGTTGGTGGCAGTGTTCGCGGAGCCTGTATGGCGCGTGCTCGCCATCGCCGTGGGCGCGAGCGTGGCGTGGTACCTGGCCCTGCGTCACGGCGTGGCCAGCGGTCATGTCATTGACGCGGACCAGGCCGGCGACTTGCATCGGGATGAAATCGGGGCGTTGATGAACGGCCTGGCCAGCGAGAGCCGCGTCCAGTGCGACAACAGCATCGCCGACCTGAATCGCGTGAAGGACCTGCTGCACCAGGCCATCGAGCAGCTCATCTCCAGCTTCGGCACCATGAATACCCATATCCAGGCCCAGAGGGATCTGGCCCTGTCCATCGTGTCCGGCATGGCTGGTCAAGGCGGAAGCGAAGGGGAGGGGGGGTTTTCCCAGTTCGTCCTGGACACCTCCAAGACCCTGGAAACCTTCGTGGACAACACCGTTTCCACCAGCAAGATCGCCATGAGCCTGGTGGAAACCATGGACGTCATCAGTACCGAGGTGGATGCCATCCTGGCCATACTCGGAGAAATCGAAGCCATCGCCAAGCAGACCAACCTGCTGGCCTTGAATGCGGCCATCGAGGCGGCCAGGGCCGGAGAAGCCGGACGAGGCTTCGCCGTGGTGGCGGATGAAGTACGGGCCCTGTCCCAGCGGACCAACCAGTTCTCCAGCCAGATCCGTGGCCACATGGACAGCGTGCATGGCTCCCTGGCCCTGGCCCACACGTCCATCCATACCGTGGCCTCCATGGACATGAACCATGCACTCAGTTCCAAGAAGCAGGTGCAGGACACCATGGCCCGGATAGAGCACGTCAACGGTGAAATGGCCGATGCCGCAAGAACCATCGATCACCATGCTGAAAGCGTGGGCAGGGAAGTGAACGCCGCCGTGACTGCCCTGCAGTTCCAGGACATGACCAGCCAGTTGATCTCGCATGCCCAGGCCGGCATCGAAGCCCTGCGCGTCGCGGCGGAGGAATCAGCCACCGCCTTCGTCGGCGCTGAAGAGGTGGCCAAGGGTCTTATGCATGCCAAGGAACGCATGCATGCCCTGGCGGAAGTGGACCGCGTGCGTTTGAACCCCGTCAAGCAGGAAAGCATGGATTCCGGGGATATCGAGTTGTTTTGAATGAGTAGTCCTGATCACGTACTGAAGAGGTTTCGCCATGGGGAAAGTTGTACTGACCGTTGATGATTCCGCCTCCATCCGCCAGATGGTGGCCTTTACCCTCAAGAGCGCAGGCTATGAGGTGGTGGAGGCCGTGGACGGCGAGGACGGACTGAACAAGGCAAAAGGAAAATCGGCCAATCTGATCCTAACCGACCAGAACATGCCCAAGATGGATGGACTCACGCTGATCAAGAGCCTGCGGGGACTGCCCCAGTACCGTTCGGTACCCATCCTCATGCTCACCACGGAGTCCTCCGATGCCATGAAGGCAGCCGGCAAGGCTGCTGGCGCCACGGGGTGGCTGGTTAAGCCCTTCGATCCCCAGAAGTTGCTCGAAGTGGTGAAGAAGGTCATTGGCTAAATCGAGAAGCAGGCCAAAGTCGCCATTCTGTCCATCGATCCAGCCAAAGATCGCCTGGCGCCCTGCCCAGGCCAAGTGATGTGAGACGCCTATGTCCATAGACATGAGCCAGTTCTACCAGGTGTTTTTCGAGGAGGCCTCGGAACACCTGGCGAACATGGAGAGCATGCTGCTCGATCTGGATGTGGAGACCCCGTCCCTGGAGGACTTGAACGCCATTTTCCGTGCGGCCCACTCCATCAAGGGGGGCAGCGGGACCTTCGGGTTCACGGACATGACGGAGGTTACCCACGTCCTGGAAACCTTGCTGGACCGGTTGCGCAAGGAGGAACTGGGCCTGAGGCCGGAGATGGTGGATGCCTTTCTGGCCGCGGGGGATGTGCTGCGCGCCCAGCTTGAACACCACCAGGGTGGGCCCGAGGCGGACGAGGCTGAAATCAGGAACGTATGCGAGCGCCTGAATCAATTGGCGAGCGACGAGGTGCCCGCCGCCCCTGGCCGGGAGGCGGAGGACGCGCAGCCCGCCGAACCCCGCACCCTCAGTCTGTACTGCGGGCTGCCAGCGGAGGTCGCGGAGGATGGCCAGGCGGTGGACAACCTGTTGTCCGCCCTGGCCGAGATCGCCGCCCTGGATGTCAGGCATCGTCCCGATGCCGCCATGCCCCATCTCGAGGCTTTGCTTACCACGGCCAGGACTGACGCCGAGATCCAGGATGCCCTCGCCTTTTACGTGGCCGCAGAGTCCATCCATCTGGCGCCCGGCTCGGCCGGCAACGGCGGCCAGGTGGACGAGGCCTTCGGTTTTTTCGAAGATGCCCCAGGGACCGCGCCGGCCGAGGAGTCCGCCTACGGCTTCTTCGACGACGTGGTCGACCCCGGCCAGGTCCCCGCCGAGGATCCGGGGTACGGTTTGTTCAGCGACGAACCCGACGCCCCCGCTCAAGACGCCGGCCAGGAAACCAAACCCGTGCGGGAAGAAAAGGATGCCGATGGGGCCTATGGCCTGTTCGAGGATGCCCCGGGCAAACCCGAGAACCTCCCTTCCCGCGACGTCACGGCCGCTGATGCGCCGGCTGCCCTGGAGGGCCAGGGTTACGGCATCTTCGTGAACGCCCCTGGCGGCCTGGGCCTTTTCGATGGCGCGCCGGGCAGCCAGGAGGTGACCACGGCGCTGAAGGAAGATACGCCCAAGCCGGATAATCCAGGCCAATCGCCCGGCCGCAGGGTGATGGACCAGCCCGGCGTGGAGACCACCAAGGCGGGGCGCCGGGGCACGGACAAGACGGTCACCGCTGCCGCGGCGGCCGACACGAGCATCCGCGTGTCAGTGGAAAAGGTGGACCAACTCATCAACCTGGTGGGAGAACTGGTCATTACCCAGGCCATGCTGGCGGAGGCCGCCAGCGGCCTGGATCCGGTCAAGGCCGAAAAACTCATGTCCGGCATCGACCTGCTGTCCCGCAACACCCGGGACCTGCAGGAATCGGTCATGTCCATCCGCATGCTGCCCATGAGCATGGTGTTCTCCCGTTTCCCCAGGGTTGTACGGGACCTGGCGGGCAAGCTGAACAAGCAGGTGGAAATGAAGACCGTCGGCGACAACACCGAACTGGACAAGGGCCTCATCGAGAAGATCACCGACCCCATGACCCACCTGGTGCGCAACAGCCTGGACCATGGCATCGAGACCCCGGAGAAACGTGTGGCCGCGGGCAAGAATCCCAAGGGCACCCTGACCCTGAAGGCCAGTCACCAGGGCGGCAACGTGGTCATCGAAGTCATCGACGACGGCGGCGGCCTCAATCGCGACCGGATCCTCGCCAAGGCCAAGGAAAAGGCCATCCCCGGCGTGCATGACGGCATGAGCGACCACGAGGTCTGGCAACTCATCTTCGCCCCGGGCTTCTCCACCGCCGACCAGGTCACCGACGTGTCCGGGCGGGGCGTGGGCATGGACGTGGTGAAGCGCAACATCGAGGGACTGGGCGGCAAGGTGGAGCTGGAGTCCTCGCCCGGTTTCGGCACCCGCACCATCATCCGCCTGCCCCTCACCCTGGCCATCCTGGACGGCATGTCCGTGGGCGTGGGGGGCGAAACCTTCATCATCCCCCTCACCGCCATTGTCGAGTCCCTGCAGCCCAGGCTGGAAGACATCCGCACCATGGCCGGCGACAGCCGCATGATGCACATCCGCGGCGAGTACCTGCCCTTCGTTTCCCTGGGGGAGGTGTTCGGCCTGGCGGGGGTGGAGGACCTCACCCAGGGCATCGTCATGGTGATCGAGAGCGAGGAAGGCAAGGCCGCCCTGTTCGTGGACGAACTGCTGGGCCAGCACCAGGTGGTCATCAAGTCCCTGGAGGCCAACTACCGCAAGGTGCCCGGCATCTCCGGCGCCACCATCATGGGGGACGGCAGCGTGGCCATGATCCTGGATCTGTCCGCGGTCACCCGCATGGGGTTGAGCAATCCGCAACGCACCCGCCCCGATCAAGCCGACGGGCGCATGGCGGCTTGAAGCCGCAGGACGAGGAGTCGAGCAATGGAAAACTTGGAAAGCACGGGCGTCGTGGCCTCCGGCGAATACCTCACCTTCACCCTGGGGTCGGAGGAGTACGGCATGGACATCCTCAAGGTGCAGGAGATCCGGGGATATGACGCCGTGACCAAGATCGCCAACTCGCCGGAGTTCATCAAGGGCGTCATCAACCTGCGGGGGGTCATCGTCCCCATCGTGGACCTGCGCATCAAGTTCAGGCTGGGCGAGCCCACCTACGACCAGTTCACCGTGGTGATCATCCTCAACATCGGCAAGCGGGTGATGGGCATTGTCGTGGACGGTGTTTCCGATGTGATCCAGCTCAATTCCGACACCCTGCGCCCCGCCCCCGAGTTCGGTTCCATCCTGGATACCCGCTACATCCTGGGCCTGGGCACCGTGGATGAACGCATGATCATCGTCGTGGATATCGAAAAACTAATGTCCAGCCAGGAAATGGCCCTGGTGGAAGCCGCCGCCGAATAAGGAGATAGGAACATGCGCATCAACATGCCTGTGACCAACGTCGAACAAATCATGCGGGACGATGAGTACATCGTCTCCCGCACCGACACCCGCGGCATCATCACCTATGTGAACCCCTACTTCCTGGAGATCAGCGGCTTCAAGGAGGATGAATTGATCGGGGCGCCCCACAACATCGTGCGCCATCCGGACATGCCCGCCGAGGCGTTCAAGGACCTGTGGGACACCCTGGCGGCGGGCAAGCCCTGGACCGGCTACGTGAAGAACCGCTGCAAGAACGGCGACTACTACTGGGTATTGGCCAACGCAACCCCCATCCTGGAAAACGGCCAGGTCGCCGGTTATCTCTCGGTGCGCAGCAAGCCTGACCGGGCCACGGTGGATGCCGTGGGCAAGATATACGCCCGCTTCAAGGAAGGAAAGGCAAAGGGCCTGATGGTCAAGGAAGGAAAGGTGGTCAGCAGCACCCCCTGGGGCCGACTGCGCGCCTTTCTCGTCAACGTTTCCCTGAAGGCCCGCCTGGTCTCGACTCTAGTTCTGATGCTGGCCATGATCGCCCTCGTCGGGGGTATGTCCCTGTGGGGAATGAGCGATACAGCGGATGGCTTGCGCAGCGTCTACGCGGACCGCGTGGTGCCGATGAAGCGCCTTAAAACCATCAGTGACGATTATGCCGTGGCCATCATTGACGCAGCGAACAAGGCCAATGCCGGGCTGATCAGCGCAGAGGAGGCCGCCAGCCAGATGCGGGAGGCCAGGCAGCGCATCAGCGACTTCTGGGGGCCCTACCGGGAGGGCATCCATGATGCCGACGAGAAGATACTTGCCGATGAGACCGAAAGGTTGATGCAAGCGGCGGACACTGAAGTCGAGAAGGCCATCACCCTGCTATCTGGAGTGAAGGGTTTGGCAGTCGGGCAGCTGAACGCCGTCGACGGTCCGCTCTACGCGGTGATCGACCCCGTGAGCTCCAAGGTTTCGGAGTTGATCGATACGCAAATGCGCCTCACGGCCGTGCGATACGCAGCTTCCGAAGAGCACTATGGCTCGGTGCGCAACAACAGCATCGCGATCGTACTCATCGGGACGCTGCTTTCCATCTTCCTGACCTTTCTGGCGGTACGTGTCATCAAGCGTCCCCTGGCACGCGTGGGCGGGCTCATGCGTGAAATCGCCCAAGGCAATTTCAACGTCACGGTGGATACCGAGCGCAGCGATGAGGTGGGGGACATGACTGACGCCTTCCGTTCCCTCTACATCCGCCTGGGTTTTGACCTGGCCGAATCCCGGCGCCAGGCCCGGGACGCCACCCGCATCCAGGTGGCCCTGGACAACTCCACCGCCGCGCTGACCATTTCCGGCCCGGATGGCAACCTGATGTATATGACCCCCACTGGCAAGCGGCTGATGAATTCCATCGGTGGTCAGGGCTTCGACGCGGACAAGCTGCTAGGGCACAAGCTGACAGAGCTGTTTAACGAACCGGAGGCCGCAGCCAAGCTGGAGGCGGCCCAAAGCCAGGCCAACGATGTGGATTTCCTGTTCAAGGGGCATCACTTGCGTCTCGCTGCACGGCCCATAGTGGACGCCAGGGGCGAACGTCTCGGTCGGGTCAGTTCCTGGATGGATCGCACCGCCGAGGTGGCGGTGGAGCACGAGGTGGCCGACCTGGTGCAGTCCGCGGCCGCGGGGGATTTCAGCCAACGAATCAGCCTGGAGGGCAAGGAAGGCTTCTTCCTGCAACTTGCCCAGGGCATCAACAACGTGGTGGAGACCTCGGAGCGGGGCATCAACGACGTGGGCGAGGTGCTCAAGGCCATGGCCGAGGGCGACCTCACCCATAGCATGACCGGCAACTATGAAGGCCGCTTCGCGGAACTGCGGGACGACACCAACGCCACGGTGGAGAGGCTGAAGGAGATTGTGACGCAGATTCGGGAAGCGACGGACGCGATCAACACGGCGGCGCGGGAGATCGCGTCGGGGAACACGGACCTGTCGAGCCGGACGGAGAGCCAGGCCAGCAGCCTGGAAGAGACGGCCAGCAGCATGGACGAGCTGACCAGCACGGTGAAGCAGAACGCGGACAACGCCCGGCAGGCGAACCAGCTGGCCAGGGGCGCCAGCGACGTGGCGGTGAAAGGGGGAGAAGTGGTGGGGCAGGTGGTGCACACCATGGGCGCCATCGCGGATTCGTCGAGGAAGATAGCGGACATCATCAGCGTCATCGATGGCATAGCCTTCCAGACCAACATACTGGCGCTGAACGCCGCGGTGGAAGCGGCGCGGGCGGGGGAGCAGGGTCGAGGCTTCGCGGTGGTGGCCGGGGAAGTGCGTTCGCTGGCCCAGCGTTCAGCGGCGGCGGCGAAGGAGATCAAGGAATTGATCTCCGACTCGGTGGACAAGGTAGGCAACGGCTACAAGCTGGTGGAGCAGGCGGGATCCACCATGGACGAAGTGGTGAACGCGGTGAAGCGGGTGACGGACATCATGGGAGAGATCACGGCGGCGAGCACGGAGCAGAGTCAGGGGATCGAACAGGTGAACTCGGCGGTGTCGCAGATGGACGAGATGACGCAGCAGAACGCGGCGCTGGTGGAAGAAGCGGCGGCGGCGGCGGAGTCGCTGCAGGACCAGGCCGGCAGCCTGAGCGAGGCCGTCAGCGTGTTCAAGATCCAGGGCGGCCCAGGGCGCATGGTCGGTCCGTCCCCAAGACAGGCACGTATAAGCGGCCCGGACAGGACAGCGGCGCTGCCTTCCGCGGCCTCGTCGTCGGTGGATTTCGATGCCATCGTCGAAGCCCATAACGGTTGGAAGAAGCGCCTGCGCGAAGCCATTTCCAATGACGCGGAAGCCCGCCGGCTGATGCCCGAGGAAGTCTGCAAGGACAACCTTTGCGCATTGGGTAAATGGATCTACGGGCCGGGACGGAAGTTCGAGGGCGATCCCGCGTATTCGCCCCTGCGCCACTCCCATGCCGAGTTCCACAAGTGCGCTGCCGACGTGATCCGCCTGACCCAGAAAGGGGACAAGAACGGCGCGGAAAACCTGCTGATCAACCGCTTCTTCGACCTTTCGCGGGAAACGGTGCAGCACATCCAGACCATGAAGCGCAAGCATACGGAGGCAAGCCGCAAGGCCAGCCGCGCCCTGCCCAGGGCTTCCTCCGCGGCAGAGGACGAGTGGGAAGAGTTCTGATGCCCCCCGCCAACCACGAATTACGTCAAGGATAAAGATCGACCATGCGAGTCAACATGCCTGTCACCGGTGTGGAGCGAATGATGCAGGAGGGGGAGGAGATCACCTCCACCACCGACCTGCGCGGAGTCATCACCTCTGTCAATCAGTCATTCCTGGACATCAGCGGCTTCACAGAGCAGGAACTCCTGGGGGCGCCACAAAATGTCGTGCGCCACCCGGACATGCCGCCGCTGGCCTTTCAGGATTTGTGGCAGTCCATCCAGGCGGACCGGCCCTGGACCGGGATGGTGAAGAACCGCTGCAAGAATGGCGACCATTACTGGGTGGAAGCCCATGTCACGCCCATACGCCAAGGGGGCCAGGTCACAGGATTTCTTTCCGTGCGGCGCAAGCCCAGTCGGGAAGCGGTCAGCCGGGCGGAGGCCCTGTACAAGGACATCCGCGACGGAAAGGTGAAGGCTCTGCACAAGTCCGGGATGCTCCAACGCCTGACCATCAAGGCCCGCCTGGCAGGCATCATGGGCATGGTGGTGGCCATGATCCTGGTGGGTACGGCCATAGGCATGGGCGGTCTGGCCATCACCAGCAGCGACATGGGGCGCATGTATCAGAGTGACCTGCAACCCATCCGCATCCTGGGGCAGGTCGTGCGCCTGATGAGCGAGAACCAGACCCAGGTGGCCCTGGCCGTGCAGCACGCGCCGGGCAGCCCGGCGGCGAACCAGCATGACCATCCCGTGGACAGGCACACGGAGACCATCCTCGCCAACCGGGACAGGATCACGGCTCTCATCGAGGAGTTCAACAAAATCGAGTTGCCCGGGGAAACGGTGGCCGCCACGCAAGTTTTTGCCGAGGCCCGCAACCGCTACGTCAAGGAAGGCTTGCAACCAGCCGTCCAGGCCCTCAAGGCTGGCGATTATGTCACCGCCACCCAGGTGCTGCTGACCAAGGTCAATCCACACTATGCGGATGCGCGGGACAAGATGGAGGCTCTGCGCCAGGGATTGCAGGAAAAGGCCAAGAGCGAGCACGAGCACGCGGATACGCGATATCGCACTCTGCTGTCCATCGGCCTGGTGGGCATGGCCCTGGGCATATCCCTGGCTATCTGGTTTGCCTGGCTGCTGGTCCGGGACATTGTCAAACCCCTGGATCGCACCATCGGTTATTTCCGCAACATCGCCGAGGGAAACTACAAGTCGGACATCCACATCGATCGGCACGACGAGGTGGGCAAGGTGCTGGAGGCTCTGGAATCCATGCAGACCAAGCTGGGGTTCGACGTTTCCGAGGCCAAGCGGGTTGCGGACGAGAACCTGCGCATCCGCCAGGCGCTTGATTCAGTCTCCACCAACGTGAGGATCGCGGACAACCAGGGGCGCGTGTTCTATGCCAACAATGCCTTGCTGGCGACGCTTAAGCGTACCGAAAAGGCCATCCAGAAAACCATCCCGGATTTTTCCGCCGACAAGTTCATCGGATCGTCCATCTGCGTTTTCTACGCCGACCCGCAGGCCGCCATGGACCGGCTGGCGTCCCTGACCACCACCGCGCGCTCGGAAATCGTGATCGGCGAGCGGCTTTATGCTTTGACCACCAACCCCATCTTCAACGCCGCAGGGCAGCGTCTGGGTTCGGTGGGGGAATGGCAGGACCGTACCGATGAGGCGGCCACCGAGAAGGAAATCGCGCAGATCGTTAATGCGGCTGCCTCCGGCGACCTTAGCCAGAGGCTGGACACGGCAGGCAAGGACGGCTTCTTCCTGCAATTGGCGGAAGGCATCAACAAGTTGGTGGAGACCAGCGAACGGGGCATGAACGACGTGGCTATGGTCCTGCGGGCCCTCTCCCAGGGGGACCTGACCCAAGGAATCGACGCCGACTACCAGGGGTTGTTCGGGCAGCTGAAGGACGACACCAACGCCACGGTGGAGAGGCTGAAGGAGATTGTGACGCAGATTCGGGAAGCGACGGACGCGATCAACACGGCGGCGCGGGAGATCGCGTCGGGGAACACGGACCTGTCGAGCCGGACGGAGAGCCAGGCCAGCAGCCTGGAAGAGACGGCCAGCAGCATGGACGAGCTGACCAGCACGGTGAAGCAGAACGCGGACAACGCCCGGCAGGCGAACCAGCTGGCCAGGGGCGCCAGCGACGTGGCGGTGAAAGGGGGAGAAGTGGTGGGGCAGGTGGTGCACACCATGGGCGCCATCGCGGATTCGTCGAGGAAGATAGCGGACATCATCAGCGTCATCGATGGCATAGCCTTCCAGACCAACATACTGGCGCTGAACGCCGCGGTGGAAGCGGCGCGGGCGGGGGAGCAGGGTCGAGGCTTCGCGGTGGTGGCCGGGGAAGTGCGTTCGCTGGCCCAGCGTTCAGCGGCGGCGGCGAAGGAGATCAAGGAATTGATCTCCGACTCGGTGGACAAGGTAGGCAACGGCTACAAGCTGGTGGAGCAGGCGGGATCCACCATGGACGAAGTGGTGAACGCGGTGAAGCGGGTGACGGACATCATGGGAGAGATCACGGCGGCGAGCACGGAGCAGAGTCAGGGGATCGAACAGGTGAACTCGGCGGTGTCGCAGATGGACGAGATGACGCAGCAGAACGCGGCGCTGGTGGAAGAAGCGGCGGCGGCGGCGGAGTCGCTGCAGGACCAGGCCGGCAGCCTGAGCGAGGCCGTCAGCGTGTTCAAGATCCAGGGCGGCCCAGGGCGCATGGTCACCACCAGGAGCGCCGCGGCGGCGAAATTGCCACCCGTTGCGCGATCGGCCCCAGCCAGGGCGCCCGGCCCGGTGAAGGCTGCGGCACGCATGGCCCCCTCCGGCACAGGTTCCGATGATGAATGGGAAGAATTCTGAACCAGCATGAAAAAGAGGCACAGGCCGTGGACATAGGCATGTCCACGGCCGCGCCGGCGCAACACCAAACAGGCGGATAACTACATGGCCGAAGCCCAGAGCAGGGAAAGGGAGTTCGAGTTTGCCAAGCGGGATTTCGAGGAAGTCCGCAAGATGATCTATGACCATGCCGGCATCGCCCTCTCCGATGCCAAGGAGGACATGGTTTACAGCCGCCTGGCCCGGCGCCTGCGGGCCACGGGCATCCGTTCCTTCCGCGAATACCTCGCCTTCCTGCGCGCCGGTCATGAGGAGGAGTGGGAGGCCTTCGTCAATTCCCTCACCACCAACCTGACGGACTTCTTTCGCGAGGCACATCACTTCCACATCCTCAAGGATTTCCTCAAGACCCGGAGAGACCGGCCCATCACCATCTGGTGTTCCGCTTCCAGCACGGGGGAAGAACCCTATTCCATCGCCATGACGGCGGTGGAGGCCCTGGGGGGGTTCCATGCGCCCGTGAAGGTCCTGGCATCGGACCTGGACACCAATGTGCTCAAGAAGGGACGGGAAGGCGTCTATCCCCTGGACCGCCTGAAAAAGCTGAGCGAGTCCCAGCAAAGGCAGTTCTTCCTGAAGGGCACCGGCGACAATGCGGGCATGGCCCGGGCCAAGCCGGAGCTGCGCACCATGGTGGACTATTTCCAGCTGAACCTGCTGGATGCCCGCTATCCCATACGGGATCCGCTGGACGCCATTTTCTGCCGCAACGTCATGATCTACTTCGACAAGCCCACTCAGTACACCATCCTCAAGCGCATGAAGCCCTTGCTGAAGCCGGATGGCCTGTTGTTCGTGGGCCATTCCGAGGCGCTGTACCACGCCACGGACTTGTTCCACCTGCGGGGACAGACCGTGTACGAGCATGCCGAGATGCGAGGGGGAGGCCAGTGAGTCAGCACGGATTCGAGGAAGTCCTCGCCCCCAACCACTATTTTGACCGCAATTTCGACATCGAGGCAGCCAAGATCCTGCCCGGTGAGTACTACGTCACCGGGCGGGAGATGCTGCTGGTGACGGTGCTCGGCTCCTGCGTGTCCGCCTGCATCCGGGATCCTCGCAGCGGCATCGGCGGCATGAACCATTTCATGCTGCCCGAGGGCGGCGGGGACGAGCACAACCCCCTGTCCACCTCGGCCCGCTATGGCGGTTATGCCATGGAGGTGCTCATCAACCAATTGGTGAAGCTGGGTGCCAACCGGGCCAGCCTGGAGGCCAAGGTGTTCGGCGGGGCGGCGGTGCTGCGCGGGTTCACCACGGTGAATGTGGGGCAGAAGAACAGCGAGTTCGTGCTGGAATATCTGCACAACGAACGCATCCGCGTGGTGGCCCAGGACCTGAAGGATCTGTATCCCCGCAAGGTCTATTATTGGCCCACCACTGGGCGGGTTCTGGTGCGCAAACTCAAGAGCGTGCACAACAACACCATCATCGAACGGGAAAAGGACTATGGACAGCGCTTGCAGTCCTCTTCCATCGCCGGAGACGTGGAACTGTTCACGTGACGGGAAAGAGTCGAGCGCCCTCCTGGGTCAGCCCGCATATGGTTGAAAAAGAAAGCCTATGGCAAAAATAAAGGTCCTCGTCATCGATGATTCCGCACTGATCCGCAGCGTCATGCGGGAAATCATCAACAGCCAGCCGGACATGGAGGTGGTGGGCCAGGCCCCCGACCCGCTTGTGGCCCGGGAACTCATCAAGCAGTTGAATCCCGACGTGCTGACGCTGGACGTGGAAATGCCCCGCATGAACGGGCTGGAGTTCCTGGAAAAGCTCATGCGCCTGCGTCCCACCCCGGTGGTCATGGTGTCCACTCTCACCGAGCTCGGTTCCGACGCGACCCTGAAAGCCCTGGAACTGGGCGCCGTGGACTTCATCTCCAAACCCAGGCTGGGGGTGCGGGAGTCCATGAACGAACTGGCGGCGGAGCTGGGTGACAAGATTCGTGCCGCGGCCAGGGCCCGCATACGTCGCCATGCGCTCAACACAACCCCGGTCGCCATGCCAAAGCCCCTGGCGGGCCATTTTCTAAGCACGACGGAAAAGATCATCTTCATCGGCTCTTCCACGGGGGGAACCGAGGCCCTGAAGGAGGTCCTGACGCGCATGCCGGCCAATTCCCCGGCGGTGCTCGTCACCCAGCACATGCCCGAAGCCTTCACCAAGTCCTTCGCCCAGCGTCTGAACAGCCTGTCGGCGCTGACGGTGAAGGAGGCGGAGCACAACGAACGGGTCGTGCCCGGCCACGCTTACATCGCGCCGGGCCATTCCCATCTGCTGGTGAAGAAGAGTGGCGCCTATTACTACACCGAGCTGTCCAGGGCCGAGCCCGTTAATCGCCACCGGCCGTCCGTGGACGTGCTGTTCAACAGTGCCGCCGATGTCGCCGGCCCCAACGCCGTGGGCGTGATGCTCACGGGCATGGGCAAGGACGGCGCCCAGGGCATGCTGGCCATGCGCCAGGCCGGCGCCTACAACATCGCCCAGGACGAGGCCTCCTGCGTGGTCTTCGGCATGCCCAAGGCGGCCATCGAGGTCGGCGCCGTGCACGAGGTGACTCCCCTCGCGGAAGTGGCGGGCCGGGTGCTGGGACGTCTTGCCGAACGTGGCTAGCAGGGGCTCAAGTTTCCGCCCGGGGAACCGATAAATGCCGTAACCAAGCACGGAGCCGGATAATGCAGATCGCCAGAACGGAGGATGTAGGCCGTCAGACCCTCAAGCTGAGTGGCCGTTTCGATTTCAATTCCCACCGGGACTTTCGCTCGGCCTATGAACAGGCCCTGGAATCCGGTAGTGCGAAGACGATCGTGGTGAACTTTGAAGGCGTGGACTATCTGGACAGTTCCGCCCTGGGCATGCTGCTGCTGCTCCGGGAGAAGGCGGAAGCAAGTGGCAAGCAGGTTGAACTGGCCGGCCTTCGGGGCACGGTCAAGCAGGTACTGGATGTGGCCAATTTCGGCAAGCTGTTCACCATCAGGGCCTGACGGGCGTTCCCTCCGCCCAGGAGTTCATTCGTGCCGGGCGACAGCCTGAAAATCCTTATCACCGACGACAATCCCATCAACGTCAAGCAGGTGGAGGCGGTGGTACGGCGACTCGGCCATGTGCCCCTGGTGGCGGCCGATGGCCGTGAAGCCATCGAGGTTTTCCGGCGGGAGTGTCCCGACCTGGCGTTCATGGACGTCATGATGCCCAACATGGACGGCATCGCCGCTGTCCGGGCCTTACGCGCGCTACCCAGCGAAAAATGGGTGCCCATCATCTTCTATTCTGCTCTGGACCGCATGGAGGACATCGTCCGCGGCCTGGAATCTGGCGCCGACGATTACCTGGTCAAGCCCGCCTCCTTGCAGTTGCTGCGGGCCAAGATCAACATCTACGCCAACCTGCTCAGGTTCCAGCGGGAAGCACGGGAGTATTCCAGGGAACTGGAGAACTGGCGCGACGATGCCGAGGAGCAGTCCCGTCTTGGCGCCCACGTGATGTCGCGGCTTACCGATGCGGAAGGCCTGCGGGATCCCATGTTGCAGTATTTCAATATTCCAGCGGAAACCTTCAGCGGCGACCTGCTGTGCGCGGCCAGGGCCCCGGGGGAGGTGATGAACGTGATGTTGGCGGATGCCGCCGGCCATGGCCTGCCGGCTGCCCTGACCGCCATGCCCCTCACCCAGGCTTTCTACAGCATGACGACCAAGGGTTTCCCTCTTTCCACCATCGCCGAGGAACTGAACGAGAAACTCAAGGCCATCCTGCCTGCGGACCGTTTCGTGGCGGCCACCCTGGCCTCGGTGGACGTGCGCAACCAGACCGTGGAGGTCTGGAACGGCGGCAACCCGGATGCGCTGTACGTGGACCGCAGCGGCGAGGTCCTGAATACCTGGGTTTCCCGGCATCCACCCCTGGGCATCCTGCCGTCGGGCCTGTTTTCAGGCATGACAGAGACCGTCGTGTTCAACGAGCCGGGAGACCTGGTGTTGTGCTCGGATGGCCTGGTGGAAGCGGAAACACCCCAAGGGGAATGGCTGGGACTGGAGGGAGTCACCAGGCTGGTGGGAGGGGCTGAGTCGGGGAAGGCGCGTGTCGAGCATCTGATCCGGGGATTGAAGGCGCATTTGCAGTCGGAATCCGGCCGGGACGATATTTCCTGCATGGTGCTCCACGTGCCCATCGAGCGCCGCCGCCAAATACGATTCGCCCCGCCCAGCATGGTGAGCCAGGCTTCCGTGCAGGATTGGCGCCTGGACATTTCCTACGCCTCCCAGGAATTGCGCTACATCGACGTGGTGCCGGCGGTGCTGGGCTTCGTCACGCAGATTACATTGCTCAAGCCCCATCAGGGCGCCCTGTTTCTGATCGTCTCCGAACTGTTCAACAACGCCCTGGACCATGGCGTGTTGGGCCTGGAGTCCGGCATGAAGGCGGAGGAGGGTGGCTTCGAGCGGTACCTGCAGTTACGCATGGATCGACTGGCGTCATTGCGGGAGGGCCATGTGAGCCTGGCCTTCCACCTGCATCAGGAGCACACCCAGGCCGTGCTCGACATCTTCGTGCAGGACAGTGGTCCGGGGTTCGATTACGGCACCCTGATCAACCAAATGGAGGGCGATGCGGCCCACATGGATCACGATCGCCCCAGTGGACGTGGCATCGGCCTGGTGCGCAGCCTGTGTTCCCAACTCGTCTATTCCGGTACCGGCAACAAGGTGTGGGCGCGCTACGTGCTGGGTGAACTGGCCTTGCCCGGACCCTTGTTGGAGGCCGATGCCGCCTGAGGGGCGGATGTTCGGCAGGCTCCCGTGTCAGGGGAACTGCCGGCCTGCCATCCCTACCCGGTTGCGGCCCCCATGCTTGGCCGCGTACAGGGTCTGGTCCGCCTGATTGATCAGTTCCTCGGCCTCGTCCCAGGCCGGGAAGGCGGCAATGCCGGCGGACAAGGTGGTGTGGAAGGTGCGCTCGCCGGCGATATGGACGATGGCCCCGAAGCTCATGCGTATGCTGTCCAGTACGCGAAAGGCGTCTTCCTCCCTGGTTTCCGGGAGGGCCACGGAGAATTCCTCTCCACCGTACCGGCCGATCACGTCCGCGCCCCTCAGTCGCTGCTTGAGCAGACGTGCCAGGCTCTTGATCACGCGGTCGCCGACAGGATGGCCGTAACCGTCGTTGACCTTCTTGAAGAAATCGATGTCGATGAGGGCCACGGACAAGGGCTTGTCCAGCCGCTTCATGCGCGCTACCTCGCCCCGCAGTCGCTCCTTGAAGCTGGTATGGTTGAGGAGGCCCGTGAGGCTGTCCCGCACCATGAGGGCGCGCAGGGCCCGGTAGCGGATGATGCGGCCCTTGACCGCCGAGATGAGGTGCTGGGGCTGGATGGGCTTCTGCAGGAATTCGTCTCCTCCCAGGCTCATTGCCTCCCGCTGGCGGGTGATGTCGCTCTCGGCCGACAGGAACACGATGGGGATGGAGAGGTAGGCGTCCTGCTGGCGGATGGCCTTGGCCAGTTCCTCGCCGCTGGCCCCGGGCATGTGCATGTCCAGGAGGATCAGTTCCGGCCTCATCTCGTCCAGGGTGTCCAGGGACTTGAGCGGGTCGGTCACCACCTGGCAGATGAAGCCGGCATCGGCAAGGGTGGCCGAATAGAAGGCCGCAGTGGAGGGAGAATCGTCCACGATGAGCACCTTGCCGGCCTCCGCCTGGGAGGGCGCGGTAATGCGTTCCAGGGTGTCCAGCAGGCTGGTCATGTCCAGGGGGCGGGTGAAAAATGCGTGCCACCCCATGCGCACGGCCATGAGCCGCCTGTCGATGCCGTGGTCGTTGGACAGGGCGGCAATGGGCACCTTCTCGCTCAAGGCCCGCAACGCAGTCTTCTCGCTGTCTGTAAGGCGGGTGGCGGCGTCACAGTCCAGCAGCACGCCCAGGTAGGCCGTATCCTGGTGAGACAGCAGGTCTTCAAGACGACCACATAGCTCCACCCTGTGGCCAAAGTAGCCGAGCTGCCTGGCGATTTCGGCCATGTCCGGTGCCGTGGCCGGCCAGAGGTATATCCGGCGCCCCTGGGGTTGGGGAGGTGAGAGGATATTCACGGCATGGACGTTTGCTTGAGGGGCATAAGCCCATATCGGCTGCCCCAGCCTATTACTTTAGTTCAGTTGGCCGAGGGGCCGTTCAGGCGTTGATGCGTTCCAGCAGTTCCTGTATGCGTTCCGGCCTGCCGGCCCGCAACAGGCGGCGGGCAATGGGACCCAGCTCGCCGATGTGGCTGCGCAGTACCTGCTGCTTGACGGACAGGATGTGGGCAGGGTGCATGGAGAAGCTGGTGAGGCCCAGGCCCAGCAGCAGCCGGGTCAGACGTGGATCGCCGGCCATTTCACCGCAGACCGACACGGGCTTGTTCAGCTTCCTGCCCACCGCCAGGGTGTGGAAGACCAGTTGCAACACAGCGGGGTGCAGCGGGTCGTAAAGATGGGCCACGGCGTCGTCCGTGCGGTCGATGGCCAGGGTGTACTGGATCAGATCGTTGGTGCCCAGGGACAGGAAATCCAGCTTGCGGGCGAACCATTCCGCCGCCAGGGCAGCGGCGGGCACCTCGATCATGCCGCCCATGGGGGTGTCGTCCCGGAATGGAATCTTCTCTTCCTTGAGCCCTTCCTTCGCCGCCTGGATGAGGGCCAGGGCCTGGTCCAGCTCCGTGAGGCTGGCCAGCATGGGCAGGAGGATCTTGAGGGGGCCGACATGGCTGGCCCGCAGCAGGGCCCGGATCTGGGTGACGAAGATGTGGGGCTCGGCCAGGCAGAGGCGGATGGCCCGCAGGCCAAGGGCGGGGTTGACGCTGGTGTCTTCCAGCCAGGCGGCGGACTTGTCCGCGCCGATGTCCAGGGTGCGGATGACCACGGACCGGCCGGCCATTTCCTGCACCACGTGGCGGTACGCCTCGAACTGCTCCTCTTCCGAGGGCAGGTCGTCCCGGTTCAGGTAGAGAAACTCGCTGCGGAACAGGCCGATGCCGCTCACGTTCTCCGCCAGGGCCAGGGTCACGTCGGCGGGCAGGTCGATGTTGGCCAGCAGTTCCACTTCCCTGCCGTCCAGGGTGGTGGAGGGAGAGGTCTTGAGGCGGCGCAGTTTCTTCTGTTCCAGGCGCCACTGGTTCCGCCGCAGGCGATATTCCTCCAGGATGGCCTGGTCCGGATCCACGATGACCACGCCGGCCACGCCGTCGACGATGAGCCAGTCCCCTTCCCGGACAAGGGCCCGGGCGTTGTGCAGGGCCATCACCGAGGGCAGGCTCAGGCTGCGGGCCAGGATGGCGGTGTGGGAGGTGGTGCCGCCCAGGTCGGTGATGAAGCCGGCGTAGTCGTGGCGCTTGAACAGCACCATGTCCGAAGGGGACAGGTCGTGAGCCACCAGGATGGTCTCGCCCTCGTCGGCGGGCTTCAAGGGGGCATGGCCCGGGTGGCCCATGAGGGCCTTGAGCACCTTCTCGGCCACCTGGCGCACGTCATGGCGGCGTTCCCGCAGGTACTCGTCCTCGATGGCCTCGAACTGGGCGATGAGTTCCTCGGTCTGCTGGGACAGGGCCCACTCGGCGTTGCAGCGCTCCACGCGCATGCGCCGCTTGGGAGCCTCCGACAGCATGGAATCCCCCAGGATCAGGATCTGCACATCCAGGAAAGCAGAGAGTTCGCTGGGCGCGCCCTCGGGGATATGGGCCTGGAGGTCGAGCAACTCCTGGCGCACCGCTTTGATCGCCTCGTCGAAGCGCTCGATTTCCGCCGCCACGTGCTCCAGGGCCAGGACGTAGTGGGGAGCCTCGAGGCGGTCGTGGGAATACAGCTGGGCCCGACCCAGGGCATAACCCCCGGAAACGCCGATGCCGTGGAGGGAAAAAGTCATGGGGCGGTGATGGGGGATGAGGGATGGGGAATGGGGCAAGGCGGCTGTCGTGGGTTTCCCGTGAATTTTCCCATCCCCCATTCCCCATCCCTCATCCCCATGATCATTCCCCTTCCCCGAACTTGTCGTTGATCAGGCCCACCAGGGCGGCCAGGGCGGCCTCTTCGTCCGGGCCGTGGGTTTCCACGTGGATCTGGGTACCTTTTGCTGCCGCCAGCATCATCACGCCCATGATGCTCTTGCCGTTTACCCGGCGGCCGTTGCGGGACAGCCAGACCTCGGATTCATACTGGCTGGCAGTCTGGGTCAGCTTGGCGGAAGCCCGGGCATGGAGACCGAGTTTGTTGGAGATTTCCACGTCCAGTTCAGGCATGGGTGGCTACCGGTTCCGATTGGATGTGGAAGATGCCGCCCTGACCACCTGTAACGGTCTTCTCCAGGAGGGCCGGCATGCCCTGGTCCCGGTAGGTGAGGGCCTTGAGCAGCATGGGCAGGTTGACACCGGCCACTGCTTCGACCTGGCCGGTGGTCACCAGCTTGCAGACGGTGTTGCAGGGGGTGGCACCATAGATATCGGTCAGTACCAGGACGCCCTCTCCCTGGTCCAGGTCGGCCAGCAGGGACCGGGCCTTGTCCAGCATGACGTTGGGATCCTCGCAGGCGGCGAGGTCCAGGTTTTCCAGGGCTTCCGGCCGCTTGCCCAGGACGTGGGCGGCACATTGGATGAGGCTTTCGCCCAGGTTGCCGTGGGCGATGATGAGGAGGCTGATCATGGCGCAACAGTTTGAAGGATCAGCGGATTTTACGCCCTGGCCCTACCGCGGAAATAGGCTCTTTAGGCCAAGGGGACGGGTAAAATCGGACGCCTGACTCATTTTGGCCACAACGTCCCCGTCCCCTGTCCCATGACTGCCGAGCGCATCCGAGAAATCCCCTACAACTACACCTCCTTCTCTGACCGGGAGATCGTCATCCGTCTACTGGGTCAGCAAGGCTGGCGCCTGGTGGAGGAACTGCGGGGGGAGCGCAAGACCGGGCGCTCCGCCCGCATGTTGTTCGAGGTGCTGGGGGACATCTGGGTGGTGACCCGCAATCCCTACCTGGAGGATGATCTGCTGGCCAACCCGGAACGCCAGCGCCTGCTGGTGGAGGCACTGCGTCACCGCCTGGCGGAGATCGAAAAACGGCGCCAGGGCAACGAGCGGGTGGGACGCTTGCTGGAGTTCGCCCACAAGGCGGTGGACGGTTTCGCCGCCGGGTTTCCCGCCACACGCCAGTTGCGTGCTGCCGTGGTGCAACGCCTGTCGCGCCACACCCGCAAGGACAACATCGCCTTCGACGGCCTTGCCCGGGTGAGCCACGTCACCGACGCCACGGACTGGCGGGTGGAATATCCCTTCGTGGTGCTGAACCCGGATCACGAGGACGAGATTCCGGGCCTCGTGGCCGGTTGCGTGGAACTGGGCCTGACGGTCATCCCCCGGGGAGGCGGCACCGGTTACACCGGCGGTGCCGTGCCCCTAACCCCCTTGTCCGCCATCATCAACACGGAAAAGCTGGACCAGCGCGGTGCCATCGAGGAAATGCTGCTGCCGGGGCATGAGGCACAAAATCGCGCGCCCACCCCCGTCATCACCTGCGGTGCCGGCGTGGTGACTCGCCGGGTCATGGAGGACGCAGAGGCCGCCGGCCTTGCCTTCGCCGTGGACCCCACCAGCGCCGATGCGTCCTGCATCGGCGGCAACGTGGCCATGAATGCGGGGGGCAAGAAGGCGGTGCTGTGGGGCACGGCGGTGGACAACCTGGTGTCCTGGAAGATGGTGACGCCGGACGCCGACTGGCTCACGGTGACGCGTCTGGACCACAACCTGGGCAAGATCCACGACGTGGACGTGGTGCGCTTCGAGATTGCCCGGGCCCAGGCCGACGGCAGCCCCAAGGGAAAGCCGGAAATCCTGGAGATCCCCGGCGCGGCCTTCCGCAAGCAGGGCCTGGGCAAGGACGTGACCGACAAGTTCCTGGCGGGCCTGCCGGGCATCCAGAAGGAAGGTTGCGACGGCCTCATCACCCAGGCCACTTTCGTGCTGCACCGCATGCCCCACCATGCGCGCACCGTGTGCCTGGAGTTCTTCGGCCAGGTGGCGGAGGCGGTGCCGGCCATCGTGGAGATCACCCGCCACTTCAACGCGGGGCAGCAAGAGGTGTTGCTGGCGGGTCTGGAACACCTGGACGCCCGCTACATCAAGGCCGTGGGCTACGCCACCAAGGCAGACCGGGTGGGCCGGCCCAACATGGTGCTGTTGGCGGACGTGGCCTCCAACGACCTGGCCGCCGTGGACCGGGCTGCTGCCTGGATCGTGGAGCGGGCCAGGGCAAGAGGGGGCGAGGGCTTCATCGCCGTCTCCGCCGAGGCGCGCAAGAAGTTCTGGCTGGACCGGGCCCGTACCGCCGCCATCGCCGCCCATACCAATGCCTTCAAGGTCAATGAGGATGTGGTCATTCCCCTGGACCGGCTGGCGGATTATTCCGACGGGGTGGAGCGCATCAACATCGAGCTGTCCATCCACAACAAGCTGGCCCTGCTGGCGGGATTGATCGCCTTCTTCCAGGGCGCGCTGCCCCTGGAGGAGGATGAGGAGTCCGTGGCCGATCCGGCCCTCACCGAGACCCGCCGGGCGCGGGCACTGGAGTTGCTGGCTGACGTGCACAGGCGCTGGCGCGGTTACCTGGATGCGCTGCTGTCCGACCAGCCCCAGCAGGCCACGGATGCCGAAGCCACCTTCCGCAGCCTGCAGAGCAAGTCAACCCGGGTGTCCTGGAAACGGGAGGTGCGGGCCGAGTTGCGCCAGATCTTCACCGGCCGGGAATACGAGCCCGTGCTGGCTGCCTGCGACGCCATCCACAAGCGTATTCTGAAGGGCCGGGTATTCGTGGCTCTGCACATGCACGCCGGCGATGGAAACGTGCACACCAACATCCCGGTGAACTCCGACGACTATGCCATGCTGCGGACGGCCAATGCCGCCGTGGCCCGCATCATGCACCTGGCGGAGGACCTGGGGGGCGTGATCTCCGGCGAGCACGGCATCGGCATCACCAAGCTGGAGTTCCTCTCCGACCAGACCTTGTCCGCCTTCGCCGCCTACAAGAACCGGGTGGACCCGGAGGGGCGCTTCAACAAGGGCAAGCTCCTGAAAGGGGCGGACCTGGCCAACGCCTACACGCCTTCCTTCAGCCTGCTTGAACTGGAGTCCCTGATCATGGAACAGTCGGAGATCGGGGCCATCGCCGACTCCATCAAGGACTGCCTGCGTTGCGGCAAGTGCAAGCCCGTGTGCAACACCCATGTGCCCCGGGCCAACCTGCTGTACTCGCCCCGCAACAAAATCCTGGCCACGTCCCTGCTCATCGAGGCCTTCCTGTACGAGGAGCAGACCCGGCGCGGCATCTCCCTGCGCCATTTCGACGAGTTCGACGACGTGGCCGACCACTGCACCGTATGCCACAAGTGCAAGAACCCTTGTCCCGTGGACATCGACTTCGGCGATGTCACGGTGGCCATGCGCAACTTCCTCAATGCCGCCGGCAAGAAGAAGGCGGCTCCCGCCACCAAATTGGCCCGGGCTTTCCTGGATACCACGGACGCGGACGCCATCCACATCTTGCGCAAGGGGGCCATCCAGCTGGGCTACCTGGGGCAGAGGATGGGGGCCATGGTGATGCGCCAAGTGCCCATGGTGAAGGAGGCCATGCAGCATCCCCCCGCCAGCGTGGGCAAGCCGGACGCCAAGACCCAGGTCATCCACTTCTTCAACCGCAAGCTGCCTGACAGCCGCATGCTGCCCGCCAAGACGGCTAGGCAGCTCCTGAACCTGAATGACCCCAAGGTGGTGCCCGTGCTGCGGGATCCGGCCAAGGTCAATGAGGACTCCGACGCCGTGTTCTACTTCCCGGGCTGTGGGTCCGAGCGCCTGTTCTCCCAGGTGGGCCTGGCCACACTGGCCTGGCTATACGAGCTCGGCGCCCAGACGGTATTGCCGCCCACCTACCTGTGCTGCGGCTATCCCCAGATCGCCACCGGCGACCGGGCCAAGGGGGAGTCCATCACCATGCAGAACCGGGTGCTGTTCCACCGGGTGGCCAACACCCTCAACTACCTGGACATCAAGACCGTGCTGGTGTCCTGCGGCACCTGCCTGGACCAGTTGGAGGAATACCAGTTCGACAAGATATTCCCCGGCTGCCGGGTCATGGATATCCACGAGTACCTGAACGAGAAAGGCGTGAAGCTGGAAGGGGTGCCGGGAGTCAAATACCTGTACCACGACCCCTGCCACACGCCCCTGAAGCAACAGAACCCCATGACGACCGTGAAGGCCCTGGTTGGCAGCGATACCCGTCTGGCGGAACGCTGCTGCGGCGAGGCCGGCACATTCGCCGCCAGTCGGCCGGACATCGCCAGCCAGGTACGCATGCGCAAATCAGAGGAGCTGGACAAGGGCGCCGAGGCCCAGCGCGAGGCCGGTGCGGGGCAGGTGAAAGTGCTCACCACCTGCCCGTCCTGCCTCCAGGGCCTCAACCGCTACACCGAGGACAACGGCGTGGCGGCGGACTACATCGTGGTGGAACTGGCCAAGGCCCGCCTGGGGAACGACTGGTTGCAGGAATTCGTCCGGCGCGCCAACGGCGGCGGCATCGAGCGGGTGTTGCTGTAATGGCCTGCCCCCTGTGCGACAGCGATGGTGGCGAGGTGCTTTGGCAGGATGACTTCTGCCGCGTGGTCTGGGTGGAGGATGCTCACTATCCGGGATTCTGCCGGGTCATCCTCAACCGCCATGTGAGTGAGATGAGCGACTTGCATTCCTCCGATCGGCTGCGCCTCATGGAGACGGTGTTCACGGTGGAGGTTGCCGTGCGGGAAACCGTGCGACCGGACAAGATCAACCTCGCCAGTCTGGGCAATGTGGTGCCCCACGTGCATTGGCATGTGATTCCCCGATGGACCGAGGACGTGAACTTCCCGGATGCCATCTGGGCGCCACCGCGGCGGGAGGGGGGGATCGCCAACCCCATGGCCAGCCGAGACATACAGGCCCGCCTGGCGGACAGGCTTGCTGCCCTGCTGGGCTGAAACTGGGTCATGACTCCAGGGTTTGTGCGGCAAGATTGGTAGACGCCGGGATCAGCCGGTCCGGGGGAAAGGCGGCGGTGAAGGTGCTGCCCTTGCCCACGGTGCTGTCGACGCGCAGCCGCGCCTGGTGCCTTTGCAGGATGTGCTTGACGATGGCCAGGCCCAGGCCCGTGCCCCCCGTGGCCCGGGAGCGGCCCCTATCCACGCGGTAGAACCGTTCCGTCAGGCGGGGGATGTGCTGGGCCTCGATGCCTTCGCCCGTATCCGTGACCGAGAACAGTCCTGAGCCCCGGGGCCCGATGTGCCACTTCAGGGCGATATGGCCGCCGGCGGGGGTGTAGCGCACGGCATTGGAGACCAGGTTGGCCAAGGCGCTATACAGTTCCTGGGGACTGGCCAGAAGACGCAGGTTTGAGTCGATGTGTACCTGGATATCGTGCTTGCCCTGGCTCATGGTACGGGCCTCGTCCGCCAGTCGGTGGGTGAGGGCGGCGATGTCCACGGCCTCCTCCTTGCTTTCCGGTTCCGTTTCCAGTTTTGCCAGGGTGAGCAGATCGTCCACCAGGCTGCGGATGCGGTCGCTCTGTTCCCGCATGAGGGGAATGTGCTTCTTGAACTCGGTCGGGTCCGGGTTTTCCATCTCGTCGAAGACTTCCAGGAAGCCGACGATGACGGTGATGGGGGTACGCAGCTCGTGGGAGACATTGGCCACGAAATCCCGGCGCATGGCTTCCACCCTTGCCAGTTCCGAAATATCCCGGGCCAGCAGCATCTTCTGGTCCTTGGGCAGGGGCACCAGCTGAAGTTCCAGGGTTTTCTGGGGCTTCACGGGGGATTCCATCTGCAGTGTGCGGGAGAAATCCTCCTCCTGGAGCCAGCCGATGAAACGGGACTGGCGCAGCAGGTAGGGCACGAACTGGCCCACGTCTCGCAGAGGGGAGAGGCCCAGCAGCCGCTCGGCGGCGTCGTTGAGCCAGAGGATGCGACTCTCCCGGTCCAGGATCACCACGCCATCCGGCAGGTTGCGGGTGGCTTCCAGCATGCGTTCCAGCTCGGCCACTGCCTTTTGCTGGTCTCCCTGACCGGCTCGCAGCAGTTTCTCCAGACGGTAGAGCACGTCGCCCCACACCCCGTCGCCCACCATGGGGCGCTGACCGGGTACACCCAGCCAGCTGTTCAGCTTGCTGAGCTGGCGCAGGTGATAGATCAGATAGGCCAAGAGGCCCATGGAGAAGAGGCCCCAGCCGGTGCCCGGCGGGCTCTTCACGGAAAGGGCGAGTGCCAGGGCGCCCAAGCCGACCACGGTCAGAAACGGGCGCCACCAGAATGACAGCATGGAGGCTTCAGTAAGTGGACGGTGTGTCCATTCTACTTGGAGCCGGTCTCCGTGGCGGAAAGTCTGTAACCGGCCCCCCGCACGGTTTGGATCAGGCGATCATGGTCCGTGGGTTCCAGGGCGGATCGCAGTCGGCGGATGTGCACGTCCACTGTCCGTTCTTCCACGAACACATGGTCGCCCCACACCTGGTCCAGCAGTTGGGAGCGGGAATAGACACGCTCCGGGTGGGTCATGAGGAAGTGAAGCAGGCGAAATTCCGTTGGGCCCATGTCCAGGGCCTGCCCGTCCCCGATGACTCTATGGGCGGCGGGGTCCAGGCGCAGGCCGGCGATGTCCACCACGTCCTCGGTCATCTGGGGGGCGCGACGGCGTAGCACGGCCTTGATGCGGGCGTTGAGTTCAGCCGGGCTGAAGGGTTTGGTGAGGTAGTCGTCGGCACCGGTGTCCAGGCCCATGACCTTGTCCCGCTCCTCGGTGCGGGCGGTAAGCATGATGATGGGGACGGTCTTCAGCCGGGCATCGTCCCGGACGCGCCGGGCCAGTTCGATGCCGGAGATGCCAGGCAGCATCCAGTCCAGCAGGATCAGGTCGGGCAGGATCCCCTTCAGCAGGCCCAGGGCCTCCTCGCCGCTCGCGGCCACCGAGACGTGATGGCCGTGGTGCCCCAGGTTGAACTTGAGAACCTCCTGAATGCCCGGTTCGTCCTCCACTACCAGTATGTTCGCGGCCATGGCAGGCTCCAATAAGAACTGATGGGATGTTATGACGGTTTGGTGACGTTTTAATGACAGCCGCGCCGGGAGGCGCAAATGAAAAAAGGCGCCAGGGGACGCCTTTTGCAGGGCCGGCGGGCTAGCCCGCCGGGGTGCTGAGATTACTCCACGCGCTCGCCGTGGAGGGCGATGTCCAGACCTTCCCGCTCCTGCTCCTCGGTGACGCGCAGGCCCATGACCAGGTCCACCACCTTGAGGATGATGTAGGTCATGACGGCGGTGAAGACGATGGTGATCACCGTGCCTTCCAGCTGGGTCATGAACTGGCCCATGCTGCCGGCGGTGCCGCCGATGGCTTCCACCGCGAAGAAGCCGGTGAGCAGGGCGCCCACGATGCCGCCGATACCGTGTACACCGAAGGCGTCCAGGGAATCGTCATACTTCAGCATGCGCTTCAGAGAAGTGGCGCCCCAGAAGCAGGCTACGCCAGCCACCAGACCGATGATCAGGGCGCCCGTGGGATCCACGAAACCGGAGGCGGGGGTGATGGCCACCAGGCCGGCCACGGCACCGGAGGCGATGCCCAGGGCGCTGGGTTTGCCCTTACCGATCCATTCCGCGAACATCCAGGACAGGGCAGCGGCGGCAGTGGCGATCTGGGTCACAGCCATGGCCATGCCCGCACGGCCGTCAGCAGCCACGGCGGAACCGGCGTTGAAGCCGAACCAGCCCACCCACAGCATGGCCGTGCCGATCAGGGTCAGGGTCAGGTTGTGAGGCATGAGAGCATCCTTGCCGTAGCCGATGCGGGGGCCCAGCACGATGGCTGCCACCAGACCGGCCACGCCAGCGTTGATGTGCACCACGGTACCGCCGGCGAAGTCCAGCACGCCCATGTCCCAGAAGAATCCGCCGTCACCAGCCCAGACCATGTGGGTCATGGGGGCGTACACCAGCAGGGACCACAGGGCGGTGAACACCAGCATGGAGGAGAACTTCATGCGATCGGCGTAGGCGCCAGCGATCAGGGCCGGGGTGATGATGGCGAAGGTCATCTGGAAGGTCATGAAGACGGATTCCGGTATGGTGCCCGTGAGGCTGTCCAGGCCCATGCCCGCCAGGAAGGCCTTGTCCAGGCCGCCGATGAAGGAGGCCAGGTTGGTTACCCCCTTCTCCATGCCGGCGGTGCTGAAGGCCAGGCTGTAGCCGACGATCATCCACAGCACGGAGATCATGGCGGTGATGGCGAAGCTCTGCATCATGGTTGCCAGGACGTTCTTCTTGCGCACCATGCCGCCGTAGAACAGGGCCAGACCAGGGATGGTCATGAACAGCACCAGGGCAGTGGAGATGAGCATCCAAGCGGTGTTGCCGCTGTCAGCCTTGGGCGCTTCTTCCACAGCAGGCGCTTCCTCGGCTGGAGCGGCCTCCGCCGGCATGGCTTCGGCCGGCATGCCCGCGGCTTCCATTGCGGGTGCCGCACCTTCCATGACTGCGGGAGCCGCAGGCACGGGGTCTTCAGCCCAGGACACGCCGCCGAAGGCCAGCGAACCCACCAACATGAGACTTGTGATGAGGCGTTTCATGTTCATTCTCCTTAGATGGCCGATTCGCCGGCTTCGCCGGTGCGAATGCGCACGACCTGTTCCAGGTCCCAAACAAAAATCTTCCCGTCGCCGATCTTGCCGGTCTGGGCAGCCTTGGAAATGGCCTCGATGGCCTGGTCAAGCAGATCGCTGCGAATGGCCACTTCGATCTTCACCTTGGGCAGGAAGTCCACGACATATTCAGCGCCACGGTACAGTTCGGTGTGGCCCTTTTGGCGACCGAAACCCTTGACCTCGGTGACGGTGATGCCGGATACCCCCATGCCGGAAAGGGCCTCGCGGACCTCGTCCAGCTTGAAGGGCTTGATGATGGCGGTAACGAATTTCATGTTGTCTCCAATCAAGACAAGGAAAAGGGTGGAGCGACGTGGGAGCCGCTCCGGATCGTCAGCGAATTACAGAGCCTTGGAGATCCACACGATGAAGGTGTCCTCGCCCAGGTTCATGGCGTTAGGTGCCGCTTGGTTCCACGTGGGACCGGCGTCGGTGTCGGTGTATCCAACGCCAACGGTCATGCCGGAGGTCTTGCTGCTGAGCTTGCCCAGATCGTAGGTGACGCTGAGCTTCCAGTCGTCGTAATCCGCGCCACTGTTGTTCTCGAAGGAGAACGTGCCCCAGTGGGCGCCCAGGGTCAGGCCGGTATCGCCCAGGGGCAGGCTGGCGGAAACGTCAACGTAGTCGGAGCCGTCGGCATTGCCGAAACCGAAGACACCTTCGCTGATGTAATAGGAATACTTGAGGGTGAACCATTTCCATCCCAGGGCACCATAAACCTCGGTGGTATCTGCGGCGGTGACGGCTCCCCTGTAGCCGGGGTACATGTAGCGGATGCCACCCACGTCAAAGGTAACGGCGTCAGCAATGTTGCCGCGATAACCGCCGTAAAGGTCGATTTCCATGTTGCCGTTGTTGTAACCCTGGAAATCCTCGAGCCAGCCCACGTTGGAAGCCCAGGTGCCCAGGTAGAAGCCGCTGCTGTGTGTGTAGTCCAGACCGCCCTGGATGGCGGGATCACCACCCGTCTGGGTGATGCCGCGGAAGACGTAATCGGACGTAAGGGTGACGTTGCCGGACAATGTATGGGGGCTGTCCTCCGCGGCAGCCACCAGGGGCGCACCAACCAGACCAGCCAGAAGCATCAGATGGGTGAAGATTTTCATGAAGTTCTCCATTGCAGTAATGGTGCGGTATTGCACGCTGCTCAAATAGCACGTGCTGTGCCAAAAATTATTCCTATAATAAACAGATAGTTATGTAGAAAATGCTGGAATGGTGCGGTCTTTTGCATGATCTTGGTGCATGCGGTGGGGTGCGGTGCACCGTAATGGTTCCTTCAACCTGAACAGGGATCGAATGGGTTGTCCCCGCTTTGGTAAACTGCTTCGTCAATCTGAAAGGAGCCCAAGATGCTCAAGCAAAAGCTCGTGGCGGAAATGGCCGGCAAGGTCTCGGAGGTGTTGGCCGTGAGTCCGGCCCGGGACATGGAGAAGAACCTCAAGGCCTCCCTCTCCGCCTGGATGTCCAGGCTGGATCTGGTGACCCGTGAGGAATTCGACGTGCAGGCCCAGGTGCTGGCGCGTACCCGGGAAAAGCTCGCGGAGCTTGAAGCCCGGCTGACCAGTCTCGAAAAGGTGTCTGGCGCGGATTGACGGGCCAGGCATGAACCCAGGCAAGAAGACCGGCATCGCCGTTTTGTTCGCCATGCTGGCCCAGGGCGTCGTGGCGGTGGCCGCCGTGGACCCCAGCGACCGGCACCAGAATTCGCTGATGCTGGGGGGCGCGGACAACGTGCGCGACATCACCGCCGGTGGCAACACGCCATCTCCCAAGGCCCTGACGCTCATCCCCATCCCCTCCGGGGAAGCGGGTAAGGACAGCGCCGGAAAAGACTGCCGTTGAGCACGTCCCCTGGCATCGTGGAGGTGTCGGCCGCCGTGATCGAGCGGCCCGACGGCGCCTTCCTGATGGCGCGCCGTCCCGAAGGCAAGCCCTATGCAGGCTGGTGGGAGTTCCCGGGCGGGAAGGTAGAGCCGGGGGAGACCCCCCGTCATGCCCTGGATCGGGAACTGGCGGAGGAACTGGGCATCCGGGTGACCCAGGCCTGGCCCTGGCTCAACCGCGCCTTCGTCTATCCCCATGCCCACGTCATGCTGCGCTTCTTCCGGGTGACCGCCTGGGAAGGGGAACCCCATCCCCACGAGGGCCAGGTGCTGGCCTGGACCCATGCGGCGCGGCCGGAAGTGGAACCCATCCTGCCCGCCAACGGGCCCATCCTGAAAGGCCTGCGCCTGCCCCTGGAGTACGCCATTTCCGCCCTGTCCGACCTGGGCCGGGAGACTTTTCTGGAGCGACTGGAACAGCGACTGTCCCAAGGCCTGAGGTTCGTCCAGCTGCGGGAGAAATCCCTGTCCCGGGAGGACCTTGCCCTGCTCGCGCGGGAGGTGGCCGCCCTGTGCCGCAGGCATGGCGCGCTGCTGGCCTTGAACGGGGATGCCGCCCTGGCCGAAGTCCTGGGCGTGGGGCTCCATCTTCCTTCAGCCCAGCTCATGACCCTGGACCACCGTCCCGCACTGGAATGGGTGGGCGCGTCCTGCCACGGTCCGGGGGAACTGGCCCGGGCCGCCGAGCTGGGGCTGGACTGGGTGGTGCTGGGGCCAGTCCAGGCCACCTCCAGCCACCCTGGTGCCCAGCCACTGGGATGGCAGATCCTGGCTGAGTGGATCCGTGATTACCCCCTGCCCGTATTCGCGCTGGGAGGGCTCGTTCAGGAAGACCTGGCAACGGCAAGGCAACTGGGAGCCCACGGCCTGGCACTGCGCGGTGGCGCCTGGCTGCCTGATATGAAGAACGAGTGAACATGAAAACAAAACTCTGGCGACTGTTTCCCCTGCTGCTCCTGGTCCTGGTGGGGCTGGTGGTCTGGCAGGGTCATTCCCCACAAGGCGATGGCCGGCTGCACGTCATGAAGTGCCCCGATGTGCACAAGGGCTGCCGCATGGACCTGTCAGGCGCCAGCGTGGCGGTGTCCATGGTGGGGGAATTGAAGCCGCTTCAGGCCTTCCTGGTCCGGGTGGAAGCCCCCCATGCTGACAAGGTGGAAGCCCGTTTCACCATGGAGGGCATGGACATGGGATTCAATCTCTACACCCTGCGGGCCGATAAGGATGGTGTGTTTGAATCCAGCATCACCTTGCCCGTCTGTGTCACCGGGCGCCGGGACTGGATCATGGAACTCTCCCTTGACGGGGAACGCTTGGCGGTGCCTTTTGTCACCGACTTGTAATACATCGGTGGCCCGGCACCCCTATAATCGATTGAACCTGGTGGGGGTTCCCGCCGGAGTGGCGGTCAATATGAAGGATGAGAGATGAGCGAACATATCTATAAACAGTTCGATACCGACATGGAAGCCGTGCGGGCGCGCGTGCTGGAAATGGGCGGACTGGTGGAGGAGCAGGTCAACAAGGCGGTGGATGCCCTGATCACGGGCAACGCGGTCATGGCGGAAGAGGTCATTGCCAACGACCACCGGGTCAACGCCCTGGAAGTGGCCGTGGACGAGGCCTGCACCAACATCATCGCCCGTCGCCAGCCCACCGCCGGCGACCTGCGCATGATCCTCACCATCATCAAGACCATCACCGACCTGGAGCGCATCGGCGACGAGGCCTCCAAGATCGCCCGCTACGCGGTGAAAGTGTACGAGGCCGACCGCATGGTCACGCCCCGCTACAACGAGATCAAGTACATGTCCGGGCTGGCCATCAAGATGCTGCGGGAGTCCCTGGACGCCTTCGCCCGCCTGGACGTGTCCGGCGCGGCCAACGTGGCGCGCCAGGACATGGAGGTGGACGAGGAATTCCACCTCATCACCCGCCACCTCATCACCTTCATGATGGAAGACCCCCGCACCATCTCCACCTTCATCGACCTGCTGTTCGTGGTGAAGGCCATCGAGCGGATCGGCGACCATGCCAAGAACATGTCCGAGTACGTGGTGTTCATGGTGAAGGGCAAGGACGTGCGCCACACCACCATCGAGGAACTGGAACGGGAAATCCAGTAAGTCCGGTTTCTCCCAACAAAAAAGCCGGCTGAACTCGCCGGCTTTTTTGTTTCTGGGTGTGCTGTTTCAGTGGTGATGGGCCATGCCCCCGGCACGCATGGCCTGGGCTTCCACCTGCAACTGCTGCTCCTTGCCGGCGGCATTCTTCACGGTCAGGGTGACGGGCACCTTGTCGCCCTCCCTGATCCGCTGCTTCAGGTCGATGAACATGATGTGCAGCCCGCCGGGCTTCAGGCTCACCGTCTTGCCCTTGGGCAGAGCGATCTCCGGAATCTGGCGCATCTCCATCACCCCGCCATCCATCTTCATCATGTGCAGTTCCAGGGTGCTGGAAGCCGGGCTGCTGCCACCCACCAGTTTCATGTCCGCGTCGGCGGTCAGGTCCAGGAAGCCGCCGGCCACCTTCTGGCCGGGGGCCGTGGCCCGCACCCAGGCGTTGTCCACCTTGACGTTGTCCGCCAAGGCACTGGCCGAAAGGGTAAGGCCCAGCAGGGCAAGGATCAGTGTGCGTTGCATGGAAGTTCCTTTCTTGTGTCCAGGGGCCCAGGATACGCCCCTCAGAATTTCACGTTCAGGCCCGCGTAAACGGAGCGTCCTGGTCCGGGTACCGGGGTGCCCCATTGGGGCTGGTTGGGCGCGGGCGGAATGGTCATGGTCGTACCCTGGCCCACGTAGGCGCCACCCAGGGGCATATAGTAGAAACGGTCGAACAGGTTCTCGATGCCGAAGTCCACGTTCCAGTCCTTGCGTTCATAACGGCTACGCAGGTGGACGAGACCATATCCCGGGGTTTGCATTTCGTTGCGGACACTGGAGACATCATCCTTGCGGGCCACAAACTCGCCTTCCAGGGTGTTGCGCCAGGGGCCCATGCTTTGCGTCAGGGCCAGCTTTGCGTTGAGGGGCATGACGTTGTAAAGGTTATCGCCCGTATCGCGGTTTTCCCCCTTTGTGAAGTTCACCACGCCCTTCACGTTCAGGTCGCCGAAACCGGTGCCGGTCACCAAGATCGTGTGGGCAGAAAGGTCCACGCCATACAGCCGCGCGGACTGGTTGAAGTACTTGAGCACGGTGAAGTTGTTGGCTACGGGAACGGCGCGGGGGGCGTTGGTGGCAGGATCCCACTGCACCGCGTCGATGTAGTCCCGAACATGGGTGTAGTAGGGCGTAACCTTGACACCCCAGCGCTCCTTGCCCGCATCGTGCCAGTCCGCGCTCAGACTCAGGGTATGGGCTACTTCGGGCTTGAGGTCCAGATTGCCCACATAGCCGTTGCCATCGCCGACGAAGTTGTTCATCAGCGCTGCCATCTGCCAGGTGGACCAGGTATAGCGTTCATAGAGGTTGGGCGAACGGGTTTTTTGCGCAAGGCCAACTTCATAGGTTCGCGTGGCGTCCGGTACATACCGGGCCAGCCAACTGAGATCCCAGTTGTGGTCAGTCCTGTCATGGCTCAGCGCGTTGAAGGCGTTGGCGTCCCGCATCTGGAAATGGAACATGGGGGCCATGCCATTTGTGGTGGAGTCGTAGCCCTGCACGTTGCCCGCATCCATCTTCACGGTTTCATGACGCAGGCCCAGCAGGCTGGTCCAGGCAGGGGTCAGGCGGGCTTCCCATTCGCCGAAAACCGCATAGCGGTCACGCTGGCCGTCGCTGATGTTCCAGAAGGTGTTGGGCCACATGCCGGCCCCGGACGGGGTCCACCAGTCGTCCAGGCTGTAAGCCTGGTATTCGGCGCCGATGCGAAGGATGTCGCCCTGTTTTAGCCGGATGTCGGCGCCGATGTTGAGGCCGGTGTTCTTGCCATCGGTATACATGGGCATGCCCGCGGCGCACAAAGGACCAATGCCGCCGGCGGAACAGTCTATGCCATTGCCCCCGGGCGGATTGCTGCCGCCGGAGGCAGCGCCATACCAGTAACGCTTGTCGGCGCCGAAATCCATCTCATGTTCCGTGTGTTCGTAGTACGCACGGGCCTTAAGCGTTCCCCAATCCTGCTGGCCCGTATAGGCCAGGTTGAACTGATCGCTGACGTTGTCCGTCATGTCCATGCGTTGGTTGGGATAGTTCTCGTAGGGGATGTGCTGGCGGCCGTATTTGAAGGAAACCAGGTGGTCGTTATTCCTCCAGGCCAGGGACATGGACTGGTTGGTGGCCTCGTAGGCGGTGGAGCCCACTTCGTCAAGATCCAGCGTATGCCCGGAACGCCCGGTGAAAGTGTATGTCTTGAAATCATCGCCGGCCTTGTAATTCTCTGACTTGGCGTAGGCTCCGGTGTAATTGATGCTGGCGTATTCGTTGGCCAGTGTGGCCTTGAGGTTGGCCCCATAGGCATTGCCGTTGCTGCGATAGAACGCACCAGCTTCGCCCTGGATCACCTTTCCCTGGCCTGGTTGGGCAAATTCCGGCGGTGCCGATGCCACGACGATGCTGCCGCCGATGCTGTCGCCCCCCACGCTGACGGGGCTGATGCCTGCATAGATATGGGCCTCCTGCACCGCGCTAGGGTCGATATAAGACAACGGCGAGTTCATGTGGTTGGGACAGGCGGCAATGAGATCCATGCCATCTACCTTGATACGCAGTCGGTCGTCGGCCAGGCCGTGCATGACTGGCAGGCTGGAAACCCCGCCAGCACCGAAGGCGCTGACGCCTGGTACCTCCCGCAGCAGGCTCGCCGTATCGCTGGTGGAGGCCCGCTGGGGGGACATCTGCTGTGCTCCAAGACTGACTGCGCCAAGGTTGTCTGGACGAACGCGAGTGGCCGTGACGATGATTTCGTCCAGGGTAGTTGGAGTGGCGGAAAAAGCGGGGGAGACGGATGGGGGGAGGGCCAGGAACAGGGCCAGGGGCTTGAGTTTCATCTTTTCCGATGTGGCTGTCGTAAATCCTGGCCATGTTAGGAAAGCCCGGTACCCGCGTGAATGCGACAAATTGCCGCACTGATCATGAACCTTGGAGAAAAAACGGCCCGCGAACGCGGGCCGAGAATACGTTTGACCTGACAGCAGCCTGTGAAAAACGTATGGAAGCAGCTGCATCTTAGTTGGTGATGCCGGTCCGGAACATGCGACATGATGTCGCAGGGCACGGGACGGTCCCTGGATACAATTGCCGCCATGGGCTTCCGATTCATTCAGACATCTTCCCGTCCCGGCATGGCAGGCCGGGAGCGCCCCCCCGCCGAGGCCCTGGTCCTGTTGCTGGGGGGGCGCGGCGCCCTGATCCTGGGGGAGGCGCTGTTGCTGGCTCTGGCGGTGATACTGGTGGGTGCGCGCCTGCCCTGGTGGCCCCTGCTGGCCTTGATGGCCCTGCACCTGGCATTGCTGGCCTGGGGTTTCGGCCTGCGCCGCCTGGGGCTAACCTTCCCGGAGGCAGCCCTGCAACTGGGTACGGACGCTGCCCTGTTGGGGGGGCTGGTGTATTTCACCGGCGGATACGCCAATCCCTTCATTTCCCTGCTGCTGGTGCCCCTGATCCTCGGAGCCGTGGTGTTGCCGCCCCGCCTGGCCTGGGCCCTGGCCGCCTGGGTGGGGCTCATGTATACCCTGCTCATGGGCTATTACCAGCCCCTGGCCCTGCAGGTTTCTCCGGAAGCAGCAGTGCATCTGCACCTCCAGGGCATGTGGGTCAATTTCCTGCTTACCGCCGTGCTGGTGGCGGCCTTCACCGGCGCACTGGCGGCAGCCCTGCGGCGTCGAGACAGGGACCTGGCCCGGGCCCGGGAGCAGCGCCTGCGGGATGAACAGCTTTTCTCCCTGGGCCTCCAGGCCGCCGCCGCCGCCCACGACCTGGCCACGCCCCTGGCCTCGGTTCGCCTGACCCTGGACGACCTGCGCCAGGACTTTGCCGGGGACGAGGACCTGTCCCCGCCCCTGGAGCTGATGGCGGGCCAATTGCAGCGGGTGGAGGCGGTGCTGGCCCGCCTGGGCCGGGCCGCACGCTCCCGGGAGAACGTGGCGGGGCCCGCCATGCCGGCCAGGCAGTGGCTGGGGCGCGCCCTGGAGCGGTGGGGCCTGCTCCATCCCCACGCCAGCGTCGCAATGGACGTGGATGCGGAGCTGCCCGCCGTCGAAGACGATCCCGTGCTGGAAGCCGTGCTGATGACCCTGCTCAACAATGCGGAAGAGGCCTCCCCGGGAAGCGTGGCCGTGGCCGCCAGGGTGGAGGGCGGCTACCTGCGGGTGGAAGTGGCGGATGCGGGTACCGGCCTGGGGGGCAAGCCCGCGGGATGGGGGGTGGGCCTGGAACTGGCCAAGGCAGCCCTGGCCCGCCTGGGTGGGAGACTGGAACTGTTGGACCGGGGGGAGGGCGGCGTGCTGGCCCGTGCCGACCTGCCCCTGGCGGGGACCGGGCCATGACAGGGGGGTGGCGCATCCTGGTGGTGGACGACGATCCGGTCTATGCCCAGGCCCTGGCGGGCTCCCTGCGCCGCCGCGGCCATGGCGTGGAAATCGCGGCGGACGCGGTTTCTGCCCAGGCCGTCGTGGCTGGGATGCGCCTGGATGCCGTGATCCTGGACCTGCGCCTGGCAACGGAATCGGGCCTGCAACTCATCGCCCCCATGAAGGCCGCCAGTCCAGAACTGCGTATCCTGCTGCTGACGGGCTATGCCAGCATCGCCACAGCGGTGGAGGCCATCAAGCTGGGGGCCACCCATTACCTGGCCAAGCCGGCGGGGGTGGAGGAAATCCTCGCCGCCCTGGGGCGGGAGGAGGGCGATGCGGAGACGGAACTGCCGGAAGCCCCCCTGTCCGTGGACCGGCTGGAGTGGGAACACATCCACAAGGTGCTGGCGGAACACGACGGCAACCTGTCCGCCACGGCCCGGGCCCTGAAGATGCACCGCCGCACCCTCCAGCGCAAGCTGGCCAAGCGGCCCGTCAAGGAATAGATACAGGTTCAAGGGGCTAGGGCGGCACTGCGCGCCTGCAAGGAAAAAGGCAAACAAACAGGTGTTGTGGGATTGGTTAGACTTTGCTTGCCCCTTGCCCCTTGCCCCTTGCCCCTTGCCCCTTGCCCCTTGCCCCTTGCCCCTTGCCCCTTGCCCCAGCTACAGCTACAGCTACAGCTACAGCTACAGCGTCTCCAGGGTGAGGCTGCGGTTGGTGTAGATGCACAGGTCGGCGGCGATGCCCAGGGATTCCCGCACGATGGCTTCCGCCGGCAGCTCCGTGTGGTCCAGCAGGGCCCGGGCGGCGGACTGGGCGTAGGCGCCGCCGCTGCCGATGGCGGCGATGCCGTATTCCGGCTCCAGCACGTCGCCGTTGCCGGTGATGATCAGGGTGCTCTCCTTGTCCGCCACGATGAGCATGGCCTCCAGGCGGCGCAGCATGCGGTCCGTGCGCCAGTCCTTGGCCAGTTCCACGGCGCTGCGCACCAGATGGCCCTGGTGTTTCTCCAACTTGGCCTCAAAGCGTTCAAAGAGTGTGAAGGCATCCGCCGTGCCGCCGGCGAAGCCCGCCAGGATGCGTTCCTGGTACAGGCGGCGCACCTTGCGGGCGCTGGCCTTGATGACGATGTTGCCCAGGGTGACCTGGCCGTCGCCCCCCAAGGCCACGGACACGCCCCGGCGCACGGACAGAATGGTGGTGCCGTGGTATTGCTCCACGCTCATGCCCTCTTGCGCGGCTTCAGGGTGGAAAACTGGCTGACGCCGACGATCTGAAGCAGTGTATTCACAAGTTCGTTTCCGTCCCGGAAGGTGACACGGCAGCCCTTCTGGTTCAATTCGATGACCAGTTCCAGCAGCATGCCCACCACGGCGAAGTCGATACGGCTCAGGTCCGACATGTCCACGTCCACTTCCTGCTTGCCCTCGGCGAAGCGCCGGAATTCACGGATCTGGGCATCGGTGCCGGGCGCGATGGCACCTGTCAGGCGGAAAGTGTTTTCCTGGGTGGCGTCCTGTTCGTTGACAAAAGCTTCAGCCCGGCCGGGCAGCGGCAGGGGAGGCCTGTAGGCGGGGGGTGATACCTCGAAGGCCACGGCGTAGTCCACGGCCACGTTGTCGAAGTCCTCCTCCTTGCCCATGAGACGCAGGATCTCCAGCAGGAACAGCCAGGCCTCCGCCTTGAGCTGGTCCGCCTGGCGCGCGGCATCGAGGCGCACCGCGAAACCGGGGCCGCCGATGAGTTCGATGGGTTTGCCCATGGCATGAAGCCGGGTGATTTCGCCCAGGATGGCGGTGGCGGTTTCCTCGTCGGGGGTCTGGAGCCGGGTGATGTCCAGGCGCACATAGGGGGCGTTGGCGGCATCCTGGAAGAACTTGGGCTGCTTCACCCGCTCCATGCTGCCGTACTTTTCGCTATAGGCCATGAGCGGCGCGGGGGAGGAGGCCGTGGGGCCCTGGCGGCGGGGGTGCCATGTGGGAGGCGAGCGTTCGAACTTCACCGCGAAGTCCACCGCCGCGTCCTCGAAAGGGGCACGCTGGTTGCTGGCCTCGTAGAGGTCGAACAGCATGTACCAGGGCAGGGGGTCGCGATTGTCCGGATGGTCCAGCAGGTAGCGGTTCAGCAGGGTGGCAGTGTCGCCGACCTTGCCGTTGGCGAACAGAACCGCAGCCTCCTCGAATTCCGGCGCGAGGCCTCCTACGGCCTCCATCACCTCGATGCCGGTCTCCGCGGCGGCCTTGGGCTTTACGGCGGTATAGGCCGGACCCTCATTGGCACTGGGCAGGCCTTCCTTGAGATAGGCCATGAGGTCTTCGGTCTTGTTCTTGCGAAAGAAGGAGAACACGTACTTGCTCAGTCCCTGAAATGTTTATGCCTACCAACAATATACATTGTGAAATAGTTCAGCATATTGCCAAGGGGGACTATGAACTTGATCACGGTGGAGGTACAGGATCATGCCCGCCAGGGTGGAAGGGATGGCAGCGGCTGACCCGTCTGATGGCCATCCAGCTGCCCCTGAGGGCGCCATGCCTTTCCACCGCCTCCCTAGCGTATTGGGAACAGGTGGGGGTGAACCTGCACTGGTTGCCGATGAAGGGTGACAAAGCCAACTGATAGAGGCGGATGAGGGCGATGAGGAGGCGTTGGGCGGGGTTCACGTGCTGCTCCTGCGGTAACGTTTGGCCACCCGCTCGGCGGTCTTCAGGTCTTCCAGGGTGTTGATGTTCAGGAAGGAGTAGGGGTCTTCGCCGAAATACAGGGTTTCAACCGGGTGGTGTGCCTGCCATGTCTGGACCTGTCGCCCACCTCCGGCGACGTAGTTGGTCAGGTCGGGCATCAGGTCGCGGTGGACCAGCATGATGGCGTAGTGGGTGCCGGTTTCGTCTGCCACCCGCACCAGGGGAACCTGGCTGGCCAGGGCCTGGTCGTGCAGGCGCATGACCAGATCCAGGGGCAGGAAGGGCACATCGCAGGGCACGCTCAACAGCCATTCCTGCCTGGCCGTGCGGGCAGCAGCCAGGAGCCCGGCCAGGGGGCCCGGCTGGCCGGGCAGGTGGTCCGGCACCACGGTATGACCCAGGGTTGCGTAGGCTGCCAGGTTGCGGTTGGCGTTCAACAGGATCTCGTGGGCGTGGCCTTCCAGGCGCCCGGCCACCCAGGCCACCAGGGGGCGGTCGTCGAGGCTTAGCAGGCCCTTGTCCTCGCCGTTGAAGCGCCGGGCCTTGCCTCCCGCCAGGATGACGGCGGAAACGGGGCGTACGTCATTCATCACGCAGCCGTTCCAGGCGGTAGACCTGGTTCTTGTAGCGGGGCCTGGCGCCCTCCCAAACCACCCGGAGCGCCGAGGTATCCGGGGGCACCTGAACGACATCGCCCTTCCTGCGGGGTTCCAGGCTAAGGCGCCAGGCGCAACCCGCCGTGGGGGGAGCCTGGAGGCGGTCGGCTAGGTGGTAGCGCACCATGGCGTCCATGGCGGGATCCACCCGCGTTTCCATGCAGTCCGCAGCGGGGACCCTCCGCGCAATTTCCTCCACCAGGGGGCGGTAGCCCCAGCCCGCCTCCGCCCAGGGACGGAACAGGGCGGCCAGTAGCACCCAGACCAGTAACATGCCGGTGCTCCAGACCAGCACGGGCCGGGTCTGGGCCCTGGGAAAGAGGGGGATGGCGACGAGCCAGACCAGGGTGGTGACGGCTGCCAGCCAGATGGCGCTGCTGTCGACGCTGCCCTGGGCGTACAAGGGGGTCAGTTTGGCCACGTGGGCCGCCAGTTTGGCGGGGATGCCCCACTCGATGGCCGCGAAATACACCCAGAAGGCCAGGGCGAAGAACAGGAAGCACAGCACGCCGAACCAGTAGAAGGCCTGAGCCGCGCCTCGCCGCAGATGGGCCAGGGCCTGGGCGGCCAGCAGGGCCAGGGGCAGCAGCAGGGGGAGCAGGCCGCCCAGGCGGGACCATGCGGGCATCAGTGCAGCCAAGGCAAGGACTGCCAGGACCACCAGGGGGAGGTGCAGTTCCCGGCTGCGGCCCAGGCGCCGATGGTCGTGCCAGACGGCGGCCAGGGCCAGGGGCCACAGGGGCCAGGCGAACCAGGCCAACTCGGAGAACAACCGCGTAACGGGGAGGTTCGGTGCGAAGCGTCCGATGCCATGCCACTCCAGCCAGGCCGCCCCCTGGCCCGAGGAAGTGATGAGGGCCAGGCCGGCCACGATCAGGCCTCCCCCCAGACCCAGGGCCAGCATCAGGGCCTGGCGATAGGGGCGTTCACGCCAGGGCCTGAAGGCCAGGGGCAGCAGCATCACGGCCAGGCCGGCCACCAGGTCCGGCATGCCCCGCAGGCCCAGGGTGAGGGCCGCCAGGCTGAGGCCCATGATGACGCCTCCTGCCTTGGGGCGGGCATGGGACCAGCCCAGGCCCCACAACATCATGGCCCAGGCGGCCAGTAGGGCGGTCTCGGGAATGAAGGCATGGGCCCGCAGCAACAGGCCGAAGCCGCCCATGAGGGCCAGGGTGGCGGCGGCGCCGTAGCCCCGTCCCAGGAGCCGTCGGGCCGCCAGGCCGATGGCGGTCAGGCCGATGAGGATGAAAACGCCGCTGGCCAGGCGTGCGCTGTCCTGGATGTCCAGGCCGAAGGGCGTCCAGCGGGCCAGCAGGCTTGCCACCAGGGTGTACAGGGGGGCCGGGGTGGCCCACAGGGAGCGCCCGGTCTGCAGCTGGTCCAGCACGTCGCCCAGGGCCAGGGCTTCCTCTGCCTGCCATGCGCCCCGGCCCGTGAGACCAAAGAACGCCCAGAAGGCGGCCAGGACCACCAGCCAGAAGACCTTGCCGGGTTGGGTGGGGTTCATGGACGCTGAATGAAAAAAGGCAGCGCCAGGCTGCCTTCTTGCACCGGAAAGGGTGCGGTCACCGTGGGTGGGTTACTTCTTGATGCCGTACTTCTGGCGGAATTTCTCGACGCGGCCGGCGGTGTCCACGATCTTCTGCTTGCCGGTATAGAAAGGATGGCAGGCGGAGCAGACTTCCACGTGCAGGGCCTTGTTCATGGTGGAACGGGTCGTGAAGGTGTTGCCGCAGCTGCAGGTCACCTGGATTTCGTTGTAGTCGGGATGAATGGCGGCTTTCATGATTTTTGTCTCGGGCTAAAGACGCGGGAAAGCGCAGGATTATCCACAAAAACCCCTTGCAAGGCAAACAGTTATGCGGCTTCAGCGTATTTCTGCCAACAATCGCGACGCCAGCTGCTCAGCCTGGCTGCCATAGCCGCCGCCGAACAGGTTGAAGTGATTGATGATGTGGTAAAGGTTGTAAAGGGTCTTGCGCACGCCATAGCCCGGGTCCAGGGGCCAGGCCTGCCGGTAGGCCGCATAAAAATCGGCCGGGAAGCCACCGAACAGTTCGGTCATGGCCAAGTCCGCCTCCCGGTCGCCGTAGTAAACCGCCGGGTCGAACAATACGGGCTCGCCATCGGCGTAGGCGTAGTTCCCGCCCCAAAGGTCGCCGTGGAGCAGGCTGGGTGCCGGCGTGTAACCCGGAAAGAAGGCGTTCAGGTCCGCCATCAGCCGCTCGCCGCTTTCCAGCAGGCGTTTACCAGCGCCGTTGCTGCGAGCCAACTCCAATTGGTGTTCAAGCCGCCGCCCCCGGTAGAACGCGATCCAGTCGGAATTCGGGTCATTGGGCTGACGGGTGGCGCCGATGGTGTTGTCCCGGTGCCAGCCGTGGGTCTTGCCGGTCACGCGGTGCAGGGCCGCCAGCCTTTGCCCCAGGTCCGCGCCGCTGCCACGCCCCCCTAGATCCAGATATTCAAGCACCAGCCAGGCCTCGGCTTCGGCAATGCCGTGGGCAATGGCCCGGGGCACGCGGATGGCGCCGCTGCGTTCCAGTTCAGCCAGGCCCTCGGCCTCGGCGGCGAACATGTCCGCCTTGTCGGCGCTGTTCAGCTTGAGGAAGAAACTGCGTCCGTCCCGGCCCAGCAGTGCATGGGCGCGGTTGATGCACCCGCCACCTGCCGTTTCCTGCCGGGCCGGTACGAAGGTTTGGCCTGTGGCGGAGCCGATGGCATCGGCGATGTCCGCAATCAGCCGCCCCTGCAATGGCATGGCTATTTGATCAGGGTCTTGGGTTCCCGGGACTCGCCCGCCTCTTCCATGCGGCGCAGGTAGTTTTTCCAATAGAAATCCTGTTCCATGCCCAGGTCGTACAGATAATCCCAGGAGTAGATGCCGGAGTCGTGGCCGTCGGAGAAGACCAGCACCACGGCATATTGGCCCACGGGCTCGATGGCGGTGATTTCCACGTCCTTCTTGCCCACCTGCAGGGTTTCCTGCCCGGGGCCATGGCCTCGCACTTCGGCGGAAGGGGAGTAGACGCGCAGGTACTCGCAGGGCAGTTCGAATCGCTTGCCGTCGTCAAAAGCCACTTCCAGGATGCGGGACTGCTTGTGGAGCTTGATCTCGATGGGAATCGGGGTGGATTTGGTCAGGCCGCCCATGGCATTTCCTCTATTAGGATTTGATGATGCAAGCGAGTTTGCCAGTCCGGCACGAATCAAACAAGCCCGAGTTATTTGGTCGGGTATTCCGGTTCGCCGGGCAAAGGCCAACCGTGCTTTTCCTTGACGGGGTCTCGGTTTTTGGGCTTAAATGCGCCCCTCTTTGCGCCGGGCTTCCCCGGTCGCAAGTAAGGCCAGGTAGCTCAGTTGGTAGAGCAGCGGATTGAAAATCCGCGTGTCGACGGTTCGATTCCGCCCCTGGCCACCATTTAAAATCAATAGGTTATGTTAATTCCTGTTGGTTATGAAGCCAAATCCGTGTGCAATGCATTGCACACGAGTCCGTACGAAAAGTACCTTCCGCCAGCAAAATCCTCCAGCCGAAGGCGTGCATTAGGCGCCCCGTTTAAGGTCGGGGCCACACCTGAAATGGGCGTATCGCAGCTACGCCAAAAGCTGTTGCGGACCAAGCCGCAGTCAATGTCCTCCTCTCAAGTTTGGTGCGTTCCACCCCGCCAAGGGCAAAACAGCCTGGAACCACCCACCGCCAAGCGGGCGGGCCCCGTTACAAGCATTCGCGCCGCCAGGCGCATCAAGTCTCGTTTACTCCTGCCGTCTTTCAGCCGCTGACCGAAGTCAGCCGTCACCCCCATGCTTCGACCACATCGCATGAAGGTTTCCGACGCCTACTCAACAACGCTCCCAGTCTTCCAAACCGCTTTTATCGGCGGTTCCGCTCTCTGGTCCGGTGCCACCCGGACCGCGTGAAGACCTTCCCACGTTAGCGTGTCGCTACTGCGTACATGAACGCCATTGCCTCACAATTGCACCTAGCCATTCCGGCTTTCCGTAGATTTCCCCCGCTCGATGTTCCATAGCGGCTGGGGTACTCGGTGCAATGCTTCCAGCTGTGATCTCCGGGAACTGAAGTCCCGAATATGGCTTCCATGTACTCCCAAACGCACCCCCAGATGGGTGCGATTAGACGCTTGAGCTATCCAGCGATCTCGGCGGCTTGCGCCCCCGAGTACCACCTGGTCCACCTTTCGGCTCCCAGGCTCGATCCCCTCGCGGGGAACGCGTGCAGCCCACGTCTTGGGCACAGGTAATACCGTTTCCGGCACCCCCTGGGCGGGTCTGTCCCGCTTTCGCTTCACGCAGGGATTTTGGCCATGTCACCATGGCTCCCGTTTCCGTGTCGCCCAACATTCAAGTCAAGGATTGGGTCGAAGGAGGTTGGCACCTCCAGCGCCCGTTGCCACGCAGCGAGCCTGATTAGAGGCACTGCGCGACGGGAGTAATGCTGCCAACCATGGCGGGTCGGCAGAAAGACACTTGCAGGGGGACGTTGGCGTCGTCCCCCCGCAGCTTGGCGGCGAAGACGTTGGCGCGTCCCGGTGCATTCCTGTGTGGCTGATGGCCTTATTGAGTATATGCACCCTTCGGCAGGTCGTCGGTGGGGCAACCCCATCCGGGTTTCCCCACACCCCTTCCCCTTCTGGAACATCTAGTAGTGTGCTTCGAAGGCTTTCGAAGCACATCATGCAATCAATGGCTTGGGACATCCGTCCCGCTAACTATACCCAGTGCCGGCATGTGCCGGCTCACTGGAGAAAGCCATGCTGTTTCCCAAACTGGTCCCGGCCGGGAGCTCGTACGTCAAAATCCCTATCAGCAAGCGCGCAGCTATGCGCATCCTGCTGGAGACCGTGCAACGCGGCAGCCGGTACTGGATTGCCGGCAGCGTATCCCCGGACAAGGCCCTGGGCTTTGCGGCCAAGATGGCAAAGCGGTATCACGCCGATGCCACCCAGGCACAGCGGGCTTATGCCAAGTCCCAGGACAAGGCCAACACCACGCTTCTGATGTATCCCGAACACGCGGGAAGCATCCTGTGGTGGTTGCTGGCGACCCCCGGGAAAGGGGACGTACATGAGCAGGAGCAACTCCTGGATGCGCACCACAAGCGCACACCGCTGACCTGGGAGACGCAGTACGAACTCGTGCACGCACAACGCCCACGACCCCAGGGCGGCGGGCGTCACTGGACGTGGCGACTGGCTGATCAGCGCTACGCCGAGTTGGACGCCGCAATGCGTGAGCTGGCGGCCTCACCTGGCCATGCCCGGGCCCGGCATGACGACCTGGATGGCCTGGTGCAAGCCCTGATGCGCATGCCGGGCTTCCATGGAATGCGTATGCAGGTGTTGGAACTGTTGAGGGTCGGCAAGGAGGCCTGGTCTCGTACCCATGCTAAGGGGCACGTCTACCCTTGGCCGGAGAATGTGTCGTATCTCGACAAAGGGTTTGTCTGTTACCACGCACCAAACCCCCTGCGTCTGGATGTGCTGGCGCAGAGTCTGGCAGAGCAACCCGGGCGGCATAGTCAGCCGATGAAGGTTGGACTCCGTTTCTGAGCCTTGCCGGGGCGACGAAAGTGCAACTGACGGTTCAGCATTTGCCGTTCGTGCACCAGATTGCTGGCACTGCTGTAACGCCGCCCGGAGGTGCTGACGTACACCGTCTGGAATGTACCGTTCGGGGCAGTGCCTGACCAGACGGCATGCAATGGGGCAGTGAACCAACCCGGCTTTCTAGTCATGTATGGGGGAAGCAGCACGTCGAGCGTCACGAGTCGACCGCCGGCTATCTTGGCAAGCTGTGCTAGCTCCGTCACATCGGTGAGCTCATGTACGCGTGTCACGGATAGGTCGCCATCCTCATCGACCTGTGCGATGCCGACTAGGAATACGGGGACTATCAGCTGCAGTTCCACATGTTGCCATAGACGACTGCCGTCATCGCTGAATAAGTCATGGAAATCGGGGAACTCGAACTCAGGGTGGGTAATGAACATGCCCAACTCTCCGCAACAAAAAGAACACTATAGGACGTAGTGCGATAGTGTTCAATGCTGTGTATTGGAGGACCTGATTCCATGGGGTCCGCCATGAACATTCGACAAGCCTTTGCCCACAGCTTGCGTCGCTTCAGACAGCTGAAGCATGTGTCCCAGGAGGATTTCTCGGAGGTTTCGAGCCGGACCTACATCAGCCAGCTTGAACGGGGACTAAAGAGTCCGACGCTGGATAAGCTGAACGAACTGGCTGGCCCCTTGGGGGTACACCCCCTAAGCCCTATTCTCCTGGCGTATCTGAAAGCAGAGGAGGGGGCTGACCTAGATAAGTTATTGGCCCGGGTACGTGCGGAGGTGGCTGAATGCCTATGACTGGCACAAAATGTGCCTGACGTCGGTATTCGGCAAAGAGCTAGGCGTGGCTGGATATCGGCCAATGCAGCCGATAGGGCCACGCGCGTTGAATGACGGCTTTCGCCTCAGAGCCGCCGCACAGTTTTCCGGGGCTCCAGCGGCAAGTTCCTGAGTACAGCGTTCACTCGGGAAGCCTGATGACTGAGTACTCGTCGGCCGGAGCCGCCGCCTGGGCATCACGACCAATCTGGCTGCGATCGCATAAATACCTGCCTCCCCAGGCTAGACGATCAGCGATCGGCAGCTTTCGGTGTGGCTAACGCGAACTCCCGACCCAATCCCGCCGGTGGGCGCGTCGGCAACTCAATGGCAGGTTACGGAGGACAGCTGACGTCTCAAGTAAAGTGCTGGTAACAACTGCCATCCAAAGCTGCCTTCGCTGAAACGCGACATCCGGACCGTTTCAGCATTGGCTGATCGGCTAACGGCGCACAACTCGTCTAAACCGCCCAACTGTCGTGGTCGAATAGGTTGAGTTGCATACAAAGTTGAGAGGTAGAAGGCTGTCTAGCCATCACCCGAATTCCCCCGGGGCGCTCCGAACGCTTCCCAGAGTTTGTCTGCTGCCATTTGACTTTGCAACATTACGCCTAATTGGCGTTTGTCTTGTGTCGTCGAAAGAAAGTTGTAGCTCGATATAACGGCCATGTCGTCATACACGAAAACGCGGGCATGAGTGCCTTTGCCAAGGCTAATAGAGCCGCCAACGCCGTCGCTCAATTCTTCAAGCCTTTTTTGATCTGCCACAGTCCAGCTATCGGCTTTGGGTGACCGGCCTGAGACGAGGGAAAACTGAAGTCCATCCTTTCTATCTCTGAGGGCCAACCACTCCAGTTTTCCTCCACCGTGAATTGGATCTCCCGTGGCGCTACGGTTGAGCTTGTGACTCGTTACTAGCAGTCGTTGACCAGCATTCATTAGCCCCTCGCGGAGCATTTGGGCATGCTCCTCATCAAAAATTACGCGCGCCCTACTCACCTTTTCGTTATGCTCAACGACGGATGCTTCCAGTTGGGCCAGATGCAAACCAATCTGGCGCCAGCGGAGTGGGATACCGCTTGATTGCTGACCGCTGGCATCAAGCCACCCCGCCAGTGTGGAGCAAATGCTGCCCACCAGTCGCGGGTCGTTGATGCGGACGCTGGCCTCCGAGCCACGCTCTTGGGCAACAGACCCGTCCAGCCCGTAGAGCCAGTTGTAGCTGCCAACGATGGCTTGGAAAGATCCATCCTGCATATCCCAAACCAAAACCTTGGCATCCGAATTGAGCGGTTCCGCATTGACGGCCAAGTAGTCGCCCCAACTGCCGGAAGATTTGCGCATCGCCTGAGACCAACTCCTGGTTGTTTTTCCATGAGGCTCGCCGCCTTCGTCAAGGGAAGGCAAGCCCCATAACACATCCACGCGCACGCCGCGCTGCATCGCCGCTGTGATGGGGGCTTGGAGCGTATTCAGCATTTTTTCCGAAACATGGGATGAGACGATGAGGAGATGGTTTTGGGCTTGATTGATGGCATCAAGCAGTGTGGATTCATGGATTGATGCCGTAAGCAGCAGGTCGCTTTCGCCTAGACTGGTTTCGCACCACGCCACATCCTCAATCGGTTCATGGCGCTGCGACACGCCCACATAGCTGACACCCCGTTTTTGAGCCTCCGCCACGAGCAGCGGCTGAAGATGACACCACTGGCTCGGCAGCCCGGAAATGCTGCCTTTGTCCACAGTTACCTTGAAACTGATGCCATCACGCACGGGAACGATGGAATCCACCGAGTGCAGATGCCTACCCTGATAGTCTTTGTTTGCCTTGAACTCCTGGAGAAGAAGCCGCTCCATCTCTCCGAACGAGATATTCCCCTGCACCGTTCCCGGCGGCATGTCACCTTTTTCACGCGCATACCAAACAATGCGTCTCGGGCCGATGCGGCCTGTCAAATCCTCGCGCAGGAAAATCAACTCGTCTGCGTCGTCCAGTTGTTCGCCGAAGGTTGTCAGGTGTAGCTCCAGGCTCCGTTTTCCAAATTCTGTCAGGCGAAATCCGTCGCCGTGAACGTCCAAAGCAAGCAAGGCCATGTCCATCAAATCAATCAAACACTCGACCAACAATCGTTCGGGAAGTTGGAATATCGGTGTGAGACTATTGACCGATTTTGCACCGGCGGCGATTGCCTGCATGACCAGACGATCCAGTTCCGTTATGGGGCGACGGCTGCCTGCGCGGAACTTGACCCTAATCTCGGTAAGAGGTATGCGTAATTCTGTGCTCATTGCAGTACCTTTTGCGCGGAGATCTGCAAAGCTCGGCCATCCTTGAACATGGCACTGAGTTCCTCAAGTGTTCTCTTGAAAGGCCCGTAATCGGGATCGTAGTAGTTCCCGCTAGCATCCGTGGCGGACGAAACACCAACCACACAGGCTGAAAGGAAATCCCAGCAGCCAACGATGATCAATAGGCGTTTGGGTCTGGACAGCATTACATTCAGCCGGTCAGGTTGGGCAATAAATTCAATGTTGCTCGCCGACAGTGTTTCTTGCGCCCGCGTCGGTTTGTTGCGCACAAGGCTCACGATGATGACATCCGCCTCGTCGCCTTGGAAGGAGTCCACCGAATAGGCTTTGGCTATGTTTTCATCGACATCACGGTTCTGCGCGCTGCCGAATTGGCAGCCCGACGGGGGCGTAATCTCTGAATTGCGATTGATGGCGATCTTCTGCATGTTGTAAGGGGTAAGAATGGCGACGGTGTATGGTTGCCCAGTTGTCTGAAAATCTTCAATCTCCATCTTCCCCAAAAGATGCTGGATGACCAGCTGTTCACTCTTGTTGGCATAGCCGGTCTTTTTGTCCTCCTTGTGTTCCTGATCCCAAGGAATGTTCACCCAGACCAAAGATTTTCCAGCAAGCCAGTCCGGTGCAACAAAGGGATTACGATGGTCTTCGTTAGGGCCACCTTGGGCGTCAGCGGTTGCATTGCTCACCGCGCCCTTGTAAAAAACCGCTGAATTGAGGTCACCAACCACGGGCGGCATCCGGTACTGTTTTGTCAGCAAGCCTGCGGAAGCGCCGATGGTCTGATTTTCAGTAATACCCCTGAGCTTCCTGCGACCCTCAAAGATGCTTTCAAAGCTGGCGAGCCATCGTTGTGCGTAAACTGGGAAGGACTTGGCCCAGTTCCTATCGGTATCAAGTTTTTCCTTGAGCCACTCGATGTCAATGAGCCGAGCATTGCCCGGCTTGCGACCGAGTTCTTCAAGGATGCCGATGACGCCACCCGTTCCATCCTCTCCTCTGAGTTGATTGAAACAAGCCGCGAACTCGTCATAGAGAAAGGGACGCAACTGCTTGTGGTCGCCAAGCAGCAGCCAGCGGTGACCGGCCTGAAGCGGCAGCGCCAAGTCAAACCCGTGGGTTTTGCCTGCCTCCTCGACGATAGACCAGTCGAACGAGTGCGCCCCTTTGGCCAATTCTTCAAGGTCGCCGGAACTGGTGGTGCAGTAAGTAATGCTTGCGCCGCGCCGTACCAAATCAACGAGCGCATTTGACAGCACTTGGGCAGATTCACTCTGGCAATCACTGCTCCATGCCTGGAGAAGGGCGCGCCAATCGCGCTGTATATTCGCGCAAGCAGCCATGTCATGTAGGGCATTCTTGCTGATTGCGTCAAGCGCAGTCTGCATCAATCCCTGGGCTTGCTCCTTTGCATGGTCATTCCCGTCACGGCGATTCAGCCGAACGGCCAGCGGGAGTTGCTCCTTTGAGGAGCCTCTGTATGCTTGCCGCATTACTTTGTCGAGCAGCACATCCACGGCGGCATGATCCTTGGCTGTGACCAGAATTTGCGCCATTGGATCGTCTTCCAATATTTGCCGCAAAAGATGGGCGACCAGTGTGCTCTTGCCTGTTCCGGGCGGGCCTTGCAGCGCATATTTCGGGCGCATCCTGAGGATGTCCTTGATGGACGCGAGCTTATTTTCATCAACGTCTCCACCTTCCTCGATCTGCGGCCAAGGAAATTCACTTTCACCGGCATCAATGCTGGTAAACCCCGGCGTAGCGAGCGTTCGCAACAAAAAAGCGTGAGAAGACAAACGGTCAATGGATTGTTTGCGCCGCTCAATCAGCCGAATCTGACCGTAATGGCCGAGTGTGCGCAAATACCCCGCCTGTGGCGGCGGGGCAACACCCTGCGCGTTTTGCCGAAACAGCGTGAGGGTTTCGTTCTCTTGGTCAATGCCTTTGACCGTCCACTGCTCCCTGCCCACATCAGATGGCGCACTGGTTGCACTCGCGCCAGCCCGCCTGAGAAACAAGGAATCAGCATCGGTCAGCAAAACCTTGTCGCAGTCCCGCTGTCCAGATTCCATTACCTGCTGAATGAAATCAGGCATCCTCTTATCGGCCTTGAAAAATTTCCGCGAGGGGCGGCTCTCATCAGCAGAAGCAATGATGATTTCCGTGCTACCCGTATCCTCTTTCAAATGGACGATCTTGTATTTGAAAAGCTCGGCATCGCGGAGTAAGACCTCAAACTGGTTGGATACATTGAGAAACTGCCGCAGGTTCTCTGAATCCGGCCCCAACCCTTGGGCATCTTCTTGTTTGGGAGCAAAGTTGTCCCATGAAATGAATCCCGTTCCAGGGCCAATTCTTTTGTTGACTTCATGAGGCATGAACTCAACCTCGATGCGAACATCGTCAAAGCCATTGGCCGGCACTGGCTCCGGCAAACGCGATATGTTGCTGAGATTAGCCTTCGCTGCTTTCCAGGATTGTTCCTTGCTGCTCCCGTAGTCCATCCACTTATTGCCTCGAATGAAAAGGCTGCCGCCCCTCACTTCAAACCAGGCACCACCACGGCTCCAACTCAATGTTGCGTTACGCAGTTGGCCGACGATAAAGTCCTTCAGGCGGACACTATGCGCGGGCGAATCAGGATCAAACCCTTCCAAAGGGTCGTCCGGGTTGACCACAAACCCCACCCTTCTTGCCGAATCAGTGGTATCTGGATTCCTGTGATCCAAATGAAGCAACACTCGGCGGTCATCCCTTTTCCCTTGCTGGCCGAAATAGAGCGATTCGATGATTTTCTCGATGCGCTCCAGGATGTCCGTGGCGCGTTGCAGGCGATCCAGGCGCTTCGGGGCGGTGACGGCCTTGATGAAATCTTTCTCCAGAGGCTCAAGGTTGCAAGGGTTTTCTCTGGAAATGGTCGAGGCCAAGTCTTCTGCAAGGTCAGCGTTTTGATTGTTGAGATGTTCCACCTTATGGAAACACCGGGCGACTGTAGTACCGAAGCCATACCAGTCGGAAGCAAATGAATAGCCCACCTGTTGAAGTTCTGGGGGCGTGGCCCACGAACTACGCTCGGAGATATTGGCTACATGCCCGATGCGAGCACTCCAATCAAAACCGCTCAAGCGCAGTGATTCAGCCCCTCCACCTTGGCGGCCCCAGATTGCCTCTGGGGTGACATTGCGATGTATAAGATTCTGATCGTGGAGCGATTTCAGGCCATAGGCCACGCGAAGAAGGGAACCCCACAACTCCCGCCTCACATGACGTTCTTTCAGCTTATTGAGTGAAAGCCAGTCTTTCTGCTCCCGTTCGCGCGCTCGAAGCATCTGAGCAAAAGTAACATGTTGACAGCCCTCATAGATGAGGATCATCACGCGCTTATCGGCATCAATGCCGGCGTCTTTCATGACCACGAGCCGCCTGTCTGCTCCTGCACTGCTGCTGATGCGATACATCACCCGCAGATCGTTGTCCCACAAGCGGAGAATTTCGGGCGGGGGCCTTGCGCCAGAGTAGGGGGTGATTTTAAGGGTGTAGGTATTGCCTTCGCTGTCCATTGCTTCCCAAAGCTCGACTGACTGCATGCCGGGCTTGGCGAGGACGCGCTCAGTCAGCGTGTATCGATCATTAAGCACGGTGTCGTGTGCGTTCATTTTCAACTCCTCACGCGAGGGGTGAGCTTCCCCTGGTTTTTCGTCTTCCAACGGGTGGGCTTCATGCTACCTGCTGCACTCGTTTCTGAGTGTCGATCCAATCCTTCATGAACCGCGCTGGCGACTTGTATCCGAGGGTCGAGTGCAGGCGTTTCCGGTTGTAGAACACCTCGATGTACTCGAAGGCCATCGCCTTCACCTCCTCGCGCGTCTCGAATGCTTGGCCATGCACCCGCTCGTTCTTGAAGCTGTTGAACCAGCTCTCGGCGGGTGCGTTGTCCCAGCAGTTGCCACGGCGCGACATCGAGCAGGTCATCCCATACCCGCCCAGCTTGGCCTGGAAGGCATGACTGGCGTACTGGCTGCCCCGGTCGGAGTGATGCAGCAGCCCCGGCGCCGGCCGCCTGCGGAACCAGGCCATCGTCAGCGCATCCGTCACGATATCCGCCGTCATCCGGGGTTTCAGCGACCAACCCACGACTTCGCGGTTGAACAGGTCCAAGACGATGGCCAGGTACAGCCAGCCTTCGTTCGTCCACAGGTAGGTGATGTCCGAGGCCCAGACTTGGTTGGGCGCCTCTGGGGTGAAGTTCCGATCCAGCAGATTCTGCGCCACCGGCAGGCTGTGCTTCGAGTCCGTCGTGGCCTTGTAACGCCGCTTGTGACGAGCCCGGATGCCGTTCTCCCGCATCAACCGCTCGACCCGTTCCTTGCCCGCCGAGAAACCACGATCCCGCAACTCCAGAACCATCCGCGGGCTACCATAGCTGCCCTTGAGTTCGGCGTCGATGGCGCGGATCAGCACCAGCATCTGGGCGTCCGTCAGGCGCTTGCGGTTGGGCGTGCCGCCACGCTTCCAGGCCCGGTAGCCGCTGACGCTGACGTTCAGCACGGCGCACATCTCGGCCAATTCGTAGGTTTGCCGCTGCGCGTCGACCCAGGCGTACTTCACAGCGCATCCCTCGCGAAGTACGCCGTCGCTTTTTTTAGGATTTCGTTCTCCCGCTTGAGCCGGATGTTCTCAGCACGCAGCCGCGAAAGTTCCATTTCCTCCGGGGTCACCACCTTGGCGCCAGCGCCATTGAGCTTGCCAGCCGCTGCCGATTTGACCCAGTTACGCAGCGTCTGCTCGACCAGCCCCAACTCCCTGGCCACTGCGCCGATCGACTGCCCTTCCTTGACTCGCTTGACCGCCAGCTCCTTGAACTCGGCGGTGTACTCCTGCTTCGGGATCTTCATCGTCTTCCTTTCCTTCGTGACGTCCATCTTATGTCACCCTTGGAAGACGAAATTCCGGGGGAACCTCAGGGTGCTCGGCAAATACTGTGCTTGCCGGAGCAACTCCATTCCTCAATTCCTGTTCTTCGAAATCACGATGTTCGGCATTGCAGCGGTAAACATCAGGGATAACATTGCACCCCTCTCAGCCGAACAGGCTGCGCACAAGCGCAATGCCTCCGGCCAGTACTGCTACCGGCACAACTATTGGGACTTCTATCGTAGCTACCGTCGTGAGACCAACGGCCTCTAACCAATGACAGCGCCAGTGATGGCGCGGGAGAGCTTTTCGCCAGCCAAGCCGGCGGGAAGGGCTTTGTCGATCATGGTCGATCCTTTCTTCGTTCTTTCCCATGCGGGAGTGCGTTCGGTGAATCGAACTGAAGGTGTCCATGCATCGTTGTTAGCGGAGAACTACCGGAGCACCGTCACACCAGCGATGTGTCGGAGAGCCTTTTGAGCCCCTCGACCAAGCTCGTGACGTTACCTTTGGTGCTCCACAGTCTGCGCAGCCCAACACCCCTTACCCCACCCCCAAGCTGTTCACGCAGAGATCTTTCCCAATCACCGTCAGGTTCATCACCTTTTTCGAGAGCCCGCAGCGCGGCCACGGTGTTCCCATTGATGTTTCGCTCGTAGACATTATTTCCCAGCCTTCCCCAAGGCGTTACAAGTTCAAGGCGTTCAAACCAGAACACTCCGCCCGTGCTGTTGCTGCCCTGTATCTGGTAACGGAACAGGTCAGCAGGGAAAAGCAGGGCGTCAGGCGCAATACTCATGGACACAAAGCGGTTTTCCCTAATCTCCAACAAACCGGGCAATACGGGCTGGATTTTTTCGTGCAGGCTGCGAGCGAGTGACACAAGGCCCCGTGCCTCAATCCAGCCATTGCCCAGTAAGCGAACCCCGGCGTCGGCGTTCATCCGCATATGGAAGTCCCGGGCATGCCATCCCAGGAGTATGAGCAGTTGCCATTCAGCTTTCCCCAACGCTTCAATTGGGCGTACGGGTTTCTCCTTGCCCGGCTTGCCAAGTTGAAACGACGCGTCGGGGGTGCCTGGCAAGTCCAGCATCATGGACTCTCCCGTGAATACTGGCTGGCTAACCCTTGAGTCGGGGGCCGTGGCTAGGTTCTTCCCTAAGTTTTTACCCCACGCTTGATGCAATGCATCCACATATGCGGCAGCGCCGTCCGCACGCTGTGGCGCAGCGATTTCGGCGGCGGAAAACCATGTCAGCCGTTCATCCCCTGCAACCTTGGCGAGCAAATGCGTCTCACCCATTGGAGTGAGTTTGACTTGAAAAAGATGGAATCTGTAGGCGCTGTAAGCATGCCGGTTGCCCGCGCCGTTGACTTCCTTGTAGGTCGGCAGTGGTTTCCCAAAATCCTCGAAGGAGTAGTGCTTGGCCATGAGCATTCCTGTTTCTTCCTCCAACTCCCGCTTCAAGGTGGTGGCGATATGTTGAGCGACGACTGTGGAGTCAAGCTGAAAAGTTTCTTGAAGAATGTCCGCTTGTGTTTGGATGGGGGACGGCAGATCGCTCAGATTGAAGCGACCGCCAACCATGCCGTAGCCTTTTTCACCCGGTCTGCTTTTGTCCTCCCGCCTGAACAGCAGGAACTTTTCACCCCAGCGAATGATCGCCCATGCGACGTGGACAACGCGGATTGGCTGGGCCTCAGGGTTAAGTTGGGTGCGTTCTGTTTCAATTCTGTGCAGTAGCGCGCGCTGCTCTTCCTTGATTTCATCAGGGCGATGATCGCCTTGCTCCCAATAGTCCTGCGGTAGCAAAGATTGGCCGGGCGTTGCCAAGGTAGTGAGCCACGAGCGCCCCAGCAAAGAAGCCGGAAACGAAACAAACGCCCACTTGCCATGCTGAAGCTCGCGTGGATCAAGCAGCGACAACGCTTCAAATTGGCGTCGTAGCGTGTAAACCAGGGACAGTGCGGTTTCCTCTGTAGTTGCGCCTTGAGCAATAAGAGCTGCAACGAGTGCAGCTTCAGGAAGGCTATCGCGATGAGGCCCCTCTTCAGCATGTAGCGGAAGCATCGCAAGCGCGATTTTGAGCTGCATCAAAGGAAATGCCCCGATTTCGCAGACGTCCTTCGCATCGTAGTTGCTCACCGTCTGCCGATTTCCACCGCTCATCTCCGCTAAGTCTCCGCTAACGATTCGATTTCCCCGCCCATAGTGGCTTCCAGCAAGCAGCACATGTCGTGCGCTAACCCAGAAAGGATCGTCATGGCGAAAGACTACTACGACGGCAGCGTTTGGACCATAGGAATGCCGGCCACGAGCCCACCCCCCAGCAACGCACGCGGTACGTACGGAGAGACGCGCACGAGTTTTGATCAATCCCACAAGGAGCACGAAATGAACCGGAAGACCCTTATTTCCCAGACCCAGTTTGTAGCCGCCGCGCTCGCCTTGAGCGTAGGCCTGATGCTGCTGCCGACCGCTCCTGCATCTGCCGCGGGCGTCGCTAACTTGACTCGACTCGCACCGTATGTCGTGACTGCCTTGCGCGTGGTCGCCCCTGCAATGGGTCTTATCAATAGCGGTGACTCTTCCGCTGCGAGCACCGATTCGAAGATCGCAGTACTGCTTTCCCAGCAGCGCATTGACATCGTGGGCGGAACGATCACGGACGCCACCATCGCAGCGAATGCAGCACTGTTGGGCGGTAGTACGGTCCTGCTGCTCGATTCGGACCAGACCTTCACGCTTCAGAACTCAAACCTCGTCAACCAGAGCACGGTGGGCGCCAACCTGATCGTCATCGACGCGGCGATGGTTGGCGTCGCGTCGATCTCGCAGATCGCCGAAGCCATCGGTGCGTCAATCGACAACACCGACATCCAAGTGAACGTGGTGCAAATCAACTCTGCGGCGGTAGGGGCGGCGAAGATCGATCAGACCTTCCAGATCCGCGGCGGAACTCACCTCTCCACCTCGCTGGTCCGCGGCAACGTGGTCCATCTCGGAGGTAAGCCGAAATGAGCCCCGCGCGCGCACTTCCCCCAATCCTGAACTGGGTTCGGAACTGCGTGCTGGTGCTCCTGCTACTGGCGGGGGCATATCCCGCCAGCGCAGATACCGTCATCGACGCGCGTCGCAACCCTGAGGCCGCCGCCGACGACTACCGCAAGGTCATTGCCCACGGCATTCGTCATGGCCGTCTTCAGGAGAGGATCACGCTGCTCGTCGATGGGCGCCGTGGGTTCGATGGTGGCCTGCTGCGTTTGCCGAACGAGTTGCGAACCCTGGATGTGCGGATCCGGATCGTTGTCTTCGGCTCAACCGTGCGGCGCGAGATCGTTGTTGGCGAATTCGAGCTGCGCGATCCCCGCCGTCTCCATTTCATCACTCAGCAGCTAACCGTTTATTAGGAAACCGTCGCTATGAAGACCAAACTCGCATCCGGACTGCTGGCCTGCATCCTCGCCGGCTCGGTTCAAGCAGGCCTGGATGGTATCCAGCCTGGCAATGAGCTTAGGGATCGGGGGCACGTCGTGCCGCTGCCCGTCGATGAGGAAGCGCTTTATGACGTCATCGCCCGCTTCAACCAGATGGCGAGGGACCGCAGCAAGACCGAAGCTCTTTTGATGGTTCCGCCGGCGAAGAACGAATACGCAGGCGTCTACGCCGCGGCCCCGCCTGCCGGCCTGACGAGTCGCATGCCGTTCAATGCGGCCTTGGCACTTTTTCGCGGGTCCGGCGTGCGCGTGCGCCCGGGAAATTGCGCCAACGCGACCAACCCGAACTTGCAGCATATCCCAGCCTACGAGCTGAATTTCTCGATCAGTGGGTATCAACCCCAGTGGCAGATGCGGCGCGATGGAATCGAACTGTCGGTAGATAAAGGGTCTGGTTATGGAAACACCGATACCAGCGACTCATTCACCCGGGACATCCTGCAGGTGGCATGGACCTTAACGGCCTGTGACCCGGCCTCCGACTTCGAACCGGCCGCCGGCATCCATGGCGTCGTCGGAACGTCGGTTACTGACGCCGCGACCATCGCGGTTCTCGCCAAGGTCCTGGGCTTCTACTACGTCGACAGTACGACGATCGCAGCCAATATCGTCGAGGCGAGGGAATCGCTGATGCAGTACGGCGTCGTCGAGGCAGCCACCCACCTCCTCGGCATCTCCAGAACCGAGGCCGATCTCATGACGTTTGGATGCACCGCGGCTCTCCAGTCTGAACGCGGGGCTGTCCGGGTGATGCCGCGCTGTGACATCGCCCGGTTTGATCCCAGCAAGGCCCGGCTTCTCCTCAGGGTCGAGCATCACAGCGATCGGCCGCCCGAGGAGCACTTCCTGGACGGCTGGTATGACCTGAGAATTGATCGGCTTGGCAGCGATGTTCGGAGAGCCTATCTCACGATTCTCTATCACGACAGGGCCATCTATGTCACCCGCATCGATGACACCAACAATCACCACTTCCAAGGACACACGAGATGAAAACGCCCGCCCCTCAAACCAGCATGGTGTGCCGTCGCAAGTTTCTGGTCCAGGCGACTGCAACGCTTGCGGCCGGCATCCTCACCGGCTGTGGCACGACCTATTCACGCTTCGGCGCCAGCGCGATCGGAGACGCCACGCGCCACAATGGATCTTTCACTACGCGGGATCTGACGGTGCGAGTGCTCGACAACGCGGCTACCGACACGGTCGCGTGGATGAACCGCGTCGCAAGTGCCTACACGGCACAGGATTTTCAGGGCTTCGGGCTCGCACGCGAAGGGCAACTGGCTCGGGTCGGCAACGATGTGCCCATCAAGTTTGCCAAGACGCTGGTCGCCGACCGTCTCGAACTGGGAAAGACCACTGGAGTCTCCATCGAGGTCCAGGAAGCCCCGGAAATCTACTACCCCGCTGGGTCCTTCATTTTGCACAAAAAGGACTCACGCGGTCAGCGGCTGATCGACCCGACGACGCGTCTGATGGTTGAAGGGATCATCGCAATCGTCACCAAGACGCGGGAGACCATGTCCCGCGATGGCCTCTCGAATAAGCTTGAGCTGGAGGCTACCTATCGCGGTGGCGCCGATGCGGCTCCTATCCGGGGCGCCGGCATCCGGTACGCCATCGGCGCGGGCGACTTCGCCGGCACCTTCCCCGTGAATGGCCTGCCCCGCCACATTCAGCTCGATGAGGGCGGCATGTTGGTTTCCAACGAGCAACTGGCACTCGCGCGCGCCTGGGTCCTTTCGCAGGAGATCGACCGTCGCCTTGCCGAACGGCCCGGGCAACCGCCATTAAAGGCCAAGTTCGAGCTCGAGATCGGCTCACAGGGTGCCCAGTATCGTTTTGTGAAGGTGACCTTCCAAGTTGCGGAGGCTTAGAAGATGCGCGCACTCATTGTTACAAAAGCCGTCGCGGCCGCTCTCGTTAGCGGCTGCGCGGTGCCCTCGTCCCACGCACCCCTTCAGGCTTTTGAAGAACTGAGCCTCGACCTCGGGCCGGTGGGGCTCTCGGTCGTTACCATCGAAGTAGTCGAGACGGAGGGGAGCAAGAAATTCAGCTCCGTCGCAACGGGTGTGGTTTATGCCCGCGATGAAACCCGCTGCATCGTGATCACGGCAGCGCATGCGCTCGCAGACAAGGTTGAAGAAATTCGGGTCACTCCGTGGGGGACTAACCTCCCCGCCAGACTGGCCACGAGACTTCATCCGAAGACCTATGTACCGATCGCGGACGTCGCCGCGATCGCCTATCCGGCTGACCCATACGGCTGCCCGATCCTGCGTTCACCGAAGGCGACGGGCCCCGTTACGCTGGGCCAGCCGGTGCTCGCCTATGGATCATTACGCGTCATCTACCCCGGACGCCCGCAGGCAATCGAGACCACAGTGTCTGCGGGCGTGATCACCGGTCTGGTTCCTCCCGATGGACGGGACGGACCAAGCCTGATCTCAAGTGCGGCCACGCCTCCGGGGTTCTCTGGCGGACCGGTCCTGTTCTCCGACGGTTCGGGACGTTCATCTACACTGGTCGGAATCACGAGCGCCATGCTTGGCGACGCAAACAATCCAAAGGCACCGGTCTCTGGCTTCGGCAATCGTTCAGTCATCACACCTGTTTTGGAGATCGAACGGTATTTGGCCGCGCTGCTGGGGAAGACGGTTGCCGTCAATTGAAGTGGTAGGACTGCCTCGGGTGTCAATCAGCGCGCAATATTGACCACCTGTCAGCGTTGAATTTTGACCAGGGTCAGCGTGGCTGATTGCGGTGCTTGAAACGGAAGGAATCGTTACCGGTTTCGAGGATGTCGCAGTGGTGGGTGAGCCTGTCCAGGAGCGCGGTGGTCATCTTCGCGTCCCCGAAGACCTGGACCCATTCCGCGAAGGCCAGGTTGGTGGTGACGATCAGGCTGGTGCGTTCATAGAGCTGGCTGATGAGGTGGAACAGCAAAGCCCCACCCGCTGCCGGGAACGGCAGATATCCCAGTTCATCCAGAATCACGGCATCCATCTGGGCAAGATGCCGGGCCAGGGCGCCCGCCCGGCCCTGGGCCTTCTCCCGCTCCAACTGGTTCACCAGGTCCACCGCATTGAAGAAGCGCACCCGCTTGCCGGCATGGATGGCCGCCACCCCCAGGGCGATGGCCACATGGGTCTTGCCGGTGCCGGTCCCGCCCACCAGGATCAGGTTATGGGCCGCTGCCATGAACGCCCCGGTGGCCAGTTGCTGAACCTGGGCCTGGTCGAGGCTGGACTCCTGCCAATTGAAGGTAGCGAAGTCCCGGTGCATGGGGAACTTGGCCACCCGCAACTGATAACGCAGGGAACGGGTCTGGCGATCCACCTGCTCGGCCTCGATCAGGCGTTTGAGCCAGACCTCCGGACTGGGGGGGATGCGGGACCGCTCGGCCTCCAGTTCCGCCAGTGCGGTGGCCATGCCATAGAGGTGCATGGCCTTCAGGGACTGGATGGACTCGGTCAGCATGGAGACCTCCCGCGCAGGGCATCGTAGCGGGCACAGTTGGCTGCGGGGGCTTCCTTGAGCATCAGGGCGGTCACCACAGTGGAGAGGGGCGGCGGCGGCGCCACCAGGCGGGCCACGTGGTTGAGAATGACCGGCGCCGTGACGGTACGGTGTTCCAGGGCCAGATCACAGGCCACGGTCAGGATCTCGGAGCCGTGTTCCCGCAGGGCCAAGAGCACCTCCACGAAGGCCCGGTCGCCCTGGGGCTGTTTCAGCAGGCGTTCCTTCACCGCGAAGATGGGCGCGGGCAGCTTCCAACCCTGGAAGGGGGCGCCATGGCGCAGGGCCCCAGGTTTGCGTTCCAGCACCGGCAGGTAATGCCAGGGGTCGAGGATCAACCGTTCCCGCCCGAAGTTGCGGACATGCTCGGCGATGAGACGGCCTTCGGCCACCACCCCGATTCGATCCGCCCAGGCGCGCAGGGACACCCGTTGGCCGGCAAACTCCGCCGGGACGCTGTAGCGGTTGCGGTCGTAGCTCACCAGGCAGGTGCTGGACACCCGGCAGGGTTGCTCGAAGTAGCCGTCGAAGGGGGCGGCGATGGGGCGCAGCCGGGCCTGTTCCTCGGTGAACACCTCGGCGATGGGGCGGTCCTTCTGCTCGGGGTGGGGACGCTTGGCCAATTCCCGGCAGCGGACTTCCAGCCAGGCGTTGAGTGCGCTGAAGTCAGCAAAGGATGGTCGGGGGGTGAACAGCCATTCCCGGACGTTGCCCACCTGGTTCTCCACTTGCCCCTCGCTCCGCGCCCCACGGCCCGGTCTGCATACCGGGCCGGCTGCGGCAGCGCAAAGCATGCTTTGCGAAACCCTGCCTCGCCCCAACCTGAAGCCGGAGTACAGGCCACGGGCTCAAACAGGTAGTGGCTGGCCAGGGCCAGGAAGCGGCGGTTGAACTGGCGTTCCTTGCCCGCGTAGATGGCCTGGACGATGGTCTTGGGGTTGTCGTAGACCATCCGCTCGGGTACGCCTCCGAAGAAGGCGAAGGCCCGGTTGTGGGCGTCAAAGACCATCTCCTGGGTTTCCCGGGGGTAGGCCGCCAGGAACGTCTGGCGGCTGTGGGCCAGGCGGAAGTGGGCGAGCTTGACGGTCTGCACCACGCCGCCCAGTTCCACCTGCTCATGACTCCAGTCGAACTGGCAGGTCTCGCCCGGGGGGGAAGCTCAGGGGCACATAGGCGTCGCAGGCGGGGGTGGGGGCTTTGCCCTTCCAGTGCTTCACGAAGCGCTGCACGCTGTCGTAGGCGCCGGCATAGCCCTCCCGCTGAAGATCTTCGTACAGCCGCCGGGCAGTGCGCCGTTGCCCCTTGGGGCGTTGGCCGTCCTGTTCCAGCCAGGTCTCCAGTTGCTGACGGTACTTGCCCAGCTTGGGGCAGGGTTGGTGACTTCTCTGGTAGACCGGCTCCATCTCGGCCTTGAGGTACTTCTTGACGGTATTGCGCGACAGGTTCAGGTCGCGGGCGATGCGGCTGATCGGTTCCCCCTTGACCAGGGCTTTTCGCCGCAGCTTCAACAAACTCTCCATGCTGATCACTCCAGGTTGCTCCGCCAAAAGGGCGGCATCTTGACTCAACCAGGGTGGTCAAATTTGCACGCTGTTTACCCCGGTTGCCTGGTCAGAATTGCACGCTGATTAACATGCCTCGGGAATCGTAAGCACCCTCAGCCTACCAACTTGCCAGATCTTGGAAATAGATATGAAGGTAGCTGCCGTTCGCACGGCACGTTGGGACGTAATTCTGAGCCGACCTCGAATGTCCGCTCGCGGATAATCAAAGTCGTCGACTGACAAAAAACGAAATACAGGTCAGGCCGAGAAGCGGTAGTCCCAAGGCCTCTACTGTAAGGTCCGGAACGAGACGTCTCCAGACCGGGGCAACCCAAGGAAGCAGACCACCGGCCGTTGACCTGAGCCAACTTCACAGTCCGCAAAGGCCGAAGTAATGCCACACTACTAGTAAATCAAACCATCTGGGTACAACTCAGGGAGATGGGGATGCAGGCTTGGGGCAAGCTACTAATTCAACCCGGCACTCAAGTAGTTACTGATCAACTATCTCTAGTCAATCATTGTGTTGATGTTGCAAGTGTATTTCGTGAACTCTGCAACCTGCCAAGCGTCCGCCGCATCCTCGTGGTAGAAGCGGGTTGCCAGCTAAACGAAATCCATCTCGACCGCCTGGCTGTCTTCGCACTATTCCACGATCTTGGAAAATGCAACCGGGGATTCCAGGCCAGGATTGACGCCCACGGCGAGCTCAAGTCCGGACACGTGAGGGAAACCGCCGCGCTATTCTCTAGCGATGCGGATGAAGACCTACGTCTTAAGGCCGTTGCCGCACTAGGCCTGGAAGGCATGGTTGACTGGTTTACCAATCCACAAGAAGACCTGTTGCGCCTGCTTCTCTCGGCCATTTCCCATCATGGGGAACCAGCCTACAGGTTTGACGGCTGCAGCCCTATCGACATCGCCCGTTGGCACAAGCTCTGGCTGTCACATGCAGGCTACGATCCATTCGCGGCTATGTCCGAACTGGGCGAAGCCGCGCGAAACGCATTTCCTTTGGCGTTCCAAAGAACCGCCGCGCCACTACAACTGACTCTCGCACTCGAGCACCGCTTTGCCGGACTGCTGATGCTGGCCGACTGGCTGGGCTCGCACCGCGAAGCCTTCTTCCCCTTCCATCAGGAAGGCAGACGCATCCCCTGGGGCAGGCAGCAGGCCAGGAAGGCACTTGCCGCAGTCGGCCTGGACGTCGCCGACAGCCGACGGACCCTGCAAGGCGCTCGGGCTGGCTTCGGCGACATCTTCGCTATCCAGGGCGAACCCAAGCCGCTCCAGGCCGCGCTCGACAATGCCGGTCTGCCGCCCCTGCTCATTGCCGAATCCGATACTGGCTCAGGCAAGACCGAAGCCGCCCTTTTGCATTTCCTCGCCCTGTTCGCTGCGGGCGAGGTGGACGGCCTCTACTTCGCACTGCCCACCCGTGTGGCGGCGCGGGAACTCTATGATCGAGTCTGCCGCGCCATGCGCAACGCCTTCGGCCCTTCGCATCCCCCCGTACTGCTTGCCGTGCCGGGCTATGTCAAGGTAGACGGCGAGCCGCCGGACTTACTACCCACCCCTGCCCAACTCTTCCACGAAGCCGCGCAGATGCAACGCGAACGCGCGTGGTCGGCGGAGCGGCCCAAGCGCTTTTTGGCCGCGCCGGTGGCCGTGGGCACCATCGACCAGGCCTTGTTCTCGGTTATCCAGGTAGCCCATGCACACTTGCGCGCCGCATGTCTCGACCGTTCCCTGCTGGTCATCGACGAAGTGCACAGTTCCGACGTCTACATGCGATACCTCTCCCGCCGCCTTCTCGCCCGTCACCTCGCCGCAGGTGGCCGTGCCCTATTGCTCTCCGCCACGCTGGGCAGTAGCGCCCGGGCGGAATATATCTCGCCTCAAGCCAGACTGACCGAGGCCGAAGACTTTAACCATGCCGTAGTTCAACCCTATCCCTCGCTATGTGCACCGGGCGCCGCCATGCGCCACCTGCCTGACCCGGCGAGTCGGTCCAAGCGGGTGCTTATCCAGCCCCGAGACGATCTGTTTGGCCTCGAAGCCCTGCTCCCGGGCCTGCGGGACAGCATGGCCGCCGGGCAGCGGGTAATGGTGGTAACGAACACCGTCGCCCGCGCTATTTCGCTCTCCCGGTTGGCCGATGCCGATCCTGACCTAGCACCTGTACTATTTAGCCTCAATGGTCAGCGTTGCCCGCATCACGGCCGCTTCGCCCGCGCCGACCGGGAGTTGCTCGACAAGGAAGTCAGCCGCCGCCTAGGCAAACAATCTCCCTCCGGCGCGGTGTTGCTTATCGGCACCCAGACCCTGGAACAGAGTCTGGACATCGACGCCGACTGGCTGATCTCCGACCTCTGCCCGATGGATGTTCTGTTGCAGCGCATCGGACGCCTGCAACGACACGACCGTGGGGTACGGCCAAAGGCGGTGTGTACCGTATTACTCCCAGCCGAAGAAGATTTCTCCGTCTATCTAAAAGCCAACGGCGAGCTCGCCCGCGGCGGCCTGGCCGGCCTGGGTTCCGTCTACGAAGACCTGCGCATCCTGCAACTGACCCGCGACTGGGCGGCCGGCAGGCCGGAGATCGAAATCCCCCGCGACAACCGTCTGCTGGTGGAAAGCACCACCCACCCGGAAAGGCTCGCCAGCCTCGCTAGTCCCAAGTGGCAGGCACATGGCGGCCGTCTCACCGGCGCTGCCTTGGCCCAAACGATGGCCGCCCACCATGCCCTGATTCCGGACCATCACTTCGGCGAGTTTCTGTTCAACGAAAGACTCGAAGAACGTCTCGCCACCCGCCTGGGGCTGAACGACCGCGTTCTCGACCTGGGCGGGGCCTATGTCTCCCCCTTCGGCAACCTCATCCACGAACTCAATTTGCCCGGTCATCTCGCTCGGGGCTTGGCTTCAGAACAGGCTCATCTGGTGAGCCAGGTCGAGCGTATTTTGGACATTCATGTCGGTGCCCTGCATTTCCGTTATTCCCGATTCGGATTGGAGAAAGTCGATGAACCTGCTCACTGACCCACTGTTCCGCGTGCGTCTGTCAGAAGGCGCGACCCGCGCCAGCCTGCCCGAACTCCTCGCCCTGCTGGGTGAAGACAGGGTGGAAAGCCTGCCCGGCCTGCAACGTCACCAGGAAGACGCCCTCCACATCTTCCTCTGCTACCTCGCCGGTGCCGTGCTCGACCGCCAGGGTGTGGCCGACCCGAGACAAACGGCGGACTTTTGGTTGCAGAGCATCCGCACACTCACCACATCCGAAGGGTGTGACAACGATGACGCATGGATACTGGCTGTGGCCGACCCCACCCGCCCCGCGTTTCTTCAACCGCCGGCACCCAGCAAGGTCGTGTTCGACAAGGACTACAAACCCAAGGCAGCCAGCCCGGACGCCCTGGATGTACTGCAAACGGCGAAGAACCACGATATCAAGGCGAGTCGTGGTGATGTCATGGATCTTGAGGGCTGGGCATATGCGCTGCTTTCTGCTCAGACAATGACGGGGCTACTTGGTAGGGGGAGTGGTGGCGGGATGAACCGTGGTATTAGCCGTATGAACTCTGGGTACGGTAGCCGTCCTAGAGTCGACTGGTTACCCTCGTTCCGACTGGGCAAGCAGTTCACTTGGAATATCGAGAATCTACTTAGGCACCGTCCAGTTCAGCTTAGCTTACCCTTCGGCTACCAACCCGATGGCAAGGTGCTGCTCTGGATTCCATTATGGGACGGCAATACAAGCCATTCCCTCAGTTCGCTTGATCCATTTTTTATCGAGATCGCTCGTCGTTACCGTTTAGTGTTTGTCGGGGCAAACATTCAACTCTGGGCAGCAGGGTCAGCACAGACATTCATAGGTGGGGCCGACCTATTAAAGGGTAACGTCGGCGACCCCTGGATACCCATCAGCAGCAAGACCAATGGCGCCCTCACCGTTCCCGCCTCCGGGCTCACCCCAGAGCTCCTGCGTAACCTCATGTTCGCCGACGCCGGCTTCCAGCCCGCCGTCATGCAGCAAATCCCGACTGGCCAGGGCGCTGGATGGTTCGCCGCGTCCGTCTTGGTACGAGGCCAAGGCACCACCGATGGATTCCATGAGGCCGCGATCCGCATCCCGGAAAAAGCCAGACCAGTGCTGTTCGGCAAGAGTCCGGTCCGCGACCGCCTCGCTGTTCTGTCGAAACTAGGCCTAGACATGGCTTCCGCCATTCAATACCGCGTCCTGCAACCAGCTCTCTATGCCCTCATGGAAGGCGGCCCCGTTTCCATCAACCTCGATAAACGGGAGATCAGCCAATGGGTCGGTAGCACCGCCAGCTCCTTCACCCGTGACTGGCACCCCCGCTACTTCGACTGGCTCTGGACTACTCTCGACCAGCCCAACGACAGCGGGGCGATGAAGCCCTGGTTCGAACAACTGCACCGCCTGGCCGAAACCGTCCTGGAGCAGTCCATCCGGCGTGTACCCATGCGCCACGGACGCGACTACCGGGCCAAGGTGCGGGCGCGCGGCATGTTCTATGGCTCCCTGAAAAAGCACTTCGAAACCTACCTGGAGACACCCCATGAGCACCCCTGAACCTCGCTGGCCTGCCGCTCATGTGCCGGCTCTCTCCCGCACCCTCGGCGATCCTCACTTTCCCAATGGAGAACGCGCCGCGCTAAAGCGCATGGCCCTGGATGGGGCAGCCCCCCTGGCACTGCACCGCCTCCTGTTGCGCCATGTGGACGAAGCCTGGCAGGGCGAACGCTGGCTGCCCGACTGGCGCCTATTGGTCTGCGCGCTGGCCATCCAGCGCGACGGTGGTTTCGATCCTGCTCGCCCCTTGGGCCAGGCCCTGGCCGAAGCGCGCTATGCCGAAAGCCGGCTGGAACGCTTGTTGTCAGCTGACGGCGACACCCTGCGCGCCCTGGCCCTGCGTGCCGCCCGCCAGATCGCCGCCAAAGGCATCGCCTGCGACTGGCGCCACCTGGCTGACCTCCTCTTCGCCACTAGCCCGGAGGCCCGCGAACGTATCAACACCCGAATCGCCCGTGATTACTACCGCAACCTCAAGGAGGACTGACGTCATGTTCCTGCAAATCCACACCCTCACTTCCTACGCCGCCGGCCTGCTCAACCGAGACGATGCCGGGCTCGCCAAGCGCATTCCCTTTGGCAATGCAGAGCGGATGCGGGTGTCCTCGCAATGTTTGAAAAAACACTGGCGTGACGACTTCCACCGTAACCTCGATCTTCCTGGCGGCATCCGCTCCCGACTGTTCTTCGAACGGGAAATCCTGGCCCGCGTTGTCGAAGCCGGCATCAACCAGGAAACCGCGACTAAACTCACCGAAGCCTTACTCAAGCGCCTGATCCAGGGCGGCCAGAAGAAGGATGCTCCCTTGCAACTCAACCAGCCCGTCCTGTTCGGCAAGCCCGAGGCGGATTACCTGGTCAGCCTGATCAAGGAATGCGCCGGAGCCGAAAGCGACCCCGTCAAGTTGCTGGACGAACGCCTGAAGGCCGAGAAAGGCAATCTGCAGGCCATGTGGAAGACAGCCGGTGTGAGTCTAGTCGCAGGCATCGAAGGTGCTCTGTTCGGCCGCTTCGTCACCTCCGACATTCTCGCCCGCACCGATGCCGCGGTGCATGTCGCTCACGCCTTCACTGTGCATCCGCTGGCCACCGAAGTGGACTACTTCACCGTGGTGGACGACCTCAAGGAAGCCGATGAAGACGCCGGTGCAGCGCACGCCGGCGATATGGAACTGGGGGCCGGCCTGTTCTATGGCTACATCGTGGTGGACGTGCCCCTGCTCGTCTCAAATCTGTGCGGCTGCGATCCGACTGCTTGGAAAAAGCAACCGAAGGAAACTATCCAGGATGTCCGTGACGTGTTGAGCCGCCTCATCGAAGCCATCGCCACCGTCAGCCCCGGTGCCAAGTTGGGCGCCACCGCCCCCTATGCCCGCGCCGCTTGCGTCCTGCTGGAAACTGGCAAGACCCAGCCGCGCACCCTCGCCAACGCCTACCTCGAGGCCTTGAAGCCCAAAGGCAACCTGGAACGGCAAGCGGTGGAGGCCCTCGGACAGCACCTGGCCGCCCTCGACGCCATGTATGGCCGTGAGGAAAACCGCTTCGTCTCCACTACCGTTACCACCGAAAGCCTGGCCGACGTGCCCCGCGCCCCGCTCAAGGCCAGCATCGCCGCAGTCCTCGACAGCCTGTTCGGAGCCGGCTGATGGACGCCCTCATTCTGCGTTTCGACGCTCCACTTATGAGCTTCGGCGGGGTCATGGTCGATCAGCACAACGTCACCGACCGCTTCCCCGGTCTGTCGCTGTTCGCCGGCCTCCTGGCCAACGCCCTCGGCTGGCACCACCACGACGGGCAGCGCATCGGCCGTCTCCAGGAACGGTTGATCATCGCCTCCCGCTGGGACTTGGCCGGTGAAGCCATGCGCGACTACCACACCGTCGATCTCGGCCAGGAGAAGATGCGCCACCCCGGCTGGACCACCCGCGGCCTGGCGGAACACCGTGACGGAGGAGACGCCAAATTCGGCACCCACCAGCGATTCCGCCATTACTGGGCCAACGGTATCGTCACCAGTGCCCTCGCCCTCGCCGATGCCGACGAGGCCCCGGACCTTGCCGCAATCGAAGCCGCCCTGAGGTACCCGGCCCGTCCCCTGTTCATTGGCCGCAAGACCTGTCTGCCCGCTTGCCGCATCCTGATCGGCCGGCGCAGTGGCGACGACGTCCACGCCATCCTCGGCGCCGAGCCCCACGCCACCTGCCGGGTGCGAAAAAGCGAGGGTGCTATGCCCGCCCGCTGGCCGGCTGATCTGGGGCAGGCCACGGAAGCCCAGATCCACCCCGTCTACGACCAACGCGACTGGCACAACCAGTGGCACGCCGGCAGCCGCCTAGTTGCAGAAGGTCCGCTCAACGAGGTGATGCCATGCACTTGATCGAACTCCCCCTCGACGCCGCCGCCCTCACACGCTTCGCCTGGCAACAGGGCCATGCCGCAATGCAAAGCCAAAGCGACGAAGACTTCGGTTATGCGGCCCACGCCTGGCTTGCAGCCACCCTGGGCGACCTCGCGCCGCGGCCCTACCGGCTCATGGAAAGCCGCCGTGGCTTGCGCCTTCTGGGTTATGCCGCCGAGCCCATCACCCATCTTGCCGAACATGCCCTCACCTTTGCCCAACCTGCGGCCCTCGGCGTCTGCGACTGGAGCACTGCCGCCGGCAAGGCCATGCCCGACGCCTGGAGCGCCGGCCGCCGCCTGGGCTTCGAAGTCCGCGCCTGCCCGGTGAGCCGCGGCGAACGGGAACGCGACCTCTACCTCGTGGAAATCGAGGCCGCCAAAGCCGAAGGCCGCGACCCAGCCAGCCGCGCCGACATCTACGGCCGCTGGCTCATCGGCCAACTCCAGCGCGACGGAGCCGCAGTTGCCGCCCCCCAAGGCATCACCCTCGCTGGCTTCCGCCGTGTCCACAGTCTGCGCCAAATGCGTAGCGGCGAGGGTCGGCGCCACCGCGGCGTGGAACGGCCGGATGCCCTGTTCACCGGCGAACTTCAGATCCACGACCCGGCCGCCTTCGCCCGCCTGCTCGCCCGCGGCATCGGCCGCCATCGTACCTTCGGCTTCGGCATGGTGCTGCTTCGACCACCAACTGCAAGCGGAAGCTGACATGCCGGGACTCCTCGTAGGCCGGCTCGGCCTGGCCGACGCCCGCATCCCCCACGTCGACCGCCACGGCCTGGTCTGGCTCTCCCGCGGGCGACTCTTCGTCGAAGACGGCACCCTGCGCTTCGTCTGTACCGAATCGGCCGACCTCGATGCGGGCGACTACGCCATCCCCTACCAGAACGTCTCTCTCATCCTTCTCGGGCCGGGCTCTACCGTCAGCCACGACGCCCTGCGTATCCTCGCCCGCCACGGCACCCTGCTCGCCGCCGTCGGCGATGGCGGCACCAAGTTCTACACCGCCCCGCCCATGGGCCAGGGCCACAGCGAAATCGCTCGTGCCCATGCCCGCCTCTGGGCCAACGGAAAAACCCGCCTCGACGTTGCCCGCAAGATGTACGCACTGCGCTTTGGTCGCATCCTTCCCCACCGCGACATCAGCGTCCTGCGCGGCATCGAAGGCGGCCGCATGAAAGAGATCTACCGGATCGAAGCCGACCGCCAGCGCATCTCCTGGCAAGGCCGTCGCTACGACCGAAGCCGCCCGGAAGGTGCGGACATCCCCAACCAGGCCGTCAACCATGCCGCCACGTTCGTCGAAAGTGCGGCCGATGTCGCCGTTGCCGCGGTTGGTGCATTGCCGCCGCTGGGTTTCATCCATGAGGACTCCAGCAATGCTTTCACCCTCGACGTCGCCGACCTCTACCGCGCAGAAGTCGTTATCCCCCTGGCTTTCCGTGTCGCCCGGAAAGCGCTCGACGACAAGAGCCTCAACCTGGAACGCACCCTGCGCCGGGAAGCCGCAATGGAATTCCGGCGCTTCAAGCTCATCCCGAAAATGATCGACCGCATCAAGGAGTTGTTCGGTGACCATGACCCTGGTGGTAACCCGCAACGTCAGTGACCGGATGCGCGGTTTCCTCGCCAGTTCCCTGTTGGAGTTGGCGCCCGGTGTCTACAGTGCCCCCCACATCTCCCCGGCGGTACGGGAACGCATCTGGGCTGTGGCAGCGGAGTGGTTCCTTCATGAAACGGACGCCTCCATCGTCATGGTCTGGGCCGACTCCACTATCCCTTGTGGCCAGGGGGTGCGAACTCTAGGCGTCCCGCCTATCAGGGTTGCCTCGATCGACGGCCTACTGACAGGCTACAGGCTGCTACACCCTGATCTTTAACAATTAGAGACAATTCAAGCGTTTGTAATAAAGAGCTTCCCCCGCACCCGCGGGGATCGACCCACCGCCCAGCTGCAGCGGGGATGCTATTCAGTGCTTCCCCCGCACCCGCGGGGATCGACCTGCCTCCACCGCCTCCCTGAAGCTCATGCCCTGGCTTCCCCCGCACCCGCGGGGATCGACCCCTGTCCACCGGCGAGAAAATGCGCGCTCCTGTGCTTCCCCCGCACCCGCGGGGATCGACCCTTTGCAAAAACCACCCACAACGGCCAGATCTGGCTTCCCCCGCACCCGCGGGGATCGACCCGGCACCCAGCTTGTCTTGCTGGAGCAGCATGGGCTTCCCCCGCACCCGCGGGGATCGACCCGCCCTCAAGGACACCAACGACACCACGGTGGTGCTTCCCCCGCACCCGCGGGGATCGACCCGGGATTGGCAACCCGTTCCATTCCATGTGGCAGCTTCCCCCGCACCCGCGGGGATCGACCCGTCAGCGTGGGGGCGTGATGGATTGGGCGGCAGCTTCCCCCGCACCCGCGGGGATCGACCCTCTGGCGATGGCTGGCGCATCCCGGCGCCGCAGCTTCCCCCGCACCCGCGGGGATCGACCCCGCAAGAGCACCCTGGCGCGTGTAGCCGGAAGGCTTCCCCCGCACCCGCGGGGATCGACCTATGTACGTGCCCCTGCCTTTTGGCCCCGTCAAGCTTCCCCCGCACCCGCGGGGATCGACCCCTGTAACCGTTTGACTCCCTGCCCCTTGGGGCGCTTCCCCCGCACCCGCGGGGATCGACCCTCGGCGGCGATCTTGGCGTTCTGCTCTGCCGTGCTTCCCCCGCACCCGCGGGGATCGACCGGCGCTGTGCAAGGTCTGCCTGCTCCTGCTGCAGCTTCCCCCGCACCCGCGGGGATCGACCCGTCCTGCGACACAGGGCGGTCGTCGTACTGTCGCTTCCCCCGCACCCGCGGGGATCGACCCCCGGTTGATCTGCTGATCGTTGGCCACGGCCGGCTTCCCCCGCACCCGCGGGGATCGACCTCCGCCGATGAGCAGAATACCGGCACCGATGGCGCTTCCCCCGCACCCGCGGGGATCGACCCTCGGCGTGGCGGTGGCGGTATGTCAGGGCAAGGCTTCCCCCGCACCCGCGGGGATCGACCTTCCTTGTCCAGATCCGCCTGCAAGCCTTTGGCGCTTCCCCCGCACCCGCGGGGATCGACCTGGTCATTTCGGCTTACCAATGGAACCGGATGGGCTTCCCCCGCACCCGCGGGGATCGACCCTCTGGCGGCACCTCTGCGGTGTACTCGGGTTGGCTTCCCCCGCACCCGCGGGGATCGACCTTCAGGGCGACCTAAAGCGGCGGGTGACCATGAGCTTCCCCCGCACCCGCGGGGATCGACCCGGCCAGAGCAGCGGCGTGGCGGACCTCAATGGGCTTCCCCCGCACCCGCGGGGATCGACCCGAAGGTCTGTCGCTCCGGGTGAAAGACATCGAGCTTCCCCCGCACCCGCGGGGATCGACCCGTGCCATAGGTCAGCGTGCCGCCGGAGGTGTAGCTTCCCCCGCACCCGCGGGGATCGACCCGCCCACGAACTCCTTGACGAAGATGTAGGCGGGCTTCCCCCGCACCCGCGGGGATCGACCCGTGCAGGACATGAGCACCATGGCTGCGGCAATGCTTCCCCCGCACCCGCGGGGATCGACCCTGTACCGGAAGATCCTGTCCCTGCCTGGCCGAGCTTCCCCCGCACCCGCGGGGATCGACCTTTTGAAGCCGATACTCGGGTTGAGTACGGACGGCTTCCCCCGCACCCGCGGGGATCGACCCATCAGGGCCAACGCCTGATCCGGCGTCTTCATGCTTCCCCCGCACCCGCGGGGATCGACCCCTGGTGGGTATGGTCGTCATGACCTGGGTGGTGCTTCCCCCGCACCCGCGGGGATCGACCCCACCACCGGCGCCGGCACGGCCTATGCGATGCGCTTCCCCCGCACCCGCGGGGATCGACCCAAGTTCGTCGACCGCTACGCTGAGGTCATCCGGCTTCCCCCGCACCCGCGGGGATCGACCCCAAGGAGATCACCATGAACGCCCCCGAAAAAAGCTTCCCCCGCACCCGCGGGGATCGACCTCTAGGACGGGATGCCATCGGTGCTTGCTCGATGCTTCCCCCGCACCCGCGGGGATCGACCTGCCGCCGGTGAAACGCTTGCGCTGGGCGGAGTGCTTCCCCCGCACCCGCGGGGATCGACCCGTGGCCAAGCGTGTCCTGCTGCGCCCGGATCAGCTTCCCCCGCACCCGCGGGGATCGACCTCAACCGCAGGTGGCAGCATGATGCCAAGGAGGGCTTCCCCCGCACCCGCGGGGATCGACCCGGGGGAAAAGATGCGCGCCCCTGTCCTTTACGGCTTCCCCCGCACCCGCGGGGATCGACCTCTGGCCGAGTCCGACTATTGATATATCCGTCCGCTTCCCCCGCACCCGCGGGGATCGACCCTGTGAGCAGCGGAGGAAAACGCGAGGGGGCCGGCTTCCCCCGCACCCGCGGGGATCGACCGCGCTGATCGTGTGGCTACTGACCGCGGTACTGGCTTCCCCCGCACCCGCGGGGATCGACCCCCCATCGGCGCGCTCACTGGCACACCTGCATCGCTTCCCCCGCACCCGCGGGGATCGACCCGGACAAAACTGTGGCGTGGCGGACCTCAACGGGCTTCCCCCGCACCCGCGGGGATCGACCCTACGCCGCCAGCCTGGCGGACGTGTCCACCGAGCTTCCCCCGCACCCGCGGGGATCGACCCCCCATCTCGGCAAGGTCAGCGAGCACGCGGACGCTTCCCCCGCACCCGCGGGGATCGACCCCTCTTGGTGTGGCTTTGCCACGGTCCATCTACGCTTCCCCCGCACCCGCGGGGATCGACCCCTTGCGCAGGTCTTCCGTCACGATTCGCAACAGCTTCCCCCGCACCCGCGGGGATCGACCCCCCGTCAGGGCGCGGCCTCCCGGAACATCTCAGCTTCCCCCGCACCCGCGGGGATCGACCCCATCAGGCGCATGGTGGGCCTGTGATAACCCTGCTTCCCCCGCACCCGCGGGGATCGACCCTGATGGCGGCGGGGAACTCCCCGGAACTGTAAGCTTCCCCCGCACCCGCGGGGATCGACCCTGCCCGGAACTGTAACGCAAGCGGCCCCTGTGGCTTCCCCCGCACCCGCGGGGATCGACCTGTGGGCGCAGCCCATCCCCGAAGGGGACAAAGGCTTCCCCCGCACCCGCGGGGATCGACCTGGCCTGAAAACCGTAAGCACTGCTTACGGTGAGCTTCCCCCGCACCCGCGGGGATCGACCCATGAAAACGATGCCCGGCCCGGTCATTTGAGGGCTTCCCCCGCACCCGCGGGGATCGACCCGTAGGACTCCAGCGCTTGCCCAGGCAGATCGGGCTTCCCCCGCACCCGCGGGGATCGACCCTTCTGGCTACTCACAAGGGGGCGGCATTTTGGGCTTCCCCCGCACCCGCGGGGATCGACCCCGGTGGATTCGCCCCTACGCAAGTTGATCCCGGCTTCCCCCGCACCCGCGGGGATCGACCCGCCTGCCTGTTTTCCGGCAACGCTAATATCAGGCTTCCCCCGCACCCGCGGGGATCGACCCATCCTTGTGCTCCGCTACGTCATGCGCAGAAGGCTTCCCCCGCACCCGCGGGGATCGACCGTGACCGGAAGCCGGTTGCTGCGAGGCTGCACGGCTTCCCCCGCACCCGCGGGGATCGACCCAACGGCGGACGGCATCCAGATTGCGAGATGCGGCTTCCCCCGCACCCGCGGGGATCGACCCAGCCCATCGCTGGAGGTCAGGGACTTGAGCGCGCTTCCCCCGCACCCGCGGGGATCGACCTTCCGGCACTGGAAGCAAGTTCAAGGTGTGGGCGCTTCCCCCGCACCCGCGGGGATCGACCCAGTTCCGCCGCATCAGGCAAGGCCCGAATGACGCTTCCCCCGCACCCGCGGGGATCGACCCGAGTCCCGGCCCGCCAGCAAGAAGAAGTAAAAGCTTCCCCCGCACCCGCGGGGATCGACCCTCGCCCAGCAAATAGAGGCACTGAATGAGCGAGCTTCCCCCGCACCCGCGGGGATCGACCTGACACCCAGCACGCACCACCCCCCCATCCCCAGCTTCCCCCGCACCCGCGGGGATCGACCCTTGTCGCAATGTACTGGAAGATCTCTAACTCAGCTTCCCCCGCACCCGCGGGGATCGACCCGTGGATGCAGAGATTGCCAAGGCAGCAGCCTGGCTTCCCCCGCACCCGCGGGGATCGACCCATGTACGTCCCCCTGCCCTTCGGCCCCGTTAAGCTTCCCCCGCACCCGCGGGGATCGACCTTCCCCGTATTGGTGAACCTTTAGGCGCCCCGTGCTTCCCCCGCACCCGCGGGGATCGACCCTGGGTCCTTTAGGTGCCCATGAAACCGCAACAGCCCACCACCCTGAAGCCTGAATCAAGGGGCAGCTACAGGCCCGTCTTATCTCTTCTCCTTCTTGAGGGCCTTTAAGGCGTTATCCAGCAGGCCTAGCACGTGGTCTGTGTCGGCTTGAGGCACATGGCTTGCTCCGATGGAAGAGGCCTCGATGATGTTTGTCAGGTCTGGGCCCGGGTTTGGTTTGCCGGGTTGAGTGAACCCCATGGCCTTGAGCAGTTCCTCCCTAAGTCGGATCAAGGTCTGAAGCCGTTCGTGGGGCGTGTTCCCGGCCCGAACGTTCAGCATGTTGATACGTTGGATGAACTCCGAGTCGAACAGCAACTCGTCCCCGCCGTCATCCAGGCCCTCCTCGGCCAGCTTTTCCCGCTCATGGAGCAGCATCATCTCGATAACCTTCTGGGGCAGGTCCAAGGCGGTGGCCAGGGAGCCGACCCGCTGGGTTCTCCTGGCTGGTTCAATCTCCTCGATCTGGGGACGAAACCGCACGTTCCGGACATGCTTGTACACCTCCATTGAGGCGGGACTGTGGTGTCCAACCAGGGACATGATCCGGGAATCGTCCAGGTCCGTGGACTCGACCAGCGTACTGATGAATTCATGCCGGCCGGTATGGGCGCGGACCCGCTTGTTCAGGAGTCCTTTCTTCTTGATGTCCCGCAATGCGCCGGTGTAGTGCATGGGCCTGACCTCTCCATCCTGGCCCACGGCTGGGAAGATCACGTCTGTATTGCCAAAGGTCTCGAAGTTGTCGATGACCACATCCTGCAGTTGTGAGGTCAGTAGCCGGGCGGCGGCAGCGGTGAGTGGAACAGTCCGTGGCTGTTTCTTGTACTTGGTGTTCCGGAACGTGATGGTGTTCTTGCTGAAGTCGATGTCGTTGTAGGTGGCTCCGCCCCATTCGCCCGGCCGGGCGCCCGTTTCCCGGACCAGCAGGCATAAACGGGCTGCGAACCGGAACCGGGGATTGCTATGGGAAAGGAGGGAGATGAGGGCACCCTCATCCTCCTGGAGCAGTCTTCGCGGGGTAGAGGCTGCAGCTGGGCGCTGGACCCCAATGCAGGGGTTGGCTGCGATCAGACGCTTCTTGCGGCAGAAATTCATCAATGCGGACAGTGAGGCGACCTCCAGACGGATGGCGTCCGAGGAAGGCTTTGGCGTGTCCTTCAGGCGTTTGGTGATGTACCCCTCAACCAGGTCAGCAGAAAATGCAGAGACGGCCAAGGTGCCGTACTTGTCGAGGAGGCGCTTTATGCGGGAGGCCTCGGTGTCCTTGGTGCGCTCCCGCTTGGAGGCATATTCAAGGGACTTGGCATAGAGTTCCCAGGCCTCCTCTAGGGTCATATCTTCGCGGCTCTTGCCACTGGCATGGGTGTACTTGCCGAGTGCCTCCTTGGCCTCCGGTTCGCTGTCATACAGCTCGTCCACCTGAAGGTTCTTGCGACGTATCTGGAGTCGCCATTTGCCGCTTGCCAGCCGACGAATGCCCATCGTTTTCCCCCTGTGCAAATTCATGTGCAATTGCACATGCACCGGCAATAAACCGCATTCCGTGTGCAATTATGTGCAATTCAGGGTGAAGTATGTGTTTGAAAGCATTGCAAATCAATAGGATACGAACGGTGTCATGGGATTGAAAATCCGCGTGTCGACGGTTCGATTCCGCCCCTGGCCACCACTAACAAATCAAGCATTTAGGCTACCCATTGCGGTGGCCTTTTTGCTTTCTGGGCTCACGCTTTCCCCGGCAGCATTCCGAAGTCCGCGTGTCGCTCCATTGACTTCACATCGCTTTGGTCAAATTTGCACGCTGATTAACACCCTCAAGGATCCGATGCCCTGGGCCTGCTCGAGGTCAGGCATGTTGATGCCGACCTGTATGACATGGGACTCGACACCCAAGCCGATCAGATGATGCCCATTGCCTTGAGTCACCCCAAACGAAGGCTTGAACACATGAAATCCTCCGCCCGTCCGGTTTATAATATGAACCATCTATAAACCATATAATTGACATATGACTCATAGATGAATCAATCGTATTGACATGCAGCTCCCGTTCTTTATGATGATTCATCAATGAGTCATTCAGCTATGCCGCGTATTGAGCACAGAACTTATTCCCGCGCCTCGCTCGAGGCGCTCACCTTGCTTGGCAAACTTATCCAGCTTGCCCGCAAGCAGCGCCGGATGACGGCTGCGGAGCTGGCCGAACGGACGGGCATCTCGCGTAGCACCCTGCAACGTATCGAGAAGGGTGATCCGAAGGTCGAGGTGGGCCTCATGTTTGAGGCGGCCGCCCTTGTCGGGGTCCCTCTGTTCGATGCCGGCCCGGGCCGGCTGGTGGACAAAATCGCGCGCGCCGATGACAAGCTCGCCCTGCTCCCCAAGGCAATCCACAAAGCCGACACCGAAGTGAACGATGCGTTCTGACGCCTACACGGAGGCCTTTGTCTGGGTCTGGTTGCCCGATGCGACGGCGCCAGTGGTGGCCGGTCGCCTCTTCGCGGACGGGGACGAATTGCGGTTCAACTACGGCCAATCCTTCTTGTCCCGTCCCGGCGCCATCCCCCTCTACCTCCCGGAGTTGCCGCTTCGTTCGGGCGCGTTGCCCCTGCTCGAGGGCCTGTCCATGCCGGGGTGCCTCCGCGACGCTGCACCTGACGCCTGGGGCCGGCGGGTGATCCTGAACAAGAAATTCGGCACGAAAGGCGCCCAGCTGGACGGGATGGACTTGTCCGAGCTCGTCTTTTTGCTCGAGTCGGGATCCGACCGAATCGGGGCACTGGACTTTCAGACTTCACCAACACAATACGTCCCCCGCAACGCGCAGAACGCCAGCCTTGAAGAGCTGCAACAGGCTGCCGAACGTGTTGAGCGGGGTACCCCGCTCACTCCCGAGCTTGATCTGGCCTTGCGACATGGCACCGCCATCGGCGGTGCCCGTCCCAAGGCACTGATCGAGGACGGCAGCCGCAAGTTCATTGCAAAATTCTCGGCATCGACCGATCTATACAGCGTGGTGAAAGCCGAGTTCGTGGCCATGCGGCTGGCCTTGCTCGCGGAAATGGAAGCCGCTCCCGTTTCCATCGTCCGCGCCGCAGGCAAGGACGTCCTGCTGGTCGAGCGGTTCGACCGGGTGCGGAACCAGGCTGGCTGGGTGCGCAAGCCGATGGTTTCTGCCCTGACCATCCTCGGCCTGGACGAGATGCTGGCGCGCTACGCCAGCTACTCGGACTTGGCAGCCGTCATTCGAAACCGGTTCACGGGTTCAAAGGCCACGCTGCGGGAACTGTTCAGCAGGATGGTGTTCAACATCCTGTGCGGCAACACGGATGACCACGCCCGAAACCACGCCGCCTTCTGGGACGGCGAACAGCTCACCCTCACACCGGCCTACGATGTCTGCCCCCAGGCCCGAACCGGGCAGGAGGCGAGCCAGGCCATGCTCATACACGGCAACGACAACATGAGCCGCTTGAGCACCTGCCTGGCGGGGGTGGAGTCATATCATTTGAATTTGGGCGAGGCCATCACCATTGTCGAGGCCCAACTGCATGCCATCCGGGAGCATTGGGATGACGTATGCGCCGAGGCGGGCCTGACCTCGGTAGACCGCAACCTGCTCCAGGGCGGGGTGTTCCTCAACCCGTTCGCATTTACCGGCTTGGAGGGCGACGCCGCTTCGCTGCGCCGTCTGGCTGACGAAATTCGGACGGGATTCTAGGTTTCAGTGCTTGCAATACGCAGTTGATGGCATGGGACGTGGATGGTCCGCCACCGCGCCCGGGAAACCTTGCTGGGCAGGGCGGCTGGTACTTCTCCTGGATGTCGCGAGATGCACAACAGCCTGAACACACTCGTTCAATGCCCGGGCCCTGCGGCGGGGGCACGCCCTGACAGTCCACGGTTCGGTAATGGCGGGGGATGCCCCAGAGGAGCGAGCCTACCCTTGCCAGGACTCCTGGGCGGCAAAGAGCCGGTGTTGCCACCGGTCAACTGCCGCCGTACTCCATTACACGTGCTTGCCGATCCTGACCGGCGGCGGAAACTGCCCGCCCTTGGTCATGTATTCCAGGGTGCGGGGCGAGATCGCCAGGCGCTTGTACACCGCTTGCTTGTCCATGAGCGTGGATTGGGTTTGGGTTTCCATGGTTTGGCTTTAAAGTGGATGGAAACCAATGTAGCAATGGGTCGGGCGAGTTTGATCTGGGAGCCGGAAAAGTGGGTAAACCGCGATCGCGCGGACCTCTACAGGCCGTGCCCGGGGACTGTGGGGCAGGAACACCGGCCGGGTCGCACAGGGTATTCCGATACCCAATGCATCGCCTGGGGCGAGGGTCGGTTATAGCGTGTGGGCGATGGTCAGCGTCTGACGATTTTCTGACACTGCCATCGTGAAAAGCCTGTCCTGGGTGCGTTCAGTTGCGTTTGAATTCGCTCAAGTGCTTGTTTATTAACATAGTTGCGTATGGCTGCGTTTCAAAATTTTTTTGAAAATCCGCGTGTCGACGGTTCGATTCCGCCCCTGCCACCAGATTCCATGCGGGTTTCACTAAACCCGCTTACTGCTGAAAATTCCTGTGTAGGTGCTGCTTAGGTGGGTCGAAGGAAAGTGATCCTGCTTCAGTCGCAGTCATGCGATGACCAGCCTGGCCAAGCCGGATGAATCTGGACATGCCGATGGGTGACGGCCGCCCTATCCCCTAGGGGTGTCCTTCGGGTACGTGCGCAGGGCGTCGGTGGCAATGGCGTGCACCGGCCAGTCAGTTCCCGGTTCAACTGGTCATCGTCCTTGATGACCGGCACGCCGTCATCAAGGACGGAAGTGGAATGCCAAACCAGGGTGGTGGCTAGGGTGAGGGTCAGTAGCAGGCGCATGGAGTTCTCCAGGGTGTGGAATCGAAATCTCGCCTGCTCACAGCGCCCCGGTGGGCATAAGGCTTTTGCTCAGTTCGAACTCCAGCTGTTCCAAGGCCCACTTGGCTTCCGCGTGGGTGGAATCCAGCATCAGTACCTTCTGGAAGGCGGCGGCGGCGTCCTCCGCCTGATCCCGGCCCCGCAGGGCGCGGCCCAGGGCCATCCAGGCTTCGGGGTTGTTGGGTTCCTGCTCGCACCATTCCTCCGCCAGGCGTTGCAGGGCGCGCCAGTTCTCCTTGGCGCCCAGGTCGCAGGCGGTCAGGAAATAGCCGCTCTCCCTGCCGGGGGCCTCCCAGAAGGTCTGATGCCCGGCGATGGGTTCCAGCTTGCTCTCCGCCATGTGCCGCAGCCAGCCCACCGGCAGGGCGAAGTGGAAGTTGCCCCCCGCCTTGGCCTTGAAGGTGAGGATGCCCACCAGGCGGCCGTCGTGGTCGAACAGGCCGCCGCCGCTGGCGCCCCGGTCGAAGGGGGCGGAGGTCTGGATGACCCGGCCGCCGTCGCATTCGCAGGCGTGCAGGCCGATGACCCGGCCCCGGCTCACGGCGAACTCGCCCGCCGGCCAGCCCACCGCCGCCACTTCCAGCCCCACCCGGGTCTCGCCCAGTTCGATCATGGGCATGGGGGAGGCATTAAGGCCCGGCAGGGTGAGGAAGCATAAATCCCGGTAGGCGTCCGTCAGGTCGGTGCGGGCTAGACGCGCCTCGTCGCCCACCTGCACCTCGATGCGCGCCGCATTGCGAAGCACGTGGCAGTTGGTCACCAGACGGTCTCCCGCCAGGGGCACGGCGGAGCCCAGCTCCTGGGTGCCATCGGCGCGGGTGACTTCCACCCGCAACACCCTGGCCTGCCAGTCCTGGTGCCAGGCCAGGGCTGGGCCGGCCACCAAGACGCCGATCAAGGCCATGAATTTAAAGATGGCATGCGGCATGGTGATCTCCATATCTGTCATGCCCGGCAGCTTCACTTAAGTTTCATCTAACCCGCGGCGCATCAAACGGGCGCCTAGCGGAACTGCAAAGCAGGAACCTACGCTATTAGTCGAGGATAACCGCCGAACCTGACAATGCCAGTCAGCAATTCGCGCCTGCCACGACTCACATGGGCAAACACACTTAACTGGAGGCAAGCCATGTTCCCGAGTCACGCATTCGTCATGCAGGCCCTGGAGTTTCTCGCCGCCCTGTTCGTTTTCGTGGTGGGGCTGGCCGCCCTGGCCCTGGTGGTGGTGTATGTGCTGGACGTGACCCAGACCCGCCAGGCCCTGCGCCGCAACTATCCGGTCATCGTCCACTTCCGCTATCTGTTCGAGCGCCTGGGCCAGTTCTTCCGCCAGTATTTCTTCGCCATGGACCGGGAGGAGCTGCCCTTCAACCGGGCCCAGCGGTCCTGGGTGTACCGGGCCGCCAAGGACCTGGACAACACCGTGGCCTTCGGCTCCACCAGGGACCTGACCCGGCCGGGTACGGTGCTGTTCGTCAATACGCCCTTCCCCACCCTGGGGGAGGACGCGGTACCCCCCCGGGAGGTGGTCATCGGGCCGGGCTGCCGCTCGCCCTATATCACCCGTTCGCTGTTCAATATCTCCGGCATGAGCTTCGGCGCGATTTCCAAGCCCGCCGTGCTGGCCCTGTCCCAGGGCGCGAAACGGGCTGGTTGCTGGCTCAACACCGGCGAGGGCGGCATCCTGCCCGGGGCCAAGGTGACGGCGGAGATTGCCGCCATCCGGGGGATCGGCGTGGGAGAAGACGCCATCAGCCCCAACCGCCATCCGGACATCCGCGACAACGGCGAGTTGCTGGACATGATCGAGCGGGTGCGGCGGGTGACGGGCAAGCCCACCGGCATCAAGGCGGTGCTGGGCGGGCCGGCATGGCTGGACGCCCTGTTCGCCCTGATCCGGGCACGGGGCCCGGACAGCGCGCCGGACTTCATCACCGTGGACGGCGCCGAGGGCGGCACCGGCGCCGCCCCCCAGGCCCTCATCGACGATATGGGCCTACCCTTGCGGGAGGCCCTGCCCCTGCTGGTGGACAAGCTGGCCGAATACGGCTTGCGAGAACGGGTGAAGGTCATCGCCTCGGGCAAGCTGGTCACCCCGGCGGACGTGGCCTGGGCCCTGTGCGCCGGAGCGGACTTCACCTGCTCGGCCCGGGGCTTCATGTTCGCCCTGGGTTGCATCCAGTCCCTGCGCTGCAACCGCAACACCTGCCCCACGGGCATCACCACCCACGACCCCCGCCTGCAGCAGGGGCTGGTACCCGCCGCCAAGGCGGAGCGGGTGGCCCACTACCAACGCAACATGACCCGGGAAGTGGGCGTCCTGGCCCACGCCTGCGGCGTGCGGGAACCCCGGGAACTGAATCGTTCCCACTGCCGGGTGGTGGACGCATCGGGCCAGTCCGTGCCGCTTTCCGAGATGCATCCGGCTACCCCTGAAAAAAATCTGTAAGGAATGCTTTGGCCACCCGACCAATCCACGGACCGAAAGCAAACACCGATGCAAACACCGATGTCAGGTTTCGGAAAGCAAACCGGTCTTAATCGCCAGTACGGACAACTCCCGTACTGACCTCAACCGAAGAGAAGGAGAACATCATGAAAAGCACGACACTCATCACCAGCCTGATCGCTTCCGGCCTGTTGGCCACCTCCGCCTTCGCCGGCACCTATTGGGGCGGCGACAGCAATCCCGATGCGTATGGCTATGTCCTCAACGACCTCGACAAACCCGCCTTCGTGGGCACCGGCTTCAGCATGGCCTCACCCCGCATCGATGCCTACAACGGCTTCACTGCCGGCAACGGGGATATCGACCAGTCCGGCTTCGCCATCGGTGCCGCCGGCCCGGAAAAAGGCCATGGCGACAACTACGGTTGGGCGGTGCTGGATGTCAGCCGCTGATCGTTTTCACCCCCACCAAGGCCGGAAGCGATTCCGGCCTTTTTCATGCGCGCCCGGCACGGGCGCACTCTTGTGGGTGCAAGTCCCACCGTAAGTTGATCACAGCGAACGAAGCGAAGCGCAGCTGCATGAGGGCGACCGAGTGTGGGGAGGAAGCGTGGAGCGAAGCTGCGAACCGATGGACAAGAACCGGATAGAAGGCGTTGCCGAGCAGGGCGAACGGGCATGAAACCGAGAAGCTCTCGTGATCAAGGCGAGGCGGCGTAAATCCGGCGGTTGTGCATTGAAGGAGTGCGTTCTTACCCGGGGAGATCTCGCCTTACGCCTGAAAGGGCGACGCCGGAAGGCGGAGCGAGAAGTCAGCAGAGGCCGTAGTAGCTGCCAGTCAAGGAGCGAATGGCCGAACGAGGAGAAGTGTTCGAGGCCATGTCGATGTTGAACGCCAGGCGTCAGAAGTCCGCGCAAGCGGAGCGGGCGGGGGGAGCGCACGGTGAAGCCGGACGCGATCCTGTCAGCGACGAAGCGGCCAACCCGCGACGGGACACCGAGAGCACAGGGTCAGGGCTGCTCGCTGCGGCCCTGACGAGAGACAACCTGCGGCAAGCGTGGAAACGAGTCAAAGCCAACAAAGGGGCGGCGGGGGTGGATGGTCTGGACATCGAGCAGACCGGACGCCACCTCGTCACGGCGTGGCCGGAGATAAGGGAACAATTGCTGCGGGGGACGTACCGGCCCAGACCGGTACGACGGGTAACGATTCCGAAACCGGACGGCGGCGAGCGTGAGCTCGGCATCCCGACGGCCACGGATCGGCTGATCCAGCAAGCCCTGCTGCAAGTGCTGCAACCGATACTGGACCCCACCTTCAGCGAACACAGCTACGGCTTCCGGCCGGGACGGCGGGCACACGACGCGATGCTTGCGGCGCAGGGCTACGTCCAATCCGGCGGAGGAATGTGGTCGATGTCGATCTTGAGAAATTCTTTGATCGCGTCAATCACGACATCCTTATTGACCGTTTGGGGAAACGCATTGACGACGCCGGAGTGATCCGGCTGATTCGGGCGTACCTGCCCAGCGGCATCATGAGCGATGGCGTGGTGCTGGATCGGTACCAGGGCACGCCCCAAGGCGGGCCGCTGAGCCCGCTGCTGGCGAACGTGCTGCTGGATGACGTGGATAAGGTATTGGAGAAGTACGGCCATTGCTTTGCGCGCTATGCCGACGACTGCAACGTCTATGTACGCAGCCGGAAGGCAGGCGAGCGGGTGATGGCGCTACTGCGGCGGTGTTACGCCAAGCTGCGGCTCAAGGTCAATGAGGCCAAGAGCGCGGTGGCGAGCGTGACGGGAAGGAAGTTCCTGGGCTACAGCTTCTGGTTTGCCAAGGAAGGGATCAAGCGCAGGGTGGCCGACAAGCCGATGGCGACGTTCAAGCAAAGGGTCAGGCAACTGACCCGGCGCTCGGGCGGACGCAGCATGGCCGAGGTCATCGACAAGCTCAAACCTTACCTGTTGGGATGGAAAGCCTACTTTGGGCTGGCGCAAACACCGAAAGTCTGGCGGACGCTGGACGAATGGCTTCGGCACCGGCTCAGGGCGATCCAACTCAAGCACTGGAGGCGGGGTAGCACGATCTACCGGGAACTGATCAACCTGGGCGCAGCCGGACAGGTAGCAAGGCGTGTAGCGGGCAATTCCCACTGCTGGTGGAGAAACAGCGATGGCGACATCAAACGGGTGCTGACCATTGCCTACTTCGACAAACTCGGCGTACCTCGACTCTCATGACCTCAACTTCTCGAACCGCCCGGTGCGGACCCGCATGCCGGGTGCTGTGGGAGGGGCCCGGTCAGGTAACCTGACCGCCCCTATCCCGATTGCTGAAGGATTACTTCAAAGCCGCGTCGATCAACCCGCCCACCGCCGCCAGAGGCTTGCCCTGGTCCGGGTCCAGGCCGTGCCGGCCGATGAGGCATTCCGGGCTGTTCCAGGTCACCAGGGTACGGCCGCCCTCGTCCTGCCAGGCCAGGGCTTTCATGGGCAGGTCCAGGCCGACGGTGGGCACGGCCTGCATCAGGGGTGTGCCCACCTTGGGATGGCCGAAGACCAGCAACTGCATGGGCCGCAGCGACAGGCCCGCTGAGCGGGCCTCGGCGGCATGGTCGATGCGGGCGAAGACCTTGATGCCCTTGGTTTTTAGCACGGCCTCCAGACGATCCAGGGTCTCCGCCACCGGATAGGGACTGGGGCGGCTGGCCAGGCCGGAATCGTCGGCGCCGGTGGACAGGGGCAGCAGGGCCAACAGCAGGATGGAAAGCGTGTTTCTCATGGTTCATCTCTAGGGGGAAGTAACGGTGGGGGATTTCCAGTATTCGGGAATGTCTTCCCGATAGCGCCGGAACACCAGGTTTGCGATCAGCGCGGTCCAGCCGGTCTGATGGCTGGCGCCCAGCCCCTGGCCGGTGTCGCCGTGGAAGTATTCGTGGAACAAGTGCAGGTCGCGCCAGTGGGGATCCCGCTGCAAGGGGGAATCCGGCGCATAGGCGGGGATGCGCCCCTCCGGACCGCGCCGGAACAGGTCCACCAGGCGCTCGGCCAGCAGGTTGGCCACTTCCTTCAGGCTGGCCCCACGGCCGTCCAGACAGGGGGCGGACACGGTGAAACCGGCGCCCAGGAAGCGGTAGTACTTCTCCACGGACTGGATGAGCAGGTAGTTCAGTGGCAGCCACACCGGGCCGCGCCAGTTGGAATTGCCGCCGAACAGGCCGTTGCGGGACTCGCCAGGCTCGTATTCCATGCGCACCCGGCCGATACCGGGCAACTCGACCAGGTCCTGGTGGCTGGCGTGATGCTTGGAGACGCCGCGCACGCCGTAAGGGGAGAGGAATTCGTTTTCATCCAGCACCCGAGCCAGGATGCGCGCCAGCTTGTCCGGATCGGCCAGGGACAGCAAATGCTCGCCGCGTGTGTTTTCATGCACCGGGCAGGCGCACACCACGTGGCCGTCGAAGCCGCCGCCGCCGTGTTCGGCCAGGCGGGCGGCGAAGCGGGGCGCGGCCTCCAGCAGGCGCTTGTCCACCACCTCGCAGGCGAACAGGGGAATGATGCCCACCCAGGAGAACACGTCGATGCGGCGTTGCCCACCGTCCGGCCCCAGCAGCAGGTCCTTGTAAAAACCGTCCGCCTCGTCCCACAGTGCAATGCCGCCGTCGCCGTGGCCGGCGCTTTTTCCAGCAATCCCGGCGGCGATGTTCATGAACTGCATGTAGCACTGGATGGCGATTTCCTCGTAGGCCGGGTCTTCCACCGTGATTTCCAGGGCCATGAGGGTCAGGTTCAGGGCATACATGGCCATCCAGCCGGTGGCGTCCGCCTGCTTGAGATGAAAGCCGGGCGGCAGGGGTTGGGAGCGGTCGAACACGGAGATGTTGTCCAGGCCCATGAAGCCGCCCTCGAACACGTTGTGGCCGTCGCTGTCCTTGCGGTTGATCCACCAGGCGTAGTTGAGCAGCAGCTTGTGCAGCACCCGCTTGAGGAAACCCCGGTCTTCCGTGCCTCGCTGAACCCGCTCGGCCCGGTAAAGCTTCAGGGCCGCCCAGGCGTGCACCGGCGGGTTGGCGTCGCCGAAGGCCCACTCGTAGGCGGGGATCAGGCCGTTGGGGTGCAGGGCGTTGTCCCGCAGCAGCAGTTCGATCTGGTCCTTGGCAAAGTCCAGATCCACCAGGGCCAGGGCCGAGGCATGGAAGGCCAGGTCCCAGGCGGCGAACCAGGGGTATTCCCACTTGTCCGGCATGGACACCACCGCCTTCATCCGGAAATGGCGCCAGTGGCGGTTGCGGCCTGACTTGCGCGCCGCCGGTGGCGCGTGGCCGTCGCCGTCCAGCCAGCGGGCCACGTCGTAGTGGAAGAACTGCTTGCTCCACACCATGCCCGCCAGGGCCTGGCGCAGGATGCGGTGGTCCTCGGTGTTGGCGTGGGGCAGCAGGGTGTCGTAGAACACCGTGGCCTCGGCATGGCGCAGGGAGAAGGTGGCTTCCCAGCGGGCGAAGGGCGCATCCATGGGGGCACGGGACAGCACCATGCCGGTCATGGCGGTTTCGCCGGGGGCTACGGTGAGCCGGTGGCTGGCGGTGAACTTGCTGCCCGAGCGCTCCGGATTGACGGCGGCGGTCTCGCCGTGGACCAGGTAGCGGTGGAAGGCATCCTTGGTGTACGGGTGGGCGTTGGGTTGGCCCCACAAGGCCTGGGTGTTGGTCTCGTTGTCGGTGAACAGGCGTTCCGCTTGGCGCCGGCCATACAGGTAGCAGGTACCCAGGCTGGGATGGTCTGCCCGCACCGCCCATACCGCGCCCTGGGGCGCGGGGATTTCGCGCAGGACCGGCCGTTCTCCGCCGTCGCCCCAGTTCCATGTATTGCGGAACCATAGGCTGGGTAATAGCCAGATGTTGGCTGGTTTCGGCCCCCGGTTTGCAGCGAACAGGCGGATCAGTATCTGCTCCGGTCCCGCCTTGGCGTAGCGCACCTCCACGTCCCAGTATCGGTCGTCCACGAAGGCGCCGGCGTCGTGCAGGGTCACCGGCGGATCGGCGCGAGTGCGGCGGGCGTTTTCCTCCACCAGCCAGCGGTAGGGGAACTCGCCCTGGGGGTACTTGTACAGGTAGCGCAGCCAGCTGGCGGTGGGGGTGGCGTCCAGGTGGAAGTAGCATTCCTTCACGTCCTCGCCGTGGTTGCCCTGGTTGCCGGTGAGGCCGAAGAGGCGCTCCTTCAGGATGGGGTCGCAGCCGTTCCACAGAGACAGGGCGAAGACCAGGCGCTGTTCCTCGTCGCAGATGCCGGCGATGCCATCCTCGCTCCAGCGGAAGGCCCGGGCGTGGGCCTGGTCGAAACCGAAGTACTCCCAGGCAGCGCCCTCGGCGGAATAATCCTCCCGCACCGTGCCCCAGGCCCGCTCGGACAGATAAGGTCCCCACAGGCGCCAGTTCTCCCGGCCTTGCCGCTGGGCCTCCAGGCGGGCGCGTTCCGGATTGTCGTGGCTAGCCATGGCGAGCCTCTTGTCCGGCGCGTTCCAGTTCGCACCAGACCTGCAACACACTGGCCACGGACCAGGCCTGGGCGGGGGCGCCCCGGGGCGTATGGGGCGGTTCCGCGTCGAACAGTTCGCTTACCGTGCCCAGGCCGGCGTCCGGCAGATGGTCGGAGAAGGGCTCCAGCAGGGCCTGGGCGGCCCCAGCGTCACCGGTGACCTTGTACGCGGCCATGGCGTAATGGGGCAGCAGCCAGGCCCAGGCCGGGCCCTGGTGGTAGGCGCCGTCCCGCGCTGCCACGCCGCCTTCGTAGCGGGGCCGGTAATCCGGGTGCTCCGGGTCCAGGGTGCGCAGACCGTAGGAGGTGAGCAGGCGTTCGCCCACCACCGCCACCACCCGGGCCTGGTTCTCGGCCGCCAGGGGCGTGTGATGCAGGGAAACGGCGAAGATCTGGTTGGGGCGGATGCGGCCATCATCGCCTTCGGGGCCGCCGATCACGTCATACAACCCCAGGCCGTCGGGCCGGATGAAGCGCCGGAAGCCTGCCCGGGCCTGTTCCGCCAGGGTTTCGAAGGGTGTCGGGTCCTCCTCCAGCAGCCGGGCGAAGCCCGCCAGGCTCAGGAGGGCGTTGAACCAGAGGGCGTTGATCTCCACCGGCTTGCCCGCCCGGGGGGTGACGGGATGGCCGTCCACCCGGGCGTCCATCCAGGTGAGCTGGGTATCGGGCGCGCCGCAGACCAGCAAGCCGTCCGCCGGGTCCAGGCGGATGCCATGGCGGGTGCCGCGCCCATAGGCCCCGGCGATATCCGCCAGCCTGGGCCAGCAGCGGCGCAGGGCGTCCAGGTCGCGGCTGGCTTCCAGGTAGGCCCGCCAGGCCTCCAGGTACCACAAGGCGGCATCCGCCGAGTTGTAGGCCGGAGAGGCCCCATCCTCTGGGAAATGGTTGGGCAGGTGGCCGTCGTCCAGGTGGGCAGCCCAGCCTTCCAGGATGTGGCGTGCCTCCTCGTGGCGATGGAATGGCAAGGTCAGCCCCGGCAAGGCGATGAAGGTGTCCCGCCCCCACTCACCGAACCAGGGATAGCCGGCGATCATCCCGCCCCGGCGTTGCCCGCGTTGCAACGGCCAATCCACCAGGAAGCCGCTGGCGGCCAGCACCAGCTGATCTATCCAGGCGGGGGCGCCGGACAGGCAGCCGTTCCGCACCTTGGCCATGCGCAGAAGGCTGGCGTCCTGGTGCTGGCGCTGGTGCAGGGCCTCGCCCAGATAAGGAGAAATATCCCGTTCCGTGGAGGCGACAAAACCCACCCACTCGCCGGCATGAAGGGGCAGGTCCACCGTGCCCACCCACAGGAGGTCGTCCCTGTCCGGCAGACCGCGCCGCGCCTCCTCCTGCAAGTGGAAGCGCTCGATCCAGGTCTTCTCGGCGCTGATGCGCCCGCAACGGCTGCGAAAGCGCAGGGCCACGCCGTCGCCAAAATCCACTTCAAGTTCGTGGTCCGAATGGTGGATAGCCGGCTCGAATGCCCCCGCGTGGGTCTCGCCATGATGGTTCCGGTGGTTGGCCAGCAGCCGCACCTGCAACCTGGGGTGGGCGCCATGGCCCGGCTCCGCCAGCAGGCGCCAGGCCAGGTAGGTCGTGTTGGCCCCCGCCTCCATCCAGATGCGCGCCTCCAGGCGGGTGTCCCCCACCCTATAGCGCCACACCGGCAGACGGCCGTCCAGGCGGAAGGACTCCAGATGGAGATGGCCGAGGGGTTCCAGAGCACCACTCGCCCAGCGGTTGGTGAACAAGGGGATCGCCCGTTCCCCAAGCATCAGCGTGGCCTCGGCCCGGGCGAACACCAGGCGGCGGCCTGGCGAGCCGCCGGGTTCCGGGGCCACCAGCAAGCCGTGGTAGCGGCGCGTGAGGGTGCCCGCCACGGTGCCGGCGGCATAGCCCCCCAGACCGTTGGCGAGCCACCATTCCCGGCGCTCGGCCTGGGCAAGGTCGTTGCAGACCTCGCGGCCGAAATGGATGGATTGGGGCAGGGCCTGTTCCACGTGGATTCCTATCTCTGGCGGCGGGCTGGCTGCGCGCGGGTTCAAGCCAGGTTCAAGAGGTGTGCTCAGTCACCGCTCTCAAGTAAACGAAGGGCCGCCCCGAGTTTACTTGACCCCCTCGGGGGGCGGGCTGGGCGCAGCCCGGCCCTGGGGGCGCTCAGATCGACGCCTGCCTGGGCCCGTACCCGGGCCTCGGCGGCCAGCCAGTCATCCAGTTCGCATCCCGGACAAAACCCGCGCTGTTCCGCCAGGTAATAGGCCGCCTCGGCCACCATGGCGTCGAAGTCATCGGGCTCCCTCTTGGCTTCGGTCTTCTTGCCGGTCGCCTGCTTTCCGGCTTTTGCTGTCGCGCTCATGTCAATCTCCTTATGGTTACGGGCGGAACGATGGCCCGCCGCTGTTTCTTGGTCGTACCAAGCGCGAATTCCTGACGCGGTGAGGGGTATTTTTCTACTCCATCAAGTGGAGCGCATCCTGGCCCCCAGCCCGGCCCACCAGCGCCGCCGGTTGCCGGGCAGGGGCGCTGAGGTCTACTAGGTTCAATTCCCCTGGAGCATGCTCAACAGTTGCTTCTCACTCTGACCGCCCAGGCGCACCTGGCGGATGAGGCCGTCCTCCACCAGTACGAAGCTGGGCGTGGCGGCAATGCCGAACGCCCGCGCCAGTGGCGCCGATTCCGCCACGTTGATCTTGATGAGATTGGGGTGGTCGCCGCGCAGCCGGTCCACCACGGGGGCCATGGCCCGGCAAGGGCCGCAATGGGGTGCGAAGAAGTAATACAGCCGCCGGCTTTCCCTCTGGGCGGGGCCATCCACGGCGGAAGTATCCGGTGCGGGGCTGCCCTCGCTGCGCTTTGCCCGCCGCAAGGCCAGGAATTGGCTCAGGACCAGCAGAGCCACCAGGCCCCCCACGATAGTGATCAGCCATTGCATGGCATTCTCCGGGAATCAGTAGCCAAAGTCGCCTGTCCAGGCGCCCTTGCGGAAATCAATGGACAGCCAGCGGGGCACATAGGGCTTGGGATCAGCAATGGGAAAATCATCCAGGGGCGGCGTGCCGCCCACCTCCGCCACGTTGCACACCCGGGTCATCACCGGACGGAAGCGCACGGCAAGCCGCTCCGATGCCAGGGTGGCGTCGTCTGCGACCTGCTCACTGAAGCGCACCCGCTTGCGGATCAGGCAGGAGAACAGCAGTTCCATCTCCGCCAGCAAGGGCGTGGCGCGGGCGGCCAGGGCGCGCTCCGCCGCGGGGCTGAGGCGAATTTCAAGTGTTTTATCCGAAAGGGTGATGTGGGCCATGTCGGCTCCCGTCCAATTGCATTGCTTGCTCGTGGATTGGTCGTTCTGATGGGTCAATCCTGACAACATACATGCCGTCATCCTTAACAGCATGCATGGACCACCATGACGAACCCCTTTTCGCGGGCTATGCCGGGTCTCCGGCTGGCTCGTGTTCGCGACAGATGCGCTCTCGGTCCCCCACCGTCAACGTCTCGCCGGTGAGGCCGCAACGCCACTGGCCGAGACCTTCCGCGAGGTGGTGACGGCAGGTGCGGCACACGCCGAAGCTCTTCCGCCCTTCCGCGAGCTGCAAGCGGCGCAGCATGCCGGTCAAGCCATCCAGCAGCCCCTTGGGCAGGCTCCTGGCGGCGGTCTGGAAGCGCTCGGCGCCCGCCTGCTCCACCGCCTTCACCAGGGACAGGCCGGCCTCGGTCAGGGCCAGGCGCACCACCCGGCCATCCCTGTCATCCGCCCCCCGTGCGAGGAAGCCCTTGCTCTCCAGCAGGATCAGGCTCTGCGACACAGTGCCCTTGGTCAGGCCCAGATAGTCGCTCACCGCCTGGGGCGTGTTGGAGTAGCGGTTGGCGTTGGCCAGATAGAGAAGGATGCGCGCATGCACGGGGAGCAGGCTGTGCGTCGCCGCCACGGTCTTCAGGTGGGCCTCCGCTAGATTGCCCAGGCGTTCGGCCAATTCCAGGATGCGCAGGATGTCATTGCTCATGGGTTTAATGTAGCGGATCGATACTTGATTGACAAATCAGAACCTCCTCCCTATAAGTATCGTATCGATACCAAATGGATCGATATGACCCCATCTTCGAGAGGAACCCGAACATGAAAACCCTGCTACTTGCCCTGAGCCTGACCACCGCCACCGCCACCTATGCGGGTAGTGCCGGCGTGGACTATCCCCTCGGCTACCGGAACTGGTCCCACGTAAAGAGCCTGATCCTGGAGCCCGGCCATCCCCTGCACGAGACCTTTGGCGGCCTGCACCACATCTACGCCAACGACCGCGCCCTGAAGGGCTACCGGAGTGGCAAATTTCCGGACGGCGCGGTGATCGTGTTCGACCTGCTGGAGGTGGACAAGGCCGGTAGCGCCATCGCCGAAGGGCCGCGCAAGATCGTCGGCGTGATGCAGCGTGATGCCCGGCGCTTCAAGGACACCGGTGGCTGGGGCTTCGAGGGATTCGCCAAGGGCGACCCGAAGCAACGGGCAGTGGGCAGCCAGGCCAAGGGTGCCTGCTTCGCCTGCCATGCCGAGCAGGCGGCCAAGACGGGTTATGTATTCAGCGCCTGGCGCGAATAACCGGCTCGCCTGCCGGCGCCGTGCACCCCAGGGGTGCACGGCCCGTCTTCGCGGCCTGCGTAAAGCGCGGGGGTTGTCCCAGGCGAGCCTGGGGCAGCGGGTGGGCCTCTCCCAGGAGTGTTGGCCCCCACAAGGTGCTGGTGGTCACCCGCGTAGACCGGGCCTGGCAGGCGGAGGGCTGGTGGGTCCGGTTGCCCCAGGAGGATTTCTGCCAGGTGTACGGTCTGCACGCCAGCCAGAAGTAACAGGACCGGGGCGGGCCGGGTATCGACCTGATCCTGGACACCCTCCGGGGCAGCGTGGTGGCTGAACAGGAACGGCAACACTTCCTGAAAGCCCAGCTCGTTTTCTGGCTGCTGGCCGCGCCGGATGGCCATACCAAGAACTTCAGCCTGTTCATAGAACAGGGTGGCCGGTTCCGCCAGCCCCCCAACTCTCAAGTAAACGAAGGGCCGCCCCGAGTTTACTTGACCCGCTCGGGGGGCGGGCTGGGCGCAGGCCGGCCCTGGGGCCGCTCAGCACTTGCCGCCAGATGAAGGCGGATTTCGATAGCCGTTTATACCGACCAGACACGGCCCGCGAAGGCGCCGTCAACCGGGGTGTGGAACAGGTGGTTGGCGTAGTTGCTCAGGGTCTTCACGGAGATGGCCAGGACGATCTCCAGGATGTGCCGCTCGCTGAACCCCGCCGCCAGGAAGGCCGCCACGTCCGCCTTGCCGGGCAGGCCCCGCTTCACCACCATGGTCCGGGCGAAGTCGTGCAGAGCAGCCAGCTTCGCATCGGGGATGGGGACGCCGTCGCGGACGGCGTTGGTCACCGCCACCGGCACGCCGGACATCTTGTCGGCGATGAAGCTGTGGGCGGCCACGCAGTAGGTGCAGCCGTTTTCCCGGCTGATGGCCAGCAGCACCACTTCCTGCTCGGCGGGCGTGAAGCCGGAAGATTGGCGGAAGCGCTCGTAGCCGTGGATGTAGGTGTCCAGCAATCCTGGCGAGTTGGCCATGACGCCATACATGTTGGGGATGAAGCCCAGCTTGTTCCGGGCTTCTTCCAGGCGGGCGCGGGCCAGGGGTTCCGCCTCGTTGGGGCTGAGGGAGGGGAGGGAGAGTTTGTGTTCGGCTTGCATGAGCGACTCCTGTTTCTAATGAACCGACTGGTCCATAAGTGGGCACAAAAAAGGGCTACAGTCCCACCAACTCGGCGGTATGGCCGCATGCGCGAACCAGGCCGAGAAGTTCGGTAGCCCTCGTCTTGGCCGGGTCGAAGGCCACCAGTAGCAAATGCGGCCTGCCGGGATTGAAGCGGGGCGCCACGACGCCGTCCCGAGCCCACAGGTGCACTTCCAGGGCCGCACGGGCCTTGTCGTCGAGGGCTTCGTCAATGTGGATCATGGTGTCGCTGTAGTTCATGGTGCTCTCCGGTTGCGGGGTGTGCCCAAATGCCGCACGGCCTATCTGGACCGTACGTTCCATAATAAGTCAAAAAAATCAGTCCAAGGCCATGAGGATCACCGCGATGATGCCTTTCAGGGTTTCCGCGTCAGCGCCGGCCTTGGCCTGATTTTTTAGGCCGCTCATGCTGCTCACCAAGTAGTTGGCCAGTTGCTGGGCGTCCCGCTCGGGCCGGATGTCCCCTTCGCGCTGGGCGCGTTCCACCGCAGCCCGCAATATGCCGCGAAAGCGTTCGATGCTGTGGGCCACATCGCGGGCGATCTCCGCCTCGTTCTGCGCGAACTCGCTGGCGGTGTTCATCACCAAACAGCCCCGACGCTGGCCCTCGGCTTCCACGTCAGCCAATACGGAGTTCAGAAAGGCCTCGATAAAGCGACGGCCCGAAGACGCGCCTGCCAGCCCTTCCCGCAAGTGGCCGGCCAGGAAATCCGTGTAGCGTGCCATGCATTGCCGGAACAACTGCTGTTTGCTGCCAAAGGCTTGGTATAGGCTGCTCTTGGACAGGTTCATGGCGTTGAGCAGATCCTGCAAGGAGGTGTGCTCGTAGCCTTGCGTCCAGAATAACTGCATCGCTGTTTCCAGCGCGCTGTCCGGGTCGTATTGAAGAGGTCGTCCAATGCTTAGTGCCATGCCTCGTTTATGGACCGGGCGGTACAGTATGTCAAGGATGGATGCGAAAACGGCCGACATAAAAACTCAGATCCGCCGCATCCTGAGTGCCAGAGGCCAAGGGCTGGCCCTTAAGAAACATGCGGATGCAGTTGTTCTGCATCTCGGTCTGGGTGATGACCCGGCCATCCAGGGGCTTGTAGCGCGGATAGCGGCTGGCCACGTCCATGAGGGAGGGGATGTCCACCTCGTGCCGGCCCATCCCCACCTTGCCGCCGGCCGTGCCGCCGTTGGGATGGCACGCGGCACAGTTGAGTCCCGTGGTACCCAGGCGGGCATCATTGAACAGGGTCTCGCCCCGCTTCATCGCGGCCTGTTCAGCCCGGGCCGCGAAGGCCTTGCGGTCCGCCTCCGCCAGGCCCATGAATCGGTTCAGCCGCGCCATCGCCTCCGCCGGCAGGCCGTCGCCGTGCTGCTGAACGACACCGGGGCCGTAGTGGGTGGGGTAATTGAGCCAGGGATTGTTGTGGGGGTTGGGCGGCAAGGGCGTGGGTGTGCCTGGCCCGGAGAACTGGAAGCCAGCCGCGCCGAGCCCGGCCCCTGTAACCATCAACACAATACCGATCAGGAAAAATGTAAAACGGCCCATGGCGTTGCTCCTTGTCTGATGGGTGATCAAGGGTTGGTCGTCTGAAGCCAGGAACTCCTGACAGGTATTGGCGTCATTTATGGACCGTCTGGTACATTACCGCCACAACAAGACCATTGGATGGAGAAGACCATGGGTGAATACGCCGCCGGCTCGCCGGATGATTGGCTTACGGATCATGGCGCGGCCTTATATAAATATGCCCTCCTGCACACCCGGGACGAACACAGGGCCGAGGAGGCGGTGCAGGAGACCCTGCTGGCGGCGTTGCAGGCCAGGGACCGTTTTTCCGGGGAATCCTCGGTACGGACCTGGCTCATCGGCATCCTCAAGCATAAGGTCATGGACATGTTCCGCCGAGATGCAAGGGAAGTGCAGCTGGAAGATCCGGATGACGCGGAGGTCAGCGAGGATCCGCTGACGGAGGAAATCTTCAAGCCCAGTGGGCGCTGGCAAGACAAGCCCTCGGACTGGGGCAACCCCGAGGAGATGCTGGAACGCGGCCAATTCATGACTATCCTGCAGCGTTGCCTGGATGCGCTGCCACCTCGTCTGGCGCGTCTTTTCATGATGCGTGAGGTCATGGAAGAAAATACTGAAAATATCTGTCAGGAATTGGCCATTACGCCGACCAACCTGTGGACGATGCTGTATCGGGCCCGTTTGGGGCTCCGGCGGTGTCTCGACCGGAACTGGGTCGGCTCAATGTCGTAAGAGCGCCCGAGGATGATGAAGATGCTGACCTGCAAGGATGCAAGCCACTTGATTTCGGAGAACCAGGAACGCCCCTTGGGTTTCCGGGATCGCTGGGGTCTGAAGCTGCACCTGATGATGTGCGTGTACTGCCGCCGTTTCGAGCAGCAGGTGGCCTTGATGCGGAAAGCCCTGCGCGAGCTGGGCCGCCGCGCCGAGTCCGAAAGCGAGGACATCGCGGAAGACATCGAATTCACCCCCGAGGCGCGGGAACGCATCCGCAAGGCCGTGGCCGAGCGGTGCAACCACGAACACTGAACGCCCGGTTCTCCGAGACCATCGTCATCCCAAACCCATCGACGGGCCGCCCCAAGATGGGTTTGCCCCCCACGGGGGGCAGTCCGGCCGACAGGCCGGGCCGGGGGCCAAGTAGCTGCCCACCCGGGCAAACAACATGACAGACCTTTAGGAGAATCGACATGAACGCGACCAAGAAAACCCTGACCCTGGCCCTGGGGGCCGCCCTGACCGCTGCCATCGGCACTGCCGGCCTGGCCCAGGCTGCAGGCAATCCCTTTGCCATGCAAGGCCTTTCCAGTGGCTACATGGTGGCCGCCGCGGACAAGGCCAAGGATGGCAAGTGCGGCGAAGGCAAATGTGGTGGCAGCAAGGATGCCAAAGCCAAGGACGGCAAATGTGGCGAAGGCAAGTGCGGTGGCAGCAAGGCCAAAGCCAAGGATGGCAAGTGCGGCGAGGGTAAGTGCGGCGGCAAGAAGTAAGCCATCGGAGCACCCGACATGCATGGCTATCCACTGCATGGCGCGGGCCTCGGCCTGAGGCGGGAGCACTTGCCCGACCTCATGGCCGGGATTCCGGATGCCATCGATTTCTTGGAACTCGCCCCGGAAAACTGCTTGGACATGGGCGGCTCCCGCCGCAAGGCCCTGCGTTTTATTGCCGAGCGTCGGCCCATCGTCGCCCACGGGCTCTCCCTCAACCTGGGCGGCCCTGCTCCCCTGGACGAGATCTTCCTGAAACGCGTGAAGCGCTTCCTGGACGAATACCGTATTGACCTCTTCACCGAGCACCTGTCCTGGTGCGGCGACGACGGCCACCTCTACGACCTGCTGCCCATTCCTTTCACGGCTGATGCAGTGCGGCATGTGGCAAATCGCATCCGCCGCACCCAGGAAATTTTGGAGCGGCCCATTGCCATCGAAAACGCCTCCTACTATGTGGCCCCCGCCATGGCCGAGATGAGCGAGATCGCGTTCATCCGCGCGGTGTTGGAGGAGGCGGATTGCGGCCTGCACCTGGACGTGAACAACGTCTATGTGAACAGCTTGAACTTCGGCTTCGACCCCCGCGCCTTCATCGATGCGATGCCCACGGAACGTGTGGTGTACATGCACATGGCCGGCCATTGGCGGGAGGCGGAAGACCTCATCATCGACACCCACGGAGCGGACGTGATCGAGCCGGTGTGGGATCTGCTGGCCCATGCCTTCCGGGTGGTCGGCAACCCGCCCACCCTGCTGGAGCGGGACTTCAACATTCCGCCCCTGGACGAACTGATGCCCGAGGTGGAACGCATTCGCGCGATGCAGATTCAGTCACGGTATTTGCGCCATGTCGCCTGAGCCCCTTTCCTTCACCACCTACCAGGCGACCTTCGCCGCCCGCATCCGCGACCCCAGGGGCGCTCCCCGGCCACCCGGTGCTCCGGCCAGGCGCATGCGGGTGTATGAGGAACTGCTGTTCAACAACCTGGAAGGCTTCCTGCTGGCCTGCTATCCGGTCACCCGGAAGATACTTGGCGCGCAAGCCTGGAAACGCACCGTGCGCCACTTCTTCAAGGAACACCGCTGCCACTCGCCCTTGTTCCGGGATATCCCCAAGGCCTTTCTGGAGTGGATCAAACCCCGCGCCGCTGAACTGTTCCCGAACCTGCCCTTCCTGCATGAGTTCATGCATTACGAATGGCTGGAACTGGCGGTGGAGACGGCGCCCGACGAGATCGGCCTGACCGCTCCCGAGCGGGTGGACGCCAAGGGCGATCTGCTGGCCGGGCGTCCGGTGGTAAACCCCACGGCGCGGCTGGCCTGCTACCACTACCCGGTGCACCGCATCGGTCCGCGTTACAAGCCCGCCGTGCCGGATGAAGCCCCCCATTGCTACCTGCTGTTCCGTGATTCCGGGGATGAAGTGCGCTTCATTCAGCTCAATCCCCTGGCGGCTCACCTCATGGACCTGTTGCGCGGCCAACAGCCCACCGGGCGCGAGGCCTTGGCCCATCTGGCCGGGGAAAACGCGCCCGACCAATTCGAGCTTTACCTGCACGCGGGTGGAGAACTGCTCAACGACCTTTATGCCCGGGGCGCGCTGCTGGGCACCTGGAGAGAACCATGAACGCCTGCCTGACCTGCATGACCCGTGACGCCCTCAACCTGCTCAACCGCGCCGGCGCGTGGCTCGCCCCCCTGGGCTTGCGCCTGCTGCTGGCCTACGAGTTCTGGGAATCCGGCGTGGAGAAGTTCAAGGGCGAAAACTGGTTCGCCGACATCCAGGGGCAGTTTCCCTTCCCCTTCAACCTGGTGCCCCCTGAAATCAGCTGGCAGATCGCCACCTGGAGCGAACTGATCGTCCCCGTGTTGCTGGTGCTGGGCCTGGGCACCCGCTTCGCCAGCGTGTCGCTGATTGTGCTCACGGTGGTGGCCTGGGCCAGCGTGCATGCCGGCAATGGCTACAACGTCTGCGACAACGGCTTCAAGCTGCCGCTGATTTACCTGGTGATGTTCGTGCCCCTGCTGCTCAATGGTGCCGGAAAGCTGTCCCTGGACCACTGGATTGCCGGCCGCATGAAAGGCTAAGGTGGGCATCATGGAGCGGGGCCTGAAGTGGCGCATCCTCGCCCTCTATGCCCTGGTCCTGGCCCTGGGGGCCGGGTTCACCTGGCGGATCTACCAGGACAGCCGCGATCTCTACTCTGCCACCGTGCCCCTGGTGGAGGAAGGCCTGCCCGTGCTGGGTAGCCTCTCCGCCCTGCGCGCCAGCGTGGTGGCCCAGGAACCCATCCTGTATGAGTATTACGCCACTGCCGATTCGGCCCGCTTCCGCTTGCGCTGGCAGGCCAATCGGCAAGCCATCGCCGACCATGGCGCAAAGGTGCGCCGGGATTTTCCCCAACACCCCCGACTGGCCTCCATTGACGCCCACGATGCCCGGATCGGCCAACTGGCGTCGGAACTGGATATCACCCTGGGCACGAAACCCGTGGACTGGGACCAGGCCCGGGCGCTGTTGGAAGAAATCAGCCGCCATGCCCTGGAAATCAACATCCATCTGGACAACCTGGCGGAAGATGTCCATACACGCGTGGAGCACCGTGCGGCCACGGCGCGGGTGAGCGTGGCCGCCATCAACCGTTCCGCCCTGTTCTATGGCATCGGCGTGTTCCTGCTGGCCCTGACGGCGGGCTATTTTCTCAACCGACATCTTGCGGGCACAAGGGAGCGCCAACGCCTGGCCATGTTCCCCGAGCGCAACACCCATCCGGTCTTCGAACTGGGCTTGCAGGGCGAGATCCTTTACGCCAACCCCGGCGCCCGGGCGACGCTGGCCACTCTGGACAGTGATGCCGGCCCCGCCGCCCTGCTCCCCGCCAACATCCACTCAAGATTGACCGAATTGCTGGACTTGGGCGCGGAAACCGGACACTGGGCCTACGGAGCGTTGGGGCGCGAGTTCGAGGCGGGCGTGCATTACCTCACGGACTTCAGTCGTTTCCACGTCTATCTGACGGATGTGACCGCACGTGAGGAAGCCAAGCGGCACCTGGCCTGGCTGGCCCACCACGACCCCTTGACCAATCTGCCCAACCGGCGGCGTTTCCTGGAAGACATCACCACCGCCGTGGCCGAGGGCGGCACCGGGGCGGTGGCCCTGCTCAGCATCGACCGGCTCCGGCGCATTGTCGACGGGGTCGGGCACCGGGTGGCGGACCAGCTGCTCATTGCCGTTTCCCGCCGGATGACCCAGTCCTTGGAGGACACCGCATTGCTCTGCCCCCAGGCCTGCTTGTACCGTTTCGAGGGCGCGGTATTCGGCCTCCTCCTGCCCTGTCTGAAGACGGACGAGGCACCTGGAAACATCGCGCTAAAAATCGCCAGCGCCTTCGAGGCGCCCGTGCATGTGAATGGCCAGTCTTTCCACCTGGGCGTGAGCATCGGTGCCAGCCTGTTTCCCGCGGATGACGGTGATGCCGTCAACCTGATCAGCCATGCCGACCGGGCACTGCAACAGGCCCGGGGCCATGGCGGCTACCGCGCCTACGACCGGGAACTGTCCATCCAGGCCAGGGATCGTCTGGAACTGGAGAACCACCTGCGCCATGCCCTGTCGCGCCAGGAATGGTTCCTGGTGTACCAACCCCAGGTGGAGGTTGCGAGCGGACGCATCATCGGCGCGGAAGCCCTGTTGCGCTGGCGCCATCCGACCCGCGGCCTGATTTCTCCAGCCAGTTTCATCCCCCTGGCCGAGGAAACCGGCCTGATCGTCCCCATCGGCGCCTGGGTGCTGCAAACCGCCTGCGCCCAGGCGCGCCGATGGATCGACGATGGGTTCCCGCCCCTGACCATGGCGGTCAACCTGTCGGCGCGGCAGTTCGAAAGCGAGCAACTGGCCGAGGAGATCGCGGCCACCCTGAATGCCACGGGCCTGCCACCCCAGACCCTGGAACTGGAAGTCACGGAAAGCCTGGCCATGGAAGACGTGGAGCGGTCGATTCGCACCCTGCGGGCATTGAAGGCCCTGGGGATACGTATCTCGGTGGACGACTTCGGCACGGGTTACTCATCCCTGGCCTACTTGCGCCGTTTGCCCATCGACAAGCTCAAGGTGGACCAGTCCTTCGTGCGCGCCCTGGAAAACGATCCGGCCAGCGCCATGCTGGTTCGTGCCATCGTGGAACTGGGCCACAGCCTGGATCTGGCCATCATCGCCGAAGGAGTTGAGAACCAGGCGCAGCTGGCGTTTCTAAAAGAGATCGGGTGTGAGGAGGCACAGGGCTATTGGTTCAGCCGGCCGCTGGAAAGCACTGACTTTCTGAAGCGGCTTCTTCCGGTGAACGGGAGTACAGGAAAACTCCAACAATTGGGCCGAAACCCTTGATCTGGGCGCGCAGCAGGCTTGGTGCCAACAAGTGAGCTGGCAGCGAGCCAATGCACGAGGTCCGCTGAATTCGCTAGCTGAAGCCAGTGATCGTGTCCTTCGGTGTGGCGTAAGAAGCGATCTTGATGTCATCGACGCCGGCGGTTTTGGGGAACCGATCAGCGAGTGACCGCAGGCAAGCTGACGTTGTGGTTCTCGCCCAGGTCGTCGAGGGTTTTCATGGTCATGTAGCGGCGCAGTCGCGCCCACTCGTCGTTCTGCGCATGATGGAAAGCGAACAGTCACCCGAGCGCGTCATGGCGTTCTTCCAAGATCCGAAGGTGAGCTATGTGGCGTAAAGACTTATTCGGGCCGGATTATTAATGCTAATTTTATAAGCAAATATTGCGTGCAATGTGCGCATTATTTTCTTATATTGTGCAATATGCACATATTGGAGGGGTGAGATGAACCTGGCTGTTGCAGCGACACCAGATAAGGCCAGTGTTTTGGCTGAGGCCTTCGCAAATGCGGGCAAGCTGCTTGGCCTGACCCAGGCGGACCTTGGCGCCATTATTGGCAAGGACCGTACTGCTGTAGGCCGTGGACGTATCGACCCCACGAGTAAGGACGGCGAACTCGCGTTGCTGTTTATTCGGTGCTATCGCGCCTTGTTCGTCTTGGTGGGCGGCGCCCAGGACCAGATGCGGCACTGGATGCACACTGAAAACCTGCATACTGGCGGTGTGCCCGCTGAGCAGGTCAAGAGCGTGCAAGGTCTTGTCAGGGTGCTGGAATACCTCGACGGTATTCGGGGCAAGCTGTAGGTGGTGGATTGGGGTGCTTGCCTGGCGCAGGCCGCGCCAGGCCTCCTCGCGGGTACGCTGCTGCGGTTGGTGGAGAGTCAGGAGCAAGTTGCAACCAACCAGCTCGTCAGTTCCCTGGGGCGCCAGTCAGTCTTGGAAGAACTGCTGGAGCAGACCAAACCCCCGTTACCGCATGGCACAGAAGGGCTCCATTACCTGCTGGCCACGCCTTTTCGCTATCCCCCGCTGCAATGGGGGTCCCGCTACGGTACACGGGCAGAACCCGGCTTGTTCTATGGCTCACTCACGACCACCACCGTACTCTGGGAGGCCGCTTTTTACCGCTTCGTGTTCTGGCATGGCATGAAAACCCCGCCACCCGCCAAACTGGATACCCAACATACCCTGTTTGGCGCGGAGTACCTGACCGTGTATGGGCTGCGGCTGCAGGATGCGCCATTTAAGGCGTTCCAAGCCACGTTGACTGACCCCGCAGACTACCGCGAGAGCAAGGCCCTGGGCCATAAGATGCGGGAAATGCGCGTACAGGCCTTTGAGTGCATCTCGGCTCGAGACCCCGCGCATGGCATCAACGTGGCGCTATACACGCCCGAGGCCTTGGCCAACCCCAAGCCGGTCTCCCAGGAGGCCTGGTTGGGGGAGGTGGATGGTGCGCACGTCAAGTTTCGCGCGGCACATGGCAAGGACGTGCACGATTTCCCCCTGGAGGCCTTCCTGGTGGCTGGAAAGCTGCCGCAACCCGCGTGAACCGGGACAACATGATTTCCAGGCTGTTGTGGCCCTTGCCGTCAATCCAGTTGCTTCTTGAGGTGCCGCAGGCCCACCAGGAAGATCGCCGCCGCCGGGATGGCGATGAGCACCCCCACGAAGCCCAGCAACTGGCCGAAGGCCATGAGGGCGAAGATGACGGCCACGGGATGGAGCCCCACCTTCTCGCCCACCAGCCAGGGGGTGATGACCATGCCTTCCAGCAACTGGCCCACGGCGAATACGCCCCACACGGGCAACAGGTCGGCGAGGGTGCCGAACTGGGCCCAGGCGGCCAGGGTGCCCAGCAACACGCCCACCACCACCCCCAGGTAGGGCACGAAAACCAGGATGCCGGTTACCAAACCCACGGCCAGGGCGTAGTCCAGGCCGGCGATCCAGAGGGCCAGGCTGTAGAACAGGGCCATGACCAGGATCACCATGACCTGGCCCCGCACGAACTGGGACAGCACGGCGTCGAATTCACTGGCCAGGCCCACCACTCTTGGGCGCAGACGGTCAGGCAGCCAGTCCGCCAGGTGGGCCATGGTGCGGTCCCAGTCCCGCAGCAGGTAGAACAGCACCACGGGCACCAGCAGCAGGTTGGCCAGGAAGCCCACCAGGGCCAGGCCGCTGTCTGCAAGTTTGGGCAGATAGGGGGTGAGGCGGCTCAGTTCCGACACGTGGCCCCGCAGCCAGGCCAGGATTTCTTCCTGGTCCCTCACCAGGTCCACACCGAAGGTGGCGGACAGCCAGGGCAGGAAGGTGTTGCCCGCCCACTCCACCAGGCCGGGAATCTGCTGCATGAAGAGCCGGGCCTGGGCCTGGAACAGGGGGGTGAGGATCAGGGCCATGAGCACGAACACCAGCGCCAGGCCCGCGAGCACCAGTACCGTGCCCCAGGTGCGGCCGATCTTGCGCGCCTCCAGCCGGTCCACCAGGGGGTCGCACAGGTAGGCGATGGCGGCGGCCAGCAGGAAAGGAGCGAGGATGGGCGACAGAAGGTAGAGCAGCCAGCCCCCCGCCAGGGCTACGGCCAGGGTGAGGGCTGTTCGGGTGGGGAGGGACTGGAAGGGAGGCTGGGCGTTCATGTCGGCTAGAATAGCACCCTCTTTTCTTCGCCTTTTCCCTCCGGATTCATCGTGACCACGCCTACTTCCCCCACCTCCGCCACTTCCCTTTCCTATCGTGACGCCGGCGTGGACATCGACGCCGGGGATTCCCTGGTGGAGCGCATCAAGCCCCACGCCAGGCGCACCCTGCGGCCCGAGGTGCTGGGGGGCATCGGCGGCTTCGGCGCCCTGATGGAACTGCCCAAGCACTACAAGGAGCCGGTGCTGATTTCCGGCACCGATGGGGTGGGCACCAAGCTGAAGCTGGCCTTCCAGATGAACAAGCACGACACCATCGGCCAGGACCTGGTGGCCATGAGCGTCAACGACATCCTGGTGCAGGGGGCCGAACCCCTGTTCTTCCTGGACTACTTCGCCTGCGGCCACCTGGACGTGGACGTGGGGGAAGCGGTGGTGGCGGGCATCGCCCGGGGCTGCGAGCTGTCCGGCTGCGCCCTCATCGGCGGCGAGACGGCGGAAATGCCCGGCATGTACCCGGCGGGGGAATATGACCTGGCGGGCTTTGCCGTTGGCGTGGCGGAGAAATCCCGCCTTATCTCGGGGCGTGACATCCGTCCCGGCGACACACTGCTGGGTCTGGGTTCCAGTGGCCCCCATTCCAACGGCTACTCCCTGGTGCGCAAGATCGTCGAGGTGACGGGGGCCGACCTGGCCAGCGACTTCCACGGCCGTCCCCTGGGTGAAGTCCTGTTGGAGCCAACCCGCATCTACGTCAAGCCCCTGCTGGCCCTGATGCAGGAGATCACGGTGAAGGGCATGGCCCACATCACCGGCGGCGGCATCACCGGCAATGTGCCCCGGGTGCTGCCCGACGACTGCACCGCCGTCATCGACGCCCAGGCCTGGACCTGGCCGGCGGTGTTCCAGTGGCTGCGGCAGGGGGGCAACGTGGCTCTGCCGGAGATGCACCGCACCTTCAACTGCGGCATCGGCATGGTGGTGGTGGTCGCCGCTGCCGACGCGGCTGCCGCCATGGACTTCCTCAAAAGCCAGGGCGAGACGGTGTACCGCCTGGGCGAGATCAAGGCCCGCCAGGCCGGCCAGGAACAGACCATCATCGTTTGACGCTTAATAGTTCATGCGTGTCGTCATCCTCATCTCCGGCCGGGGCAGCAACATGCAGGCCCTGCTGGAGGCGAACCTGCCCGTTGAGTTCGCCTGCGTCATCAGCAACCGGCCGGATGCCACGGGCCTGGCCTTTGCCGCGGAACGTGGCGTGGCCACGGCGGTGGTGGACCACAAGGCCTTCCCGGACCGGCCCAGCTTCGATGCGGCCCTGGCCCTGGAAATCGACCGCCATGGACCCGACCTGGTGATCCTGGCGGGCTTCATGCGGGTGCTCACCGACGACTTCGTGCGCCGCTATCAGGGCCGCATGATCAACATCCACCCGGCCCTGCTGCCGGCCTTCCCCGGCCTGCATACCCATGAGCGGGCCCTTAAGGAGGGCGTGAAGCTGCACGGCTGCACCGTGCATTACGTCACCCCCGAGGTGGACGTGGGCCCCATCATCGTCCAGGCTGCCGTGCCGGTGCTGGCGGACGACACCCCCGAGACCCTGGCGGCCCGGGTGCTCAGGCAGGAGCACCGCATCTTTCCCCTGGCCGTGGCCTGGATCGCGTCCGGGCGCGTGGACCTGCGGAGCGATGGCACCGTGGCGGTGCAAGGGCTTCCGGACATGGCTGAAGCGGCCCTGGTCTCCCCCCACGACTGATTCCGGTGCCCTGGTCATCCGAGGCACGGTTTTATCCGTTACTCAAGCACAGATATGACCTTGGGACTTGGCATGAACATCCGGTTGGGTTTGATCCTGGCAGGCCTTGTGGCCCTGGCCATGCCTGGGTCAGTGACTGGCATCGAAGCGTGGGCCGACACGGGCTCCCGTTCCCAGGCCATGGCCCCCTTGCGCTCCTTGCCCGCCCAGTCCCGCCTGGTCTACGACGTGCTGGCCGGGAAGGACGGCTTGAAGCTGGGGCAGGCCGTGTACACATGGAGGGTGAGTGGCGAACGCTACCGGCTTGAAAGCGTGGCGGAGGCCCAGGGCGTGGCCAGCTTGTTCATGAGCGGTCGCATCGTCCAGACCAGCGAAGGTCGCATCGGCAGCCAGGGCCTGATACCCGAGCTGTACGCCCAGACCAAGAGGGAGAAACCCAAGGGCACGGCGCGTTTCGATTGGGACAATCGGCGACTCGTCATGTCCCGGGGCACGGAGGCCTTGGCCAAGGGAACCCAGGACCTGCTGAGCTTCCCTTTTCACCTGGCCCTGACCGTGGCGGAAGACGCCGGCGCCTGGCAGATGCCGGTGACCAACGGCCGCTATCTGAAGCATTACCGGTTCAAGGTGACGGGGTGGGAGCGCCTGCAGGTGGGCAAGCGAGGCGTGGACACCCTGCACGTGCGGGGCAGCCGTTCCGAGGACGAGAACCTGGATGTGTGGCTCGCCCCTTCCAGGGAATGGCTGCCCCTGCGCATCCGCACCGAGGACGAGAAAGGCCTGCCGATTGAGATGAAGCTGGCTTCCTGAAGGCCCTTCAGCCTATGCCCAGGGTGGCGCGGGTCTTCATGGCCAGTTCCAGGGCCTCCTCCACCGTGGGGGCCAGGCAGTTATAGTGGCCCATCTTGCGGCCCGGCCGGGCCTCGGCCTTGCCGTAGAGGTGCAGTTGCAGGCCAGGATGCTTCAGAAGCTCGTTCCAGGACGGATCGGGAGACCAGACGTCCCCCAGCAGGTTGACCATGACCACCGGCGAGAGCAGGCGGGGGTCCCCCAGGGGCAGGTCGCACAGGGCCCGCACCTGTTGCTGGAACTGGTCCGTGGCACAGGCGTCCAGGGTGTAGTGACCGCTGTTGTGGGGGCGGGGCGCCATCTCGTTGAAGACGATGCGGCCGTCCTGGAGGACGAAGAACTCCACCGCCATGACGCCCACGTAATCCAGGCCCCGGGCCAGATGGGCGGCCATGTCCCGGGCCTCGTCCGCCAGGGATTCCGGCACCCGGGCAGGTACGATGCTGATGTCCAGGATGCCCTGGCGGTGCTGGTTTTCCGCTACGGGAAAGAAGGCGACCTCGTCCTTGGCATTGCGGGCCAAGACCACCGAAACCTCCCGCTCCAGGGGCAGGAAACCTTCCAGCAGGCAGGGCACCCGGCCCAGATGGCGGAAGGCGTCCGTCAGTTCCTCCCGGCTGTTGACCCGGGCCTGGCCCTTGCCGTCATAACCCAGGCGGCGGGTTTTGAGCAGGGCGGGGGCGCCCACCTTTTCCCAGGCATTGTCCAGGTCCGCTTCGGACTCGATGTTGGCGAAGGGGGCGGTGACGCAGCCGAATTCCCGGGCCCGGGTTTTTTCCGCCAGGCGGTCCTGGGCCACGGCCAGGGCGCTGGCGGAGGGGGCCACGGGGCAATGCTTGGCCAGCATTTCCATGCTCTGGGCCGGCACGTTCTCGAATTCCGTGGTCACCGCGTCGCACAGGCTGCCCATGCGCAGCAGGGCCACGGCATCGGTGTAGTCGGCCTTAAGGTGGGTGTCGGCCACCTGGCCGGCGGGGGAATCGGGGTCCGGGTCCAGCACCACCACCTTGTAGCCCATGACCCGGGCGGCCAGGGTGAACATGCGGCCCAGCTGGCCGCCGCCAACGACGCCCAGGGTGGCGCCTGGCAGGAGGGGGGTCCAGGCGTCGGTCATTCGTCGGGCAATTCCATGCCCAGCACGGCCTCGGTCTGGGTCTTGCGGAACTCGATGAGCCGGGCCCGGACCTCGGGAATCTCGTTGGCCAGCAGGGCGGCGGCGAACAGGGCTGCGTTGGCGGCCCCCGCCTCGCCGATGGCAAAGGTGGCGGTGGGGATACCCTTGGGCATCTGCACGATGGAAAGCAGGGAATCCATGCCCTTCAGGGTGCGGGACTGAACGGGCACGCCCAGCACCGGCAGGTGGGTCTTCGCGGCTGTCATGCCCGGCAGGTGGGCGGCGCCCCCGGCCCCGGCGATGATGCACTTCAGGCCCCGGCCGGCGGCGGATTCCGCGTATTCATACAGCAGGTCCGGGGTGCGGTGGGCCGAAACCACCCGCTTCTCGAAGGGGATGCCCAGCTTGGTGAGGAGGTCGGCGGCGTGGCGCATGGTTTCCCAGTCGCTGACGCTGCCCATGATGAGTCCGACGAGGGGCTTGTCCATGGTTCAGGGCGTTCTGCTAAAGGCAAGAATGATACCGCGCTGACTAGAAGGGCAGCACCGTTCCGGGCAGGGCCTTGTTCAGGATGCGGCGGAAATCGTCCTGGATGCGAGCCAGGGCGGGGGCATCGTCCGCTTCGAAGCGCAACACCAGTGAGGGCGTGGTGTTGGAGGCCCGCAGGAGGCCGAAGCCGTCGGCGTATTCCACCCGCAGGCCGTCCAGGGTGATGATTTCCCGGGCGTCGTCGAACCGGGCCGAGTCCCGCAACCTGCCTATGAGATCCTGGGCTTCCCCCTCGCCCAGCCTGATCTGCAGTTCCGGCGTGTTCACGGCATTGGGCAGGGCCTGCAGCAGGGCTCCGGCATCCGGATGTCGGGAGAGGATTTCCAGCAGCCGGGCCCCGGCATAGAGACCGTCGTCGAACCCGTACCAGCGCTCCTTGAAGAAAATGTGGCCGCTCAGTTCTCCCGCCAGCAGGGCCCCGGTTTCCCGCATCTTGGCCTTGAGTACGGAATGGCCGGTCTTCCAAAGCAGGGGCTGGCCGCCATGGTCCCGGACCCACTTGTAGAGGTGGCGTGTGGATTTAACGTCGAAGATGACCTGGGCGCCGGGGTTTCGGTCCAGCACGTCGGCGGCGAAGAGCATCAGCTGGCGGTCCGGGTAGATGATGGTCCCGTCCGTGGTGACAACGCCCAGGCGGTCCCCGTCGCCGTCGAAGGCCAGGCCCAGTTCGGCATCGCCAGATTTAAGCCGGGCCTTGAGGGGAGCCAGGTTTTCCGGCACCGAAGGGTCAGGGTGGTGATGCGGGAAGCGACCGTCCACTTCGCAGAACAGTTCTTCCACCTGGCACCCCAGGGCCCGGTAGAGGGCCGGGGCGAAGGCGCCGGCCACGCCGTTGCCGGCATCGACGACGATTTTCATGGGGCGCGCCAGTTTCACATCCCCGGCGATTCGTGCCACGTAGTCGGCCCTGATGTCATGTTGCCTGTAGCTGCCCTGGCCGCTGGCGAAGTTTCCGGCCTCGACGCAGGACCGCAATGACTGGATGGCTTCTCCCGCCAGGGTTTCCCCCGCCAGCACCATCTTCAGGCCGTTGTAGTCCGGCGGGTTGTGGGATCCGGTCACCATGGCCGCGCAGCCCGTGCCCAGATGGTGGGCCGCGAAGTACGCCATGGGGGTGGCGACCCGGCCCAGGTCGATGACATCCAGGCCGCTGGCTTGCAGGCCCCGGGCAAGGGCCGCGGCCAGTTCCGGCCCGGACAGGCGCCCGTCCCTCCCCAGCACGATGGCCGTCTGGCGGCGGGCCAGGGCTTCGCTGCCCAGGGCGCGGCCGATGCGCTCCATGCCTTCGGCGGTGAGGGTCTTTCCCACGATGCCACGGATGTCGTAGGCCTTGAAGATCTCGCTGGGTAGGCAGATGGGCATTGAAGAGTGGGGGGAAGGTGTAAACGTCGCGAACGAATTGTCAGGGCCCAGGCCAGCGGCTGCAAATGACCCTGTGAATCTGGCAAAGCATCACCAGAGCCCATGTCATGACACGTCATGTCATGGGCTCTGGTGATGGTCCTTCCGTCAGGTGTGCATGCTTGTGTAAAACATAATTAATTCATTTACTTGTGCGATATGAGCGGTTTGGCACATCCTTTGCTAACCAGCAGGTCGCGCATGCTTGAGTATCGAAGAACATGCGGCAAAGGCAATCTGTTTTCCCCATTGAAGGAGTTGGCAATGAACTCATTGCGTAGGACGATGTTAAAAGGTGCCAGCTCCGCTGGCGTGGTTGGCGTGGCCGTGATGGCCGGCCTTTTGAAGCCTGGTGTGGCCATGGCTACTTGGAACAAGGCAGGTTTTGAAGCCAAGGACATGGGCGGTGCCATGGGCGCCGTGGGTGGCGGAGCCGCTTCCGCCAGCAGCGACATCTCAGTGAAGGCCCCCGACATCGCCGAGAACGGCGCTGTGGTGCCGGTGGAAATTACCAGCAACATCGCTGGCACGAGCCGCATCGCCATCGTTTCCGAGAAAAACGGCTTCCCCTTAATCGCCGACTTCAACCTGATGAATGGCGCTGAAGGCTACGTCTCCACCCGCATCAAGATGGGCGCCACCTCCAACGTGGTCGCCGTGGTGCACGCCGGCGGCAAGAGCTACAAGGCCCATAAAGAGGTGAAGGTCACCATCGGTGGCTGCGGCGGTTAAGCCCCGCCCTGTTCCCAAGACATTGAACTGAATACAGGAGAACGAAATGGCAGAGCCGATGAAGATCCGCGCCTCCCTGAAGGGTGGCGTAGCCGAAGTGAAGTGCCTGATGAACCACGTGATGGAAACGGGCCTGCGCAAGGACGCCAAGACGGGCGCTGTGGTGCCTGCGCACCACATCACCAACGTGACCTGCGAGGTGGGTGGCAAGCCGGTAATGGATGCCCAGTGGGGCGGTGGCATCAGCAAGAACCCCTACCTGGCGATCCGCGTCAAGGGCGCCAAGGCGGGTGACAAGGTGGTGGTGAGCTGGGTGGATAATACGGGCGACAAAAACACCGCCGAAGCCACCGTGGGTTGACCATCCGCACGGACGGGCCTCGTGCGGCCCGTCCTCCGTTGCGACATGCCATGACCCAAACACGCCAGCTTCCCGAACAATCCTTCCTTCAAGGTCTGGTTGATGCCCACCAGGAACCGTTTTGCCTGGTCGACGAGCAATACCGAATCGTGGCCGCCAACCAGCGGTATGCCGAGGTCTACGCCGGCCTGGATAAACATGCGGTGGTGGGGCGCAAGTGTCACGAGATTTCCCATGACTCGGAGGTACCCTGCGACGCACACGAGGAGTGCCCCTTACGGCAGACCTTCGACCAGGGCCACCCCTTCCAGGTGGTGCACCGCCATTTCGACCAGTACCACCAGCCCGACTACGTGACAGTTCATGCCACGCCGATTCTCAATTCGCTTGGCGAAGTGGTGCTTATGGGGGAGAGGATGTCCTCCATCAGCCACGGCAGAGATCTTTGCTTCGACGCGGAGAAGATGGTGAGCGGCTGCTGCCCCTCGTTCATGCGCGTTCTGGATAACCTGACATCCGTGGCCGAAACCGACTTTCCCGTGCTGATTTTGGGCGAGACCGGCAGCGGCAAGGAGATGGCCGCCCAACTCATCCACCGCAAGTCGCGTCGTGCGGACAAGGAATTCGTCACCATCGACTGCACCCAGTTCACGGAGGAACGCTTCGCCAGTGAACTATTCGGCCATATCCGCGGCGCCTTCACTGGCGCGGTCGAGAACAAGATGGGCCTGTTCGAGCTTGCCGACCGGGGCACCCTGTTTCTGGACGAGATCGGCGATTTGCCCCTGGTCAGCCAGGCCAAGCTGCTACGCGCCCTGGAGACCGGCAAGTTCCGCAGGTTGGGGGAAACCCGCGAGCGGCGTGCCGACGTGCGCCTGGTATGCGCCACCAACCGCGATATCCAGAGCATGGTCAAGCTGGGCGAATTCCGCGCGGATCTCTATTACCGTATCAACTGCATGCAGGTTGAACTGCCGCCGCTGCGGCACCGCAAGGGTGATCTGCCTGAACTGGTCAACTATTTCCTCGACCGTGTCGGACATCGCCAAGGCATCAGCGAGGCGGCCTATGAGGCGCTGCTGGGTTACCCCTTTCCCGGCAACATGCGCGAGTTGCGCAACATCGTCGATCGCGCCGTTGCCCTGGCGCGGGGGGCGCGACTGGACATCCAGCACCTGCCGGCCGAGGTCACGCGCCCGGAACTCGCCCCGGCGGTGCATCCGGTACACGCGGAAAGCGATTTCGTCGAATGTACGGAGCACGAACTCTCCGAGGCCGAACACCTGCGCGAGGTGCTGCACAAACACCGCGGTAACCGGCGCCTGGCGGCCCTGGAACTGGGCATCACCGAGCGCACACTGTATCGCCGGCTCAAGGCCCACGGCATCGAGCAATGATCGGCAACAAAATCCCCGGGAGAAAGCCATGACCAAGACGGAAGCCCTGAGCCAGGTACGCCACGCCAAGTCGTCGCACATCCGCTGGCGCGCTTATGTCCAGGCCATGGTGGCTGGCCTGGAGATCGAGGAGCAGCGCGCGCCAGTGCACCACAAGGATTGCGACTTCGGCCAGTGGTTCTACGGCGAGGGATTCAAGGCGTTCGGCCACTGGCAGATCTACCAGGACGTGGAATACGGCCACGAACTGCTGCACGAGGTCTATCAGATGCTGCATCGGATCATGGGGGAGGGTGACCCTGCCCGCGCGGCGATGATCACCGAGCAGCTAGTGGGCATTTCGCATTCGCTATTGGCGGCACTGGATTTGCTGGAAGAGGAAATCCGCTTGGCGGCGACGGACAGTTTTTGACGGACTCACCGGCGTTACCGCAGGTGGCGTGTTGGCCGCCGACGCATCCGCCATCTTGGGTCAAGCGAGCTTGTGTCCAAGATGGGCCATCCCGGATTTCTTCCATTCTCTGAAACATCCTCTTTAGGCCAGTTTATCCGACTCCCTCCGAGCGCCCCGGGAATCCGCTTCGTGGATTCCGTCCGCCGAGGTGGACAAGAAAACGATCGAAGCAAAGTAGCGAGCTTGCGGCAAGGCTTGGAGCGGCCCTACGGTTTCTTGATAGGGCTCATTGGAGGGGCGTCCGCTGCGATACACCCCTCTCTGTCATGACTCCATGTCATGACATGGACGCGTCGACTGCGTCCCACTACTGAATCGGATAAACAAAATCCTATAAAAACAACGAAGTGGATTTCTGATTCTGTTGGCATGGAAATGGCTAGGGGTGCGTCCTGGCCTTCCAGTGGAGAATTGACGATGCATCTTGCCGTGCCAAGCCGCCCCGGTTTCCTGGCGTGGCTCCGCATGCTTGTCTTTCTGGCAGCGGGACCCGTCCTCGCCGGTGAGGTGCGCATCACCCATGACCTGTCCAACGTGGAAGTACTGCACGACGGCAAGCCGGTACGCATTGAGCGCAACCCGGACACGGAAAACCTGCTCGATCCGGATTTCATCCTCACCTCCCGCCCCTGCCCGCCGTACTGCATCCAGCCCATGCGCCTGGCCCCCGGCGTGGAGACCCTGGGCGAACTGGAGCTGATCGATTATCTGACGCGGGCCGGCCGGGACGATTCCGTGCTGGTGATCGATTCACGTGACAGCGATTGGCCGCTGCGCTCCGGGGTGATCCCCGGCGCCATCGCCCTGCCCTGGCAGGACCTGCATCCGGCCCACACCGAGCCGGCGAAGATCGTCGAGACCCTGGTATTCCGCTTTGGCGCCGCCCACGAGGGGGCGCTGTGGAACTTCGAGAATGCCAAGACCCTGGTGTTCTATTGCAATGGCCCCTGGTGCGGGCAATCCCCCACCAACATCAAGCAACTGTTGGCCCTGGGCTACCCGCCAGGCAAGCTGAAGTGGTACCGGGGCGGCATGCAGGCCTGGAAGTCGCTGGGCCTCTCCACGGTGCCGCCCATCCTTCCCAAGAAATAGGAGATTTCCCTTGAAATCACGCATTCCGGCATTGCTGGCCGCAGCCCTCGCGTTTCCCCTGATCATGGCCTCGCCTTTGGTTCAAGCTCAGACGCCACCAGCCAATCCCTATCTGGTGAACATCCCCGGCATCTCCCTGCCCAACATCCCCTCCTACCTGGGTCTGATCGGCTCCATGGCCACCTTCAAACCCTCTCTCGCCGCCAAACCCTACAGCATGGCCGCCAGCCTGCCTCGTGACCAGAAACAGGCCCTGATGCAGGCCATGATGGGCCTGATGCCCAGCATGGGCATCCGCGACGCCATGAGCTTCATGACCACAAAATACAAGGTCAAGGACGGGCTCACCTTCGACGATGTCAAACAGTCGATGGAACTGCGCGCCAACCAGCTCAACTTCAAGAAGGTGGGCGAAAGCCCGATGTGGAAGGATTTCCAGGCAGTGCTCGGCGACATGGATGCGCCGCGCATGGAGGTGTACCACTACTGCGACATCGCCGCCGGCCGCGCCGTGCTGAAGGCCGCGCCGGAAGCCATCTCCTACCTGCCCTGCCGCATCGCCATCATGGAAGACGCCAACAAGCAGCTCTGGGTGCTCACCCTGGATTGGGATCTGGCCTGGCTGGACACCGTGAACAGCAAGATGGGCATCGATGCCGAACTTGGCAAGTTTGCCAAGGACATCCGAGACAAGATGGACAACATCATGCAGGCCGCAGCGAATGGCGATCTGTAATCCCCGCAGTACCCACACACGAGGAGCTCTCATGAAAAACGCTGCACTGGCTTTTGCATTCATCGCTGGGTTTGCCTGTTCCAGCTTGACCGCCCAGGCCGCCGACACCCCCGAGGCCACGGCCGACAAGATGCTGGACCCCACCCGCAATGCCTCCGCGTTCAAGGATCCGCAGGCGTTTACGGCATGGGCGGCCAACCTGATGAACCCGGCCACCTCCATGGCCCTGGCGCAGAAGGGCATCGACCCCAACACCTACATCCGCATGATGGCTGCGAGCATGAACCCGGCCACAATGCAGAACTACATGCAGTTCACTGATCCGAACGTGGCCATGAAATGGATGGCGGCAGGCATGAACCCCAACTTCTACACTGCACTGATGGCCCCGGGCATGAACCCCTCCACCTACACCAACTGGATGGCCGCGCCGATGAGCCCGCAGGCCATGAACCTGATGGCTGCGCCGCTGAACCCCGCGCTGATGGGCAACTGGATGACGGCACCGGTCTCTCCGGCGGCCATGAACGCCATGATGGCACCCATGAACCCTGGCCTGTACACCAACTGGATGGGCGCGGGCATGAACCCCGCCACCTACGGCACTTGGGGGCAGATGATGGCCGCGCCGACGACGGCCATGCCCGTCCTCGACCCCGCCGCGCTGCTGAAGATGATGCCGGCCCCCACCACCGCACCGGCCAGTAAATAGTCCCAAGTCAAACCACTAAAGGAGATGCCATGAAGTTCCGTACACTTCCCGCAACCCTGGCGATGCTCGCCGGCCTGAGCCTTGGCGGCCTGGCCCAGGCGGATGCCAAGATTGAAACCATCGCCCGTAATTGCAACAACTGCCACGGCACGGACGGCGTGAGCGTGGGGCACTCCATGCCCAGCATTGCCGGCCTGTCCGAGTCCTACCTCAAGAACATCATGATGGAATGGAAGAGCGGCTCCCGTGCCTCCGCCAACATGACCCGCCTCATCAAGGGCTACACCGATGGCGAAATCGCCGGCCTGGCCACTTACTACAGCAAGCTGCCCTGGACCCCCGTGGTGCAAAAGGCCGGCGCCGACGTGATGGCCAAGGGCAAGGACGCCACCGAACGCTGCGAAACCTGCCATGGCGCCACTGGCGGACAGCCCGACGACGCCGACACCCCCATGCTTGCCGGCCAATGGGCCAAGTACATGGAGCTTGAGCTCATGAAATACCGCGACGAGAGCTTCAAGATGAGCCACAAGAAGATGACCAAAAACGCCCGCAAGATGGAAGAGGGCGATGTCTCCACCGCTGCCCAGTTCTACGGCGCACACAGCAAGTGAAAGAGGGAAACAACATGAGCCAGATCAATCGTCGTCAATTCCTCCAGTTCGCCGCTGCCGCCTCCTCCGCCACGGCGCTCTCCTTCCCCTCCATTGCCCGTGCCGGCAGCAAAGCCAAAGTCGTCGTCATCGGCGGCGGCTATGGCGGCGCCACCGCCGCCAAATACGTCAAGATGCTCGACGCCAACATCGAAGTAACCGTGATCGAGCCGAACTCGCTCTACGTTTCATGCCCGCTATCCAATGAAGTCATGGTCGGCCACCGCGACATCGGCACCCTCACGGTGGGCTACGATGGCCTGAAGAAACGCGGCGTCAACGTCCTGCACGACTACGTCACCGGTGTAGACCGCACGCGCAAGGTCGTCAATACCAAGGGCGGCAAGACCCTGCCCTACGACGCCCTGGTCATGTCCCCCGGCATCGACTTCCACTTCACCGGTATCGAGGGTTATGACGAATCCATGATCAACGATATCCCTCACGCCTGGAAAGCCGGACCCCAGACCCTGCTCCTGAAGAAACAACTCGAAGCCATGCCCGACGGCGGCAAGTTCGTCATCGTCGTGCCCAAGGGCCCGTTCCGCTGCCCGCCCGGCCCCTACGAGCGCGCTTCCCTGGTGGCCAACTACTTTCTGCACCACGGCAAGAAGAAATCCAAGGTCATCATCCTTGATGCCAACGACAGCCACTCCAAGAAGGGCCTGTTCAACCAGGCCTGGGCCAAGATGTATGGCTGGGAAAAGGAAGGCCTGGGCACCAACGGCATGATCGAATGGGTGAAGGGCGCTGAGGGCGGCAACGTCAACAAACTGGACGCCAAGAGCAAGACCGTGTCGTCCGACTTCGTCGACGTAAAAGCCGACGTGCTCAACATCATCCCGCCCCACAAAGCCGGCAAGATTGCCGTCGTGGCCGGACTCGCCGGCGCCACCGGCAACAACTTCGAGCAAGGTTGGTGCAAGGTGGAACCCATGACCATGGCCTCGGCGGTGGACCCCAACATCTACACCATTGGCGATGCATGCGTGGCGGGCGAGATGGCCACCTACGGCAACCCCAATGCCAACTTCGACATGCCCAAGTCGGCCCACATCGCCATGACCCAGGCCAAGGTGGCGGCCGCTGCCATCGTCGCCAAGGTCAATGGGCTGGCACCGGTCGAGCCGATCTACGCCAACACCTGCTACAGCGTGGTGGGCGACAACTACGGCATCTCCGTGGCGCACCTGTACCGGGTACAGAATGGCACCTTCAAGTACATCACCGAAGGCAGCGGCATTTCGCCCATGTCCATGCCGGACAAATCGCCCGTGCCTGACATCTACCGCAAGCTGGAAGCCGAATACGCCGACGGCTGGCTGCGTAATGTGATGGCGGATGCGTTTATCTAAGCGCCCCCAGGGCCGGGCTGTCCCAGACCTGCCACCCAATGAGGGTGGGGCACTGTGGGGTGGCCCTTCGATAACTTGAGAAGAGGCAAACATTCATGGGAATCAACCGACGTGATTTCCTGAAATCCAGCATTGCCGCCAGTACGGCGGCAACCGTGGGCATGTCCGTTTCGGAACAGGCCCAGGCTGCGATCAAGGAAGGTGAAAAGGACTGGCAGTGGGACAAGGGCGTATGCCGCTTCTGCGGCGTGGGCTGCGGCATCATGATCGCCACCAAGGACGGCCGCGTTGTGGCCACCAAGGGCGACCCCAAAGCCCCGGTCAACCGGGGTCTCAACTGCGTCAAGGGTTACTTCAACGGCAAGATCATGTACGGCCAGGATCGGCTCACCCAGCCCCTGTTGCGCATGACCAACGGCCAATACGACAAGGCCGGCAAGTTCACGCCGGTATCGTGGGAGCAGGCCTTGGACGTGATGGAACAGCAGTTCCGCAAGACCTACGCCGAACTCGGCCCCGCCGGGGTTTCCATGATCGGCTCCGGCCAGCAGACGGTGATGGAAGGCTATGTTTCCAGCAAGCTCTTCAAAGCCGGCTTCCGCTCCAACAACCTGGACAACAACGCCCGCAACTGCATGGCCTCGGCCGTGGCGGGCTTCATGCAGACCTTCGGCATTGACGAACCCGCCGGCAACTACGATGACGTGGAACACACCGACACCATCGTGCTGTGGGGCGCCAACATGGGCGAATGCCACCCCATCATGTGGTCGCGCATCACCGACCGGCGGCTCACTCACAAGGCCTGCCGCATCGTCAACCTGACCACCTATCACAACGCCTCGTCCGATCTGGCCGACCTGGAAATCATCATGTCGCCCAACGGCGACCTGGCCATTCAGAACTGGCTGGCGCGCGAGATCATCGCCCGCAACTCGGTGAACTGGGACTTCGTCAACAAACACTGCATCTTCAGTACCGGCCACAACGACATCGGCTACGGCTTCCGCACCGCCAATGCCGAGAAATACGCCTTTGCCGCCGAGAAAGATGTGGTGGGCAACCAGAAACGCCATGTGCTGGACGCTCAGGAGGCCGTCGCCCAGCGGCGCAAGGCCGGCGAAGCGGTGGAGCAGAAACATGCCGCCGCTGCCGCCGCCCACTGGAAGATCAGCTTTGATGACTTCAAGGCCGCGCTGGAGCCCTACACCCTGGACTTCGTCGCCGAAGTGGCCAAGGGCGACGCGGAAGAAAGCCTGGACGCCTTCAAGGCCAAGCTGGTCAAGCTGGCCGACCTGTTCATCGACCCCAAGCGCAAGGCCGTTTCGTTCTGGACCATGGGCTTCAACCAGCACCAGCGCGGCACCTGGGTCAACGAGCAGTGCTACATGAACCACCTGCTCCTGGGCAAACACGCCCAGCCCGGCAGTGGCGCGTTCTCGCTAACCGGCCAGCCTTCCGCCTGCGGCACCGCGCGCGAAGTGGGCGTGTTCTCGCACCGCCTGCCCGCCGACATGCTGGTGGCCAACAAAAAGCACCGCGACCACACCGAGCACCTGTGGCATGTGCCCGCCCAAACCTTGAACCCCAAGGACGGCGCGCACATCACCGACATCATGCGTGGTCTGGAAGACGGCGCCATCAAGTGGTGCTGGATCCTGGTCAACAACCCGTTCCAGCATCATCCCAACGCCAACCACGCCATCACCGCCGCGCGCAAGGGCGACAACTTCATCGTCGTTTCCGACGCCTATCCCAGCGTTTCCGCCAAGGTGGCCGACCTGATCCTGCCGGCGGCGATGATCTTCGAAAAATGGGGCGCCTACGGCAACGCCGAACGCCGCACCCAGCACTGGCGTCAGCAGGTGCTGCCGCCCGGCCAGGCGCGCGCCGACATCTGGCAGATGATGGCCTTTGCCAAGCGCTTCAAGCTCAAGGACGTGTGGGGCGAACAGCGCCTGCCCGGCCTGAAGGTGGAAGGCTTCCCCGAAGGCAAGCTGCCCAGCGTGCTGGACGATGCCGCCAAACACGGCATGGGCCCGGAAACCACCCTGTATGACGCGCTCTTTGCCACCCACAGCAACCGCAAACACGCCTGGCCCGACCCCGTGGCCCAGGGCCATGGCAACCATGTGGCCGATCTGCTCGGCGACGGCTGGTTCCCCGAAAAAGCCATCTTTGAGGAATACCGCACCTTTGGCGCAGGCCACGGCCACGACCTGGCCCCGTTCGACGTCTATCACCATGAAGACGTGCGCGGCCTGCGCTGGCCGGTGGTGCAACAAGACGGCAAATGGGTGGAAACCCTCTGGCGCTTCAACGAGCAGTACGATCCCTACGCCAAGAAGGGCAGCGGCTTCGACTTCTACGGTGACTTCGCCAAGGCCATCCCGACGGGCAACCTCGACGGCGTGACCGACCCGAAACCCACGCCGCTGCCCGGCAAGGCCAAGATCTTCTTCCGCCCTTACGCCGCCCCGGTGGAAAAGCCGGATGCGGAATACGACCTGTGGCTGTGTACCGGCCGCGTCATCGAGCACTGGCACACCGGCACCATGACCCGGCGCGTGCCCGAGCTGCACCGCGCCGTGCCGGCCGCCGTGTTGTGGCTGCACCCGGAAGACGCCAAGAGGCGCGGCCTCAAGCGCAACGACGTGGTGTGGGTGGAATCGCGGCGCGGCAAGGTGCGGGTGCGGGTGGAAACCGGTGGCCGCAACCGCATGCCCAAGGGCTACGCCTTCGTGCCCTTCTTCGACGAAGGCGTGCTCATCAACCGGGTCACGCTGGATGCCAACTGCCCCATCTCGCGTGAAAACGACTACAAGAAGTGCGCGGTCAAGGTCTATCGGGCCTGAAGCGAAAAGGAGATGCCATGAAAATCAAGATCGCTTTGATCGCCGCGCTCGCCCTGACCACCGGCTGGCTTCAGGCGGACAGCCTGCCGGACGAAAGCCTGGGCCTGTCGAAAACCAGCGTGTTTGAAGACCCGGTGCCGCAGGAGTTTGCCTACTCCACGCTACCGCCCAAGAAATCCGGCGTACTGCCGCGTTTCTGGGAGGAAGCCCCGCCGCAGATTCCGCACAAGGTGGACAAACTCATCCCCATCACCGCCAAGCTCAACAAGTGCATGGACTGTCACGACACCCCCGAAGACATCGGCGACAAGGTCAAGGGCGAACCCACGCCCATGCCCGAATCGCACTACGTCAAAGAGGGCAAGGACATGACCATGGCTGGCCGCCGGCACTTCTGCACCCTGTGCCATGTGCCCCAGGCGGGCGTGGAAACCCTGGTGGGCAACACCTTCGGTGGAGGACAATGAGTGCGCGCAATCTCTGAGCATCCTGCTGGTAGATGCCAGGGCCAATTCCCGCCTTTCGCTGGAGCAGAAATTACGCGAGGCATGCGGCCATTTGATGGTTAGCGCCACCAATGGCAAGGATGCCCTTGCACTTGCACGCAAGGTTCTGGCACAAGTGGCCATCCATGACTGGCAGTAGCCAGTCATGGATGGCCAGGAATTCTGCCGGGCCTTGCGTGGCATGGAGGACGGACATGTCCCCTACATCCTGATCCTCCCGGTATGGTGACGGAAAGCCACCTGAACTAAGCGTTCGATGCCGGCGCGGATGATTTTCTGGTCAAACCTGTGGTCTCCCGCGATCTGCGCCTCAGGCTGCGCGCTGCTGCGCGGCAGGTTGAGTGCCGGAGGTAGTAGGGTGTGTGGTGCGAATGGAGCCAAGTACTGGTCACTTCACGACGACGGGAACATCAGTGTCATTCGCATGGGCGGCAGTTTTATGTTCCATGGTTGATGCTCGCGTCATTGAGTCTAGCGTGGGTGGCCTTGTCTATCTCGACTGATCGGCTCTGGGTATGTTGTCGCTGTTCAAGGACAAGGCACGAGTCGCGCGGCAAAACCGTTCACATTCGCGAGGCCAGGGAGTTGGCGCGACAAGTTCTCAGGTTCGCCAATTTCCAGCGGATCTTCGACATGCTCTGAGGGGGTCACTCACGCGGAAAATCTCGCCTCGGGCGCTCCATCGAAAACCCTGGTGCGATAGCAGAATTCGGCGTGATGGGCTTCTGGTGTGGCGCTTCGCCATTATCGAAACGTTCCCTTCCTTTCAAGGGGAGGCGAAGCGGGGATTCGCGGAGCATTGCGCCGCGCAGCCGGAGCCGGCCCGATATGCTGGTTGAGGCGTGGGCAGCCAGTGTAGGGATGGGTTTAGTGGATGCCCGGTCGACGCCGTCCACTTCACTCTCATCCCCCCTTCCGGCCTCCCCCTGGGGGAGGGCCAAGTCAAAAACACTATGGCTGCAGACTACTTGGCCTGCTTCTACTCACCCCTGGATGGAGAGGGGGTTGATCAGGTGTGCAGGTACCCCTTCTCTATTGTGGGGAGAAAGCCTGAAAGGCACGAAGTCCAGCGAGAGGGTGGGCCCATGGCTTACATCGGCGCCAGGATAAAAAAACGGCACCCAATGGGTGCCGTGGAAAAACCGTCTTTGCGACGGTCAGGGAGGTGATGCAATTCTAGCAAAGCATATAACTAAAGGTATAGTCGTTTCAGACTAGATTGATCGTCCTCAGGCGTTTCCCGGTATCCGATCTTGATCAAGGTTCCCTCTGCGCTATCGGGCTAAAATGGATTCACCATCAGATAGGCTCATCCCATGTCCGACTTCACCGCCCTCCTCGAGAAATACAGCAAGCCGGGACCACGCTACACCTCCTACCCCACGGCTCCCTACTTCCATACGGGCTTCTCCGAGGCGGACTGGCTGGAGGAGTTGCGCAGTTCCCAGGACAAGGGCCGGGACCTGTCCCTGTACGTGCATATCCCCTTCTGCGACACCCTCTGTTACTACTGCGGCTGCAACATGGTGGCCACGGGCCACTACGAGAAGGCGGAGGAATACCTGCGCTACCTGGACCAGGAGATCGCCCGGGTGGCGGCCCTCACCAACCCAAAGAGGGTGGTGCGCCAGTTGCACTGGGGGGGCGGCACGCCTACCTACTTGCGGCCAGACGACATCCGCCGCGCCATGGATATGATCCGCAGCCGCTTCAACATCGCCCCGGACGCGGAGATGGGTTGCGAGACGGATCCCCGGGAATTGACCCGGGCCCACCTGCTGGCCTTGCGGGAATCCGGCTTCAACCGGCTCTCCATCGGCGTGCAGGACCTGGACAACACCGTTCAGGTGGCCGTAAACCGGGTGCAGCCGGAACCCATGATCCAGCAGGTCTACGGCTGGGCCCGGGAACTGGGCTTCCAGAGCATCAACATGGACCTCATCGTGGGACTGCCCCACCAGAGCGTGTTCAGCTTCGAGCGCACCCTGGACAAGGTGCTGAAATGGGCGCCGGACCGCTTCGCCATCTTTGCCTACGCCCACGTACCCTGGATGAAGAAGCACCAGAAGCTCATCAACGAGGCGGACCTGCCCAGCTTCGCCACCCGCCTGGACTTGCAGCAGCTGATCCACGAGCGCCTGGGGGCCGCCGGCTACAACAACATCGGCATGGACCACTACGCCAAGCCGGACGACGAGATGTTCAAGGCCCAGCAGAGCAAGACCCTGTGGCGCAACTTCCAGGGCTATACCACCCACAAGCACAGCGACATCTACGCCTTCGGCGCCTCCAGCATCAGTCAGACCGACGACGTATACCTGCAGAACGAGAAAAAGATCGGCCGCTACCAGGAAATGGTGGGCGGTGGCCACCTGCCCGTGGAAAGGGGCCTGCGGCTGACCCGGGACGATCACATACGCAGGGACGCCATCACGAAGATCATGTGCGACCTGGAACTGGACTTAGGCGCCTTCGGAGCCGAGTGGGGCATCGACTTCCCCAGTTATTTCGCCGATGCCCTGGAGGACCTGCCCCCCCTGGCTGCGGACGGCCTGGTGCACCTGGAGCCCAACCGGATTGCCGTCTCCGACCTGGGGCGCCTGTTCCTGCGCAACATCGCCATGGTCTTTGACAGCTACCTGCGCCAGGCTGCCACCGACCAGCCCCGCTATTCCCGCACGGCCTGAGTACGGCTTTGAAGTCAAGGGATGCCGAGTCCGAACGCTTGCGCTACATTTTCCATGCCAAACAAAGGGAAATGCCGTGAACGATAGCAACGAAACCGTTGGCCGGTCAGCCGACGAGCGTCGCCAGCGCCTGGACCTGCGGGACATCTTCGATGACGTGAAAGCCCGGGTGGAACCCTTCTGCCAAACGGGCGGCGCATCCCTGGAATACTGGGCCGCCCAGGCGGTGCGCGAGGCCTATCCCACCCTGGACGAGCAAGGGCTCCAGATCGTCGTGCGGGCCGCACTGCGGGTGTGCCGGGTGGGCAACCAGGCCAGGACCGTCTGAAACCCCGGATTCCATGGAGAGCGGCATGGCGCAACTCACTGAACAGGCCCTGGACAAGGAAACGGTCGCCTTCGAGCAGCTCCCCCTGCGGGCCGGAGAGCAGATGCGGCTGACCTCCCAGGACCCGGGTACCCCCATCGGCCACTACGCCGTGCAGTTTATTGGCACCCTGCCAGGCAAGGGCCTGATCACGACCCTGCCCATGGTGGACGAAAAGGGCTTGTGGATGCCGCCGGGCACCAGCTACATCGTGCGCGTGCTGTCCGGCACCCGTGTCTTTGCCTTCACCACCCAGGTGATCCGGGCCCGGGCCACGCCCTATCCCCATGTCCACTTCCAGTACCCCGTGGAAGTGCAGGCGCGCAAGGTACGCCAATCCCTGCGGGTCGGCATGAAACTGGCCATCGAGATCGTGGACGAGGCGGGCACGTCCCTGCCCTCCACCCTGCTTGACCTGAGCCTCCACGGGGCACGTCTGGAAACAAGCGCACCCCTGGCAGGGGAACAGGTGCAACTGAACCTGCCTGTACAACTGGAAGAGGCCCAGGATCAGTTGTCGCTGCGGGCCAGGGTGCGCAACCAGCAGGTTGGCGATCAGCCCGTCGAGGGGCAGGTCATGCGGCTGGGGGTGGAGTTCGAGCAGTTGGAAAAGCGCGAGGCGCTGCTGCTGCACTATTTCATCGACCACGCCATCGCCGAGCACGGGGCAGAGCTGCTCTAGGCATGGGGTACCCAAAAAAACGCCGGCGTCGCCGGCGTTTTCGTTTGCCTGAGGGCGTTACGTGCCTATTGCACGATGTCCTTGAAAACGGCTTCTTCCTCGGCGCCGATCTCCGCGAGTACCTTGGCCAGGGCCGGGTCCGGCATCATCTTGGCCATGTTGGTGGTGTTCATGCGCACCAGCATGGTCTTGCCGTCCTTGCCTTCGAACACCGTGACCCGGCAGGGCAGGGGCGGCGCCTTGCCGCTGCCAGCCTTGGCGATGCGTTCGTTGGCCTGGGCCGGGCAGGTGGGGATGATTTTCATGCGCTTGGCGTCCTTCATGCCGGCCTGCTGCAGCTTGGCCTGCATGTCCTCCACCTCACCCACCTTCCAGCCATGCTTGCCGGCGCCTGCCTTTACGGCGTTGATGGTCTCGTCGTAGCCAAGCCTGGAGGGCCGCACGTCGAACATCACCGCCATCATCTGCATCTGGCGCTGCATCTGGGCCTGCATCATGGCCTGCATCTGTTTCATCTGCTCCGGCGTGGGTTGGGCAGGAGAAGTGGATTGCTGGGCCAGGGCGCCGGTGGCGGTTAGGGTTGCTGCCAACAGGATGCTTTTCAGGCGTTGTGCCATGTACAGACCTCCAGGTTCGGTTGAAGAACAGGGCTCAGTGATGCTTGCGGGGTTTGCCGTCCCAGCCCTTGAGCTTGTAAAGGGTACCGCAGTAGGGGCAAAGGGCCTCGCCTTTCTCTTCCACCGCCAGGAAGACCCTGGGGTGGGAGCACCATACCGCATCGCCGGGCATGGGGCAGTGCAGGGGCAGGTCGGCGTCGCTCACTTCAACGGTACGGACGGGGGAACAGACAGATTGGTTCATGGATGGGTTCCTCAGACGTGGCTAAGCCAGGCGGCATGGCCGGGTGAGCGGCCCTGCACGCAGTCGAAGTACATGGCCTGGAGCCGGGCGGTGACGGGGCCCCGGTCGCCGGTGCCGATGGCCCGGTTGTCCAGTTCCCGGATGGGGGTCACCTCGGCGGCGGTGCCGGTGAAGAAGGCCTCGTCGGCGGAGTACACCTCGTCCCGGGTGATACGTTTCTCGATCACCGGCAGGCCGATCTCGCCCGCCAGCTGGATGAGGGTGTCCCGGGTGATGCCTTCCAGGGCGCTGGTCAGGTCCGGGGTGTACATCTTGCCCTTGCGGATGATGAACACGTTCTCGCCGGAGCCCTCGGCCACGAAGCCGTCCACGTCCAGCAACAGGGCCTCGTCGTAGCCGTCCATCTCCGCTTCCCGGTGGGCCAGGATGGAGTTCATGTAGTTGCCGTTGGCCTTGGCCTTGCACATGGTGATGTTGACGTGGTGGCGGCTGAAGGAGGATGTCTTCACGCGGATGCCGTGCTCCAGGGCTTCCTTGCCCAGGTAGGCGCCCCAGGGCCAGGCGGCGACGATGACATGGGTGGACAGGGTCTTGGCGGAGATGCCCATGGCCTCGGCACCGTAGAATGCCATGGGTCGCAGGTAGCCGGACTTCAGGCCGTTCTCCCGCACCACGGCCAGTTGGGCCTCGTTGAGGGTGTCCTTGTCGAAGGGCATCTTCATGCCCAGGATGTGGGCGGAGCGGAACAGACGGTCGGTGTGGTCCTGCAGCCGGAAGATGGCCGGGCCGCCCGGGGTTTCGTAGGCGCGCACGCCCTCGAACACGCCCATGCCGTAGTGCAGGGTGTGGGTGAGCACGTGGGTGGTGGCCTCGCGCCAGGGGACGAGTTTGCCGTCGTACCAGATGACGCCGTCACGGTCGGCCATGGACATGATGAGAACTCCGGGTGTTTGGATAGACCTAGAATTCTACCCACGCCGGGGGCGGTATTGAATCCGGTTCGCTCGATCCGGAATCTCGGCGCCCCCCGCCGCTCTTTTCCTGCGGCAGCCAGCGGAGCCGATGCTCCGGGACCAAGGAGGCAAGCATGTTTTCCATCTACGGTGTCACCGGCCGGACTTTTCGCGGCACCCTCGAGAACCTCAGGCCCCTGTCCGGTTTGGCCCCCGTGCAGCACGGCCGGGGCATCGAGCGGGACGGGGAAGAACTGGGACCGGAAATGTTCCTCGCTGAACAGCCTCGAGCACACACGGAGGAAGACGCAACAGGACGTTATGGGGAGGCCGCCCAGGCCTACCGCCAGATGTTGCGGGCTTTCCCCGAGCGGGGCCCCATCCACCACGCCTACCAGGTCATGAGCCGCAACGTGGCCACCCTGGAGCCGGCCATGCGGGTGGAGGCCGCCTGGAGCTTCCTTTCGGCCCGGGGTTTCGGCCAGGCGCCGGTGGTGGGGGGTGCCCAGGGCCTGGTGGGCATGGTTTCCCTGGCTGACCTGCTGAAGGTGCTCAACGTGGACGACACGGGGATACGGGACATCCGGGCACGCACGGTGGCGGAGGTGATGAGTAGCCCGGTCATCACCACGGCCCCGGTTTCGGACGTGCGCCGGGTGGCCCGGGTGCTGCTGGACTACGACCTCACGGGCATCCCCGTGGTGGGGGACCAGGACGACCTGGTGGGCATCGTCACCCGGGGGGACCTCCTGCGCCGGATCATCAACGACCCTCCCCTAAGCCTGTGGGCTTGAGGATGGCGCGGGCGCATCACCGGCAGCTCCATCGACGACAACGGCGGGTCTTGTCTGAATGGCTTAATAAGCAGGAGCTTATAATCGCCCCCGCCGATTCCATTCAATTTTCCCCATCGCCATGATCAATTACTCCGCTTCCACGGCCGTCAATCTGGCCCTGACCCTCCTGATCCTGTTCTCCCTGGTTACCTGGGCCATGATCTTCGCCAAGGGCTGGCTGCAGTGGCGCATGCGCCTGGAGAACCAGGACTTCGCCCAGAGATTCTGGCAGGCCGCCAACCTGGAGGCCGCCTCCCAGATCGCCAAGACCGCCAGCGGCTCCCTGTCCAGCCTGGCCCGGGTGGGTTTCGACACCCTGGCCACCCTGGGGGAACGCAAGACCCTGGAAGGCGCCGGGGACCGGGAGGCGGTGATGGAGCGCAGCCTGTCCCAGCAGGTGCGCAAGGAACAGCACAAGCTGGAATCCGGCCTCATGCTCCTGGCCAGCATCGGCAGCACCGCCCCCTTCGTGGGCCTGTTCGGCACCGTGTGGGGCATCATGAACGCCATGGAGAACATCGCCCGCTCCGGCTCCTCGGGCCTGGAAGTGGTGGCCGGCCCCGTGGGCGAGGCCCTCATGGCCACGGCCATCGGCATCGCCGCCGCCGTGCCCGCCGTACTGGCCTACAACTACGGCGTGCGGGTCACCCGCCTGTCCGTGGCGGAGATGGATCGCTTCGCCAACGACTTCCTGTCCCTGGCCGGTACCCAATCCGTCAGGCAGGACTGAGCCCATGGCCCGCCGCGACACCTTCACGGCCTCGGGAGAATCGGACTTCCGCGCCATGAGCGAGATCAACGTCACGCCCCTGGTGGACGTGATGCTGGTGCTGCTCACCATCTTCATGGTCACCGCCCCCTTCATCCTCCAGTCGGTGAAGGTGAAGCTGCCCCAGACCGCCCCCGTGGCGGCTCTGCCCACGGCCAAATCCCTCATCGTCACGGTGCTGGCGGACGGCAAGGCCCTGCTGGGACGCAACCCGGTGCAGCTGGACGTGCTGGAAGGCACCCTCAAGGGCGAAATGAAACAAGCGCCTGAACTGAGCGTGCAACTGCGGGCCGACGCGGGCGTGCCCTATGGCCGGGTCACCGAGGTCATGGCCGCCATCAGCCGGGCCGGCGTGATCAAGCTGACCTTTGTCACCGCCGCTGCGCCCAAGACAAAACAGGCGGGCAAGTGACACTCTGGGCGCGTCTGATTGCTCGTCTGGGGCAGGTGGAAACACGCCACTGGATTGCCATGGGCGCCAGCGCCCTGCTGCACTTGGCCGTGGTCCTGGGCTTTCGCCAGGTGCCCCCGCCTCCTCCGGAAACGGTTAGCTTCGAGATCGCTTTGCAGTCCCCCGAGGAGGCGCGACTCAAGCTACCCAAGGCCAAACCCAACAAGGCGGACAAGAACACGCGCAAGAAGCTGGCCAAGGCCAGGAAGGCCAAGCCCAAGGTGGCGGTCAAGGAGCCTCATACCCTGGAGGCGGAATTGAAGGCCGAGAAGCGGCCCCGCAAGGATGCCCCGGCAGTGACCCTGCCCACGGCCGAGACCCAGGTTGCCGAGGCCATCCAGGCAACCGCCAAGGCCTTGCCCACGCCCCCCAAAGAACAGAGTGCCGCGCCGACGGAAAATGCCGTCCTGGCCTCCGCGGCCACCCCGGGCGTGGCGGTTCAGCCCTCATCCCCCTCCACCGCCACGTCCGCCGCGACTGGCGAAACCGCCGAACCGGGCGGCGCCGGCTTGGTGGCGGGCGGCTCGTCCGCGCCCAACGGCGAGGCGGGCCTGGCCCTGGCGGCCGCCCGCGGCATGGCCCTGGCCCCGGGCGGCGGCGATGCGAGCCAAGGCGCGGAAGCCAGCGCCACCCCGGGCAATGCGGCCGAAGGGGCCAATGCCGGAGCCGGCCCAGCCAATTTCAGTGCCAGCGGCGGCGCTGGCGGTGGGCTGAACCTGGCCGCCGGCACAGGGGCCAATGTCAATTCCGCCAGCCAGTCCACGCCCATGGCGGGAGGTGAACCCCAGGGCCTGCGCCTGACGGCCAGCGGCAGCTTGTCCAGTCTGCCTGAATTCGCCCAGGGCAAGGGTGGCCTGGCCGCCGGGCATCTGGCCCTGGAAGCCGGTGCCGCAAGCCCGGTGGATGGCCAAGGTCGTGGCCAGGCCCTGGCCAGCGCCACGGCGGGCGGTACGTCGGTCAGCCCCATGCAAGGCCCGTCCGCCGGGCCCGGCATGGGCGGGCAGGGCAAGGCCATCGAACGACCGGCCGGTTCCCGCCAAGCGGCGGGCTCCGGTCCCGCCCCCGGCCGGCTGGCCGGCGCGGTGGTGCCCGGCCGCAGCCTGAGCGGTCCTGAGGGAACCAAGCGGGCCGGCAACAGCAGCCAGAACGGCAAGACCCTGGCCCTGGCGCCGGGCGAACCGGGCAGCGGGCCCCAGTGGGCCGTGCTCATGGTGCCGGTACAGACGGGTGCTCCCATGCCCTGGATGCTGGGACGGGGCACTCCAGACCGGCGTGGGGGGCAGGTGGCCAACAAGGCGGCAACCGCCCCGGGCGGCGGGGATGGCTCCGCGGCTGGAGGAGGTACAGGCGCGGTGCGCCTGGCCCAGGCTGGAACGGGCAAGCTGGCCTCGGTGGCGCCCAGGGGCATGCCCTCTGCCGGTGGTGGCGCAGGTGGACGCAGCGAAGCGCCCGTGGCGGGACCCGCCACGCCGGGCGGAGCCTCCCCCATCGGAGCCGGACGGGGCATGTCCAGCATCAAGCCCGTCGAGAGGAAGGTGGTACGCCCGGACAGCAAGGTGGAGACCCTGGATGTGCTGGCCCCCTCCAATTATTGCCCACTGCCCATCCACGCCCAGCCGGACAACCGGCCGCCCAAGCCGGTTGAAGAACGGCTGGAACTGCCCACCTACGCCGAGACCAACCCCAGCTTCGTCTATCCTGTCATGGCCAACGTCTACGGCGTGGAAGGCAGGCTGATCATGCGGGTCCAGGTGCAGGCGGACGGCAAGCCGGGCCGCATGTTGCTCAAGCAGAGCAGCGGCAACGGCATCCTGGACCAGGATGCCCGGGATCAATTGGCCCGCTGGCGATTCAACCCTGCTCGCAAGAATGGCCAGGCCGTGGCCGCCTGGGTGGACGTGCCGGTGACTTACCGCCTGCCGGAAGGCAGGAAGTGATTTTTCTGATTTTTCGAACTTGAACCGACTCAGTAATAAAGGAAACGCCATGAAACTGCGCGCCCTCACCCTGATGCTCGCCCTGGCAGGCACGGCTCCCATGACCGCCACTGCCCAGATGCCCATACCGGACCCTGTGCAGGCCATGCAGATGGCCCTGCGCTACTACCAGATGGCGGCCCAGGCGGGGGACCCGGAGGCCCAGGCCAAGATGGGCTGGATGTTCGAGAACGGCATGGGCGTGGCCAAGGATCTGGCCAAGGCCGCGGAGTGGTACGGCATGGCGGCCCAGCAGAAGGATCCCATCGGCCTCTACAACCTGGGTCTCATGCTCATGAAGGGCCAGGGCGTGGACCAGAACATGGACCAGGCCGTCACCCTCATGACCGGCGCGGCGGAACTCAACCTGGCGGCGGCCCAGGCTCAGCTGGCGGCCCTCTACGACCAGGGCCTGGGCGTGCCCAGGGACCCGGCCGTGGCTGCCCAGTGGCTCACCCGGGCGGCGGAGCTGGGGGACGTGCCGGCCCAGAACAACCTGGGCATCAAGTTCGCCACGGGCAACGGCGTGGCCCAGGACTACCAGCAGGCGGTGAAGTGGTTCACCAAGGCCGCCGAGGCGGGCAACGCCGAGGCCCAGGGCAATCTGGGCCTGATCTACCGGGACGCCCTGGGCGGTATCCAGCAGGACTACATGGCCGCCGCCAACTGGATGGCCCTGGCGGGCAACCAGGGCCACGTGCCCTCCATGGCCCGCCTGGGCTGGATGTTCGAGAAGGGCCAGGGCGTGCCCAGGAACCTGGGCGAAGCCGCGCGCTGGTTCCGCATGGCCGCCGACGCCGGTGACGCCACCGCCGCCACCCACCTGGGCTGGCTCCAGGAGACCGGTGCCCTGGGCCAGGCCGACCTGGCCGCCGCCAGGGTCTGGTACGAGCGGGGCGCGGTGAAGGATGCCGCCGCCCAGAACAACCTGGGCCGCCTCTATCGGGAAGGCCTGGGGGTGGAGCCGGACTTCGTCAAGGCGCGGGAATGGTTCCAGAAGGCCGCCGCCCAGAACGAGCCCCTGGCCTGGTTCAACCTGGGCCTCATGGCCGAGCAGGGCCAGGGCATGGACAAGAATGAAGCCGAGGCCATGGACTGGTACCGCAAGGCCGCCGAGGAGGGCCAGGCCGCCGCCCAGAGCCGCCTGGGCTGGCTATTGCACAAGGGCAACAAGGACGAGGCCGGCATGCAAGCCGCCATGGACTGGCTCACCAAGGCCGCCGAGGCGGGCGACGTCCCCGCCCAGAACAACCTGGGTGTCATCTTCGAGCAGGGCAAGGGCGTGGCCCAGGACTTCGCCGCCGCCGCCAATTGGTACCGCAAGGCCGCCGAGGCGGGTGACCGGGTGGCCCAGCACAACCTGGGCGTGCTCTACCGGGACGGCAACGGGGTGGAGAAGAGCCTGAACGAGGCCCTGGCCTGGTTCCAGAAATCCGCCGAACAGGGCTATGCCAAGGCCCAACTCAGCCTGGGACAGTTGTTCGAACAGTTGGCGGGGGCCGCCGGCAAGGGCAAGCCCTGAGGTTGGTGCCGGCAGCTTAGCCGGTCTTGGCCGTTTTCCTGGGGGGCAGTTTGCTCGCGCCCGCCGGCCCGGGCGTGGACGGCTTGGAGGAAGCGGGTTCCATGTAAGGCAGCTCGGCCGGAGGCGTCGGCTGGGGGGGCGCAAGCTTTTCCTTCAGGGAGCGCTTCAGGTCCCGCTCCAACTGCTGGATGAGGTTGTCCATGTACATGCCACCTTCCTTCTGCATGCGCACCAGGAGGATTTCCAGCTTGAAGGCCAGGTCCGGTGGCAGATAGACCTCTTCCCCTCTGAAGGCGGCTACCACGGACTCCTTCATGTACTCGAAAAGAAGGTCCAGTTCGTCTTCCGTGAAATAGTTGCGCAGGGATTTGCCCAGGTCCGACAGGGAGGGTCCGGCTACTGGAGTGGCGGCCTCCGGCTGGGGCACCGTCGCCGTGGCAGTAGGCGACCCGGGCGGGGTGGGCATGACGGGTGTGGTCGGCGCCGTGGGGATCGGCATGGTCTGGGGGGCCGGGACGTACATCAGGTAGGGATTCTGTCCCGTGGCGGGAGCGATGAGGATGAAGGGCGGCGGAGTGTATCCAGCCGCCTCCTCCTGGGCCCGGGCCTGGGGAACGATGCCCAGGTATGCCGTGGCCAGGAGGCAGTGGAAAAAGGACAGATGGCGCTTGTTCATGGCTCAATCGTAGCGCAGGGCATCGATGGGGGCCAGGCGAGCTGCCTTGCGAGCCGGGTACCAGCCGAAAAAGATGCCAACGGCGCTGGCGGCGGCCACCGCCAGGAACACGGCATCCGCCTGGATCACGATCACCCATTCCGCCCACTTTTCCAGGGCCAGGCTGCCCCCCAGCCCCAGGGCCACCCCCGCCAGGGCGCCGATGAGGGAGAGGATGATGGCTTCCGCCAGGAACTGGGCCAGGATGTCCCGGGGCCGGGCCCCCACGGCCATGCGGATGCCGATCTCCCGTGTGCGTTCCGTCACCGACACCAGCATGATGTTCATGATGCCGATGCCGCCCACCAGCAGCGACACGGAGGCGATGGCCGCCAGCAGGGCGGAAAGGGCGGTTGAGGCCGCCTGTTCCGCCGCCACGATCTCAGACAGATTGCGGATGTTGAAATCGTCCTCCTTGTCCGGGGCCAGGCGGTGCCGCTGGCGCAGCAACGCCCGGATGCCGGCCTCGGCCTCCAGCATGTCGGTGCCGTCCCGCATCTTCACATTGACGTGGCCCACGGTCCGCAGCCGGCCCAGGGCCTGGCCGATGATGCGGCCCCGGGCTGCGTTGAGGGGAATCAGGACCACGTCGTCCTGGTCCTGGCCCCACTGGTTCTGGCCCTTGGGTGCCAGCAATCCGACGATGGTGAAGGGCACATGCTTGACCCGCAGGGTCTGGCCCGTGGGGTCGGTGCCGCCGAACAGCATGTCCGCCACGGTCTGCCCCACCAGGGCCACCTTGTCGCCCCCGCGCAGTTCGCTCTCGTCGAAACCCCGACCCCGGGCGATGGCCCATTCCCGGGCCGCCAGGTAGTCCGCATCGACGCCGTAGATGACGCTGGACCAGTTCAGGTTGCCGTAAACCAGCTGTCCCGTGCCGCGCAGGGCCGGCGCCACGGCCAGCACCCGGGGGATTTCCTCGCGGATGGCCTGGGCATCGTTCTCCGTGAGGGTGTTGCGGCTGCCGGCGCCCAGGCGCACGCCGCTGGAAGTCACCGTGCCGGGAAAGATCACCAGGGTGTTGGAGCCCAGGCTCTTCAACTGTTCAGCCACCTGGCGCTTGGCCCCCTCGCCCACCGCCAGCATGGTGATCACCGCGCCCACGCCGATGATGATGCCCAGGGTGGTGAGGGCGCTGCGCATCTTGTTGGCCCGCAGGCTTCGCAGGGCCGACAGGCCGGCGTCGGACAGGTTCATGTCGGTGCCTCCCGGGCCGGGCGGTGCTGGGCCAGGGGCTTGTCTTCCACCAGTTTCCCGTCCCGGAACACCAGCATGCGCTTGGCGAAGGCGGCGATGTCCGGCTCATGGGTCACCAGCACGATGGTGATGCCGGCGTCGTTCAACTGCTGGAACAGGGTCATCAGCTCCTGGCTGGTGTGGGTGTCCAGGGCGCCGGTTGGCTCGTCCGCCAGGATCAGGGGCGGCTCGTTCACCAGGGCCCGGGCGATGGCCACCCGCTGCTGCTGGCCGCCGGAGAGCTGGGCAGGACGGTGGTGGGCCCGTTCCGCCAGGCCCACCTGTGTAAGCTTTTCCAGGGCGCGACGGTGCCGTTCCGCCGCCGGCACCCGGGCGTAGACCAGGGGAAGTTCCACGTTCTCCTGGGCGCTGGCCCGGGGCAGCAGGTTGAAATTCTGGAACACGAAACCCATGCGGCGGTTGCGGATGCCCGCCAGGGACTCGGCATCCAGGCCAGTGACCGTTTCACCGTCGAGGAAGTAGCTGCCCTGGTCCGTCACGTCCAGGCAGCCCAGCAGATTCATGAAGGTGGACTTGCCCGAGCCGGAGGGGCCCATGATGGCGACGAACTCGCCATGCTGGATGCTCAGGCTTACCCCTTTGAGGGCGGGAACGACCACCTCGCCCAGGTGATAGGACCTTTCCAGGTTCCTGACTTCGATGAGGGCGGACATGGGGCGGCTGGGAAACGCGATCAGAAACGTCGACCGAAGAGGGGCTTGGCGGGCTTGTCCCCCGGGGCTTCGAGCTTGTTCAGGATGATCTGGGCCCCTTCCCTCACCTCGCCCTGGAGCACTTCGGTGAACTTGCCGTCGGAGACTCCCAGGCGCAGGTTGACGGCGGCGGGGTTGCCGTCGGCGCCCAGGACCCAGACCCGTCCAGGTATGCCGGGACCTTCCTCCCGCTTTCTTACCTCCAGCTTCACGGGCGAACCATCCGGGTTGGTGGGGCGGAAACGCAGGGCTTCGTTGGGCACCCTGAGCACGGCCATGCGCTCCTCGGTAAGTATCCTGCTGCTGGCGGTCATGCCTGGCAACAGCTTCATTTCCGGGTTCTGCACCCGGGCCATGACGCTGAAGGTGACAACGTTGCTGATGGTCTGGGGTGCCTTGCGGATCTGGGTGACGCTGCCCATGAAGCGCTCGCCCGGGTAGGCATCCACGGAAAAGCGCACCTTCTGGCCTTCATGGACCCGGCCCACGTCCGCCTCGTCCACGGCGATGTTCACTTCCATCTCCCGGAGATCACGGGCGATGGTGAAGAGCACCGGGGCCTGAAGGGAGGCGGCCACGGTCTGGCCGGCATCGATGTTGCGGCTCACCACCACCCCGTCCACGGGGGCGCGGATCACGGTGCGATCCAGCTCCAGCCGGGCCTGTTCCAGCTGGGCCTGGCGCTGGCGCACCACGGCCTGGGCGTTGCCAACCTGGGCCTGGGCCGCCTGGATCTCGCTGAGGGCCAGGCGTTCCTGCTCCCGAGCGGTGTCCAGAACCGTCTGGGCGGTGTCCAGTTCGGCGGCGGAAATGAAGCCCTGGGCCACCAGGTCCTGTTTGCGCTTGAAGTTGCGTTCCGCCTCCCCCAGGGACGCCCGGGCCTTGCCCGCCTCGGCCTGGCGCACCGCCAGGGTGCTCCGGGCCACCTCCACCGCGCCCTGGGCGGCGGCCAGGTCCGCCTCCGCCTGGGTGACGCGGCTCTGGAAGGTGGCCGGGTCCAGCCGGGCGATGACCTGGCCCCGCCGAACCGGGGTGTTGAAATCCGCCAGCACCTCCTGGATCTGGCCAGATACCTGGGAACCCACCTGCACGGTGATGAGGGCGGAGAGGGTGCCGCTGGCGGTGACGTTGGCGGACAAAGCGCCCTTTTCCACCTTGCTCAGTTCGTAGCGGGTGCCCTTGTCGGCCTGCTTCCAGGGCTGCCAGAACTGCAGGGCAGCGCTCACTAGGATGACCAGGCCGGCCAGGCCCAGCCAGATTCGACGTGTGCTCATGATGGGTTTTCGTTGCTCGCGGCGGGGGTGGGCGGGGGCGAATTACCAGGGACAGGCTTGGGCGCCACGGGGCGCAGGTATCGGGCGGCCAGGGTTCGATAAAGGGGTGGGCAAAAGGTTCTCGACACGCCGGAGGAGAGCAGGGTCACCACCATCAGGTCCAGCACCAGGCCGTAGCCGCTCACCATCTCCATGACGATGACGAAGGCGGTGATTGGGGTCTGGGTCACGGCCGCCAGGAAGCCCGCCATGCAGAGCAGGTTGGTCATGCCCGGCAGGTAGCCGCCGCCGCCCGCCAGCTCATTCAGGTCGTGGAGGTTCTGGCCCAGGCCGGCGCCCACGGCCAGGGAGGGGGCGAAGATGCCGCCAGGCACCCCGCTGGCGAAGGACACGGCCGTGGCCACGAACTTGTCCAGGCCGAAGTGCCAGGGCATGGGGGCGGAATGGTCCAGCAACTGCTTGGCCTCGTCATAGCCGGTGCCGAAGCTGATGCCGCCGGTGGCGTAACCCAGGGTGGCCAGCACCAGGCCGCAAGCGGCGGCGAAGCGGACGGGATAGGCGCGGCGCCATTCCCCCAGCCGCCCTGGCAGGTCCGTCGTGGCGATGAGCAGGCGGGCGAACAGGCCCCCGGCCACGCCGCACAGCAGGGCCGCCCACAGCAGCATGCCCGGGTTGTGGGGGGCCTCCACCTGGGTGATGTCCAGCCAGCCGAAGTAGGTGTAGTTGCCGAAGTAGGCCTGGGTCACCACGCCGGCGATGACGATGGCTGTGATGATGAGGCCGCTCATGCGGTCCGCCATGCCCCGGCTCAGTTCCTCGATGGCGAACAGGATGCCCGCCAGGGGCGTGTTGAAGGCGGCGGCGATACCGGCCGCGCCGCCGGCGGCCAGCAGGTGGCGGCGGTCCACCTGCAGGCGCCGGGGCAGGCGCTCGCCGATGGCATGCATGAGGCCGGCGCCGATCTGCACCATGGGCCCTTCCCGGCCCATGGAGAAGCCGGAAAACAGGGCGCCCGTGCCCAGGGCGATCTTGGCGAACACGATGCGCAGGGACAGCAGGGGTCGCGGCGGCTTGTGCCGGTCGCCGTGCCGCGCCATCTCCGCCATGACCTGGGGGATGCCGCTGCCCTCCGCGCCCGGGAAGTACTTGCGCGTCAGCCAGACGATGGCCGCGCCGCCCAGGGGGGCGATGATGAAGGGCCAGAAGGGATAGGCCTCGGTGGTCTGGCGCAGGTGATGCACGCCGGCGTCCACCAGCTTGGCGAAGGCCACGCCCAGGAAGCCGATGCCCACGGCGCCGCCCCAGAAGATGAAGCGCCCCAGCCACAGATGGCGGTAGGCCAGCTGCCGGCGGCGCAAGCGGGCCAACTGGTCGCCGGACCAGTCGCGCAGGCGTTTTGCGGGGGGGCTTCTGTCGTCTGCTGACATGAGCGTGTCATTTTAAGACGTGTTCTCGCCGCGAATCCGCAATTTGCCGCCGAGTTTTTATGGGAAGGGCGGAATGAGCATGTGCAGCCATTCCGGCGAAAGCCGGAATCCAGCTCTCCAGGAGCCCGGTTCGCCGGGGTGACGAATCCACCAGCATTTCCCGGCTTACTGATGCCGTGGCCTTGCCGGCCCTCACAGGTCCTTTATGTGATCAGGTACCGCAGAAGGTGCGGAACTCCGCCATGAACTCGCCGGTTGCCGGCTCAGCGTAGCGGACCAGGGCCGGGTCTTCGTCGAAGGGGCGCCGCAAGGCGTTCAGCAACTGCTCGAAAGGCTTCAGATCGCCATCGTCCGAGGCGGCGGCCAGGGCCTCCTCCACGCGATGGTTGCGGGGAATCAGCCACGGGTTCACCCGGCGCATGGCCTGGGCGCGATCCGTGCTTGAAGCCGCCCCCGCATCCTCGGCGGCGCAGCGCTGGCGCCAGCGTTGCAGCCAGCGGTCCAGTCCCGGCTGGCCGGGGAACAAGGCCCGCAGGGGCGCCTCGTTGCCCGCCGCCGCATCCGCCAGCCGCCGCCAGGCCAGGGTGAAGTCCACCTGCTGGGCGTGCAGCAGGTCCAGCCAGCTTTCCCCCAGGGCGGTGTCGGCACTGTCGCCATCGTTTACCTGCCCGCCCAGTCCCAGCTTGGGCCGCAGTCCGGCCAGCCAATGGCGCCGCTGGCGTTCCCGTAGCGTATCGATCACTTCGGTGGCCAACCCAATGGCATGGCCCTCGTTCCCGGCGATCAGGGGCAGCAGGGTCTCTGCCAGGCGGGCCAGGTTCCAGCGGGCGATGCGGGGCTGCTCCTCGTAGGCGTAGCGTCCGCCTTCGTCGATGGAGCTGAACACCGCGCCCGGGTTGTAGGCCTCCATGAAGGCACAGGGTCCGTAGTCGATGGTCTCGCCGGGGATGCCCATGTTGTCCGTGTTCATCACGCCGTGGATGAAGCCCACATGCAGCCACTGGGCGATCAGCGCCGCCTGGCGTTCGGCCACGGCCGCCAGGAAGCCCAGGTAGCGGTTCTCGGTCTCCAGCAATTCCGGGTAATGGCGGGCGATGGCGTAGTCGGCCAACTGCCGCACCATCTCGGTGGTGCCATGGGCCGCGAAATACTGGAAGGTGCCCACGCGCAGATGGCTATCGGCCACGCGGGTGAGGATGGCGCCGGGCAGGGGCCGCTCCCGATACACCGGCTCGCCGGTGGACACCACCGCCAGGGCCCGGGTGGTGGGAATGCCCAGGGCATGCATGGCCTCGCCGATGAGCACCTCCCGCAACATGGGCCCCACCGCCGCCTTGCCGTCGCCCCGGCGGGAAAAGGGCGTGCGCCCCGAACCCTTGAAGGCGATATCCCGCCGTTGGCCCTGGCGGTTGATCACCTCCCCGATCAGCAGCGCCCGGCCGTCCCCCAGCTGGGGGTTGAACTGCCCGAACTGATGCCCCGAATAGGCCTGGGCGATAGGCTGGGCCCCCTCGGGCAACGCGTTGCCGGAGAACATGGCCGCCAACGCAGCGTCGTCCTGGCCGGCCAGGCCCAGTTGCAGTTCCTCCGCCAGGCCCCGGTTGAAGAACAGCAGCACCGGCGCCTGCGCCTTCGCGGGCTGGCAAGCTTCGTAGAAGCCCGGCAGGTCCCGGGCGTAGGTGTTGTCGAAGGGGATGGCGAGGGTCGGCATGGTGGGTCCCGGTTCCGGGAAAAGAGAAGCGCTTGGCGGACAGGAAGGAACTTAGGGCCGGGCGTGGGGAAATTCCACCCCATCGCCATCAGGGGAACGCCCCCTGGTACCTGTCCTCGCAAGGAAAAGCCCGGGATGTCCCCCAACCCCGGCCCGGCCGGACGACTCCTAGAACTCTACAGGGAAGTCGAGCCGCTCCTGGTGCTTGCTCAGGGACGCCAAGGCACAGCGTTCGTTGTTGCGCGGGCCCGGCGCGCCGGCCACCGCCAGGGCGCCGATCGTCACCCCGGCATACTTGATCGGCACGCCGCCCTCGATCAACAGCAGACTGGCCACGTTGTTCAACTCCATGGCCACGTCCGGGCGGTTGGTAAGCAGGTCGGCCGTGGATACGCCGGACAGGATCACCGCCTCCGCCTTGCGCCGGGCGATCTCCAGGGTGTGACGGGGGGCCAGGGTATCGCGCAGCGCGGCCTGGACGTCCCCGCTCTTGCCGACCACCACCACCGACACCTGCCAGCCATGGTCCCTGCACACCTCGATGGCCCCCTGGGTCAGGTCCCGTGCCAATTCCATGCCGATGGTCGGAATGGAGGCCATGTCGACGGCGGACACGGGCACGCCTGTGAGCAATATCGCGAGACCTGCAAGCACTCTTTTCATGGCATGCCCTCCTCGATGTCGTTGATGTAATCAGGGGCCGACTTGCTGTGGATTATGGAGTATTAGCCGAGGGGAGCGGCTTTGGCCAGTGCCATTCCAGCAGCGTTTCAGATGGCTGGTGATACGTTCGCCGGAACAGGTGGTATCAAGGGGGGGGCGGTGTGAGGCATTGGCCGGTACACGTTTCAGGAGGGCGTGAGCGGTTGGCTGACGGGAAGGCACTTGGGGCCCGAAGCGTCGAAATGCCACCTTGCCGTGAGCAGGAGAACACCGTGCATGCGCCTCATGTACAAGAAATACCGTGGCTTGCCCCGGTTCACCGTTAATTGCATGCGCCGAGTTGAGCGGAACTAATCGCCACAAAAAACGCCAACGTGGAATGTTCGACATCATTCAAAACAAGCTGCGCGACATCATGGAGCGCATCGCACCCAGCCCCGAGGCCCGACCGCGCCAGGAAACGGTCGCTGTCCAGCAAGCCTGCTGCCAGTTGTTGATGGAGGCGGCCCGGCTCGAAGAGGCAAACGGCCAACAGAAACGAAAGCTCGTCGCCCAGGTGATGCGGGACCAATTCGACATGCCGGAGGCCGAAGTCGCGGCCATGATCGAAGCCGCCACCCGCCGGGAGAACCTGCCCACCTCCTACTTCGATGCGGTGAAACTGATCAACAGCCGTTTCGATCTTGCCCGCAAGGTGCATTTCGTCGAACAGCTATGGCGGGTCGCCATGGTGGACGGCGACATCGACATGTACGAAGTCCACCTGGTGCGCAAGCTGGCCGACCTGCTGTACGTCCCCCACAACGACTTCATCCTGGCCAAGAACCGGGTGCGAGCGAGTGTTGAAACGCAAGTAGGTTGATGATTGCCAAACGCCTGGGGGCGTGTCGGCTGGCAACCGTGATCTTTCCGTATGGCCTTGTTTGTCCCGCGCACTGATGTTTGGGAAGTGGGGCCTCGGGCCGTGCAGATTCAACCGGACGGAATCCGGGGCGAACTGAACATCTCCCAGGCGGGGCATTGGGTGGGGTATCGGTGGCCCGGGATCGCCAGCACAATCACGGCCTATTCGTCTGTCCTGATGCATGTCATGCCCCTTTCAGCACTCATTGCCATGTCCTCCATCCGCCCGCTCAAGGCTGCCCGATGAAGCATCGCGTCGCGGTCATCGGTGGTGGTCCGGCGGGCTTGATGGCGGCGGAAACCCTGTTGGCGGGGGGTGTGGCCGTGGACCTCTACGACCGCATGCCTTCCCTGGGGCGCAAGTTCCTGCTGGCGGGCCGAGGGGGGCTCAACCTCACCCATTCCGAACCCCTGCCGGACCTTCTGGCCCGCTACGGTCTGCGCCAACCTGAGTTGGAACCCCTGATCCGGGACTTCGGCCCCTCAGACCTGCGGGCCTGGGCAGCCGGGCTGGGGGTGGAGACCTTCGTCGGCACCTCCGGCCGGGTGTTTCCCACGGAGATGAAGGCCGCGCCCCTGTTGCGGGCCTGGTTGCACCGGCTGCGCGAGGCGGGGCTCCAGGTCCACGTAGGGCACCGCTGGCTGGGCTGGACGGACGCGGGTCCCACCACGCTGCGTTTCGCCACGGCGGAGGGCGAAAAGATCGTTCAGGCCGACGCCCTGGTGCTGGCCCTGGGGGGCGGAAGCTGGTCCAAATTCGGTTCCGATGGGGCCTGGGTACCCCTGCTGGCAGCCCAGGGGGTGAACGTGGCCCCTTTGCGGCCCGCCAACTGCGGTTTCGACGTGGCCTGGAGCGCCCACTTCCGCGAACGCTTCGCCGGCCAGCCGGTGAAGCCGGTGGTGCTGGCCTGGGGCGATGCAAGGCGTCAGGGGGAATTCGTCGTCACCGAAACCGGGGTGGAAGGCAGCCTCATCTACGCCTTTTCCGCGCAGCTGCGGGATGCCATTGCCGCCGGGGGCCAGGCCGTCATCCACTTGGACTTGATGCCCGACTGGACTCGGGAACGATTGGAAACCGAGATCGCCCGGCCACGGGGCGCTCGATCCCTCTCCAGCCATCTGCAAAGCCGGCTGGGGCTCAAGGGCCTGAAGGCCGGGTTGCTACGGGAGGTCTTATCCGCCGAAGCCTTGCAGGATGCCGGCCGGTTGGCTGAGACCCTCAAGGCCCTGCCCCTCACCCTGACGGCCCCCCGGCCCCTGGAAGAGGCCATCAGCAGCGCCGGCGGGGTGGATTTCGCGGACCTGGACGCGAACCTCATGCTCAAGGCCCTGCCCGGGGTGTTCTGCGCCGGGGAGATGCTGGACTGGGAGGCCCCCACCGGCGGTTACCTGCTCACAGCCTGTTTCGCCAGTGCCAGAAGAGCTGCCCAGGGGGTTCTGGCTTGGCTTTGAAGATGTAGTTGGATGCCGATACAACGGCCGAACCGACCAAGCATACGCGCTTGGACCCTTTGATTCTACCCTTTGAATCCTGGCAACCATCCCTCTGAGGAGAGTCTTTCCCAGGCCACGGCAATGTGTTCAGCATGCATCAGGGCTCGCTTGCGGGGATTCCACCCATGTATGGCAGAAATTACCTCATCAATTGATTGACGCTTCCCCTCGTGTGTCGTGACCCAATGCACAGTGGCCAGAAGTTCCATGCCGTATGAAGACTGAAACCCCTCGATCAGCCGGCCGACTCGCTCAATCCTCCTAGCCAGTTCCACATGGTCTTGCCGACTCACGAATTCATCCGCCTCTGACAGCGCGTCCGGCAATGGCTCGATTTCAGCATCCACCACACCATCCCCCAAGCCCCGGATGAAATGCCCTTCCATTCGGTTCAGGGCATGGCGCAATTCATCGGAATAGGGGCCGTAATGATGTTTGGAGAAGTTCAATTTCAGGGGCTCGCCCGCCTCCTGAAGGAAATAGGCTAGTTTCTGAGCCTCTATTTTTGACAGCCCGTAATTGAGTTCCCGATAGGTTTCCAACAACTTGAGAATGGCCGCCCGGCCCGGCGTCATGCGCGGGCGCTCGGTACGCACCTCCATGGATTTTGGGTCCGGTGCTCCCGCAGGCTCAAACAACCGAACCTCCACATCTGGCAATGAAGCAAACGCCGACTCGATCATAGGGCGCACCGCCTCCCAATCCAATCCGCCATTGCCGCAGCCCAGGGGGGGGATGGAGATGGATTGAATGCCAAGCCGACGCACCTGACGAACGAGGTCGACCAAGCCGTCGCGGATGAACTCGATCTTCGACTTGCCGCGCCAATGGTCCTTGGTGGGGAAATTGATTATGAAATTCGGCTTCACCAACCCCCCTGTGTCGTGGATGAACATGCTCCCCGGGCGCACCTCCTTGGCTTTGCATGCGGAGTCGTAGGCACGAAAATTCGCCGGCCACTTGTTCTTGAATTGCAAGGCGATGCCCTTGCCCATGACCCCCACGCAATTCACCGTGTTGACGATGGCATCCACGTCATCCTGCTTCAGCAGATCGCCCCGCATCAGTTTGGTCGCCATGTTCATTGCCCCAGAAAATACCAATCGCACTTCACTTCCACCGGCAATATCACCCCTACTGTTTTCAATATGGCACGGACCTCAGCTGCCTTGTCGGCATTGAGCACTCCGATCCGGGTGAATGCCGTCAAAGGCACCCGATCCTTGACCAGAAATTCCGCCTGCCGCCGCTCCATGCGGTCCGTATAGTGCGCGGAATCGGGACGGTTTTGCCAGTACTTGCAAAACCCGTCCAGGGTCGGGGCCTCGGTAATCAGATTCCAGGCGATGGCTTCACCCAACTGGCCCAAGTCCGTATAAGGCTTGCTGAAAGCCAGGGTAGCATTGCGGTCATAGAACACGAACGGGGAGCCTCCCGCCAAGGCCTTCTCCACTGTCGTTTCGAGGTGAACGATATCCGCCTGGCGCAAATCACAACCCGCGACGCGTCCGCCGTTGATGGCGTACAGCATCGGTGACCTCGGCGCGAAGTAGAAGGGCACGAAGTCATGCATCAAGCCTCCCGGCGGATTGGGTACATTCCGCTGGGATCGCGCGCCTTGGGCACCCTGATGGGCAATGTTCTGGTAATTGATCCCCGCCGAAGCACCCGCGTTCTTACATAGCAAAGCACCACCGGCGCAGATGTCCGGCAGGTTGGCTATGGCTGTGATGTGAAAAAGACGGACGGGATTGGGGCAAGGCATGGCTCAGTTTTCCACAGGTGTGGCTGACTTGGATTCACTAGTGGGGCAGATCACGGTTTCCCCATGGTTCAGACCAAAATCACCGTATCTGAATAGTCCGCGACCATTGCATCCGCCGTCACCAGCCGCAAAGGCTCGGCAAGAGCCTGGGCTACCAGGATACGGTCGAATGGGTCTTTGTGCCTCCAAGGCAGGCCGGCCAATACTTCGGCATGGATTCCAGTTACAGGCAGTTCCTCGAACCCGCTTTTCACCACCGCGGCACGAATCTGCGGGATGGACACGTCGATCTTCCCTTGGCTGATTTTGATGGCCAGCTCCAGATAGGACGCTGCGCTTACCGTGACCGTGTTGGCGGGGTCGAGAATCAGGGCTTCCGCCTTGCCCAGGCGGCGGTCCCCGGCCAGGGCCCAGAGGAGGATATGGGTGTCGAGCAGCAGCCTCACGGCTCGATACCGAAGTCCCGTAGGACGTCATCCGGCAGGGGGGCGTCGAAATCGTCCGGGATCGTGAACTTGCCTTTGAGCAGGCCGAGTTTCCTCGGTTTGTCGGACGGCAAGGCGACGATGCGCGCCACGGGGCGGCCGGCCTTGGCGATGATGATTTCCTCGCCTTCCGCAGCCTCCTCGACCAGGCGCGACAGATGGGTCTTGGCTTCATGGATGTTGACGGAATGCATGATAGCGGCCTGAAGTATGTTGTCCGGTTAGCTTAGTTCAACTTAGTTTAATTAAGCAAGCCGCCCATCATTTGTTCATCGCTCAAAACAACGACGGCCCGGCTGCCATGGAGCAGCCGGGCCGTCGCAGGGAAGGTGGGTAGATTCAGACCTTCCGATAAACCTCCGCCCCCTGCTTCACGAACTCGATGGATTTCTCCTCCATCCCCTTCTCCAAGGCCTCGCCTTCCTTGAGACCGTGGCTGGCGGCGTAGTCCCTCACGTCCTGGGTGATCTTCATGGAGCAGAAGTGGGGGCCGCACATGGAGCAGAAATGGGCCACCTTGGCGGATTCCTTGGGCAGGGTCTCGTCATGGAATTCCCGGGCCTTGTCCGGGTCCAGGCCCAGGTTGAACTGGTCTTCCCAGCGGAACTCGAAGCGGGCCTTGCTCAGGGCGTTGTCGCGGATTTGCGCGCCGGGGTGGCCCTTGGCCAGGTCGGCGGCGTGGGCGGCCAGCTTGTAGGTGATGATGCCTTCCTTCACGTCGTCCTTGTCCGGCAAGCCCAGGTGCTCCTTGGGGGTGACATAGCAGAGCATGGCGGTGCCGTACCAGCCGATCATCGCCGCGCCGATGCCGCTGGTGATGTGGTCGTAGCCGGGGGCGATGTCGGTGGTGAGGGGGCCCAGGGTGTAGAAGGGGGCCTCGTCGCACCATTCCAGTTGCAGGTCCATGTTCTCCTTGATGAGCTGCATGGGCACGTGGCCGGGGCCTTCGATCATGACCTGCACGTCATGCTTCCAAGCGATCTGGGTGAGCTCGCCCAGGGTCTTGAGTTCGCCCAGCTGGGCCTCGTCGTTGGCGTCGTAGATGGAGCCGGGGCGCAGGCCGTCGCCCAGGCTGAAGGCCACGTCGTAGGCCTTCATGATTTCGCAGATGTCCTCGAAGTGGGTGTAGAGGAACGACTCTTTATGATGGGCCAGGCACCACTTGGCCATGATGGAGCCGCCCCGGCTGACGATGCCGGTCATGCGGTTGGCGGTCATGGGCACGTAGCGCAGCAGCACGCCGGCGTGGATGGTGAAGTAGTCCACCCCCTGTTCCGCCTGCTCGATGAGGGTGTCGCGGAACATCTCCCAGGTGAGTTCCTCGGCCTTGCCGTTCACCTTCTCCAGGGCCTGGTAGATGGGCACGGTGCCGATGGGCACGGGGGAGTTGCGGATGATCCATTCCCGGGTCTCGTGGATGTTCTTGCCGGTGGACAGGTCCATGACCGTGTCGCCGCCCCAGCGGATGGCCCAGGTCATCTTGTCCACTTCCTCGCTGATGGAGGAACCCAGGGCGGAGTTGCCGATGTTGGCGTTGATCTTCACCAGGAAATTGCGGCCGATGATCATGGGCTCGGTTTCCGGGTGGTTGATGTTGGCGGGGATGATGGCCCGGCCCCGGGCCACTTCGTCGCGCACGAACTCGGGGGTGATTTCATTGGGGATGGCCGCGCCGAAGCTCTGGCCCGGGTGCTGGCGGCCCATGAGATCGGCCAGCCTGGCGCCCTTGGGGCCGGAGGCCCGCAGTTGTTCCAGGTATTCCTGGCGGCGCAGGTTCTCGCGGATGGCGATGTATTCCATCTCCGGGGTGATGATGCCCTTCTTCGCGTAGTGCATCTGGCTCACGTTCATGCCTGGCTTGGCACGGCGGGGCTTGCGGTGCAGACCGGGGAAGCGCAGCTCGGCCAGGTCCGCCATGCCGGCACGGCGCAGGCCGTATTCGGAGCTCAGGCCGGGCAGCACCTCGGTGTCGCCCCGTTCCTCGATCCACTGCTGGCGCAGGGCGGGCAGGCCCTGGCGGATGTCGATCCTGGCCGCCGGGTCCGTGTAGGCGCCGGAGCAGTCGTACACGTAGATGGGCGGGTTCTGCTCGCCCCCCATGCCGGTGGGGGTGTCCGCCTGGGAGATTTCCCGCATGGGCACCTGGATGTCCGGCCGGCTGCCCTGCACGTAGATCTTCTTCGAGTTGGGCAGGGGCTGGATGGCGGCCTCGTCCACGTGGGCGGTGGCGGCGAGGAATGTACCCAACTGCTGGGGATTGGCGTTCATGTCTGCACTCCTGGGTGGCGGTGGGAGTGCGGCGGAGGGGAAGTCCAGCGCGCCTCCCTACGCCGGGATGATCCGGATCAGGTTCGAAGGGTATTTCTCACTCCCATACGGGGAGACCCCTGGCTGAGGCCAAGGTAATGAACTTGGGGCATAATTGCAAGTCGCTCAGTCACTTACCAATAGCCAGATCATGGATATCGAACAAGCCCGCTTCAACATGGTGGAACAGCAGATTCGTCCCTGGGAGGTGCTGGATCCCAAGGTGCTGGACCTGCTCTTCAAGGTGAGGCGGGAGGACTTTGTACCCCCGGTGTACCAGTCCCTGGCTTTCGTGGACATGGAGATTCCCCTGGGCCACGGTGAAACCATGTGGGCCCCCCGGGTGGAGGCCCGTGCCCTGCAGTCCCTGCAGGTGCAGCGCCACGAGCGTGTGCTGGAAGTGGGCACGGGCAGCGGCTATCTCTCCGCCTTGCTGGCGGCCCAGGCCGGTGTGGTGGTGACGGTGGAACTCCATGCCGACCTGAAAACTGAAGCCGAGCGCAAGTTCCAGGCCCATGGCCTGGCCAATATCCAGACCCGCCAGGGCGATGCGGCCCGGGACTGGGAATCGGACGGCCAGTTCGATGTCATCGTCCTCACTGGTTCCACGCCCCTGCTGCCCGAGACCTACCTCAAGCGCCTGAACCCTGGCGGCCGCCTGTTCGCCATCGTCGGCGAGGCCCCGGTGATGAGCGCCCAGCTGGTGACCTGCGTCAGCAGCGGCTCCTACCGCACCGACAGCCTGTTCGAGACAGTGGTGAAGCCCCTGGTGAACGCCCTGGAGCCGGAGCGTTTCACCTTCTGATATGGGACGGCCTCCCATGCTCGCTCCGCTCGCTGCCCCCTTAGGGGTGTCAATACGCCTGGGGCGGCCCTGCACGTACTGACATGCGCCAGATTCGGCCCATCGAATTGAAACAATGGCTGGACGATCCGCAGCGGCAACCGCCGTTGTTGCTGGACGTGCGGGAACTCTGGGAATTCGAGCGCTGCCATATCCCTGACGCCAGGCTGGTGCCCATGGGCAGTGTGCCCGCCCACCTGACGGAACTGGACACGGAAAGGGAGACGGTGGTGATCTGTCATCACGGCGTGCGCAGTTACCACGTGGCCCGCTTCCTGGAACACAACGGATTCAGGAATGTGATCAACCTGAGCGGAGGCGTGGATGCCTGGGCCAAGGAAGTGGACCCCTCCATGCCCTTTTATTGAGAAGAACATGCGCCCGACCGCCTTATTCCTTGCACTGAACCTTGCCAGCGTCCTGGCCATGGGCCAGGCCATCGCCGCCAACCTGAGCGACATCTATCAGTTGGCCAAGGAAAACGATGCCATCTATGCCTCGGCCCGCCAGGCCTACCTGGCCGGCCAGGAGGCCCTGCCCCAGGGCAAGGCCCTGCTGCGCCCCACCATCAGCCTGTCCGGCTACCTGCGCCAGAACGACGTGGAGACTTCCACCACCAGCCGGGACTACAGTACCCGGGGCTATGGCCTGAGCTTGAGCCAGCCCCTCTACCGCAAGCAGAACCTGGAAGGCTACGAACAGGCCAAGCTGTCTGCGCTGCTGGCGGAACAGCAGTTGGGCCTGGCGGATCAGGATCTGTTGCTGCGGGTGGCTCAGGCCTATTTCGACGCGCTCCTGGCCCAGGACAACCTGGCCACGGCCCAGTCCCAGAAGCAGGCCCTGGTGGAACAGTTGGCCCAGGCGAAGAAAAGCTTCGAGGTGGGGGTGGCCACCATCGTCGATACCCATGAAGCCCAGGCCCGCTATGACCTGGCCACTTCCCAGGAGATTGCTGCCCAGAACAACCTGGAGGTGGCGCGCCGCGCCCTGGAGAGGCTCATCGCCCGGCAGGCTCCGGCCCTGGATGCACTGGATGCCGCCAGCAGGATTCCCCTGCCCGCGCCCAACGACATGGACGCCTGGGTGAAGCAGGCGGAGGACAACAACCTGTCCGTGGTCGCCAGCCAGACGGCACTGGAATCCGCCCGCCGGGAAGTGGAGCGCCAGCGGGGCGGACACCACCCCACCCTGGACCTCACCGCCAGCTACAGCGACAACCGCAACGCCAGCACCGGCCTGGCCACCACCAATACCCAGAGCGCCGTCCTCGGGGTGGAACTGGGCTGGGTGCTCTACCAGGGCGGGGCCATCACATCCCGCGTCCGGCAGGCCATCGCCAACCAGGAAAAGGCCCGCTACGACCTGGACAACGCCCGCCGCCAGAGTGCCCTGGGTGCACGCCAGTCCTTCCTGGGCGTGGTTTCCGGCGATGCCCAGGTGAAGGCCCTGGAGCAGGCCCTGGTGTCCAGCGAATCCCAGCTGAAGTCCACCAAGCTGGGTCTGGAGGTGGGGGTGCGCACCCGGGTGGACGTGCTGAACGCCCAGCAACTGGTGTTCTCCACCCAGCGGGACCTGGCCTCGGCCCGCTATCAGACCTTGTTGTCCGGCCTGCAGTTGAAGGCCGCTGCAGGCACCCTGAGCATGGATGACCTCCAGTCCCTGGACGCCCTGCTGAAGAAGTAGGCCGCCGGGCGTTTGGCCCGGTGGAGCGTGGCGGGTCCGGGAGAGTTCTCCCGTCTTCATTGCAGTGCCCCGGATTCGGCTTGACCGCCTCCTCCAGGCTAGGCAACCAGTGCCTTCTCGATCAGGGCCAGGATGCGCGCAGTGGCGCCCCGGTTGGCCTGGGCGAAGGCCTTGCCCGCCTCGGTCATCCGTTGACGCGCCTGGGCGTCGTCATGGAGTTCCAGCATCGCCTTGCGCAATTCCGTCCCATCCGCCACCCGCCGGGCCGCGCCCCAGGCCACTGCCTGCTCCGCAGCTTCGAGGAAGTTCCAGGTGTGGGGGCCGATGAGGGCCGGGCAACCTGCCGCCGCGGGCTCGATCATGCTTTGGCCCCCCAGGGGCAGCAGGCTGCCGCCCACATAGCAGAGATCGGCGGCGGCGTAGTAGGCGTCCATCTCGCCCATGCTGTCCCCCAGGAATACACGGGTTTCCGATGTGGCGGCGCCACCGCCGCTGCGCCGCACGAAGGACAGGCCACGATCCCGCAACAGAACCGCCACCTCGTCGAATCTCTGGGGGTGGCGGGGCACGATGACCAACAGCAGGCCGGGTAGGCCCAGGTCTCCCAGGACGTCCAGCAGCAGGGCTTCCTCCCCTTCCCGGGTGCTGGCACAGAGGAAGACGAAGCGGCCCGAGTACAGGTTGCGCAGGTCTGCCGCCCGGGCCTGGGTGTCACCGGGAGGATTCACGTCGAATTTCACATTGCCCGTGACCTCGACGTTCGTCGCCCCCAGACCTTCCAGGCGTTCCGCATCCGCTGCCGACTGGGCGGCGATGGCCGCCAGATTCCCCAGGGCCATGCGGGCCAGGCCGGCGAAACGCAGGTAGCCCCGGGCCGAGCGGTCCGATAGCCGGGCGTTGGCCAGGAGCAGGGGGATGCCCCGGTGGCGGCAGGCACTGAACAGGTTGGGCCAGACCTCCGTTTCCATGATCAGGCCCAGGCGGGGCCGGGTGCGGCGCAGGAACAGCCATACCAGCAGGGGGAAGTCGTAGGGCAGATAGGTCTGGCGCACGCCGTCGCCGAATAACTCCCGGCCTGTGGCCCGGCCGGTGGGGGTGGCGTGGGTGAGCAGGAGGACGTGGTCGGGGTAACGTTCCTGCAGCGCTGCGATCACCGGCGCCGCGGCCCTGGTCTCGCCCACCGACACCGCGTGGACCCAGAGGACGCGGCTCGTGGCCAGGTCGGGCGCCCAGCCCAGCCGTTCGGTCCAATGGCGGCGGTACTCGGGCTGCCGTCGACTGCGCCAGAGGAGGTACAGGAAGGCAATGGGCAGGGCCATTAGCCAGGCCAGGGAATAGAACACACGCATGCGCGGATTCTAGCCGCTGCTAGAATCCAGCGATCTTGTTAGGGAGTCAGACCAGATGAAAGTACTTTTGACCGGAGCCGCTGGCTTCATCGGCATGCACGTGGCCCAGATCCTGCTGAAGCGTGGCGACGAGGTGGTGGGCATCGACAACCTCAACGACTACTACGATCCCAAGCTCAAGCTCGCCCGTCTTGAGCAGCTCAAGCCTTATCCCAACTTCAAGTTCGTGCGCGGCGACATCGCCGACCGCATGACGGTGGAAGACCTGTTCGCCGCCGAGAAACCCAACCGGGTCATCAACCTGGCCGCCCAGCCCGGCGTGCGCTACTCCCTGAAGAACCCCTACGCCTACGTACAGACCAACCTGGTGGGCTTCGGCAACCTGCTGGAAGGCTGCCGCCACAACGGCGTGGAGCACTTCGTCTACGCCAGTTCCTCCAGCGTCTACGGCGCCAACACCCACATGCCCTTCTCGGTGCATGACAACGTGGACCATCCCGTGAGCCTGTACGCCGCCAGCAAGAAGGCCAACGAGCTCATGGCCCACACCTACAGCCACCTCTATGGCCTGCCCACCACGGGCCTGCGCTACTTCACCGTGTACGGCCCCTGGGGCCGGCCGGACATGTCTCCCTGGCTGTTCACCTCCGCCATCCTGGAAGGCCGCCCCATCGACGTGTTCAACATGGGCAAGATGCAGCGGGACTTCACCTACGTGGACGACATCGCCGAAGGCACGGTGCGGGTGCTGGACAGGATCGCCACCCCCAACCCCGACTTCACCACCGACGCCCCGGATCCTGGCACCAGTTACGCCCCCTACCGGGTGTACAACATCGGCAACAACCAGCCGGTGGAACTGATGACCTTCATCAAGACCATCGAGGACAGCATCGGCCAGGAGGCAAAGAAAAATTTCCTGCCCATGCAGCCTGGCGACGTGGTGGCCACCTACGCCAACATCGACGACCTGAAGCGGGACGTGGGCTTCGAGCCCAGGACCGAACTGGCCGTGGGCCTGGCCAACTGGGCTGCCTGGTACAAGCAGTACCATGGTCTGAGCTGATTACCCGCCGAGGCGACCCGTTTTCAAATCCCGTTCGATGGCCTTGGCCGCCGCCAGCCCCTGGGCAATGGCGGTGGGAATGGCGGGCTGGACGTTGTCGGTGACGTCGCCGGCCGCATAGATGCCGGGCACGGAGGTGCGCTGCCAGGTATCCACGTGCAGGTGGCCTGAAGGGATGCGCGCCGGGCGAAGCTCCGGCGCAAAGGTCTCCACTACCTCGGTGTTGGGCTTGTAGCCGTACATCACCAGCAGCCAGTCGTAGCGTCCTGGTTCAGCGTCGGCCCATCGGGCAATGACGCCGGTTTCTTCCGCTTCAAATCGCTCCGGCCTACAGTGGGGCCGCAGCTCGATCTCACCACGCTGTCGGCAGGCAGCCATGAGGGCTTCCCGGCCCGAGAATTCGCCCCGGGTGCAGACCCGGGTGCGGTTGCCCCGCTCCGCCAGGAACAGGGCGTGGTCCAGGGCATTGTCGCCGCCGCCCAGGATGAGCACGTCGGCGTCGCGCACGTGGTCTCGGATGGTGTCGTTGAGGGGGCCGATGATGACCCGGGGACTGGCCTGGGCCAGGGCAGCCAGTTCCGGCGTGGCGTAGGGACGCATGCCGCTGGCGATGACCAGGGCGCTGGCCGCCAGGTCGCGTCGGCCTTGGGGAGTATCCAGATGCAGGATGAGCCCCCCGCCGCTTTGCTCCAGGCCCTCCAGGCGGCTGGAAAGCAGGGTGGTGACCTCCAGTTCCTGGTAGTGGGCCACCAGCCGGCGGGTGAGCTCCTGGCCGCTTTCGCTGGGGGAACCCAGCAGCCAGAGATTGGTGTGGAAGTTGCTGCGCTGGGCACCGCCCACGTGGGCGCCGCGCTCGATGACCACCGGTGTGAGTCCGAAGGACAAACAGGCATTGGCGCAGGACATGCCGGAGGGGCCGGCACCGAGGATGGCGACGATCATGGGGCGCTAATCGGGATGCAGGGGCTTACGTTTATGATTGGTCCAAACCTAGCACAGCCATCATGCCAGCACACCTACCAAACCCTTCCCCGGAAGCCCTGGCCCACAGCGAGGCGGTCATCCGTCGCATCCGTGACGAGATCGAGGGGGCGGGAGGCTGGATACCGTTCACGCGCTACATGGAACTGGCCCTATATGCGCCGGGCCTGGGCTACTACGCGGGCGGCGCGGCCAAGTTCGGCGGGGCCGGGGATTTCATCACCGCACCGGAACTCACCCCCCTGTTCGGCCGCACCCTGGCCCGGGTCGCGGCTGAAGCGTTGGTCCAGGCCGGTGGCGACATCCTGGAACTGGGCGCGGGGAGCGGCCGCCTGGCCGTGGACGTGCTGCTGGAACTGGAGCAGATGGAGCATCTGCCGGAGCGCTATCTGATCCTGGAGGTGAGCCCGGACCTGCGCCAGCGCCAACGGAATGTGCTGGCCGAACACGCCTCCCATCTATTGGCGCGGGTGGACTGGCTGGATGTCCTGCCGGACAAGCTGCGGGGCGTGGTGCTGGCCAACGAGGTGCTGGATGCCCTGCCGGTGCACCTGGTGCACTGGACTGGGGAGGGCGTGATGGAACGAGGCGTGTCCTGGTCCGGCAATGGCTTCGCCTGGATGGACAGGCCCATCCCATCGTCAGCCTTGGATGTGGCAGTGGCGCGGTTGCCGGTGTCAGCCCCCTACCTCACGGAAGTGAGTCTGGCCGCCGCCGCCCTCATCGCCAGCCTGGCCGCCTGTCTGGAATGGGGGTTGATGCTGTTGCCGGACTACGGCTTCAGTCGCGCCGAGTACTACCATGCCCAGCGGCACCAGGGCACCCTGAAGGTCCATTACCGCCACCACAGCCTGGACGATCCCTTCTTCCTGCCGGGGCTGGCGGACATCACCGCCCATGTGGATTTCACCGCCATCTCCGAGGCGGCCGAAATGGCCGGGATGGACTTGCTGGGTTATGCCAGTCAGGGCCGTTTCCTGCTGGATGGGGGCCTGCTGGACTTGATGACGGCCATGACGCCGGGCACACCGGATTACATCCGCTCAGCCCTGGCGGTGCAGAAGCTGGTGCAGCCCCACGAGATGGGGGAACTGTTCAAGGTGATGGCGCTGGGGCGGGGCATCAAGCCGCCGTCCGCCTGCCGCCGTATGGATCGGCTCTGACTGTAGCCTGGAGGAGGCCTTGGGCCGAGCCCGGGAAGCCCCCATGTTCACGGACTTGCCGGACTTCTCCGGGCTGCGTGAACCTTGGCGCCTAGGGGCGCTTCTTGCGCGGTTCGTAGTGCACCACGCCGCGCATGATCTCCGAGTAGGGAAATGCGTCGATGCGCTTGAAGCGTTGCTGGCCTTCCCGAACCAGGGCGGCCACGTCGGCGGATTCCGCCCCCTCGTAGCCCATGGCGGCCTGCAGGCCGCGGATGCCGCCGCACTGGGCGCGGATTTCCTTGGCGAAGGGCCAGGGCTGGTCCGGATCCATGTGCAGGGCGAAGCGGGCATTGTGGTGCAGGGCTTCGTGAAAGGCCTTGCAGCGGTTGTTGGCCTCTTCGTCCGAGCAGGTGATGGCTTCCCGTTCCGCCAGCAACAGGCGCTTGGCGGCGGAGCAGTTCACGCATCGGGACAGCAGGGCCCGTTCGAAGGGGCACTTAAGGGAGATGATGGAGTCCCGGGCTTCCTTGTAGGCGGTTTCGTTGTAGCCGGACATGATCAAGTCGAAAGTTTGCAGTCTGCAGTTGGCAGCGTGTGTATCAAACCTACCAGCATCGCGCTGATCTCCTTGGTTTCTTGAACCCAGCCAGTGCCCAAATCTTTACTGACGTGGTTGATTTCCATGCCGATGTAAATCTGGGTGCGCAGTTCACCGCAGGAGCCTTTGGCATTGTCCAGGTAACGACGTTTTTCCCTGGGTAAACTTCGCTCCATGCCTTCGGCAATGTTGGAGGGTATGGATAATCTGGATCGCGTGATCTGGTCACGAAAACCGAAGTCGGGGCAATCCCGCAGGGATTTGAAAATGTTTGCAGACAATCTCGCTGAACGTTTCCAGACTTCAAGATTCTCGAATGCCATTTCTGCACTCTGCCAACTGATGGCTGGTGACTTGATTCAGTAGTCGTCCCCGGCCAGGCTGGGGTCCAGTTCACGGGGTTGGGACAGGGTGTCTTCCGCCTGGAGTTCGTTCTCGGCGAAGATCATCTTGATGGTCTGCCCGGCATTGGGGTCCAACTGCTTGCGCAGGTCGTTGGCGGCAGCCTTGGCTTCCTTGAAGCTGTCCGCCTGGCCCTGTTTTTCCAGGATGTTCAGGGGGCCGATCTTGTAGATGTAGTAGGGCATCGCATGACTCGGATAAATGTTGACTGATATTGTCAGGTTTATCGGCGTATTGAACAAGTCGGCAGTCATCAGCAGGCAGTTGGCAGAAAACCATGCGGTTTGCTGCCAACTGAAGACGGCCAACTGCCTACTGGAGTTGCCCGTGGCAGTGCTTGTACTTCTTGCCGGAGCCGCAGGGGCAGGGGTCGTTGCGTCCCACCTTGGGGAAGGCGCGGTGCTGGGGTTGCTGGCCACCCGCGGCCTCTTCCCCCTCGCCGCTGCCCAGGGCCTCGTCGTAGTCGGCATGGTGGTACTGCACGTTGCTGACGGGGGGTTCCTGGCTTTCCACGGCCTCCACGTCGGCCTCGCTCTTGATCTGCACCGTGAGGGTGACCTGGGCCACTTCCCGGGTGATGGTGGAAAGCATGCGCTCGAACAGTTCGAAGGCCTCCCGCTTGTATTCCTGCTTGGGGTTCTTCTGGGCGTAGCCCCGCAGGTGGATGCCCTGGCGCAGGTGATCCATGGCGGCCAGGTGCTCGCGCCAGTGGCTGTCCAGGGACTGCAGCAGGATGGCGCGCTCGAAGTGGCGAATGTTTTCCGTCCCGGCCAGGGTTTCCTTCTGGGCATAAGAGTCGGCGGCAACCTGCACCACCCGGTCCCGTACGCCCTGCTCGTCAAGTTTCTCGTCCTCGTCCAGCCACTTCTGCACGGGGCAGTCCAGCAGGAAATCGCTGGACAGGGCCCGGGTGAGGCCCTCCACGTCCCATTGCTCGGCCATGCTGCCCGGCGGCATGTGCTCGTTGATGGTGTCGTTGAGCACCTGGGCGTGCATGCCCTTGACGCCGACCGAGACGTCGTCAGTCTCCAGCAGTTCGTTGCGCTGGGAATAGATGACCTTGCGCTGGTCGTTGGCCACGTCGTCGTATTCCAGCAATTGCTTGCGGATGTCGAAGTTGCGTTGCTCCACCTTGCGCTGGGCTGACTCCAGGGAGCGGTTGACCATGGCGTGCTCGATGGCCTCGCCCTCGGGCATCTTCAGGCGCTCCATGATGGCCTTCAGGCGCTCGCCGCCGAAGATTCGCAGCAGCGGGTCGTCCAGGGACAGGTAGAAGCGGGAGGAGCCCGGGTCGCCCTGGCGGCCGGAACGGCCCCGCAACTGGTTGTCCACCCGGCGGGATTCGTGGCGCTCGGTGCCGATGATGTGCAGGCCGCCGGCGTCCAGCACCACCTGGTGGCGTTGCTGCCACTGGGCCTTTTCCTCGGCGATGCGCTTGTCCTTCTCGGCGTCGTCCAGGTTCTCGGCGGTGCGGATCATGTCCAGGCGCTTGGCGATGCTGCCGCCCAGGACGATGTCCGTGCCCCGGCCCGCCATGTTGGTGGCGATGGTGATGGCGCCGGGCAGGCCTGCGTCGGCCACCACCTGGGCTTCCTGGGCGTGCTGCTTGGCGTTCAGCACCTGGTGGGGCAGCTTGGCCTTGGTGAGCAGGTCGGAGAGGAACTCGTTCACCTCGATGGAGGTGGTGCCCACCAGCACGGGCTGGCCCCGCTGGTGGCAGTCGCGCAGGTCGTCGATGACCGCCTTCCACTTCTCGTCGGCGGTGCGGTACACCAGGTCGTTCTTGTCGTCCCGGATCATGGGCTTGTTGGTGGGGATGATCACCGTCTCCAGGCCGTAGATCTGCTGGAATTCGTAGGCTTCCGTGTCCGCCGTGCCCGTCATGCCGGAGAGCTTGGCGTACATGCGGAAATAGTTCTGGAAGGTGATGGAGGCCAGGGTCTGGTTTTCCCGCTGGATGTTCACGCCTTCCTTGGCCTCCACGGCCTGGTGCAGGCCGTCGGACCAGCGCCGGCCCTGCATGAGGCGGCCGGTAAACTCGTCGACGATGATCACCTCGCCGTTCTGCACCACGTAGTGCTGGTCCTTGTGGTACAGCACATGGGCCCGCAGGGCCGCATAGACATGGTGCATCAGGGTGATGTTGGCGGCGTCGTACAGGCTGGTGCCGGGCGCCAGGATGCCCAGTTCCACCAGGGCGGCCTCCACCTGCTCGTGGCCCCGCTCGGTGAGGGTGACCTGGTGGGCCTTCTCGTCCACCACGTAGTCGCCCACGGCACAGCGCTGGTCTTCCGGCTCGTCGTCCTTGATGTCCCGTTCCTGGCGCACCAGGCGGGCGGGTACGGCATTCATGGCCTGGTAAATGGCCACGTTGTCGTCGGCCTGGCCGGAAATGATGAGGGGCGTGCGGGCCTCGTCGATGAGAATGGAGTCCACCTCGTCGACGATGCCGAAGTTGAGCTTGCGCTGCACCCGCTGGGACGGGGTGAACACCATGTTGTCCCGCAGGTAGTCGAAGCCGAACTCGTTGTTGGTGCCGTAGGTAATGTCGGCGGCGTAGGCGGCCTGCTTGGACTCCGGATCCTGCTGGGACAGGATCACCCCGGTGGTGAGGCCCAGGAAGCCATAGATGCGGCCCATGGAATCCGCGTCACGGCTGGCCAGGTAGTCGTTGACGGTGATGATGTGCACGCCTTTGCCTGGCAGGGCATTCAGGTAGGCGGCCAGGGTGGCCATCAGGGTCTTGCCTTCACCGGTGCGCATCTCGGCGATCTTGCCCTGGTGCAGGGCCATGCCGCCGATGAGCTGAACGTCGAAGTGGCGCATGCCATGGACCCGCACCGCCGCTTCCCGCACCACGGCAAAGGCCTCCGGCAGGATCTGGTCCAGGGTTTCCCCTTTCTCCAGGCGTTCCCTGAATTCCCCGGTCTTGGCGCGCAACTGCTCGTCCGTCAACTTTTGCGTGGCGGGCTCCAGGGCGTTGATCTTGGCGACGTTGCCCCGGTATTGCTTCAGCAGGCGGTCATTGCGGCTGCCGAAGACCTTCTTAAGTAGATTGGAAATCATGAAAAAAATGAGGGAGTTAGAGGGGGCTGCGGGGGTTTTTCGGAATCCGACGGATGTTACCATAGCCCTGTTTGGGCCTTTCTTAACGCCTTCCTTGTCTTTCCGTCCTTTTCCTCTCGTACGCCTGCATGGCCTGCTTGCCGCTGAGCGCCAGTTCGCCGTGGCCCTGCCCGAGGCGGAACGCATGGCCGGCCTGAACCGGCGATTCGCCGGGGTGGTCCCTGCCGCCGTGGCCCGGGCCTGTGCCGTGGCGGCCATCCAGGGCGAGACCGCCATCGTCTTCTGCGGCAACGGCGCCGCCGCCAGCCGGGTGCGGGCCCAGGCCAAGGGTGTTGCCCGGGCCTTGAGCCGCGCTGAAGCCCCCGTCAACAGCGTGCGGGTCAAGGTACGGGCCGATTGGTCCGTGCCGGAGCGGCCGGAAAAAACCGGCATGTCCGCCGCGGGGGTGCGCGCCTTCCGTGACCTGGATTCCGTGTTGCCGGACGGTGACCTCAAGGCCGCCGTCGAGCGACTGCTGGCCCATCGCCGAGCATGATTCCCAGCTGCAATGTTTTCCTGGTGGGGCTCATGGGGGCGGGCAAGACCACCATCGGCAAGCTCCTGGCCAAGCACCGGGAACTGGAATTCATCGACTCGGACCACGAGATCATCGCCCGCTGCGGCGTGTCCATCCCCACCATCTTCGAGATCGAGGGGGAAGATGGTTTCCGCCGGCGGGAGATGTGCGTCATCGATGAATTGACCCAACGCCGGGGCATCGTCCTGGCCACCGGCGGCGGCGCCATCCTGCGACAGGAAAACCGGGAATGGCTCAAGGGCCGGGGCACGGTGGTCTATTTGCGGGGCCAGCCCCAGGAGTTGTACCTGCGCACCCGCCATGACAAGAACCGCCCCCTGCTGCAGACCGACGACCCCCTGCAGAAGCTGAAGGACCTCTACGCCGTGCGTCATCCTCTTTACATGGAAACGGCGGACATCGTGCTGGATACCGGCCGCCAGAGCGTGCACTGCCTGGTGCGACGCCTGGAAAACAGCCTGGATCTGGCGGCGGTGGGCGAGGGCGACCCGTGCGCCACGAAGCTGGCTTCCTCTTCTTCCTGATCGCGCTGTCGGGCTGGGTTCCGGCCCAGGCGGTGGACTACCGGGCCGGACCGGATACCTACCGCCAGTTCCTGCCCAGGCTCCAGGCCGGCGACCGGCTGTTGCTGGAGGCGGGGGATTACCCGAGCGGGCTTCCTCTGCACCGTCTCGAAGGCCAGCCGGGCAACCCCATCGTCGTGGAGGGGCCGTCCCAGGGCGCCAGGGCGCGTTTCCTCGCCCGTCCCGGCGCCAACACCGTCAGCTTGCTGGACGTGGCCCATGTCGTGGTCCGCAACCTGGAACTGGACGGCCGCTACCTGTCGGTGGACGGGGTCAAGGCCGAGGGCCATGGCCGGTTCGCCCATTACGTCACCCTGGAAAACCTGCATATCCACGACTTCGACGCCAGCCAGCAGAACGTGGGCATCTCCACCAAGTGCCCGGCGGTGGGCTGGATGATCCGGGGCAACCGGATCGAGCGGGTGGGCACCGGCATGTACCTGGGCAATTCCGACGGACGGGCACCCTTCGTCGGAGGGCTCGTCGAGGGCAACGCGGTGGTGGACACCCTGGGCTACAACCTCCAGGTCAAGCACCAGAATTCCAGGTCGGAATGGATGCCCGAGGCGGACGTCCGGCATGACACGATCATCCGCCACAACTTCTTCAGCAAGCCGAACAGCCTGCCAGGCCCCGGTGTCCGGCCCAACGTCCTTGTGGGGCATTTTCCCGTCAGCGGTCCAGGCAGCGAGGACCGTTACCTGGTCTACGGCAACTTGTTCTGGCAGAACCCGGGTGAGTCCCTGTTCCAGGGCGAAGGCAACGTGGCCCTGTACAACAACGTGTTCGTCACCCAGGGGCCTGACGCGGTGCGCATCCAGCCCCACAACGACGTGCCCAGGGAAGTGAGGGTCCTGCAGAACACCGTTCTGGCCGTCAACAACGGCATCACCGTGCGGGTGCCCGAGGGCAACGCCTACCTGCAGGCGGTGGGGGGCAACGCCGTGTTCGCCGCCCGGGCCATCGAGGGCGGGGTCCAGCAGGCCAACCAGATCGGCGCCTATGACCGGGCCGTCTTGTTTCTGGCTTCCCCATATGGGACTTTGCCAGAGGCGGATTTCACGCCGCGTGCGGGGCGTCTGGGTGGTGGTGCTTACGAAGCTGCCTGGCGGCACGGTCTGCCGGACTTGAGTAAGGATTTTCGCGGCCAATCCCGTTCCGACGACTTGATGGGGGCCTATGGGCAGGCCACGGCAGGGCCGCTAAAGTCCTGGTTACGGCAATCGGGCTTCGGAGCGGAGGGGCAGTGACCACAGGCAGCGGCCGCGCGCACTTGTTTTGGGGAGGGCTGTTTTACCTGGCCTTCGTGGTCTATGGCAGCCTGGTGCCCCTGGACTTCAAGGCCATGCCACTGGACGAGGCCATGGCCCGCTTCCGGGATGTGCCCTTCCTGCAACTGGGTATCGGCTCCCGGGCCGACTGGGTGGCCAACCTTTTGCTCTTCATCCCCCTGACCTTCCTCTGGACCGGCGCCCTGGCCTACGGGCGGGGTGTGGCTGTAGGAATTCTGGCCACCTTGTTCGTGCTGGCCTCGGCCGTGGCCCTTTGCCTGGGCATCGAGTTCACCCAGTTGTTCTTCCCCCAGCGCACGGTGTCCCAGAACGATATCTTCGCCGAGGCCCTGGGCGGCTTCCTTGGCGTGGTGGCCTGGTGGTCCGTGGGGCCCCGCTGGGTGGACTGGTACCAGGGCTGGCACAAGGCCAAGGCACCCACCGAGACGGCGGAACGTCTGGCCTGGGCCTACATCGTCGCCGCCTTCGCTTACGGCGTTTTGCCCCTGGACCTGACCATCAGCGGCGTGGAAATCTTCCACAAGTGGCGCGAAGGCAAGCTCAACCTCATTCCCTTCGGTCACCTGCCCGGCGACCCGGCCTATGCCCTGTATGAACTGGCCAGCGATGTCCTCCTTTGGGTACCTCCCGCGCTGCTCTGGCGCATGCATGCGGGGCGCACCAGCCTGAAGGCCTGGCAGATGACTTTCGCCACCGTGGTGGTGCTGGAAGTACTGCAACTGTTCGTGTACTCCCGCGTCAGCGACGTCACCGACCTGTTCACCGGTGCCCTGGGGGCGTGGGCCGGGGCCTGGCTGGGCGGGCGGGTGGCGGGCAGGCATGGCGCGCAGGTCGCCACCGCTTCTGGCAGACCGGGCTCCCGGGGCATCAACTGGCTGCCGTTGGGGCTGGCCTTGGGGTGGCTGGGCGTACTGGCCGTGGTGTTCTGGTATCCGTTCAACTTCCTCACCGAAGGGGCTTTCCTCCGCGAGCGCCTGGATTTTCTCTACAAGGTGCCCTTCCAGACGTATTACTACGGCACGGAATTCCGCGCCATCACCGAGGTGTTCCACAAACTGCTGTTCTTCGCGCCCCTGGGGGCGATGCTTGCTTGGTTCCTTGGCGGTGTGCCCTGGCAGTGGCGTACCGCCACTGGGATAGGTGTATTCATCGTTCTCATTTTCGCCCCGTTGGGCATTGAGCTTGGGCAGATGCTTCTTCCCGAGAAATTCCCTGACACCACGGATTGGGTTTTGGAACTTATCGGCGGCATCATGGGGTATGTGATTGCAAAGGCGCTAACTGGTCGAGGGAGTTCTTCTCGGCGAACGGGGCGTCTCCAACAACGCCCCACCCAGCATTAGGTGCCGCACACTATTTAAAGAAGCGAGTTCGAATAAAAATGCGCGATTTGACTCTTGTGATCATGCTTCTGAGCTTGGCATGGATGGCTTGGCGCTTGCCCTGGGTTGGGCTGTTGGGGCTTCTCTTCATCGGAATCTTGCATCCGCAGAACTACGCCGCAGATTTCATGCGCGGATTTCCGGCGTATTCAAGTCTCATGGGGGTGGTATTCCTGTCGTTGGGTTGGCAACTTTGGTGGCAGCGCGTTTTCCCCCCCCTGTTCTGGGATTGGCGGTTGGTGTTGATCGGAGGGATATGGGCATGGTTTGGTCTTAGCTCCTATTTCGCCCTCAACCCCTTGCCCGCCAGAGACAAGTTCCTGGAATTATTGAAGATCCTTCCTCCAATGTTGCTTGTCTTCGTGTTGATAGATAGCCAAGAAAAGTTGCGGTGGCTATTGTTGACCATCGCCCTTGCAATTGCCGCGCTCATACTAAAGGGTGGGTATTGGGCATTCATCACCGGTTTCCAAGACAGAGTCTATGGCCCTTATGGCAGCGCCTATGGTGGCAACAATGAGTTTGCGATCGTAACCACCATGGCCATCCCCCTCTTCGTTTACTGGTATAGATCGCTGCAAGGTCGCTGGCCGCGATTCGCCGTCGGGTGCCTGATCGTTCTCGGTTTCGCGTCTGCGCTGTCCTCATGGTCCCGGGGAGGGGTATTGAGCCTTGGTGCTGTCGCCGTACTTTTGGTTTGGCAGAGCCGCAACAAGTGGCTTGCGGCTCCATTGTTGTTTGCGGGTGTCGGTTTTGCCTATGTTGGGCTTCCTGATGCCTGGTTCGCTCGCATGGAAACCCTGGGGGCGCCAGAATTGGAAGACTCCGCGGCCAGTCGCATGCTTGTCTGGCAAGTAGGTTGGGAGTATGCCGTGAACCACCCCTGGCTTGGCGCCGGTCTGCAAAGCTGGATACTGTTCACCCCCCCAGATGCCGAACTGCGCGCCTGGCACAGCGCATATGTGCAGATGGCAGTTGAACATGGCCTTGTGGGATTGGGATTATGGGGTTTCCTATTGATCGCCACGCTTTTCCAACTGAGCCGGCTCATTGCTTTGGGGCGTTGTGTTGCGGCCCCATGGATATCCGACCAGGCTGCGGCACTACGCGCGTCCCTTGTTGCCTACCTGGTAGGGGCCGCGTTCTTGAGCATTGCCTATTGGGAATTGTTGTATCTGTTGGTTGCTGCCGCCTTGGTGTTGCAATACCAGGCATACAGCTCGGTACGTGGATGACATGTCGATTTTTTTTACAAAATTTGTTCCGTCCGCCCTTGATATGCGGCCAAGCCACGTAGTCATGGGGCATGGACGGGGTGGTTCGATTCTTGCTTTATCGTGATACACGATATTGATCTACAGACCGAGGTGCCCATGACTGCCCATCTTTCACAACTTTCCTCCAAGCGCGGCTGGCTACAAAGCGCAGCGATCATGATCGGCCTGGGCGCCATGGTCATGGCTGATGCTGCTGTTGCCGATTCCTACAATTTCTGGCTCAAGAAAGCGCCAAATACGCCATACGTGATTGGTGCGGAAAAGTGTGCAACCGGTGAGTTCACCTACACAAAATCCGGTGTGACCTTGGGGGATGCGGTCGCGAACATGAGCATGAGCATTGCCCAAGACTGCAGGGCTGCGGCAAGCCCGGCTGTAGCCCTAACCATGACGGGAACACTGAATGTCGTGGTGCGCGATATCAATTTGAACGGCGAGTACCAGGGGCCGAACGTGGATGGTCTGACCGGCACACTGGCCAGCCAACAATTTGAAAAGAACTGCAAGATCACCAGCGGTCCATTTACCCAGGACGGACATCAGTTGGCTCAGTGGGAGGTGACATTCAAGTCACAGGCAGGCGCAGGCAACGCCCCCGGCGTTCGTCAGTTTGATTTGGTGGAAAGGGTAGGCAGGTGCGTGATCTTGAATGCAACGCCCAATTTCAATACGCCGACCCCCCTGACCCTGGTTTCCAATGGCCCTTATCACGTTTACAACACTATCGTTCGTCCCGCTCCGGAACCTGAGACCTTGTGGTTGTTGCTTGGGGGACTGGGTGCGTTGGCCCTGATTCGGCGCAAGGTGCGGCGTCACTGAATCCGGTTCTAATCGCCCCTGCTCCTTCAGTGATGTCATGAATTGAGGGGGCAGGGGCACTGTCACTGTTGTTGTCGTACTATAGGGCGTCTCAAGCCGCACGGGCCGTGCCCTTAATAGATTGATTCCTCCTTCTGCACGGTCAATTCCCCGGCTGTCTCCCAGATCCTCTCGGGTGGTTCGAGTCTTGTGGACCGGGCTCCTTTTCTTTGCGGTGCTGTTCCTGTTACTTCCTTCGCTTCAAGAAGGAGGACCCAGGCTTGTGCCCTGGTTGTCCGGGTATCCCGCCCAGGTTGTCCAGAACAGTTATGTGCTGGTCAAGAATGCGATGCCCTGGATAGTCGTTGGGTTTCTGCTTTCCCTGGTCTGGTCGAGGACGCCCATACAGTTTGGGGTCATAGTCATTCTTCCAGTGCTGATTCTGCTGGATTGGTCCTTGAACGGCCTGAATTGGTCAGGCATTCGTGACGTGCTGTTCACACTTCCTGGCCTATGGGCCGGGTTGTGGCTGGCCGAGCAAACCCGACTGGCTGGAGCAGGCGGTGCAGCCATGGTGGGGGGCACGAAATTATTGGAGGAAGAGAAAGGGGCCGATGGGGCAGTGCCTGACCAAGGCGCAGCCCAGGAAACTCCGTCAGGGTCGGCGACCATATCCTCATTGCCCTCCCTGGCGCTGCGTGGCGCAGGCCTGCTGTTGTTGGCTGGCGCGTTCGTTGCATTGGCCAACTTCCCTCATGGGGCAATCGTGGCTGGGCTGGGGATTGCGCTTGCACTTTATGTCGGCGTGCTTTGGTATTGGCCACGCGCTTGGATGGTGGTGGTGCCCGCGGCTCTTCCCTTGCTGGACCTGGCGCCCTGGACGGGACGTTTCTATTTCGACGAATTCGACCTTCTCATGCTGGCAACCGCCGGCATGCTGCTGTTGCGCGGCAGGCCCCGGAATGCAGCATCGATGCGCGTCCACGCCAGGCCGCTTATGGTCCTAGTAGTCCTCTCGGCATTGGCGAGCTTGATTGTAGGGGTCTTGCCGCTTTCGTCCTTGGATGCCAACGCCATGGCAAGTTATTGGAGTCCGTTCAACGGGTTGAGAGTGGCCAAGGGAATGCTTTGGGGCGGCTTGATTTTTCTGTGGCTGAACCGGGTCAAGCTGGACCGGCAAGTGCTGGCTCATCGTTTGGCCCTGGGCATGGGCCTTGGCCTGCTGGGCGTGGGGCTGGTTGGCGCCTGGGAGCACCACTTGTTCGTGGGCTTCGAAGACCGCCTGGAAACCTATCGCATCGTTTCCACCTTCTCCAGCATGCACACCGGGGGTGGCCACATCGAGGCGTATCTGGTGGCGGCGCTGCCTTTCCTCTGGCTGGCCACATCCAGGTTCAGGCATCTATTGTTTACCGCTCCGGTGATGCTCTTGACCGCCTACGTCATGCTGTACACGGTCGCCCGTGGCGGCGTGCTGGCCCTGGGGATTGTGATAGCCATCCTGGCGTTGGCCAGCGCGCGCCTCGGCATGCGCAGTCATGGCCGGCGCTACGTGGCGCCGGTGGCCATGCTGGTGGTGGTGGGCATGGTGCTGGCCGGCGGGGTGGGAGTGGGGCATTTCCAGCAGCGCTTCGCCAAAACCGCAGAGGACTGGCAGACCCGTGTGGACCATTGGGGCGAAGTTCTGGACATGATGGATGGCACGGTGGGGGCGCAACTGTTCGGCATGGGCCTGGGCAGTTTTCCGCGCATGTACCAGGAACGGGGCCCGGTGGACAAGCAGCCCGCAAGCTTCGGCTTCGCCGACGAGCAGGGCAACACCTATTTCCGCCTGGGCACCGGCGAGACCGTGTACTACGCCCAGCGCATCCCCTTTTCCGCAGGCAAGGCCTATCGCCTGGAGGTGGACCTGCGCAGTCGCCAGGGCGACACCCGCATGGATACGCCAGTATGCGAAAAGCAACTGCTGAACTCCCGCCAGTGCGAGTGGTTCAGCTTTGACGTAGCAGGTGATGGTCAATGGCATCGGCTGTCTCACACCTTCTCCAGCACCAAGGTGGGTGCCGAGGGATGGTGGAACCGGCCACCGGTGGAGTTGTTCCTTTACCACCCGGGCAAGGGGGGCGTGGTGGATGTGGACAACCTGAGGTTGGTGGATCAGGACGGCCAGGATGTGTTGTGCAACGGCAATTTCAGCCACGGCGGCGACTGCTGGTTCTTCAAGACCCACAGCCACCTGCCCTGGCACATCAAGAACGTGTGGGTGCACGTGTTGTTCGAGCAAGGCTGGGTGGGACTGCTGCTGTTCCAGACCCTGACGGGCCTGGCGCTTTACCGCCTGGCCAGGGCGGGGTGGCGGGGGCACCGGCTGGCCTGGACGTGGCTTGCATCGCTTGCCGGGCTGCTCACCGTTGGCATGTTCGACAGCATGCTGGATGCGCCACGCCTTGCCACGCTCCTGGTGGCGTGGTCCCTGGTCGGTGCGGGATTTGACTGGGAGTCACGCCATACACGGCACAGACGATCCACCCTGCGCTCTGGTGCGCAGTGAAGGTGAAAACTTATAAAGCAAATAAAAACGGCGGCATGGCAGCCGCCGTTTTTTTGGGGGGAAGTTTGGATTAGGCAGACTTGCGGCGACGCGCGGCAGCCAGTCCCAACAGGCCCAGGCCCATCAGGCCGAGGGTGGCGGGTTCCGGAACACCGTTGCCGCCGCCATTGTCCTGGGAGCGCTCGCCGTCCAGATAGAAGGCATGCTCCTGCCCATTGCCAAACCAGTTGTTGAAGGTGCCGCCGTCGGACTCTTGGCCGTTGCCCTGGGTGGGGTCGGTGGTGACCCAGTAGATGTCGTCCCGGTCAAAGTTGTTGGAGAGGTGGACGCCGAGCCAGTAAGTGGTGGAGGCGGCGGCAGTGAAAGTGCTGGCGAGGTCAAAAGTCACCAGGTAGCTATTCCCAGAGCCAGCGATCCATGCGTTTCCGGTGTCGGAAGAGGCGATGTTCTGGCCGGCCCCGGAAGTGATCACGGCGCCGGGTTGGCCACCGGTGTCACCAAAGATGAAGTAGTCGACGGTGCCGTCCCACCCGTTGATATCGCCAAAGCCCCCAATGTAGATGCCCGCGCTGGCGATGTCCGTGGCGGCACCCAGGCTGAAGTCCTCGGCTTGTACCCATTGGGTCGCGTCATTGCCACTGACGGCATTGGGGCCGCCGTTGTTGTAGACCACGGCGGCATGGGAGGCGGTACCGGCGCCGACCAGGCCTGCAAACAGGAATGCGGCGGAAAGTTTGTTCAGTTTCATGATCGGCTCCATAACATTGACGATGTGTTCCTTGCGCGAGAATGTTCTCATTCATGCTTGACGCAATATAAAGCACATAGCGTGCCAGCCATCATATTACAAATAATTCACTATATTAATCATACGGATAGCGCTTATTTCTGTTGGCTGGAAAAGGTGCCTGGGTCGATACAGTAAAAAAAACCGACTGCATGTGCGTTGGTCCTGGACATGGATTTATTGCCGATATTTTGCGGTGTGCACGAAAAATTGCCTGTAACTCACCAGCCACATCACACAGAGAACAGGCCAGAGTGCTGCAACGTGTTTTGCCAGTCCCACGACGTTAAGAGCGCTGGTGCGGGGGAAAAAAAACTCGGCCAGGATCAGGCGGGTGATCATGATCAAGACCATGCCCACCATGGCCACCACCACCCGGTCACGGGAGATATCCGGCAGCAGCAACAGCCACAGGGCCAGGATGAAGGCGGCCAGGGTTTCCAGGGACAGAATCCCTCCAGCGACCGAGAGCTTCAGCAGAACCGTGGCCACCAGCAGCTTAGAGAAAAAGGCAGCGAAAAACAGCAGGGTGAGGCCGCCCACGTAGCGGCCAGGGCGCAGCAGGCAACCGCTGAAAGCACCCAGGGCAACCATTTCGACAAACAGTGCCAGCAGCCAGGCCGTATTGATGCCGGCCAGGTCGGTGGGTGGGCTGTCCAGGGGACGCAGGTGCAACTGCAGCCAGCCGATGCCGGAAATGGGGACCAGGGCGAACTGGGCCAGCAGCCAGAGGGCGAGCAGACCCAGGCCCAGATTCGTGGCGGGGCCCGACCGGAACCAGTTGCCGCGCCAGCGCTTCATGGCGCTGAAGGCGCGCAGCCAGCGGCGGTGGTGGATGGCCAGCAGGGCACCCAGCAGGACGCCCAGGACGTTCACCAGCAGATCCAGGTTGGAAGCGATGCGGCTTGGCAGCAGTTGTTGCAGTGCCTCGCAGGTGAAACTGAGCAGGCTGCCCGCCAGCACCCCCAGGATCACCCCACGCAGGCGGTGCCCAGGCAGGGAAAACCAGAGGGCGAAGGCATAGCCCAGGGGAGCGTAGGACAGGAGGTTGGTGGCCAGGTCGGTGCGGGTGAAGTACCTGGGCCAGGGGGCGGTGAGAAAACTGAAGAGCGAACCCGTCTGGGCTTCCCAGCCCGAGAAGGGATATAGGCTACCCGTAAGGATGAGGAGGCCGTAAACAAGCAGGAAAGCCTGCAGGGGGCCATGGCCAGCTTGATTGATGGTGGGCGGCGCACGATTCATGACGCAAGCCTACCTTTCCGCCGAATGCCAGAAAAGCGGGCAGGCGGCGGATCAGGGGCGTGGCTGGGTGGGGGGGGGGCCGGCGGTGGGCGCCGGCGTGGCGACCGGCTGGGCGGTGGCAGGTAGTGCTGGGGATGTATTCTTGCCGCTGAGCTTGTCATGCAACTGAGCGCTCGCTTCCTGGGCGCGGACGATTTGCTCGCCTGTCATGGCCATGGCGAGCCGATCACGGGCGGCAAGGGCATCGGGATGTCCCTTGGCGGCGGCGACATTCAGCCAGGCATAGGCCTGCTCTCGGTCCTGGGGTGTGGAGAGTCCATCACGATGGAAGATGCCGAGCCGGTACTCCGCTTCCAAATGTCCTTGCTGGGCCGCCTTGTTGAAGTATTCCATGGCGCCCCGGTAGTTCTGCACGATGCCTTGCCCCTCGAGGTATGCCATGCCCATAAGGTACTGGGCGTCGGCATGGCCCGCTTCGGCGGCGGCACGGAGCAGGGGGAGCGCCTCGGCATAATTGGCATCTTGCCAATAGGTCAGGCCCAGGTCGTACTGGGCCTGGGGATCACCCTGCTTGGCGCCCGTCTGGGCCTTGGACAAGGCAACAGGGTCCTTGGCGTCGATGCGTGGCTGGTACTCCGCCTCCGGATCTGACGACATGATGAAGCTGGTCGCCACCCCCGCAAGGATCAACAGGAACACGCCGATGCTCAGGTAGGCATGGATCCGGGGGCGAGCGGAGACCACCTTGAAATGGTGTTTGCAGGTTCTGCAGCGGTAAACGGCGTATTCCGACGACCTTGATGCCTTGTGGGAGGGGCGCACGTCCGTGCTGCCGCAATGTCGGCAGACTATTTCTTCCCTGGAAGGAAATAGTGCGGTGAACACGTTGGCTTTCGAGGACGCCGGCGGCGTTTTGGGAGGCAGTGTGTCTTCGGACAATGCTGTTAGCCCCTAAGGCAATCTGATGCAGCGTTTTATTGGAATTGCATTACTAAGATATCCGAAAAACGCAATCCTATGAATGGCCCATCGTATTGATCTGCTTGGGCTTGCCAAGCGATGAGCCTAAAACCATTCCGCAACACGCGGCGAGGAACCCCGCGAACTGGGGCGGGATGGGACCTTCCCCTTCCGGCATGAGGAATTCCATGGGCAGCCAGGTGACCAATCCCAGGGCGATGGCCCAATAGGCCCCCAGGGTGGTGGCCCGCTTCCAGTACAGACCCGCCACCAGGGGCACGAAGGCCAGCACCAGGGTGACCTTGTAGGCGTTTTCCACCATCTGGTGGATGCCGGTCTCCTGGTCCAGGGCCCACAGGGCATAGAGGGTGACCAGCACCGAGAACACCGCCACCACCCAGCGGGTCATGACCAGCAGCTTCTTCTCCGACATGTGCTTGCGGCGGGTGACGAAGCCCTTGAGCACGTTCTCGGAGATGGTGACGGAAGGCGCCAGCAGGGTGCCGGAGGCGGTGGACATGATCACAGCCAGCAGGGCGCCGTAGAAGATCACCTGGGCCAGCAGGGGCAGGTGGCCGCTCACCAGCAGGGGCAGGATCTTTTGGGCGTCCTCGCCGAGGAAGTGGCTGGCCATGTTGGGGTCGATGAGCAGGGCGGAATAGGTGAGGAACAGGGGCACGGCGGCGAACAGGAAGTAGGCGATGCCGCCGCCCACGGTGCCCCACACCGCCACGTTCTCGCTTTTCGACGCGTTGGCGCGCTGGAACACGTCCTGCTGGGGGATGGAGCCAAAGCCCATGGTGAGGAGTCCGGAGATGAAGGCCACCATGGCCACGGCGTTCAGTTCCGGCCAGAAGCGGAACTTGTTGTTCTCCACCGCGTGCTGCACCACGGGGGCCACGCCGCCGGTCAGGTCGGTGACCAGCCAGGCGATGTAAAAAAGCCCGACGACGATGACGATCATCTGGAAGAAGGTGGTCAGGGCCACCGACCACATGCCGCCGTACAGGGTATACATGAGCACCACGGCGGCGCCGATCATGATGCCCTGGGCCTGGGTGATCTGGCCGTCGGACAACACGTTGAACACCAGGCCCAGGGCGGTGATCTGGGCGGACACCCAGCCCAGGTAGGACAGAGCGATGGCCACGCCGGTGATGACCTCGACTTTTCGGTCGTACCGCTCCCGGTAGAAGTCGGCAATGGTGAGCAGGTTCATGCGGTACAGCTTGCGGGCGAAGAACAGGCCGAACAGCACCAGGCACAGGGAGGCGCCGAAGGGGTCGGAGATGAGGCCGCCCAGGTCTTCCTCCATGAAGGTGGCGGGAATGCCCAGCACCGTTTCCGCGCCGAACCAGGTGGCGAACACCATGGCCATGACGATGTAGATGGGCAGGCTGCGGCCGGCGGCGATGTAGTCCCGGGCGTTGTGCACCTTGGTGGCGGCATAGACGCCGATGCCGATGGAGATGACCAGGTAGAGCAAGACGAAGCCGAGCAGCATGGGCGGGTCCTTCTGTCCTTTTGGGTTTCTTGATGGTCAGCGCAACTTGATTTCCGTCCAGATGCGGTTCAGGACCCGGCGGCTCTTCCGGTCCAGGTCCCGCATCATGGCCAGCCGTTCCATGGCGGCGGCGTCGGGAAACACGGCGGGATTATCCGAAATTTCCGGCCGGATGGTGCGCAGGGCGTCGCGATTGGGGTTGCCGGAGCCGATGAGGTTGGTCAACTCCGCCGAATTTTCCCCTTCCAGCATGAAGTCGATGAAGCGGAGGGCCAGTTCGGGATGGCGCCCCGTCTTGTGCAGCACCATGGAATCCAGGGCCAGCACCGCCCCCTCTTTCGGTGACGCATAGCCGATGGCGAAGGGCCGGCCCGCCGCCTGGGCGTCGGCGTTGGCCTGGAACATGTCGTTGGAATAGCCGTGGGCCACCCAGATGTTGCCCACGGTGAGTTCCTTGATGTAGCTGGAGGCGTTGAAGGCCGCCCAGTAGGGCTTTGCCCTCAGGATCAGGTCCCGGGCCTGTTTCCATTTCGCCTCGTCCGTGTCGTTGATGTCGTGGCCCAGGTACAGCATGGCGGCGGCCATCAGTTCCCGCTGGGAGTCCAGCACCGTCACCCGGCCTTTCAGCTTCTTCAGGTATTTGGGTTCGAAGATCAGGGCCCAGGTGTCCGTGGGCAGGCCCAGTTCCCGGATGTGGGCCGTGTTGTAGCCGATGAGGGTCACCGTGTAGGCATAGGGCACGGAGTAGCGGTTGCCCGGGTCGAAGAAGCGGTCCAGGAACTCGGGCTTGATGTTCTTCAGGTGGGGCAGCTTCGCCTTGTCGATGGGCCGCAACTGCCTGGAGCGGATCAGGGCCTCCACCGCGTTGCCCGTGGGCACGATGAGGTCGTAGCCGCTGGCCCCCGCCGCCAGCTTGGCCAGCATCTCCTCGTTGTCCGAGTAATAGTCCTGCACCACCTTGCAGCCGCAACGGGCCTCGAAGCGGGCCACGGTGGCGTCGGAGATGTAGTTGTTCCAGTTGTAGAGGTAGAGGGTTTCCACGGCCTGGGCCGGGCCGGCGAGCCACAGGGCCAGGGCCAGCAATAACCGCCTCATGCCCCGCCTTTCATGAATCCTTTGTCCATGCGCGCCGCCGCGATCACCAGCACCAGGGTCAGCAGCATCAGCAGGGTGGAAACGGCGTTCACCTCCGGCGTTACGGCGATCTTGATCATGGAATAGATCTGCAGGGGCAGGGTGGAGACCCCTACCCCGGCGGTGAAGAAGGTGATGACGAAGTCGTCGATGGACAGGGTGAAGCTCATGAGGAAGCCCGCCACCACCGCCGGCAGGATGAGGGGGAAGGTCACCAGGCGAAAAGTTTGCCAGGGGCTTGCGCCCAGGTCCCGGGCCGCCTCGAAGATGCTCTCGTCCATGCCCGCCAGCCGGGCCCGCACGATGATGGCCACGAAGCCGATGGAGAAGGTGATGTGGGCCAGCACCACGGACAGCAGGCCCAGGGTGAGGTGCAGCACCTGGATGAAGAACACCAGCAAAGACACCCCCAGCAGGATCTCCGGCATGGCCACGGGGGTGATCACCAAGATAGGCAGCCAGCGGAAGCGGTAGCGGTGGATGGCCAGGCCCGCCAACGTGCCAAGGACCGTGGCGGCGGTGCTGGACACCCCGGCGATGAACAGGGAGTTTCGCGCCGCCAGCAGCATCTCCTCGTCGTAGAACAGCACCCGGTACCACTCCAGGGTGAAGCCCACCCACTCCGCGTTCAGGCGGGAGTCGTTGAAGGAATAGGCCACCACCACCATCAAGGGCACGTAGAGGAAGGCGAAGGTGGCGCCCGCCGAGAGGATGAGCCAGAGAGGCAACCTACGCATGCCGCCTCCTGGGCCGGCCCGCCCAGGCCGCCAGGCCCGCCAGGGTCAGCACGCACAGGGTCAGGATGATGGACAGGGTGGCGCCGAAGGGCCAGTCCCGCACGCCCAGGAACTGGTCCTTGATGAGGTTGCCGATGAGCATGTCCCGGGTGCCCCCCAGGATGTCGGGAATGGCGAACATGCCCAGCACGGGGATGAACACCAGCACCGAGCCGGAGAACACGCCGGGCAGGCTGAGAGGCCAGGTCACGCGCCAGAATCGCCGCCAGGCGTTGGCCCCCAGGTCCTGGGCGGCGTCCAGCAGCACCGGGTCGTGCTTCTCCAGGTTGGTGTAAAGGGGCAGGATCATGAAGGGCAGGTGCACGTACACCATGCCCACCAGCACGGCGAAGGGGGAGAACAGCAGGGAGACGGGGGGGAAACCGAAGGCCCCCAGCACCCCGTTCACCGCCTGGGCCAGGGCCGCCTGGGGTCCCAGGATGATCATCCAGGCGTAGACCCGGATGAGGAAGTTGCTGGCGAAGGGCAGGATCACCAGCAGCACCAGCAGGTCCCGGTGGCGCCGGGGGCTGCGGGCGATGAGCCAGGCCACGGGGTAGGCCAGCACCAGGCAGGCCAAAGTGGATGCGGTGGCCACGGCGAAGGAGCGCAGGAAAATCTCCGTGAACAGGAAGTCGCTGAAGAAGAACTGATAGTTCTCCAGGGTCAGCCCGTGCTCCCGCCCGTCGCCCGGGTCGGTGATGGGCGCCAGGCCGCCGAATTCCCCCGGGTACTGGAAGGACGCCAGTACCACGATGAGGGCCGGCACCAGGAAGAAGGCCAGCAGGAACAGGGTGGGCGGCGAGGTGACCGCCCTGCGGGTGGTGTTCTCCCCCCTTTGGAAAACGAGCGAAGCGAAGTTTCGAGCTTGCGGCCAAAGCGGGGATGGGGGGGATTTGATGGTGTCCGGCGGGGCCGAGGGCCGCCGGAATCCCCCCTGCCCCCCTTTGGGAAAGGGGGGTGATTTGTTGAGGTGCCTAGTCCCGGACATAGTGTCCGGCCTCCCGGGCCCAGCTCACGGTGACCCGGTCCCCCACCTCGAAGAAGCGGGCCCGGCCGGGGGCATCGTTGGCCCGCAGGGCCGCCAGCTCCTGGCCGTTGTCCAGGGCCACCTGATAGGTGGTGACGTCGCCCACGTAAAGGAAGTCCTTCACCGTGCCGGGAAACGCGTTTTCATCCCCCCTGTTTTCAAAGGGGGGGTGGGGGGGATTCCCGGGGGCATCTTCTTCAACAGATGTACTCAAATCCCCCCTGCCCCCCTTTAATAAAGGGGGGGTAAAACCTGAGATGCGCACCTGCTCCGGCCGCAGGGCCAGCACTCCGGTGTCGCCCGCCTGGGAGCCTTCCGATGCCGGCGCCAGGATTGCCCCCAGGCCCGGTGACTCCAAGCGCAGACGGCCTTCCAGCCGTTCCGCCACCCGGGCCTCCAAGAGGTTGCAGTTGCCGATGAAGTCCGCCACGAAACGGTTCCTCGGGAAGCCGTAAATCCTGGACGGTTCGTCCAGTTGTTCGATGCGCCCCCGGTTCATCACCGCGATGCGGTGGGACAGGGCCAGGGCCTCGGGCTGGGCGTGGGTGACGAAGACGAAGGTGACGCCCACGTCCCGCTGCAGTTTGATGAGTTCCAGCTGCATCTCCTCCCGCAGCTTCAGGTCCAGGGCTCCCAGGGGCTCGTCCAGCAACAGCAGGCGGGGCTTGTTCACCAGACCCCGGGCCAGGGCCACCCGCTGCTTCTGGCCGCCGGACAGCTCGTGGGGATAGTGGTCCGCCAGTTCGGCAAGATGCACCTGCGCCAGGGTCTCGCCCACCCGGCGCTTCAGCTCCGCCTCGCTCACCCCGGCCATGCGCAAAGGAAAGGCCACGTTCTGGCCCACGGTGAGATGGGGGAACAGGGCATAGCTCTGGAATACGGTGTGGATGGGCCTCTTTTCCGCCGGCGTGTTCACCAGGTCCTTACCATCCAGCAGGATCTGCCCCCCGTCCGGCAGGTCGAAGCCGGCGATCATGCGCAGGATGGTGGTCTTGCCGCAGCCGGAAGGGCCCAGCAGGGTGAAGAACTCTCCTGCTTCCACATCAAAGCTGACGTCCCCCACGGCCTCGAAGGTGCCAAAGCGGCGGGTGATATTGCGGATTTCCAGCAGGGCCATGGTTTGGTGCAGAGGGGCTGAAATGCTCGTGAAAGCCTATCACCGGCAACGTCTTACGGATATCTGCGTAAAGGCGATCCTGCCAGCAAAACCACTCTGGTTGCATGGTTGATATCCCATGTGGCCTGGGATAGCGTGGCAAAAAACCCGACTAAATTTGTCTGGAATTATTAAAGCCACACAAGGAGACTGAAATGGATAGCGGCTTCGTGAAGGTGAAGTTTCCCTTACGTCTGTTTTTGATTCTGTTTGCCCTGGTTTCCGTGTTGATCGTGGGGGGAGCCTGGTACATCGGCAACGAGCGGATTTCAGCCGAGATGGACATCACCCGCACCAAGGAGATCGGCAACGTCATCATGGGCGTGCGCCGCCTGGATGACGAACTGGCCATGCCTTTGCGCCATCTGCGCGCCCTGGCGGACACAGTGGCGGTGCGCAACGCCTTGGAGGGTGGTGGCGCCGGGGCCGTCCTGGCCATGGAAGATGAGTTCAAGACCCTGCTGGCCTACAGCGGTCTGTATGACAAGGTGCGCTGGATCGACGCCGGCGGCGTGGAGCGGGCCCGCATCAACAGCGTTGGCGGTCGCCCCGTGCCCGTTCCGGCGGACCGGCTGCAGCAGGTGACGGACAGCTACTATTTCAAGAAGACCATGGACCTGCAGCCCGGTCAGTTCTTCATCTCGCCCCTGGACCTGAACGTGGAAAACGGCGAGGTGGAAGTGCCCTACAAGCCCGTGCTGCGCCTGGCAACGCCCCTGCGGGACGCCAACCGCAGGCCCCAGGGCATCCTGGTGCTGAACATCGATGCCCGGCGGCTGCTCACCGCCTTCACCGAGAGCGTCATGGACGCCCGGGACCACGCCATGCTGCTGAACAGCCAGGGCTACTGGCTGGTGAGCCCCCGGCCCGAGGAGGCCTGGGGCTTCATGTTCAAGCGGAACGATACCCTGGGGGCCCGCAATCCGAAGGCCTGGCAGGCCATCTCGGGGATTCCCTCGGGCCAGGTGGAAGCCGAGGGCGGGTTGTGGACGTGGAGTACTGCCTATCCACTCAAGGACACGGACAGCAGCGTGGTGGCGGATGTGCCCCACTGGCTGGTGGTGTCCCACCTGCCCGCCAACCAACTGGCCCTGTTGCGCCAGGAAGCCTGGCGCACCGTGGGCCTGGGTGCCCTGACCATGCTCTTGCTGTTTGGCGCCCTCACCGCCTGGCTTTCCCGGGCCCTGGTGGGGCGTACGGTGGCCAAGGTGGCGGCCGCCAAGGCCCAGGCCGAGGCCAGGATCGCCAACCGCCTGGCCGAGGCCCAGAAGCGCTTCCGCCTGGTGGTGGAAGCCAACGCCAACGGCCTCCTGGTGGTGGACGACAAGGGCGCCATCCAGATGGCCAACCCCGCCCTGGAGCGCATGTTTGGCTATGAGCCGGGCGAGTTGATCGGCAAGCCCATGGAAATTCTGGTGCCTGAATCAGAACGGGCCGGTCACGAGCAGAAGCGCAGCGGCTACATGCGCGCCCCCGAGGCCCGGCCCATGGGTGCGGGGCGGGACCTGGTGGGCCAGCGCAAGGACGGCAGCCGGGTGCCCATCGAGATCAGCCTGAGTTCCTTCATGGAGGACGGGCGCCGCTACGTGGACGCGGTAGTGGCCGACATCTCCGCACGCAAGGAGATTGAGGAGCGCCTGCAGCACAGGGAAGCCCACTTGCGCATGCTGCTGGACACCAATCCCAACGGCCTGCTGGTGGTGGACGAACGGGGCAACATCCAGATGGTCAACACCACCCTGGAAGCCATGTTTGGCTACGAGCCCGATGAACTGCTGGGCAAGCCCATCGAAATCCTCGTCCCCGAGGCGGCAACGGGACATCAGGCCGCCTTCAGCGGTGACATGCCCCGCCACCCCGTGGTCACCATGCTGGGCCGGCAGCACTTCCTCCAGGGGCACCGCAAGGACGAGAGCACCTTCCCCATCGAGATGAACCTGTCCGGCTTCAACGAGGACGGAAAGCTCCACATCCAGGCCACCGTCATGGACCGGCGGGAGCGCATCGCCGCCTGATTTTCCCCGGCACCCCCTGGCGCCCAGGCCCCGGAAACGGGGCCTGTCTCATTGTTGGCCATGAATTTCGTGCCCGGGCCCCGGGGCCAATACAATGCATGCACACCTCCCAGGCGTCCCGCCGCCGGGGACCCACCTGCTAACCCCATATCGCAATACCAGGCGTTCAAACGCATAGCCATGGATGATTCCGACGCAGCCGCCAGTTCCACTGACGACCCGCGCACCGACGAAGCCCTCATGCTGGCCTACCGTGACGGCGACGGGCCGGCCTTCGAGGCGTTGTACGGGCGCTGGCGGGGCAGGCTGTACCGCTATCTGGCCCACCAGGCGGCCCAGGCGGCGGACGAACTGTTCCAGGACGTGTGGCTGCGGGTGGTGGGTGCCCGGGCCCACTACGAGGTCACGGCCAAATTTTCCACGTGGCTGTTCCGCATCGCCCACAACCGCCTGGTGGACCATCACCGGGCCAGGGGCCGCTCCATCCTGGAGTTGGCCGGTGATGGCGCGGCCGGCCTGGACGAGGATCCTGACTATGATCCGGTGGACAGCATGGCCGCGCCGGAACAGGAATCGCCCCAGGCCATGCTGGAGCGACGGGAGGCCGCCCGGCACATCCTGGACTGCCTGGCGGCCCTGCCCCTGCCCCAGCGGGACGCCTTCCTCATGGCGGAGGAGGGCGGCATGAGCCTGGAACAAATCGCCAACGCCACCGGCGTGGGGCGGGAGACCGCCAAGAGCCGCCTGCGCTACGCCCTGGACCGGCTGCGCAGGTGCCTGGCGGCATTGATAGGAACCTGAGGCCATGGAAGAACGCGACCCGCATCTCAGCCAAGCCTACCGGGAGGCCAGACACCCGGAGCCCTCGCCGGGCCTGGACGCCCGCATCCTGGAGGCCGCCCGCCAGGCCCTGGCCCGGCCCAAACCGACCGGGCGTTCCCGCTGGTTCACCTGGGCACTGCCCCTCTCCAGCGCCGCCGTACTGGTGCTGGGGATCTCCCTGTTGTTCGAAGCGCAGCAGCAGGCACCGGAAAACATGAAACCACCCAAGGCCATCCCGCCGACAGGCCAGGGTGGAATTGACGACGCGGCCCCCGCGCCTTTGCCAGCCGAGCCCACCGTGCGCCTTCCTTATCTGGCGCAGCAGGAATCCGTACCCCAGGCCGATGCGTCGGAAAGCGTCGAGCCCATGGGCACGGATGTGCAAAGCGGGCCCGCGCTCCCCCAGGAGCGAGCGGCGGTGGAACAGTTGGAGAATTCGGGTAGTGTCGCCGCACCCGCACCCGCACCCGAGCCCTTCCCGGCCCAGGCCGGCGCTGCCGCGGCCTTGTCGCCCGCTCCCCAGCCGGCCGCCAGGGCCGAGGCCCATCCCATGCCCCAGGCTGTCCCCATGGCTGCCCAGGAGTCCTCCGACGCCACGACGAAAATGAAACGCCCGCCCGCAGCCCGCATGGTCCCGCCCCCCACGGCCAGTGCCGTGGCACCTGGCCAGGAAACCGCGCCGGCCTTTTTCTTCAGCCAGGGCCTGGGCAAGCGCAAGGCCGCAGCCCCGGCGACTGAAAGGCCGGAACAGATGGTGGAGACGATTCGCCGGTTGTTGCGGGAGGGGCGACAGGAGGAGGCGCGGAAGGCACTGGAGAAACTCAGGCGGACTTATCCGGGGTTTGCCTTGCCGGAGGACTTGAAGGATTTGTAGCCTTTGCCCGGCAGATGCTTGCCGGCATTCCTGGTTCTTAACCCCGTTTCAATTTCCCGCGCGTTTAAGCGGATGTCCTTCCTCAACCCAAAAGGAGCACATCATGCTTGCACGACTCTTCGTACTGACCCTCAGCCTCCTGGCTGCCAGCGCATTCTCGTCCTCACCCGCCCACGCCGGCCAGCTGGTGGACATGGAGATCATCAACCGGTCCACGGGGGAGACCCTGGACTTCCACCGCTTCCGGGGGCAGCAGTACGTGGCGGGCAACCCCGGCGATCGCTACGGGGTGCGGCTGGTGAACCGCACGGGGCAGCGGGTGCTGGTGGTGCTGTCCGTGGATGGCGTCAACGCGGTCACCGGCGAGACGGCGGCGCCGGACCAGTCCGGCTACGTGCTGGGCCCCTGGGGCCGGGTGGAGGTGGCCGGCTGGCGCAAGAGCCTGCAGGAAGTGGCCCAGTTCTATTTCACCGCCCTGCCGGATTCCTACGCCGCCCGCACGGATAGGCCGGACCACGTGGGGGTGATCGGTGGGGCGGTGTTCCGGGAGAAGGTCTATGCGCCCCAGCCCATGCCCTATCTGAATGAAGCAGTGCCGTCTGCCCGTGCCCAGGCTGGCGCAGCCGGGGCAGCGGCCGATGCCGCCGCCCCGGAAGCCATGGCCAAGTCCCCGCGCAAGTCGGAGCGCCTGGGTACCGGGCATGGAGAACGGGAATACGCACCCACCCGCTACACGGAGTTCGAGCGGGCCAGCGCCGGGCCGGCCGAGGTGTTGAGCGTGCGCTACGACAGCCGCCCCAACCTGATGGCCCGGGGCGTGATTCCGAAACTCCGCCCTGTACGCCCCCACTGGCCCGAGCCCCAGCCCTTCCCGGGCCAGTTCGTGCCGGACCCCCAGGGATGAGCGAAGAAGTCAGTAGTTGATCAGGTTGGCGGCCACCAGCACGGCCAGCAACACGGCGATGGCCGCCAGCCAGCGGTTCCGGGCCTGCTGCTGGCGCAGCATGATCTCCAGGCCATCCTCGAGTTTTTCCAGCCGGTCGGTGCGGAGGGCCTGGTGGGCCAGGCGGGGCAACTGGGGAACCAGTGCACCCCAGTAGGGCACTTCTTCCTTGAAGGTGCGCAGCCAGCCGCGCCAGCCGATCTGCTCGTTCATCCAGCGCTCCAGGAAAGGCTTGGCCGTGGACCACAGGTCCAGTTCCGGGTCCAGGTCCCGGCCCAGGCCTTCGATGTTGAGCAGGGTCTTCTGCAGCATCACCAGCTGGGGCTGGATTTCCATGCCGAAGCGGCGGGAGGTCTGGAACAGGCGGAGCAGCACCTTGCCGAAGGCGATCTCTTTCAGGGGCCTGTCGAACACGGGTTCGCACACGGCGCGGATGGCGGCCTCGAATTCGTCCACCCGGGTCTCGGCGGGCACCCAGCCGGAATCCAGGTGGGTCTGGGCCACCTTCTTGTAGTCCCGCCTGAAGAAGGCCAGGAAGTTCTGGGCCAGGTAGTTCTTGTCCACGTCGGTGAGGGTGCCCATGATGCCGAAGTCCAGGGCCACGTATTTGCCTTCCGGTGTCACCAGGATGTTGCCCGGGTGCATATCGGCGTGGAAGAAGCCGTCCCGGAACACCTGGGTGAAGAAGATTTCCACCCCGGCCCGGGCCAGGCGGGGGATGTCCACCCCCTGGCGGCGCAGCTCGTCGATGCGGGAGATGGGGGTGCCGTCCATCCAGGTCATGACCATGACCTCGGCTTCGCAGTAGTCCCAGTACACCTCGGGCACGGCCAGCAGGGGGGAGCCCTTGAAGTTGCGGTGGAGCTGGGAGCAGTTGGCCGCCTCACGCATCTGGTCCAGCTCGTCACCCAGGTGCTTGGCGAACTCGCCCACCACTTCCTTGGGCTTCAGGCGCTTGCCGTCCCACCACAGTTTTTCCACCAGGCCCGCCAGGGCGTAGAGGAGCTTCACGTCCTGGCCGATGACCTTGCCGATGCCGGGGCGCAGGATTTTGATGGCAACTGCGTCACCCGACTTGAGTTTTGCTCTATGCACCTGGGCCACGGAGGCGGAGGCCACGGGGGTGGGATCGAATTCGGCGAACACCTCCTCCACGGGGCGGCCGTAGGCCCGGCGCAGCACGGCCAGGGCCTGTTGGCTGGGGAAGGGGGGCACCCGGTCCTGGAGCTTGGCCAGTTCGTTGGCGATGTCCGGTGGCACCAGGTCCCGCCGGGTGGAGAGCATCTGGCCGAACTTGATGAAGATGGGGCCCAGGGATTCCAGGGCCAGGCGCAAGCGCTCGCCGCGTGGACGCGTCAGGCGACGCCAGAAGAACAGGGCCTGCACGGTCCAGCGCACCAGCTTGACCCGCTCGTGGCCCAGGAAGAATTCGTCCAGGCCGTAGCGGGCGCCGGTGAACCAGATGCGGAGGATGCGGAAGAGGTACATCAGGTGGCGATCAGGCTGCGTAGCGCTGGATTTCCACTTCCACGTGGCGTTCGAATCCCCGCTCGGCGGCCGCATAGACGCGGCGAGCGGTGACTTCATCCAGGTAGTACTCGCCGCAGTCCTCGCAGATTTCCGCGGGCACGTCCCGGATGACGACCACGCTGTCCCCGCGTTGCAGGGTGACCGTGGCCTTGCCCGGATGCGTCGTCCCGGTTTTGCAGATGGAACATTTCATGGTTGTTTCCTTGTCTTGAAGGAGTCGTCCCAAAGGTCTGGGTCTGGTCTGTAGACAGTTACGACTTGGCAAATTCCGCTTTGCGCGTCCAACGCCATGACGGCATGAAGCGGCGAGTCCCAATGTTGGCCCAGGATCAGGTAGCTGGGGTAGGGGCGATCATCAGGATAGGACGCAATGATCTCGCCCGACTTGATCATGGCTTCGACGGCTTCCGGCGGGATGCCTCTCTGGAACATGCGTTCAAAGGCGTGACGCGAATATCGCACCTCCCGGCAGGGGAGGCCGGTTGCAGGGATCGTCATGCTTGCCGTTGCTCCAGCAGTTTCAGGCGCGCCTCCAGCCGGTCCGTGTCTTCCCGCAGGCGATCCACCTCGGCGATGAACTCCCGTGCCGCATGGGGCTCCGCCAGCACGCCGGCCTCGTGCACGGCGTACTCGGCCAGGTTGCGGCCGGCGGCATCCACGGCCTTGCCCCGCCATTCGGAGAACCCCTGGATGAACTGGTCCACCCGGCTGGCGGCCATGTCTCCCAGGTAGGGGCGCAGGGCCAGCACCCAGTCGAAGTCCGCCAGGGCCTTGGCCACGTCGGCGGCCAGCAGGCCATCCCCTTCGGCGCTGAACAGGTCGCTCACCGTGCCGCCGGTGATCCACTTGGGCAGGGCGGCAAGCTGGGGGGTGAGGGTGACGGAGGAGACGGCGCCGGCCAGTTCATCCGCTTCCGTCTCCGGGCCGGGCACGCTGAAGCGGCCGTCGCCGTCCAGGCCCAGTTCCAGGGGGCGCAGGGGCAGGGCCAGGATGATGCGCTTGCCGGCATGGCGCAGCAGGCGTTCCCGGGCCACGGGCTGGCGGTCCAGCAGGGCGTTCAGGGCGGTGGCGAGGGCGGATTCGGGGAGTGGCGCAGGCATGGCGCGATTGTAGGGCAAGCAAGGATAATCCGGCCCATGAACATCAACGGCACCCCCACCCGCACCATCTGGCCCGTGGAGGCTGGAGTCGAGATCATCGACCAGACCCGCCTGCCCCATGAATTCGTCACCCGCACATTGACTACCCCGGAAGAGGCGGCGGAGGCCATCGCCGTCATGCGGGTGCGGGGCGCGCCCCTCATCGGCGCCACGGCCGCCTACGGCCTGGCCCTGGCGGCCCACCGGGATGCCTCCGATGCAGGTCTGCGCGCCGCCGCTGCCCTGCTGGTGGCCACCCGGCCCACGGCGGTGAACCTGAAATGGGCGGTGGAGCGGGTGTTGGCCGAGCTCCTGAAGCTGCCGGTCAGCGAGCGCTCACCCGCGGGCTGGATCGAGGCGGAGGCCATCTGCGCCGAGGATGTGGCCCAGAACCAGGCCATCGGCCGCCACGGGCTGGCACTCATCCAGGCCATGGCACAACGGAAAGGCAACGCCCCCGGCTCGACCCTGCGGGAGGAGCCGCCCCCCAAGGGGGCCAAGAAACCCTTGGGACGGCCCGGCGGGTTTCTTGAGCCCGGGACGGTGAACATCCTCACCCATTGCAACGCCGGCTGGCTGGCCACGGTGGATTGGGGCACCGCCCTGGCCCCCATCTACGCCGCCCGGGAGGTGGGCATTCCGGTGCACGTGTGGGTGGACGAAACCCGGCCCCGCAACCAGGGCGCCAGCCTCACCGCCTGGGAGCTGAACCAGGCGGGCATTCCCCACACGGTCATCGCCGACAACGCCGGCGGCCATCTCATGCAGCAGGGCCGGGTGGACCTGTGCATCGTCGGCACGGACCGCACGGCGGCCAACGGCGATGTGTGCAACAAGATCGGCACCTACCTGAAGGCCCTGGCGGCCTTCGACAACGGCGTGCCCTTCTATGTGGCGGCGCCGGGGCCCAGTATCGACTTCCACCTGGCCGGCGGCAGGGAGATACCCATCGAGGAACGCTCGGCCGATGAGGTGGGCCGCATCGCCGGCCGTACCGACGATGGCAGGTTGGTGAGCATTCACCTGACGCCGGAAGGCAGCGCCTGCGCCAACCCGGCCTTCGACGTGACCCCGGCCCGGCTGGTGACGGGGCTGATCACCGAGCGGGGCGTGTGCGCCGCCAGCCGGGATGCCCTGGCAGCACTTTTTCCGGATCGCGCATGAATATTTCCAACCTGCCTGAACGCGTCGCCGCCTGCGCTCGCAAGAGTGTGGCTCTTGGACTAAACCAGGGCACCTCCGGCAATGTGAGCGCCCACTCACAAGACGGCTTCGTCATCACGCCTTCTGGCCGGGACATGACGTACCTGGAGGCCCGGGACATGGTGATGCTGGACATGGACGGTCAGGCCCCGGAGGGCCAGAAGCCCTCCAGCGAATGGCGTTTCCACCGGGACATATATGCCGCCTTCCCCGACGCCCGGGCGGTGGTCCACGCCCATTCCCCCTTCGCCGTGGCCCTGGCCTGCCTGCGTCGGGACATCCCGCCCTTCCACTACATGGTGGCCATGGCGGGGGGCACGGACATCCGCTGCGCACCCTATGCCACCTTCGGTACCCAGGCCCTGTCTGACGCGGTCATTGCCGCCCTGGAAGGCCGCCGTGCCTGCCTCATGGCCAACCACGGCCTGGTGGCCTGGGGCAAAAGCCTGGACAGCGCCCTGGCCCTGGCGATGGAGGTGGAGGCCCTGTGTGGCCAATACCTGCGGTGCCTCCAGGTGAGTGCCCCGGTGCTGTTGACGGCGGAAGAAATGGCCGAGGTGCTGGAGAAGTTCAAGGGCTACGGCGCCGGGGCATGACCCCATGAACTTCATCACCGGTTTCTTCCTGAAGCTGAGCCTGCTCTTCGTCCTGCCCCTGGCCATCCTGGTCCTGCTGCTGGGAATCGCCACCTCCCCCAGGCCCGCGGTTGCCCGGGGTGGGGACGTGGCGGTGACGGACCTGGAGCGGGGGCGCCTGGTCTGGTCCTCCCTGGGACTGAGAAACATGGCGGAGGGCCAGGAAAGGCAGGTGCGCCTCTCCGAAAGGGACCTGGGCCTGGGTCTCAACTACCTGGCCGGGCGCATGGAGATGGAGGGGGCATCCATCTCCGTCTCCAGGGAACGGCTGTTGGTCCGTGCCAGCCAGCGCCTGCCCTGGCTGGACGTGCCCCGATACCTGAACTGGGAACTGGCACTGGCCCAGGATGGCAGCAAGCTGGCCCCCGCGGGCCTGCGCCTGGGCTCCCTGCCCCTGCCTGCGGTCCTGGCCGGGCAGGTGCTGGAATGGGGGCTGGCCCTTTCGCCCGTGGCGCCCCAGTACTTGGTGGCCAGGGACATGATGCGCGCCGCCCGCCTGGGCCAGGGCTACCTGACCCTCCGTTTCGTCTGGCGGGGCCTGGCCCTGGAGGAAGCCATGGCCCGCGGTGCCGGCCTGGATGTCGCCATCCTGGGCATCTACCGCCAGCGGCTGGCCACGCTGAAAGCTCGGGATTTCCCTGTCGTGCTGGGGCAGGTGTTCGCCCTGGCCCGGGAACGCTCGGGCAAAGGCGACCCGGTGGTGGAAAACCGTGCCGCCCTGACCGCCCTGGCTGAGCGTGCCCTGGGGCAGAACCTGGTGTCCGTCCGCGGCTTGCAGGGCCTGGGCCGAATGGGCGGCGTGAACCTGGCTGGGCGCGGGGATTTCGCCCAGCATTTCGCCCTGTCCGCCTTCATCGCCGCCACGGGCGGCGAGGGCCTTTCCGATGCGGCAGGGCTTTACAAGGAACTGCGGGACGCCCGGGAGGGCAGCGGATTTTCCTTCAACGACCTGGCGGCGGATCGGGCGGGCAGCCGGCTGGGGGAGGCGGGTACCCGTTCGGAGAGTCAGGCACGCAAGGTCCAGGCCGTGCTGGCGGGCGTGAAGGAGGCCGGCGTGTTCTTCCCCAGGGTGGACGACCTGCCCCAGTTCATGAACCAGGCCGAGTTCGAGCGCCGCTTTGGCAGCGTGGGAGCACCGGCCTACAAGGCCATGGTGGAGAAGATCGAGGCCCGCATCGCGGCCCTGCCCCTGTACCGCTGAATCACTGGGGAAGCCTGGAGAGGTGCGATTCCCTGACTCGGCCTGCGGCCTCCCCCGGGCTACCGTGCGTGCCGCCGAGACGTAGCCCGGCGGAGCGTAGAGAGTCCGGGGCGGGTATTTATGCCTGCGGCAGGCCGGGCAGCAGGAAGATCAGCGCCACGTTGGTGAGGCCCAGGGCCAGGTTGGTGCCCACCAGCATGCGGATGCGGTTCAGGGCCGCGCCGGCGGCAGGCCAGTCCTGGGCCGCCACGCCTTTTTTCAGGGCAGCATAGGGCGCGAAGTAGATGAAGGCGAAGATGATGGCCATGAGGTAGCCGATGCCCGCCATGACGTGGATCTGCACCGGCACCGCGCCCATGCCGCCCATGTTCACCACGATGGCCTGGCCCGTCAGTACCAGGGCAATGACGCAGCCCCACACCCAGGGAAAGAAACGGCCGAACACCGCCCGCCACAGAGCCAGGCGCTGGGGCGGTTGTTCCAGGGTGGCCAGGACGGCAGGCCGCAGGCACTGGTGGGCGAAGAACATGCCCCCCACCCAGACGATGGTGGCAAGGACGTGGACGAGAGTGAGGAGGTAGAAGGTCATGACGGCTTCCAATCAGTTCAACAGCCTGGATTGTAGAGCGATAGCAGGTAGCTAGTCGGTAGGCTTGAGGCCGCAGGCCAAGTCCGGGGTAACCCGGGCAATCGCTTCCCCTGGACTCGCTTCGCTCCTCCAGGCTACGGATCAAGGATTCAGCCGCAGGCCCCCACCGCGCCGCAGGCGGTGCAGAAGTCGCAGCCGTCCTTGCGGATCACCGTCTCGTTGCCGCACTCGGGGCAGCGGCGGCCCTTGAGCACCGTGGGTTGCTCGCCGGCGTGGGCGGGCAGGGCCGGGGTCTGCAGGATGCCCATCTCCTTCACCGGCAGGCCGTCCTCGGTAAGGATGCCCAGCATGGCGTAACGGTGGATGATGAGCCGGGCCACGTAGGCCACGGTGGAGGGCCAGGTGGACTGTTTGCTCTCTCCCGGCACGAAGGCCATGAAATCCCCCAGGGGTTCCGGGTAGTTGAGCAGCTTGCGCAGCTTCATGCCCACCCAGGCCGGGTCCATGACCCGCATGTCCAGGGACAGCAGCTTGCAAAGCCCGTCCAGGGCCCTTGGGTAGTCCCCCGCCAGCCACACGGAGTAGGGCCGGGTGACGCCATCCGGCAGGGTGATCTCCTTCAGCCCCAGGACGAAGTCGTCGCCGGTATGGGGGTTGAGCACGTCCACGGTCCAGGACAGGGTGCCGTCGGTGCCGGTCTTGGGCTCCTTGTGGGAGAACAGGGCGTCCAGCAGGGCGGAATCGGTGTGTTCCGTGCCCTCGCCGTCCAGGGCATGGAGTTCGTCCAGTCGCCAGCGCAAGAGCTGGGCCATGGCCGCCACCTGGCTGGGCATCTGGCGGAGCTCACCATCCGGCGGGAAGGGGATGGCGCAGGCGTCGTCACCCCGGGTCCGGGCCAGGGTGTCCAGCTTGAACTTGAGCCAGCCCCGGTCGTTGGCGCGCATGTCCATGGACAGGGTCTTGGCCACGGCCCCCAGGCCCCGGGGCTGCTCGGCGCCGTTGACCCACACCTCGAAGGGCCAGGCCCGGCCGTCGGTTTCGCTCGGTTCCGTATTGCCCACGAACAGGGCGAAGCTGCCGTGGGGGCTCTCGATCATGTAGCTCCAGGCCGGGTTGCCGCCGGGCAGCTTGGGCCGGCCGGGCCACTTCAGGCTTTCCAGAACGGGGGCGGGCAGGGCCTTGATCTCGATGCGGCGGTTTACGTCGGAGAGCTCGAAATCCTGGGGCGCGGCGGCCTTGGCCTTGTCGGCGGCGGGTTTCTCCTCGCCCGTGGACAGCACGCTGCCCAGCACCGCGTTGGGCCGGTAGGTGGCCAGGCCCTTGAGGCCCGCCTTCCAGGCGGCGAAGTAGAGGCCTTCGAAATCCGTGTAGGGGTAGTCGGCGGGGACGTTGACCGTCTTCGAGATCGCGCTGTCTACGTAAGGGGCCACGGCGGCCACCATGTCCATGTGGGCCAGGGCGGAGATCTCCAAAGCCGTGACGAAGCTCTCGGGCAGGTGTTCCGTGTCACCGCCCTGTTCCCGGTACAGGCGCCAGGCGTGGTCCTCCACCTGGTATTCCTTCCAGCCGCCGTCCGGTTCCCGCTTCTTGCGGGTGTAGGCCCAGGAGAAGGGGGGCTCGATGCCGTTGCTGGCGTTGTCGGCGAAGGCCAGGGAGATGGTGCCCGTGGGGGCGATGGACAGCAGGTGGGAATTGCGCAGGCCGTGGGCGCGGATCTCCGCTTTCAGGTCTTCCGGCAGGCGGGAGGCGAAGTTGCCGCCGGCCAGGTACAGGTCCGCATTGAACAGGGGGAAGGCGCCCCGTTCCTGGGCCAGCGCCACCGAGGCACGATATGAGTGGTCGCGCATGAAGGCCGCCACCTGCGTGGCGAAGGCCAGGGCCTCGGGGGTGTCATAGCGCAGGCCCAGCATGGCCAGGGCATCCCCCAGGCCGGTGAAACCCAGGCCCACGCGACGCTTGGCCATGGCCTCGTCATGTTGTTTCTTCAGGGGCCATGCGGTCAGGTCCAGCACGTTGTCCAGGGCCCTAACGCAGGTGGGCAGGATGTGGGCTAGACCTTCGAAATCGAAGGCGGCATGTTCGGTGAAGGCCTGGGTCACGAAGCGGGTGAGGTTCACCGAGCCCAGGCAGCAGCAGCCGTAGGGTGGTAACGGTTGTTCGCCGCATTGTCCGGTGACGAGGCCATTGAAGATGACCGTGTTGTGGTCAGGCTGGGTGGTGTCGTAAACCGCTTCACGGCCAACTGACACGATGGATTTGATTCGGCTAGTGAAGCGCTGCTTTTGGCGTAGTGCCTTGTCCTTTGCCCACGCACGATATTTATCGTTCTTGTAGTCCAGCAGGAAGCCCATCTCGGCCATGAATACACTGCGGGATTCCCCGTCGATGATGAGTTCAAAGTCTGCTTGGCAAGCATACTCACGATGCCCGCCCTTACCATCTGGCAAGATGCGCTGCCCGGCAGCGCGGCGTTGGTGGATGCGGCAGAACACACCGAAGTTGGCCAGCAACACCTGCACTTCCCGCAGCAGATGAGGGTAACTGGAAGCCAAGCGAACGGAGCAGCTTTGGCTATTTCCAGAAATGTTTACCGTGCCATCGGCCTGGAACAGGGCACGCAAATAGCCCTTGACGCAGTCCTCGCTACCTCGCCAGACCACCTCGGGAACCCGTAGTTTGGTTTGCCGCGTAAAGCCGTAGTGTTCCAGAACCCGTGCCAGCATGATGGAGCGCAGAAAAACGTGGTTGCGCTGGGGCACGGCTACCGGGCGTACAGCATATTCGCGGCCGTTGGTGGCCAAGCCCGAGATCAGGCCGTTGACGATACGCGCCATGCCATCGGCCAGAACGCGGTCTTCGTTCCAGAAGTTGATGATGGCTGCTTCCTTGCCCTGTCCCCGGTTGGTGAAATGTCCGTCGCCGGTGATCAGGCCCAGCAATATGCCCAGTTCCATGCTGCCCTGCTGCCCGAACTGGCCCTTGCCGGACTGCACCAGGATTTCGTCGCCTACCCGCAGGTCCCGCAGCTTGATCTTGCCGCGCTGGGTGTAGAAGTCATGCCAGGCCGTGGCCTTGATGCGGTAGCCGTCTTCCGTGGTGACCTCGAAGACCTCCGCCATGTTGGCCGTCATGAAAGCAGGTTTGGCGGGGCGGCGTTCCACGCCACGTTCATCCCGGCCCAATGCGCGCCGGTCGACGCTGGCCATGATGGGCGCGACGTTGGCGGCCAGTTCGCCAATGGGGATCAGGCCGAACTGGGTGGCCAGCCGGGTGTCCGCCGTGACGCAGGGGTTGGTGGCCTCGATGGCTTCGCAGTAGCCCAGGTTATTGTCCCGGTTGATGCGGTCGATGAACAGCACGCCCGGCTCGGCATGGTCGTAGGTGGAGGCCATGATCTGGGTCCACAGGTCCCGGGCCCGCAGCTTGCGGTAGACCCACATGCCATCTGTCCGGTGATAGGCGCCGGCCGCCTTCTGCTCGGCACCGGGCTCGGCCTTGTGGTTCAGTTCCACGTCCCCATCCGCTTCCACCGCCTGCATGAAGGCGTCGGTTAGGCCTACCGAGATGTTGAAGTTGCGCAGGTCGCCCTGGTCCTTGGCATGGATGAACAACTCGATGTCCGGGTGGTCGCAGCGCATGACCCCCATCTGGGCGCCCCGGCGGGAACCGGCGGACTCCACGGTCTCGCAGGAGCGGTCGAACACCCGCATGTAGGACACGGGGCCGCTGGCCCGGGACTGGGTGCCCTTCACCAGGGCGCCCCTGGGACGGATGGCGGAGAAATCGTAGCCCACGCCTCCGCCCCGGCGCATGGTCTCGGCCGCTTCCTCCAGGGCCACGTAGATGCCGGGCCGGCCTTCCACCTCGCCGGAGATGGCGTCCCCCACGGGCTGCACGAAGCAGTTGATGAGGGTGGCCTGGAGTTCGGTGCCGGCGGCGGAGTTGATGCGCCCGGCGGGGATGAAGCCCGCCTCCATGGCGGCGAAGAACTGGCGTTCCCACTTGGCCCGGTCCGCCTTCTTCTCCACCGAGGCCAGGGCCTTGGCCACCCGTTTGCGCACGTCGATGACGTTGCGCTCGTCCCCCTTGGCGTACTTCTCCAAAAGCACCTCGCTGGAGATGGCCTGGTCAGTCAGTTCGGGGAACAGGGCTTCCTGCATGGTGGGCTCCGTAGGTTGCGCTTTCACATGCTGATCGCCATTTTGCAGGCCTATTCGCCGCGATCAGCCAAGCGGAATCAAAAACCCTGGAACAGGAAATCCAGGGCAGCGGTTATTTGTGCCTGCTCAGCATTCAAGGACGTGATCGGGGATTTCAGAATACGCTGTGGCACCGCGCCCATCTTGGGGGTTTCCAACAGGTAGTCCTTGCCCTGGATGCTGAGCACAGGGGTGAGTTTGGCCGGCAACTTGACCTTAGCGAAGTGATCCAGGCTACGGAGCGGGATCACCATGCGGCTGTCTAAGCCATCCAGCAGGTCACTCTGGACATCAAGCAGGTAGGGTGTCGTGCTGGCATGGGAACCTGGATTGGGATAGACCTCGAACCTGGCCATCAGAAGGTCCTCCACTCATCGAGGGGCATTCCTTCGGATTCGATGGTGGCGTTGTAGGCGGCAATGAAATCCGCATGTTCCTCACGCCAGCGGCGCTCCTGTTCCCGGCGCACGATATCGCGCAGATGACTGTCGCAGACCTGGGATACGTTGATCTTCAGCATCTTGGCGGCCTCCAGGACGTCAGTGCTCAGGCTCAGGTTGACCGCCCGCTTGGAGGGGGGTCTGGAGTGGGGAGCAGTTTCGATGGCTGATGCATTTGATGTGGGCATGGCGGCTCTATGCGCATGTATTAATGCGCACAGTTTAGTCCGATATGTCGGCTGTCGCCATGTGCTCCCGCGCTAGGACCCGGTTAGATCCAACTCCGCCAGCACTGGTGTATGGTCCGAAGGCCGCTCCAGCTTGCGCGGTTCCTTGTCGATGACGCAGGCCGTGCATTTCCCCGCTAGCGCCGAAGACAGCAGGATGTGGTCGATGCGCAGGCCCAGGTTGCGGCGGAAGCCGGCGGCCCGGTAATCCCACCAGGAAAAGCTCTTCTCCGGCTGCTCGAACAGGCGGAAGGCGTCTTTCAGGCCCAGGGCCAGGAGGGCGCGGAAACGCGCCCGCTCCGGTTCGGACACCAGCACGTTGCCCTCCCAGGCCAACGGGTCGTGCACGTCCCGGTCCTCGGGGGCGATGTTGTAGTCCCCCAGCAGGGCCAGACGGGGATGGCGGTTCAATTCGTCCTTCAGCCAGGCGATGAGGGCGTCCAGCCAGCGCAGCTTGTACTGGTACTTGTCGGAATCCAGGCTTTGGCCGTTGGGGATGTAGACGCAGATCACCCGGAGTTTCTCGTCACCGTCCCCCACCGTGGCGGCCAGCACCCGCTTCTGCTCATCCTCGAAGCCGGGAATGCCGGCCTGAACCTCCATTAAGGGGTGGCGGCTCAGGATCGCCACGCCGTTGTAGGTCTTCTGGCCCGAGAACACCGCCCGGTATCCCGCGGCTTCGATGTCGGCCTGTGGGAAGGCCTCGTCCGTGAGCTTGGTCTCCTGCAGGCAGACCACGTCCGGCTGGGCTGCGGGCAGCCAGTCCAGCAACTGGGGCAGGCGGACTTTCAGGGAATTGACGTTCCAGGTGACGAGTTTCATGGCGGATGGCGGTATGAGCAGCCTAGGCATTGTAGCGACAGGCAAGTATCCTTTCGCCGAACTCAAACACGAGCAGGCGGATGTCGGATTTCATTTCCAAGGTTGAAAAGACCTTGCGCCACCACGGCAAATCCGTGGCGCGCAAATTGCGAGCCGCCTATTGGGACATTGCCCGCCCCCCCGCCGACCGTCCTGTCATCGTGCTGGGATGTTCCCGCGCGGGCACGACCGTGGTCTACAAGACCCTGTCTGAATCTCCTCAACTGGGCACCCTGCAGCGTGAAACCCACGATTTCTGGGTCGACCTGCATCCCCTGACCGAAAAGAACTGGGATACCCACGCCTTGTATGCGGCGGACGCCAGCCAACGGGACCGGGACCACGTCGCCCGCTACTTTTTCAGTTGGACCGGAAGGTCCCGCTGGGTGGACAAGAACAACCAGAATGGCTTGTGTGTGCCCTACCTTCAGGCCCTGTTTCCGGATGCGGTGTTCGTGTATGTCAAGCGCAGCCCGGGTGACAATCTGAATTCCCTCATAGAGGGTTGGGGCAAGCCGGACAAGTATTCCACCTGGACAGATCAGTTCCCGGCCCAGGTGGCCGTGGACAAAGGTCGTTACACCCAGTGGTGCTTTTTCCTGGCCGAGGGCTGGCGGGACTACCTTTCCGCGCCGATCGAGGAGGTGGCCGCCTTCCAGTACCAGGCCATCAATCGCGCCATCCTGGATGCCCGGGCCCAGGTGCCAGCCAGTCAGTGGGTGGAAATCTTCTATGAAGACCTGGTGCGGGACCCGGTGGCGGGCTACAGGGCCATGTACCAAGGTTGCGACCTGGACTTTACCTCTGGCGTGGAAGAGCACTGCCGCCAGGTGCTGACGAAGCCCTACGACGTGTTCGGTGAGATCAAGCTGGACAAGTGGAAGGATGGTCGCAACCGGGAGCGGGTGGAGCGCGTGCTGGATCGTGTGGCTCCCCTGGCCAGGGAGATGGGGTACGACCTCTGATGGGGTGGTGGCTGCCGGCGTTGCTGGCCCTGCCCACGCTCTGGTTGTTCATTCTGCTGTTGTACGCCGGGCCGGCCCGGGCAGCCTGGCGAGAGCCGGTGCTCCGTCATCCGGTATTGATCATCGAAAGCGACGACTGGGGCCCGGGTCCCCCGGCCCACGCCCAGTCCTTGGCCCGCGTGGCGGCCTGCCTGAACGCCCATCGGGATGCCACCGGCATGCCGGCAGTCATGACCCTTGGCCTCACGCTGTCCCTGCCTGACGGCGAGGCGATCGCTTCGTCCGGCTTCCACACCTATCACGCCAGGCCCATTCTCGATCCCGCCTATGCCGATCTGCTGGCCGCCATCCAGGAGGGCATCCGACTCGGCGTTTACGCACCGCAGCTCCACGGCATGGCCCACTACTGGCCGGATGCCCTCCTGGTTGCGGCCAGGAGGGACCCGGCGATACGGGAATGGGTGCTGGCCGGTCCCGGTCAGGAAACCGAGGCGTTGCCCAGCCCCCTGCAAACCCGCTGGGCGGACGCCAGCGTGCTGCCATCAAGGCCCCTGGCCGATGCGGCCATCGCGGTGGCCGTGGCGGAAGAAGTGGACCTTTACCGGACCGCCTTCGGCGAAAGGCCCCAGGTGGTGGTGCCACCCACCTTCATCTGGACCTGGCCCGTGGAGGCTGCCTGGGCAGCCCATGGTGCCAAGGCCCTCGTCACGCCGGGCCACCGGTGTACCGGGCGGGATGCCCAAGGCCAACCCGATTGCGAGGCTGTGGATCTGTACAACGGGCAGCAGGGCATCGGCGGCATCGTCTATCTGGTCCGCGACCGTTATTTCGAGCCCGACCGGGGCCACCGGGCGGAGGATGGGCTGAAGGCCCTGGCGGAAAAATGCGCCCAGGGCCGCCCTTGCCTGCTGGAGACCCACCGCTTCAATTTCACGGGTTCCGGACAGGAACTGGCCCTGGCGGAACTGGACAGACTCCTGGGCCAGGCGCTGCAACGGTTTCCAGGCCTGCGCTTCATGAGCGCGGCCGAACTGGCCCAGCATTACCGAAAACGGGAACCCGCCTGGATCGCATCCAACCTGGGAACCCGCCTGGCCGCCTGGAACCAGCGCATGGCCAGGATTCCCCGCTTCGCCAAGCTGGCCCGCTGGTCCGGCCTGGGCGGGGTGCTGGCGCTTCTTGCGCCAACAAAAGGCGTTGCGGCATGAGCGGGCCGCGCTTTTCCGTCATCATCCCAGCCTACAACGCGGAGGCCTTCGTGGCCCGGGCCATCGATTCCGTGCTGGCCCAGACCTGGCCGGCCCACGAGATCCTGGTGGTGGATGACGGTTCCGTCGACAAAACGGCGGAGGTGGTGGCCGGGTACGGGGAACGGGTGCGCTACCTGCGCCAGGACAATGCCGGCGTGTCTGCCGCCCGCAATGCCGGCGCCCGGGCGGCCACCGGGGACTGGCTGGCCTTCCTGGACGCCGACGACTGGTACTACCCGGACCGGCTGAAATGGCATGCCGATTGGATAGCACAGGACAGCGGGCTGGATTTTCTCACCGGCGACTACGACTATCGTCGCCCCGACGACAGCCGCATCTCCGGCTCCATGGAAATCCACGACTCCGGCCGGGTATTGCTGGCCAGGGCGGCGGGATCCGACAAGGTGGTCATGGAGGCCCGCGAACTGGAGCCTTTCGTTGCCGACCACTTCGGTGACACCCATACCCTCTCCGTGCCCCGTGCCATATTCCTGGAATTGGGGGGCTACCCTACCGGCTACCGGGTGTGCGAGGACGTATTCTTCCTGGTCAAGCTGTGCGCCCGCAGCCAGCGTATTGGCGTGGTTTGCCGGCCCATGGCGGCCTACGTGATCCATGATGCCAGCGCCACCCGCAAGGATCCCCTGCGCGCCCAGTTCGACAACTTGCGCACCCTGCGGGACATGAACCAGGCCGCCCGGGAATACCCGGCGATCGTGAGGCGGGGCGTGCGCAGCCGGCTGGCCCAGGGCCGTTTGAACCTGGGCTATGCCCTGGCCAAGGCCGGCCGCCGGCGGGAAGCGATCCGGGCCGTGCTGCCCTCCGTGTGGGAGAATCCGGGCATGGCCAGCCTGCGGAATATCCTTTCCATGATGCGCGGATGACAACCTTGACCAATCCTCATGTCCGGCTCTTGGTCCTGACGGAACTTTTTCTGCCAACCAAGGGCGGTACCGCCGTGTGGGCGGCGGAGGTTTACAGCCGCCTGGGGGGGAAGGATCTGCACATTGTCACCGCTGACGTCCCGGGGGCTGTGGAAGTGGACCGGGATTTACCAAACACCGTACACCGGCTCAACCTCAAGCGCGTGCCCTGGCTACGGCCCGAGTCCCTGGGTATGTACGCCCGATTCCTGTTCAAGTCCCTGGGACTGGCCCTGACCCATCGATTCGACGCCGTGCACGCCATTCGCGCCCTGCCCGAGGGCCTGGTGGCCTGGCTGGTTGCCCGGCTGACATTCAGGCCGGTGGTGATCTATGCACACGGGGAGGAACTCACCACCTGGGGCAAAGGTGGCAAGTACAAGGCCATGCGCTTCGCCCTGCGCCACGCTGATACGGTCATCGCCAACAGCGATTTCACGCGCCGGGAGCTTGTGAGCATGGGGGTGGCCCCCAACAGCATCGTCCTGATCTATCCGGGGGTGGACACGGCACGTTTTCGGCCAGACCTGCCCTGCGAAGACCTGAAACAATCCATTGGTCTCCAGGTGGGCGAGAAGCTTGTCCTGTCGGTGGGGCGACTGTCCCGGCGCAAGGGCTTCGACATGGTGGTACGCAGCTTGGCTGAGTTGTCGAAACGGGGTGTCGCAGTGCGCTATGCCCTGGTGGGCATCGGTGAAGACGAGGGCTACCTGGCCAGCCTGGCCAGGGAACTCGGCCTGGAAGAGCGCATCCACCTGTTGGGGCACGTGGCCCCGGAGGACCTTCCCCGCTGGTACAACGCCTGTGATGTGTTTGCCATGCCCAACCGGGAGATCAACGGCGACACCGAGGGGTTCGGTATGGTCTTCCTGGAAGCATCGTCCTGCGGCAAGCCCGTGGTGGCCGGCAGGGCGGGGGGCACTGGCGATGCGGTGGTGGAAGGACTGACTGGGTTGCGTGTGGACGGTGCCGATGTGTCCGCCGTGGCGGGTGCCCTAGCGGAGATTTTGACTGATGGCGAGCGGGCTGCAAGGATGGGGCGCCAAGGCCACCAGCGGGCCATGGTGGAGTTTGCCTGGGAACAGGTGACCCAAAAGACGTTGGAAAAAGTCATGGTAGAGAGGAACTGAATATGAAGTGGTTGATCTTCGCGCTGACTGCATTGACCTATCCGCTGAGCGCATGGTCGGTGGATGACTGGAAAGCGACTCCCCAGGAACGCCAGATGTGCGAAGTCATGATTGCCACTAAGGCCCGTGCATTTGGCGTGGACCGAAAGGCCAATGATCCGGATTGGATGACGCTCAATCACTATTGTGACTGCCTTAGGTTCTACAACCGGGCTTTGGGTAACCGGGGCAGAAGGGACTACTTCATTCACGAGTCACTGTTGGGGTGCAACTATGTGCTCGATCATGTAAGCGAAGGGTTTGCCTTGCGTCCCGAGATGCACTTGCGCAATGGCATGTCCTATGACCTGACAGGCAACAAGATCGCTGCGGAGGGTGAATATCGCCAGGCTCTGAATGGTGCCCCTTTCCTGGCGGAGGCTTATCTGGCCCTGGGTGACATATACATGCAGCGGAAGAATAAGGATAAAGCGATGCAGTTTATCGTCGAGGGATTGCGGTATGCGCCCGATTCCAAGGGCCTCAAGCGGCGTTACAAGGAATGGGGAGGCAAGGAACCATTCCCCGAACCCTACAAACCCAAACTTAAGCCCGAGCCCGCGAGCGAGGCCAAGCCAACAGCGGATGCAAAGCCCCAGGAACCGGAAAAGAAGCCGGTACATGCTTCCGAGCCGACGCCTGTCCCTGCCGCCGAAGCGGTGATATCACCCGCCTCCCCGAATGCTCCCATTGGCTCGACTACGAACCCTTGGTGCCGATTCTGTCCCGTTCCGGCGAAAAAAGAGGATCCTCAGCCATCCAGGCCGCCAACTGACCCCACAGGCTCTCGGTAACCTCCGGGTGCCTACTGGCGATGTCGGACTCGCAATTGGGGTCAGACTCCGTATCGAACAGACGCAGCACATAGCCTTCGTCCAGGGGCTGGTACACCAGTTTCCATCGATCCTGGCGAATCATGCGGTCCTTGGCCTGGATGGTGACCCGGGCGTATTCCGGCTTGACAGCCAAGGTGCCCGTCTGCCGGTCCGGCACCTCCAACAATTCCAGCAGGTCCGGGTAGCGAAGATGCCGTTCCGGAAGTCCCGGGATGTCGGCGATCCATATGCCAGTCTCATTGAAGGCAGCCAGGTCCTGTAAGGTTTTTCCCTGTAGCGCGGGCGTCAACGGGACACCATCCAGGTTGGGGGGCAGGGGGATGCCGGCCTGCTCCAGCAGCGTGGGCATCAAGTCTATGCTGCGAACCACCCCCTGGTAGATTCCAGGCCGGATACCGGCACCGGCGATGAGCAGGGGTATCCGAGGGCTGAAATCGCCGATGGCGCTATTGCCC